>CBDFJM010000007.1:0-1071477 GCA_965248595.1 Dehalococcoidia bacterium
CGCAACTTCCGGTTCACTCGGCAGAACCTGGTCTTGGAGATGATGGCGGGGAAGGCCTTCTCCACCCGCACCGGGTCTGCCTTGTCCTTGGCGGCGGCGCCCCAGACCAAAGTCCCCGTGTACAACTCGTTTCGGAGGATGATATGGACGCCGTTCTTGGACCAGAGCCTGCCGGTGGGGTTGGCGATACCCTCGTCATTGAGAGTGCGGGTGATGTCCAGGATTCCTCTGCCCGACTCGGCCATGTTGAAGATGCGCTCCACCACGGGAGCGGTGGCGGGGTCGGGTTCCAGGGTGGGGCGCTTCTTGGCCCCGTCCTGCACCATGAGCTTGCGGTAGCCGTAGGGCACTCTGCTGGCGACCCAGAAGCCTCGAGACGCGGCCTCCCGCATCCCTCGGACGACTTCTTGGGCAAGATTCTCCGAGTAAAATTCATCGACAGACTCGATGATGGCCTCCATGAGCTTGCCGGTGGGGGAGTCGTCGGCGTGCTCGGTGATGGAGACGACGCGGACTCCCTTGCGTCTGAGCATCGACTTAAAGGCCACAGCGTGCTCCCGCTTCCGGGTAAACCTTGAGAACTTCCAAACGAGAATCTCCTTGAAGGGAGCCTCCGGCTTGGCGGCCTCATCCAGCATCCTTCGGAACTGGGGCCGGTTGGCGGTGCGTCCGCTCTCGGCCTCGTCCACGTATTCACGAGCGACCAGGTAGCCGTTCCTCTCGGCATAGTCCCTGAGCGCTCGTAGCTGGGCCGCCACCGACAGGTCCACGTCCTGGCGGTCGCTGGAGACCCTGGCGTAGAGGGCCGCCGGTATCAGATCAAGTAGGTCATTCATCAGCCTCTCCTCCTTCTGTCTGGTCGTGTCCCGTCTGTCGGGTTCGCAGTCTTTCCAGTCGCTCCCGTCTACGCCACTCCCTTTCCTCCATGTACAGGCGGATGGCCTCGCGCAGCAGCTCGCTCACGGTGCGGTCCTCCTCCTTGACCACCTGCCGCAGATTTTGGGCCATCTCCGGTGGGAGGGAGAAGGTGATGGTGTCAGTGTTCCTCAACTTTGGGGGCATGGTTTCTCTTGTTGTTTGTCGAAATAGCACTGAGTCTTACTATACACCATCAGATGCCCAACCTTCAACCGCTGACCAGGGGCCGTTCCACAGCCCTGTGGACGCCGAAAATGGTGACACGTCACCCGCATCAGGGCGTCCGTGGCGTGCGAATCCTGCGACGGGCATCGGCATCGGGGCGGCGCTGAGGGAGTCCGAGTTCTGCAACAAATTGTCTCCTTCCGGCCTGTTGGGGGCTGACACGGTAAGTGCCGTGAATGCCCCTTTGTCCCCTATAGGAAGTCCTGCGAACGGCGCCGGTGACAAGATGGCGGCATGTTGCGAGGAGTTCGGCCTCCGTTGGGTGAGGGGTGTGGGCAGGGCTGCGTAGCTATAAGCCGTAGCTGACGGGTCATAGGAATGGGCGGCGTGTGTCGTGTCAACGATGAAGCCTGACCTGTCAGCTCTGCACCAAATTGTACTCGTGAGGGCGTAAGGGGGGATGAGGGCTGCAAGTTGCTGCAAAGTTGTCCCAGCATGGCTGCTGGGACAGCCCCTACTGGAAGTATCGGGAACGGCGGCAGTGGTCATTGTGCAACCTGATACGTCAGGGACAGCGGCCTTCTGTCGAGGGAATGGGGCGGCGGAAGCATCCATGCGTCGCCCAGGATCCCGTGTTCCGTAAGGGTGTCCGTGTTGGAGGTGATGATGGGCACCCCCTTCACCGTGTCGGCGATGTCGAGGAAGGCGGACTCGCTGGAGGGGGACTCGAAGACGAAGAGCACATGGGGTGGGCGTCCCCCGTGGTCGCGCTCAGCCCAGTCGCTCAGGAAGTAGCGGCGATACGACTTCAGGCGCTTGGGTATGCGCTTCGGCGTGGTGGCCCTACGCTCGAACTCCAGCAGGAACGGACGCCACCGGCCTTTGTACTCCAGGGTGAAGGAGGCGTCGGGGTGGATCGCGTAGGTGGTCCAGTCGTAGCGGTAGCCGATGCTGGAGCGGGACGTGGGCAGGAGGTCGAACAGGTCGTGGTCCGGGGAGCGGGCGACCTCGGCGGACAGGGCGGCGGCAAAGCCAACGACGCCAGCATGGTGGCGTGTCTGGGATGCCAGGGCGCGGAGAGCGGTCCCTGCGTAGACGGAAGGGGTGGAGTAGGAAGGCTCTGCGCTCCACCTGTCGAGGGTGAGCCCGACGGCGGCCCGGTCCCTGCGGGCCATGCATGTCAACCCCTCGTCGGTGAGCATGAGCAGGGAGTCATCCTCTCGCACCAGGTCGTGTTCACGGAGGGAACGAATCACCTGGTTGACCCGGCGCAGGGTGACGCCGCCCATGAGTTCCGCGAGCTGCTCGCGGGCGCACAGGGGCCAGGCGTCCAGCAGGTCGAGGGCGTCCTTCTCCGCGCGGGCCAGCTGCACGGAGAGGGCCGGTGTGAGCTGCTTCTTAGGCTCCGGCATGGCGGCCTTCACGCTGGAGGGGTACAGGTCGTCGGGGTTTGCCTTCGGCCTGTCTCGATGGAAGGAGTGGGACGAGTCCAGCAGACGCTCCATCCAAGCCAGGATGCCTGCCAGGGACGTGTCGGCGTCGATGCGCACGGGCAGGTTCTCGCTCAGGCCGCTCCCGCACTGCTGCCAGACGGCTCCCGTGTGGTCTCCGGCCAGAAGCTCCCCCTCTGTCGTCACCAAGGTGCTGCGGTGCTCCGACGGGTCTCCCAATGAGCGAATGGCTCTGCGGGTGGCCTGGTCTGCGTGGGTCAGCACCAGGGTGACGGAGGGCCTGTCTCCGCTGGTCAGCCGCTCGACGCTCCTGAGGCGGTAGCGCAGGTTGGACGTGGGCAGCGTCGCTCCCTGGCGAATCAGGCCGATGGAGCGGCCCCCGGACAGGGTGAGGAGCATGTCATAGGGGCCGCTGCGGTAGTGGTCCACGCGCACGGGGTCTTTGTGGGGGTCGGCGTCGGCGATCATGGCGGCGACGCCGTAGAGCACGGCCACGGCGTCCAGCCGTTCGGCCAGCAGCCGGAACCACCGGCGGGACACCGGATACTCGCTGAGGAAGCGCTCCGTGCCGTGCTCGATCCTCCCCCCGGCGACGATGCCCCGCTCCGTGGGGAAGTAGCGGCGCTTGGGGTGCGGCCCCAGGCTGCCCAGGTGGTGCGGCACGGAGTCCACAAGACCCCGATCGGTCAGCTTCCCCAGCCGGTCGCGCAGGGTGGAGGCGGGAACGCGGCCGAAGCGGGACAGCTCATCCACGGTGGCCAGGGGCGTGGCGCACAGCAGCAGGAGCGCTTCCTCAAGACCCTCGCGCAGGGGGCGTAGGGCCGGGTCAGGCCGCAGGCCCTCTAAATCGATGATGATTTCCAGCGTGGCCGCCTCAATCGCTCTGGCGTTCCCGCCGACGGCGTTCAGGACAACGGACGGCACGGCGCGCCCCACGTGGCCCCGTTCGAGGAATCGCCAGAGGGTGTGGCGGGACACGCCGAGGTCCTCGGCGGTCTTCCGCCGCCCATGCCGCCACACGTAAGCGCGCACGTAGTCCCGGATCGCCCTCTGCAGATCCGACTCGGCTTGTGCCGTGCCGTTCAATGTCCGCCCTTGTGGCTCCGTGACAATCAATCGACTGCTCCCGTCGGCTGTAGCCCAACATCCCATTGTGAACGGGAAAAACGACGTATGTAATGCCTTGCAAGCCATTGTGTACGAAGAGGTTTTGTGGTAGGGCGGGCCACGGCACGCTTAACCCGGAGCCACAGCAGTCGCTGTTCTCCTGGGCAGAGTTCATGGCCGAGGAGCCAGCGAAGCGAAGGACCGCAGGCGGGAGACGGAGCCAGTCGGCGCGGGACGGTAGACCGGGATGAAAAGGGGGAGGCCCTTTTGCGTTCAGGCCATACCGTCAGCCCATGTATGCGGTCTCTTCTGTTGCCCGGAATGCGACCAGGTCAACGAACACGTAGCGTATCGCCTCGTCCGACCATAGGCCGCAGTCGTACTCGCACTGACCTATACTCGCGGCCTACCTCATGTCATCGGCCCTCACCAAAGGATAACCTGTTTTGGGATATTCCAAAACGGGTTATATCATGTATCTCAAGTACCCGATTGGGCGAGGCGGTTTTGAAGTCGATCTTTACGGACGAATACCAGGTGTTCCTACAGCGGCTGGTCTCGGCCCGCAGAGAAGCCGAGTTGACGCAGCAGGACCTGTCCACTCGGATCAACAGACCCCAATCATTCGTCTCCAAGTACGAACGTGGGGAGCGGCGATTGGACGTCTTAGAGTTCGTCATGGTATGTCATGCCTTGAGCGTAGACCCGTGCAGCATCATCCGCGAAGTCGAAAGCCGTCTGTTGGGACAGTCGCACCCTGAAGAGCTTCCCAACTCCTAGACTCTGCGAAGGTTCTCAGGTCGGTGGCCTTCCATGTCAAGAGGCCAATACCACAGATAGTGAGAAGCCGGTGACATTTATTCTTGGCCCAAGCCAGTCAGCGTATAGCTTTCTAAAGGAAGTGCCGAGGCGGTTTGAACTTCGCAACGGAGTTATAGTCGTTGCCTGGGCGCGCCGTTCTGGTGTGGGTCTCCTCTATTCGGCGCTAGGCGAGAGCTTGCGCAACGTTGATGTCGTAGTAGGGATGGCAAACCGCGGTACTTCTGCCGAAGCACTCGCGCTCCTTCGATCCATATCTCGGAGAGTCTTTGTCTACCACAAGCACCATCTCCAAACATTCCATCCGAAGGTCTACCTCTTCGACGATGGGCAAAGTCCACCTTTGGATGCAGCCCTTTTGGTAGGTTCGTCGAACCTGACCGGCGGCGGTCTCTTCCAGAACATCGAGGGGAACCTAGCGTTAGAGCTACGACCGTTTGACCAAGAAGGGGATAGGACGACCTATGATTCGGTTGTCCAAGAGGTTGCTGGTTTGCAGGTTTCGCCTTTCTGTGAGCAACTCACGGATGACGAGCGAATTAGACAGCTTCTGGAAGACCGCTATATATCAACTGAGGTAACGCTGGCACGGAAGCGTCGCAGAGACAACAGTGAAGTCGCTCGACGAGGTGAACGCAGACAGCGTCCCGAAGCCCCTCCTCCTCCCCTTCCGCCGTTCGTGCTACCGCCGTTGCTAGTGACCTTTGGAGGGATGGACGAAGAAGGTGCTGGTGTCGAGCCAGCGCGCAGAGACGGCCAAGCACTCGGTGTCTTTGACCCAACGGAACAATTCTACGTTCGCACTCTGACTGGAAACGATGTGAACAAGCTACAGGGCATAACGCCGGGTACCGCCGAATGGGATATAGGCGTGACCGCCCGAAATGCACGGCCAGCCTTCTGGGGTTGGCCGGATCGGTACGCGAACATTGTCCGGACGCTTCCGAGGCTCGAATGGCAGGTGACAGGCTCTCTTCGGTCTTCCTTGACTGGAAATGAGGGAGTTGATGTGGAAATCTCTCTTTGGTTTCGCGAGGAACGACCTGGACATGCCGCAGAGCATCGGTTGAGAATCGGCCCTAGAGCGACGCTGGTCAACGCTACACCGAATAGCTTTGACACAACGTCCTTGGTCGTACTTGAACGATTGCCCGTGGGCAGAACCCACACTTTCTTCGTCCAGCTTCTCACCAAACAGGACGCGGGATACGATGATTACTTGCCATATGTGACTCAGGATAGACCGCGCCACCGCTATGGGTACGGGCCATGACTCATGATACATTTGGCTGGCTCGATGATAGGCGGGAACTCACGGCCGCTGCATGACAAGAAGACGTTCTTCGCGGATAGAGTTCCGGCTGTGGACATCGTAACGGCTGTAAGCGTTCAGTTCATACATTTCGCGGAATTGTAGTCCCACGTGGCTTCCGGTAGCGGCTAGCAAAGCTGGAGTATCGATCAGGAACTTGACTCCCCCCAGCGACGTACGGTTCGGACCGACGATAAAAGCCAGCCAACCCCCCTTCCGCAAGTACCTTTCTGCCATCGCCATCACTCGCGTCATTCCAGCAAAGTAGCGGTAGACGACTGCTGGAGTGTTTTGACGCCGGAAGCCGTCACGCTCCGGGTCGTAGGCTTCCTGCAACGCTTTGCACAACGTCCACACCTCTTCAGACACGTTGGCCCTGTTGTCCCTAATGGATTCTTCAAGGACAAGGCGCTCGCGTGTCGAAATTTCTCTGCTGCCAACGAGTGCGCCATCAAGTTGGCGAATCTCCTGAACCGTGGCCAAGCCAAAGAGGGCGATGCTTAGCCGTTGAGTGTCAATGTACGGTAGGGCTGTAGCATACGGCGGGCTGCTGAGGATGCAACTGACCCCCTCTTCAAGGAATCTTTGCGCGGTTCCGTCTATTGAGCTGATTTCACCACTGTCGCCCAGGAATGCTGATTGCCATCCCCGGTAGGGTGAGATATGCTTCTGCGCAGCCAGCACGGCATCGACACGAGAATGCACTGCGGTGATGAATGCTTCTGTGACGGGGTAGTTCGGAGCCGGGTTCCTCCGCCGACGGATACGCAGGTCGCCAGGATCCTGCCAAGACACGTCCCGTACAATATCGCTAAGAACGACGCGGAACACTTCACGAAGGCAAAGCGGCACCATCTCGTCGATTGAGTCGAGAATGGTTAGCAACTGTGCTAGTACGGGAAGCGGGAACCAACGTACAAGATACTCCGAGCATGGGAACCGCTCTAGCCAATGCCTGCCGAGGCTCCCCGAGATTGCCACCTCATCCGGCACGCCTTCCGCCATCCAAGCCGCCCGTGCCTGAACTCGCTCAGCTAACAAGCGGGCGGAATGCTCGAGAGAACTTGGACTAGCTCCTATAGCCGACAGCTTTGCGTTTGCGATGGCGACCGCCAGAGGATTGAGGTCCACGCCAATGGCATTGAAGCCCTGATGCCGGGCTTCCAATAGCACTGTGCCGCTGCCGCAAAAGGGGTCCCAAACCCGGTCACCGACATTCAATCCCAGGATGTTTGTAACCGTTCTAACCATTTGAGGGTTAAACTTGCCCCGGTATTCGTGCAGTCCGTGAGCGGAGTACCGTGTGCGCTGACGGCGCAACTGACTTGGGTCCCCGTGCTTGGTGGCACTGGCCTCAAGTCGAGCCTGCTGCGGAACCACCGCAGACTTACCTGCTACGATGGCATGTCGAAAATAGGTCAGCCGGTCCAAATCGCTAGGGGCGACGCCGTTTGCCGTTTCGACGTACAGTGAGCCATTGACTCGCTCCGGCTCAGCCCCAAGAACCTGCCCAACTTCCAACTCTGCAAGGCGAAGCTCATAAGGCAAGTATCGGTAATCGTGAAACTTGAGCTCGACACTGTTCATGATTCTTGCCGCCGGAAGACCAAGAGACTCTCGGCATTAATGGTGCCGTGCGCCGGGTTGAATGCCTTCCTGGTCGTGGGGATTCGCCGGGTGGCCGATGCCAGGTGCTGGAATCCGTGCTCGCCCGCGGCAGAACGTAAGAGCTCGGCGTTGTCAATAACTATCCCCTTTATGACCGAACGCCCTATGATCATACATATCACCGCATGGGGTAGCGTGACCTGCCGGAAGAGCCCAAAGCAGTGGGCCATCTGCCTGCGGAAGTCGGCTGGAGTTTCCGGGTTTCGCCTGAAATAGTTTGGTCGTGCCCCAATCTCGGCGTTGCGAACCACTATTGGATCCTCTCCCAGCCAGTACATGCGGTACTTGTGATATAGCCAGTATTCGTAAGCGTTCGGATATGGCGGGGACGTAATGATAAGTCCGAACTGATAAGGCAATTCATGGGGTTCAACGGTGAGGACATCCTTGACAAGCACCCCGCTCGGCGCCCATTGACGGAACATATTGGAATGCTCCATCTTGAAGACGTCGTCGAGAGTTCTTGCTGACTCCACAAATAGCTGGTAGACATCGGCCTCGTCAACGGAACGGTCAACCGCAGCATAGCGGGTATCGCTGTCTTGACGCGAAACCCGAACAATGATTCGTGATAGTGCAACCCGCAAGGCATCGTGAACCCTGGGGTCGGAGACATCGCGCAGCACCCCGGTTAACTTAGTCAGGGCTAGAGTGGCACCGTGGCTGAACCAATGAGCCAAGCGAGGAATGTTTGGGGATGTGTCATCTGGGGAAGCTTTTGCTACCTCTGCAAGCCGAGAGGCGGTGAGGCCGATTTCCTGGTGAGGAGGGTTGGTCTTGACGTTAGAGATAAGGGCAGCGATTGGGTTGAGATCGATCCCGAACGACGCGATACCCGTCGCCTGAGACTCAACGAGGGTTGTGCCAGACCCACAAAAGGGATCAAGCACCGGTCCATTGGCGACAGGTTGGAATAGGTGTATTAGGTTGCGAGGGATTTGGGGGACGAATCTCGCGGGGTATGGATGAATGCTGTGCAGGCCAAAATTCGTCTTGGACTGCTCGAACGTCCAGTCTATGCTATGAAACTGGTCTAGTGCGGTACGTAGCTCGTCCGAGAGAGAGGTGCCTAATATCATGGGGTCCTATCCTGGTTCGTTGGCTGCTTGGATTGGCTATCAAACACGCTCTCGTCAAGATGGTCCCGGATTAGCCGAGCTATCAGCGTGCTCTTCTTGAAGCCTCTCTCTTGGCAGTAGGCGTCAAATCGGTCGAACTCCTTAGAGTCCAGTAGAACGCTGATTTTGATACGTTTGCGGCTCATAAAGGCACCTGACGCCACTACTTATAGCTCACTCATCCTCAAAAGTCAATACTCAAACGCATTAGTGCGCACTACAGCGCAATAGCTGGCGGCATTGCCACCACCCGTGCCGTCCTGTCATACTCGTGCGGTAGCAGACCTTGGCGAGTCTCCCAGCCCCAGCCACAACTCGAAGACGGTACTGCCTACCGTCAACTCAGGCCCACCAGACTTGACAAAATCAAGAACTTTGTCACCCAATACCCTGGAATAAGCTAGCCCCACCTGCGCAACATTGTCATAGATCACAACAATCGGCTGGCCAGCCAGCGTATCGTTCACCACTCCACCCACATTGCGGAGCTCTTCCAGGGGATACCCTTTGAACTGTCCGTCTAGATCCACACCTACCACCAGGACATTGGCAGCCAGCCGGCCGTCCCCAAACTCGGCCTCTCGTTGGTTAAAGACCCCAATACGTACGGGGCCGTATCTGTTCTGGAACGGCGTCTCCGGTGACAGCACCATCGTGTCGGGATGAGAGGCTTTCCACTCCTCCCATGTAATGTGAACCAAGGGCAGCATCGCCATGCGCGACCCCTGCAGTCGCCCCGTAATGGCCTTGCCATCCAGGTGGGTCCACACGCTTCCCGTTTCTCTGTCAATCATGGTCAGCACTCCCTTCAGCAAGCCGAAGACTTCAAAGGTGAGGTAACGGCCGTCCACCTCGGGGTCGAACCCGACCCCGGTACTGCACTTGATTCAATAAGTGATGAGGAACGGTCGGCCGGCTATGGAATCGTTCACAATGTGGTGGAATCTCAGCATTCGGACGGGGTATGCATGAGACACATTCCCCCATTCTAGACCAAGGACAAGGTCGTCATCTCGTAGATAGTCGGCCTCCCTGCCTGACAGAAGCACCGGGTTGTCCAGAGGCACGAATGGGGTCCGACGGTCATAGCTGATATCACTATTAGAGGTACGGCTTGGTATTGTCGGGGTGGTCAAAATCGGAGTCGCATTGGCAGCCGATGTCATGGTCGCGGTAGGCGTCAGGACCGAAGTTGAGATTGGCCCCTGGGTTCGCCCGGGACTGGAGGAGGGTGTAGGCGTGGACCCTGCGGTACATGCGGCAATTGCCAAAATGGACAGTGACTGTACCGCCTGGAAGAAAAACCTTTTTATTGAGTTCCGACTTTATCGAACTCTCACATCTGTGGTGATGGGCAGAATCCAGCCTATCACACTCCACCGTTTCACAGATATTAGCACTTGTGAGTCCATCACGACACTCCTAGAACACTCTGGGGCCCGATATTGCGCCATGGCTCAAGGAGTTCTTTGGCCTATTACTATCTACTAGCCGCTTCTGGCCTTTTGGCAAGTTGGCGAGCCTAGCTAGACGCTTGAGACCCAGTCCGGCGCAGCCTCAAATAGAGCAGCCCCGCGAGAAGCATGGTCACTAAGATCAGACCCCAATGCGATAGCGAGGGAACGGGCGTTGGAGTCGGTGTCGCCACTGAGTTACACGTCACGGAACCGTCCGTGCCGGTGACAGTGATGGCAGAACCTGCCTGGTCCGAGAGAACGAGGGTCGAAAAAGAGACAGCGCTGGTGCTGGCAGCCAGGCACAACACGGTGACCTGCACCAGTGTGCCTGGCGTGGTGACGGGTGCGGCAGGGTTGAGCAGCGTGACGCCAACGGTGACACTACCTGCGGAATTGTCGGTCGTCACGTTCTTGAAGAAGCCACCCGCAGTGTCCTCCTGGCCGTTGCCTTGCAGCAACGGGCCGATGCTCACATTCGTCACATCCAGCAAGGCACCGTCGAAACTGAGATGGAGGTTCGCCGCATATAGTCCGCTGGTTGATGAGCCGGCGGCTACTGTCACTGTCAAGGTGGTGGAGCTGCCGACGTCTATGGCGACGCTACCCGGATTCACGTCTACGGAAGTGGGGCCGACGGCCTGGGCCGGGGCCAGCGGTAGCAGTACGGACAGTGCCGTCAGGGCCAGGGCCAGCGATACGGCGGGCCAGCGTTCGCGGAGCGCCACTAGGGTCTTGATAGAGGCCGACATCACTTCCACGTGGTGACCTCCACCTTCTTCTCGCAGTGCCAGATGACACAGTATTTCAGCTGTGCCTTGTCGGCGGCGGTCTTGGCTTCATCCCACGTGGTGGATGGCCACCCTGCTCTGCTGAGTGTCGCCTTCGTACCGCTCAGCGAGTTGATCTTTGCTATGATCGGGACTACCACCGTGTTGCAGACGTTCCATGACCCCGTAAACACGCCCATCTCATACTTACCTATGTTCTTTTTCTCAACGGCTTGTAGCTCGGAGTAGATCTGGGCAAACCAACTGTTCGGCAGGCAGATGACCAGTTCCTTGACACAGATGTTGTCCTTGGACTTCTTGCTCTTATCCCTAATCCACCGAAGGACGGCGTGTAGGAGGCCTGCTGAAGAAACAAAAGGGTGCGCCTCTGAATCTGGGATAATGGTTATGAAACAGAAAACCGGTCCCAGAAAAGGAGCACCCGATAGATGCTACCACGTAACCACCCCGACCGCATCCAAATCGCCTTCGACGACCACCGCCTGGTGGCCAATGCCGGGCTGATCCTTCCCGCCACCCTCGCCCTGCGCCTTGGCCTGCCCCAACTCCTCCGGAAGCACCTCGACCTCGGCGGCGCGCCGGGCCGGGCGAACACCGGCGACAAGATGATGACCCTGGTGGCCTCCGCCCTAGCCGGCGGAGATTGCATCGACGACGCCGATGTGCTGCGCGCCGGCGGGACCGCCCGCGTGCTCGGTTTCACGGCTAAGGCTCCCTCCACCCTGGGCACCTTCCTGCGCAGCTTCAGGTGGGGCCACGTCCGTCAACTCGACCGGGTGAGCCGCGAGTTGCTGGCCCGGGCTTGGCAGGCCGGGGCGGGACCCGGCGACGGGCCCCTGACCATTGACCTGGATTCCACCATCTGCGAGACCTACGGACTGGCCAAGGAGGGCGCACGCCACCACGGCTATACCGGCAAGCGGGGCTATCACCCGCTGTTGGCCGTGGCCGCCGGCACCGGCGACGTGCTGATGGCCCGCCTGCGCGAGGGCCGGGCCAACACCGCTCGCGGCGCCGCCCACTTCCTGCTTGAAACGGTGAGCCGGGTTCGCTACGGCGGGGCCAGCGGGCAGCTCACCATGCGTGCCGACAGCGGCTTCTATACCCACGCCGTGGTCGCCGTCTGCCGCCGGATCAATGTCCGCTACTCCATCACCATCCGCCAGCGCGCCCGCCTGCGGAATCTCATCGAGGCGATACCCGAAGATGCCTGGACGCCGATTCCTTACTGGATGGACGGCGCCGCCGATGTGGCCGAGACCACCTACACCCCGTTCCAGGCCGAGGCGGACGCCGCGCCGGTACGGCTCATCGTCCGGCGGGTGAAGCCGGCGCCCGGTTCTCAACTGGCTCTCTTCGCCACCTACAGCTATCACGGCTTCATCACCGACCGGGACGGGGAGACGCTGGAACTGGAGGCCGATCATCGCCGTCACGCCGAGATCGAGAATGCGATACGCGACCTCAAGTACGGCGTCGGGCTGAACCATCTCCCCTCGGGCCGCTTCGCCGCCAACGGCGCCTGGCTGGCGGTACAGGTGATGGCGCACAACCTGGCCCGCTGGACAGCCCGCATCGGCCTGGGTCAGCAGATCGTGACCACCAAGACCCTCAGACGACGGGTCTTTGCCCTGGCCGGACGGATCACCCGCTCGGCACGCCGATTGACCCTGCATCTTCCCCGGCGCTGGCCCTGGGAGGAGCAGTTCAGCCGCGCCCTAGCCCGACTGCGAGCCATTCCACTCCCAGCCTGACGACGCCCGTCCGCCACTGACCCACCAGCCAACCCAACGTCCCCGCAAACTCGCGCCAGCCCAGTCCGCGAGCGCCTCTTGCCGTGTCCTATCCCGCCATCTCGCTCGCCACAGCCACTGTAGGCCGCCATCGGTGCCCCTAAAAGCGCCTGCAGACCGCCCGCCAACCTCCCGTCTACCCAAATTCGAGCCCGGATCATCGCGCCTGTAACTCCCTCACCCCCTTCCGCTGTCCTCACGCCACCCATCCCTGTCCATCGGTGGATTCGGGCTTATCCAGATACTGTTTCCTGGTCATCTTGGTCTTGTTCCCAAAGGTGTTCCGGGAGCCTCCAAAGCTGTAAATCTCGTTGATTGCGGGCTGGCCCTTAGCTCCCTTTGTCTTTGCGGGCTTGCCCTTGGAATAGACACCCATGGCGATGTGATTTAGACCGTCCGCAGACTCGTCGTAGTAGATGGAGAGCATCTGCCCGCTGGGACACTGACACGGAGGCTTGTTGCCCGAAAGCGTGGCTGAGCCCAAATTCTTGAGGGTAGCGGTCGTGGAACTCTTGCGCCCCAGCGGGTCACGAGCGTTGATGGGGTTGTTTCCAACGTACGTGTACGCGTTGCCAAAGGACGCTGGGTCGCCCCATACACCCATAGGATCGCGGCTGATGAACCGTCCGCGGCTTGGGTCAAAGTAGAGTAGAGTCCCAGGAAGTGGTGTAACAAGAGTAGAGGGTCTGGATGAAGAGAGACCACCACGTCATCCTTAGCGGGCAAAGACGAGCCTGAGAAAGGAGGACAACGGTGGTCAAGGAAAGGATGGACCTGCTTGAGCTAATGCGCAAGAGGGGAGTCGACGGTGACGTGGACTTTCTACGAGAGGCACTGAGAGTGCTGGTCGAGGGGATCATGGAGGCTGATGTGTCATCGAGGACCGGCGCTGGGTATGGAGAACGCAACCCTGAGCGGGTGACCCAGCGCAACGGGTACCGGTCTCGAGCATGGGACACTCGCGTAGGGACCATGGAGTTGCAGATACCCAAGCTGAGGGAGGGGAGCTACTTTCCGAGCCTGCTGGAGCCACGGCGTCGCAGCGAGCGAGCTCTGCTGGCGGTGATCCAGCAGGCGTATGTGGAGGGTGTATCGACGAGGCGAGTGGATGATCTGGTCAAGGCTCTTTGGTGCGAGGGTATCTCAAAGAGCCAAGTGTCGCGTATCTGCCAGGAGCTGGACGGGGTGGTGGAGAGCTTCCTGGGTCGGCCGCTGGACGGCGGATCATATCCCTACCTGTGGCTGGACGCACTAACCCAGAAGGTCAGAGAGGCCGGTAGGATAGTCAACGTCAGCGTGGTGGTGGCGACGGCGGTCAATAGCGAGGGCAAGCGTGAGATCGTTGGGATGGACGTGGGTACCAGTGAAGACGGCGCCTTCTGGTTAGCCTTCCTGCGCTCACTGGTCGCCAGGGGCCTCGGCGGGGTGGAACTGGTGGTATCGGACGCTCATCAGGGACTCAGGGATGCCATCGCAACTGTCTTCGGTGGGGCCAGTTGGCAGCGGTGCCGCACCCACTTCATGACCAACCTGCTCACTCGGGTCCCCAGGAGCGCTCAGCCCTGGGTGGCCACCATGGTACGCACCATCTACCAGCAGCCGTCCCCTCAGGAGGTGCATGCCCAACTCGAGCGGGTGATTGCTCAGCTCCAGGACCCGTTCCCACAGGTCGCCTCTCGACTGGACGAGGCTGGACCCGACGTCCTGGCCTTCTCCAGCTTCCCACTCGCCCACTGGAAGAAGATCTGGTCCAACAACCCCCTGGAGCGTCTCAACAAGGAGATACGGCGCCGCACCGATGTGGTGGGCATCTTCCCTAACCGCCCAGCTGTCCGTCGCCTGGTCGGCGCCGTCCTAGCTGAGCAGCACGACGAGTGGGCCGTCGGCCGTCGATACATGACACAGGAGGTAACCACCTCCAACGAAGCTCTACCCAGAGCCGAACTCGCAGAGGCAGCGGCCTAGACGATATCAACAGGATGACGTACTCTTACACCACTCTATGGGACGTGACCAAATTTACCTCTTCCAGACTGTGGCAAAGTTTGTGGGCGCTCACCCTCGGTAATCGGACTGCAGCCTTCCATGGAGAATTGGCAAATTGAGCGGAAGGCGCGGTGCTACAAGAGGCTGGCCTAGGTATACCGCTCACCCCTAGGAGCCAGGTCTGGGAACCAGGTCGCAGGCTTTCACATCCAAGTCGCCTGTGGTAGCCTTGGTGACACTTTCAGGGTATGGAGGGAATATGATTGTTGTTCGCGATGTCTTTCAGGCCAAATATGGTAAAGCTGACGAGCTTGTAGCGATATTCATGGAGGCAAGGAAAGACTGGCCCGTAGAGTACGGTCTAAAGGTTTTAACAGATAGAAGCGGACCTTTCTTCACTGTGGTTACGGAGTCGGAATTCGAAAACCTTGGAGATTGGGAGGAAACCGCCTCCCGTATATTCGCGCTTCCCGAATTCGGTCGATGGTTTGAGAAGATGATGCCCTTGGTGGAGTCGGGTCGAAGGGAATTCTATAACGTTGAGTAAGTAATCCCAAGGTCTTCGCTGGTCCAAGGGTGAGAGGTGCAACGGTGCCTAGAGTAATGATCCTATGTCCCAGTACATGTGACGCAATCCCAACAGTCATGGTGTTGTCACAAAGAGCGTTTGAGGCAGGCCGATTAGTCAATATACCGGTACGGCAATGTGCCAGCTGCGGAAAGCCGCACCATTGGCATCGAGAGGAAGGATTCTTAGAGTATGTTGACCTGCTTATTGACGACGCAACTCGCCACGTTGATGCTGACAAACTTCGGATCCTAGTTGGTCAACGTGTCACATTTAAGCTAAACGCTCGGGATGCGAAGGTGGTAACAGTCGCCGGCAATCTTTTGGACGCCACCGAGTCGTTTACGGAGTCGTCGCGTATATTGAACCTAAGAACTCTCCACCGGGTGCACGACTAGCTATTCACTACTACATTAGGGAAATCGAAGCCGCCGAGTAGGATTATCAGTAAGGTTGGACGGCCTTGACATCTGCCAGTATTGTGCGGTTCCCGCAGGTCGTGTGACAAGATCGTTGGACCGCCAACGCTGAGATGTCCTGAATATTATGTCAAACCGTCGTGGGATACTACGGGGCGATAGCCCAGTGTTTGCTAGAGATGCCTCTACTATGTACTTACTAAGCCAGTTTGGGTGGTACTTCGCTTATCTGGATGGCTCAGGTGAACGGGGACGGTGAACAGAACAAAAGGCCTCAAGTCCCCGGGCGCGAGCAGCTGCTCTGTCACAAATCCGACATCTACATTCCAGAGGTGCCCTTTTGGAAAGTGCCGAACACCCCCGACATGTCCCAGCCTAAGCCATTAGCCTTGACCTCGGGCTGACCTCAGCCGCGTTCCCCTCGCCCAACTTTCCTGTAGCCATTCGGATACACAGCTCTCTTGTGCCGCACTCTCAGGGCGTGGGACCGCACCAGAGCGCCCCAGATTGGATATGCTAAACAAACGGACGATTACGCAGGTCGGTGCACCGGGCAGTATGAGACCACCAATCGGTAGGGAAACGAGAAGAGGGCCCCTCTTGGAAGGCCCTCTTCTCATCGCGGCATCTGGTGTTAGGTGCTACCTTGCAGCCCCGACCCCACTCGGCGCGCTCATGTGGGTGGGAGCAGCTTGATCCTTGGTACGGCTGATGCCTAAGCGCCGCGCCACGATCACCTTGGTGATATTGAGACTGCCGCCCCCGTGGTCGGTGTGTCGCTCGCGCATCTCGAACTCCTGCATGCCATCGTAGGGAGCCAGAGGGTCGTGCTTATTGATGTTAGCGTACATACCCATCACATCCCGCACCTTAGCTTTGGCCCGTATGACACGACATCGGTTGAACAGGCCGTTAGTAGCCCCTTCCCAGCTCATCGTCTGCTTATCCATGACCAACCAGTGGTTCCGTGTGCTAAATAAAGCATGTATGTGGTCGTCAATCCAGGCGTCGACTGCCTTCTCCTGGAGCACAGGGTCACCCCCTGGCTGAGTCCCTATCTTCCTACTCTGTTGCATGTAGTCAATCAAGTTGGTGACCACTTCATCCTGAAACGTAACGCCTCCCCTACCGCTGTGCTCACTCTCCATAACGGTCCCCATCACCTGCCACCCTTGAGTCGGTCCACCAATCAGATGGTCCGCCGGCACCCGCACATTGTCCATATAGACAAAATTCTGCACGTTGACCCCTACCAGCGTCATAGGAACTATACTTAGACCTGGCGATGGGTTGGGAACGATGAAGAACCCTGTATTCCGGTGCCTGGGCGCTTCTGGGTCCGTCATAGCCTGGCCGGAAAGAAAGCTGACGCCTTCAAAGGTGCTTATAAAGACGTTCTGCCCACTGAGCAGCCAGTCATCGCCGTCCTTGACAGCCCGGTTACGGACGGTGGCCTGGTCGGAGCCGCTCTGGGGTTCGGTGAGTTTCTGATGGCAGGTTTTCTCCCCTGTCAGTAAAGGAACCACGAACTTCTGCTTCTGCTCTTCGGTACCCCAGACCAGAATGGGTTCGATGGTCGTGCCACCGGAGTGATGGGGCACGACGCCTCCCTTTCGGAACTCCTCCTGGATGATTGCCTCATGGTCCCCGGTGAGGCCAGCGCCGCCGTACTGCTTCGGGTAGGTGGGATATAGCCAGCCCTTCTTTCCAAGCTCCACGTGTTTCTCATTCCAAAAAGCCGTCATTTCAGGGGCGCGGTCCCCGGCTTCCTCGTATCGAATGATGCCGTGCGCCGTTCCCTGTGGCATCCGCATATCGTCGGGAACGTTCGCTTTGATCCAGGTCTGGACCTCCGTGCGGAACGCCTCCATCTCTGGTGTATCGGGAGTCAAATCAAAGTCCATTGTACCGTGTCCTTTCTACAGCAAATTGAGGAGTGCCTATCCCCCTCTCTTCGGGAGAATGGCCCCTCGATGGCGAACTAAACTAATTATGGATGTGGTTTCTAAAAACGTCAACCCGTGCAAGTATCTCACAGTATGACGAATTCGGATAGAGATAAGCCATCAATCCGATGCTTCTGTGATATTCGTCATACCTTGTAGCTCCCCTAGCGGTCGTCGAAAGCCACCTAGCGAGCAGGCTCGCGCGTGGTCGAGCCGTAGCTCATTCCTTCGGCTCGGGTCGACCTCTCACTGAATACCATGCCCGGGCCGATGGCGGCGGCGTAGCACAGACAGGATCCAACTTTCCGTTCCTGGCCTTCTGGCAAGTTCACGTTTGAGTGCGGTGGAGACGAGGGAGTGACGAATCCCAGCACCTCCAAAATGGTCATGGAGAGCCTGAGAGGGCGGAGAGCCCTTGCCGTCTCTTTCGTGTATGCGCTAAAGCACGAGCCCCGGGTGTAACGAGGCCTTAGCTTGTTCGGGACGGGGCTTATCGATCAGACTGCCGTCCCTGAACGTTGGACGGCTTCGGCAATGACTTCCTTGGACCAGACCTCGGGAGCCAGGTCGAGGCGCTTATTGTGGCGCTCTACCAGCCTCTGGAGGCCGCCCGGCGGACGAACTCCGCCGGCTAGGCACTCAAGGCAAAAGGCGATGCTTGACCCCTCACGGGAGTCCCTGAAATTGGCCAAGCTCTCCTGATGCAGTTCAAGGGCTCGCTCATGATCACCTTGCAGCCAGGCCACCTTCCCCTCGCCCAACTTTCCTTTAGCCATGCGAAAGGACAACTCCATGCTGTAGCACTCTGATGGTGTGGACCCGCACCATCGAGGTTACGTCAATAGGTGTGTAAACGACATCAGGCGGCGACCTTCTCAGCCGTTGATTCAATGGCGATTCCAGGTCACGTCCCATAGAGTGGTGTAAGAGTACGTCATCCTGTTGATATCGTCTAGGCCGCTGCCTCTGCGAGTTCGGCTCTGGGTAGAGCTTCGTTGGAGGTGGTTACCTCCTGTGTCATGTATCGACGGCCGACGGCCCACTCGTCGTGCTGCTCAGCTAGGACGGCGCCGACCAGGCGACGGACAGCTGGGCGGTTAGGGAAGATGCCCACCACATCGGTGCGGCGCCGTATCTCCTTGTTGAGACGCTCCAGGGGGTTGTTGGACCAGATCTTCTTCCAGTGGGCGAGTGGGAAGCTGGAGAAGGCCAGGACGTCGGGTCCAGCCTCGTCCAGTCGAGAGGCGACCTGTGGGAACGGGTCCTGGAGCTGAGCAATCACCCGCTCGAGTTGGGCATGCACCTCCTGAGGGGACGGCTGCTGGTAGATGGTGCGTACCATGGTGGCCACCCAGGGCTGAGCGCTCCTGGGGACCCGAGTGAGCAGGTTGGTCATGAAGTGGGTGCGGCACCGCTGCCAACTGGCCCCACCGAAGACAGTTGCGATGGCATCCCTGAGTCCCTGATGAGCGTCCGATACCACCAGTTCCACCCCGCCGAGGCCCCTGGCGACCAGTGAGCGCAGGAAGGCTAACCAGAAGGCGCCGTCTTCACTGGTACCCACGTCCATCCCAACGATCTCACGCTTGCCCTCGCTATTGACCGCCGTCGCCACCACCACGCTGACGTTGACTATCCTACCGGCCTCTCTGACCTTCTGGGTTAGTGCGTCCAGCCACAGGTAGGGATATGATCCGCCGTCCAGCGGCCGACCCAGGAAGCTCTCCACCACCCCGTCCAGCTCCTGGCAGATACGCGACACTTGGCTCTTTGAGATACCCTCGCACCAAAGAGCCTTGACCAGATCATCCACTCGCCTCGTCGATACACCCTCCACATACGCCTGCTGGATCACCGCCAGCAGAGCTCGCTCGCTGCGACGCCGTGGCTCCAGCAGGCTCGGAAAGTAGCTCCCCTCCCTCAGCTTGGGTATCTGCAACTCCATGGTCCCTACGCGAGTGTCCCATGCTCGAGACCGGTACCCGTTGCGCTGGGTCACCCGCTCAGGGTTGCGTTCTCCATACCCAGCGCCGGTCCTCGATGACACATCAGCCTCCATGATCCCCTCGACCAGCACTCTCAGTGCCTCTCGTAGAAAGTCCACGTCACCGTCGACTCCCCTCTTGCGCATTAGCTCAAGCAGGTCCATCCTTTCCTTGACCACCGTTGTCCTCCTTTCTCAGGCTCGTCTTTGCCCGCTAAGGATGACGTGGTGGTCTCTCTTCATCCAGACCCTCTACTCTTGTTACACCACTTCCTGGGACTCTACTCTGGAATTCAGGGGGCAGTTGCAGTCGAAATCCTAAGCCAGCCCCATAGGTATGTTCAACTTGCCACTCCTGGCCGTTCGAAAAGTTGCACTCCACGTTGAGACTCCACAGCAACCACGAGACTCCTCTCCTAATGCCGATTAGAATCACCTTGCTGTTTGACGTTTCTGGGTGGGTGGAACGCCTTTGGTGCTCCTCAACCTCTCCAGCACGGCAATGGCCATGAGGCTCCAGCTCGTACAGCCTTATATGGCTACTGGCGGCGGGATGCCCGACTCGAGTGCAGTTCCGCGGAACACCCCGGCAGCAGTGCCAGCAACCAGCATGGAGTCAGTCTCGAAGGCAGGTGACAGCGGCAGCATAGAAACCAAAGCGGCCTTCGGCCCTTGAGCGATCCACCCTCCGACCTGAGCTTGACGCAATGGCCGAATCGCCGCCTAGGCCAGGATTACAGCACAGGCAACGCCCAACGCCTGCAGGCTATACGGAGGTTCTTTGAGGAGAAAATGGCCTGGTCAGCCTGTCTAAGTCCCCCGTAACCGTCGCATTTCCACCCAACGCTGTGGGCATCCTGCCCTCAGACGCCAGGGAACCCTCAGGAAACGGTGTTGTCTGCCGCGTACCCGATCAGTGGGTCGCCTAAATAGCAACTTCGCCACGTTCCCCGCTACTGACACGTATCACATCTGCGACCTGAGAAACAAAAATCTTGCCGTCTCCTATTTCGCCTTCCCCTGGACCACGTGCGGCACCAACAATCGCATTGATCACAGCATCTAACAAACTATCCGGGATAACCGTTGTCACCTTCGTTTTGGATACAGCAGATCTAGTTGATATCCGCCCACCCCGGCCGGTGATCACTTCAACGCCTTTCTGACGCCCCTGGCCAGTAACGTTATCGTAGTAGTACCCCGTGCAGCCACTTGCGTCAAGAGCTTTAGTGACTTCATTGATGCGCTCTGGTCTGACAAGTGCTTCGATTTTCAGCATACCAAGCCCCCCTTCTTATCGCTAAGTTTTATCCATGTTCAAAGAAGCAGACATGTATCCTTAATTTGCCCCATCACTAACGAATGCATCCTCCCCATGCGCTGACATATCCAATCCTGCGGCTTCGTGTTGCTCCGACACTCTAAGGCCCAGCCCCGGAATGACATCGAGGATTTTCAAGATTATGAGGCTGGCAATCAGGCAATATCCACCGGTTGCGGCGACGGCAATAACCTGGGTCACCATTTGTTCGGCGTTTCCCTCTATGAGACCGGCTGTCCCACCGATAGCTGCAACAGCAAATATTCCGGTTGCCAATGCTCCCCATATACCGCCAATTCCATGAATCGCAAAAACCTCTAACGCATCATCAAGGGAAGTCTTGGCCCGTATCTGTACCGCTAGGTAACACAGAACTCCAGAGCCGAATCCAATGGCAAGGGCACCCGTCACACCAACAAAACCAGAAGCGGGTGTAATGGCAACTAATCCCCCAACAGCTCCAGAAGCAACCCCAACCGCGCTCATGCGGCCAGTCCGGAACTGAGAGATAAGGCCCCAAGTTAATGCTGACGCTGCGGCTGCGGTATTCGTCACCAGGAATGCACTTGCAGCCAGTCCGTCTGCCGCCAGGCCAGAACCGGCGTTGAACCCGAACCAGCCAAACCACAGTAACGCTGCTCCAAGAACGACATACGGAACGTTATGTGGCTGGAGGCCTGGGTTGCGCCTCTTCCCAACAAGTAGTGCTGCCGCGACTGCCGCAACTCCAGCATTGATATGTACTACGGTTCCACCAGCGAAGTCGAGTGCTCCCATTTCAAACAGCCAACCATTGCTGGCCCAGACCCAGTGGGCTATCGGCGCATACACTAAAGTTACCCAGAGCACAAGGAAAATCAGGTAGGTTGTAAACTTGAACCGCTCAACAAACGCACCCGTTATCAGGGCTGGAGTGATGACGGCAAACATCATCTGGAAGGTAATGAAGACGAGGTCTGGTATGTCAAGGCCGAAGACAGCATTGTCGAGGCCAATACCAGACAGACCTACGAGACTCAAATCCCCGATGAGCGGACCACCGGCACCGAATGCCAGGCTGGCCCCCCAGAGAACCCATACTATACTCACGACCGCTACAGCTATGAAGCTATACATTATTGTGCTGATAGTGTTCTTGGCGCGCACCAGGCCACCATAGAAGAAAGCGAGGCCCGGGGTCATCAGCATCACAAGAGCTGTAGCGGTAATCATCCAAGCCGTGGATCCACTGTCCATAATCTTCCTCCTCGTATATCGTATGTGACGATTAGCGTGATACTACCCTACAATCTGATTATTTCATAAATATTACAGCTATGTTAAGTTTTTGTTACTTCGTGGCAAAATAGAGCATCTCATCATGTGGCAGTCGGGGACGTAGCGCCGCCATTGTACGCCAATAAACAAAGTACCATGTCGGGCTATCCACGTATGCTGACTCTGGCGTATGGTGCGGAGGTATCTTCAAAAAGTGTGTAACCAGTCAGGCGGTGTACCCTCTCTCTGAACAAGACGGGCTCGAGGCCCAAGAGAGGAGATAGACCGCCCATGAGGAAGGAAAGCACTGAGAGTAGGTCGGAGTCAAGGCCGGAGTGGGAGCAGTTGGAGGATTGGGTGCGAAGCCAGGTCCAGAGGCTGATCCAGGAGTTGCTGGAGGAGGAGGTGACGGCGTTTCTGGGAAGGGCGAAGTCGGCGCTCAGATCCGACTCGGACAACGATACCGGCTATCGGAACGGATACGGCAGAGCCCGGAGGCTTACGCTGAGTTCGGGAACGATACAGCTGAGGCGGCCGCGATTCCCGGATACAGGGAGTCCACAGAGAACTGGTCCGAGGTGCTCAGGGACATCAAGCGCCGGGGCTTGAGCTGCCCGAGGCTGGTGGTTGGAGACGGACACCTGGGCATCTGGGGAGCTCTGCGCAACGTCTATCCGCAGGCAGCAGAGCAACGCTGCTGGAACCACAAGATCGTAAACGTGCTCGCCAAGCTTCCAAAGCGACAACAGGACCAGGCAAAGCTCATGCTGCGTACTATCCCCTACGCGCCGACTCGGACAGAGGCTGAGCGGCTCAGGACGGTGTTCACCAGGTGGTGCGGCGACCATTCCTACGAGGCGGCCTCAGAGGCCTTGGAGCGGGACTGGGACCGCATGGTCACCTTCTATGACTTTCCAAAGGAGCACTGGGGGCACCTTCGCACGACGAACCCGGTAGAATCACCCTTCGCGGCGCTCAGACTTCGGACCGATGCCGCCAAGCGCTACAAGAGGGTCGATCGGGCGATAGCGGTGATCTGGAAAATGTTGATGGTCGCCGAACAGCGCTTCAGGCGTCTGAAGGCCCCTGAGTTGATCGAAGACGTCTATCTCGGTGCACAGTATGCGGATGGAATCCAGTAGAGTCCCAGGAAGTGGTGTAACAAGAGTAGAGGGTCTGGATGAAGAGAGACCACCACGTCATCCTTAGCGGGCAAAGACGAGCCTGAGAAAGGAGGACAACGGTGGTCAAGGAAAGGATGGACCTGCTTGAGCTAATGCGCAAGAGGGGAGTCGACGGTGACGTGGACTTTCTACGAGAGGCACTGAGAGTGCTGGTCGAGGAGATCATGGAGGCTGATGTGTCATCGAGGACCGGCGCTGGGTATGGAGAACGCAACCCTGAGCGGGTGACCCAGCGCAACGGGTACCGGTCTCGAGCATGGGACACTCGCGTAGGGACCATGGAGTTGCAGATACCCAAGCTGAGGGAGGGGAGCTACTTTCCGAGCCTGCTGGAGCCACGGCGTCGCAGCGAGCGAGCTCTGCTGGCGGTGATCCAGCAGGCGTATGTGGAGGGTGTATCGACGAGGCGAGTGGATGATCTGGTCAAGGCTCTTTGGTGCGAGGGTATCTCAAAGAGCCAAGTGTCGCGTATCTGCCAGGAGCTGGACGGGGTGGTGGAGAGCTTCCTGGGTCGGCCGCTGGACGGCGGATCATATCCCTACCTGTGGCTGGACGCACTAACCCAGAAGGTCAGAGAGGCCGGTAGGATAGTCAACGTCAGCGTGGTGGTGGCGACGGCGGTCAATAGCGAGGGCAAGCGTGAGATCGTTGGGATGGACGTGGGTACCAGTGAAGACGGCGCCTTCTGGTTAGCCTTCCTGCGCTCACTGTCGGCCAGGGGCCTCGGCGGGGTGGAACTGGTGGTATCGGACGCTCATCAGGGACTCAGGGATGCCATCGCAACTGTCTTCGGTGGGGCCAGTTGGCAGCGGTGCCGCACCCACTTCATGACCAACCTGCTCACTCGGGTCCCCAGGAGCGCTCAGCCCTGGGTGGCCACCATGGTACGCACCATCTACCAGCAGCCGTCCCCTCAGGAGGTGCATGCCCAACTCGAGCGGGTGATTGCTCAGCTCCAGGACCCGTTCCCACAGGTCGCCTCTCGACTGGACGAGGCTGGACCCGACGTCCTGGCCTTCTCCAGCTTCCCACTCGCCCACTGGAAGAAGATCTGGTCCAACAACCCCCTGGAGCGTCTCAACAAGGAGATACGGCGCCGCACCGATGTGGTGGGCATCTTCCCTAACCGCCCAGCTGTCCGTCGCCTGGTCGGCGCCGTCCTAGCTGAGCAGCACGACGAGTGGGCCGTCGGCCGTCGATACATGACACAGGAGGTAACCACCTCCAACGAAGCTCTACCCAGAGCCGAACTCGCAGAGGCAGCGGCCTAGACGATATCAACAGGATGACGTACTCTTACACCACTCTATGGGACGTGACCCCAAGTCTTTATAACTCAGCGAAAGGTGGCACTTGGATGAATAAGAAAACCTTTCTCGCGGTCATGACTATCGCGTTGCTGGCGATTGTAGGAACAACGGCAGTAATAGCCCAGAGAGCAGATGAACCGCCGCCGGACTTAGACGTTGTAGATCTAGACCAGATCAAAGAGGATGTGATCAGGGACCTGTTCGACAGTACTGGCAAAATGATGAATCCGGATCGACAGCTAGCCGATGTGGCGAGGGATCACGAAGGGGGATTCGGAGGCTACTACTTCCACAAAACTGACAAGAGCATCGTCTACGTCTACATGCTGGACGTGACCAAAACGGCCGCTGCGGAAGCGGCCTTCCGCGCAGCGTATCACGGCAGTCACGAGATCGCCCGGATAATACCCGTTCAAGGTGACTACTCTTTCGACCAGTTGGTGGAATGGTTCTACATCCTCGACAGAGCTTTGATCGAGAGCGGGATACCCCCAGCCAGGGCATCGGTGCGAGAGATCGAAAACCGCATCCGGATTGGACTGTTCGATGCGGATCAAATCGACGACGCTCTCCAGGTAATGGAAAGGCTCGGGATTCCCGAAGGGGCTGTAGTACTTAGAGAAGACTACCTAAGGCCGCTCGCGGACAAAGACAGCGTGAGGGCAAAGTGGCGTCCTCTTGTGGGCGGGATCCAGCATGAAGAGGGTTGGTATACGGGCACCTGAACAATCGGCTTTGTTACAGAGCGAGACGATGTTGAGGGGTTAGTTATAGCGTCGCACAGAAGTGGCTCCGGAAATCTGAACAGGGGGATAAGTGGAATCGCTGCCTGATTGAGGGCATGATAGTGCTCTCGGAGACAGGAGCGAGAGATGAGCAGACGACCCCGCCGTAACCACTCGGCAGAGTTCAAGGCGAAGGTGGCTCTTGCCGCAGTGCGCGGCGACCGGACACTTTCGGAGCTGGCAAGCCAGTTCGATGTGCACCCGAACCAGATCACGCAATGGTGTTAGCAACCAGCAAAAGTGGGACACATTGGGAGCCGAGAGATCAGGGGCTGTATGGAGGTCTGGTGAGCTCCCTGAGGGCCCTGTTGTAGCGTCGTCGCCGTTCGGTGGTTTGAGCCTTCACCTCCTTCCTGCGTTGTAGGATCTCTTGCCGTCTTCCCTTGAGCACGTCTGATGGTGTCACGTTGCCCAGAGCCTTGTGATAGCGCCGGTAGTTGTAGTAGCTGACGAAGGCCGCGATAGCAGCCTCAAGGTAGGCGGGCAAC
The DNA here is from genome assembly GCA_965248595.1 of Dehalococcoidia bacterium. Taxonomy (GTDB): domain Bacteria; phylum Chloroflexota; class Dehalococcoidia; order Lucifugimonadales; family SHYF01; genus SHYF01. The sequence goes on from CBDFJM010000007.1 coordinate 25,845, forward strand.
TCATAAGGCACCTGGTTGACGTCCCGTTTGATGGTCTGGTGGTAGCGCTCCAGCTTCCCGTTGGTCTGAGGGTGGAAAGGAGTTGCTAGGATGTGCTTGATGCCAACCATCCCCAGGTAGTACCTGAATGCTCTTGAGACATAGCCTGGACCGTTGTCACTCAGCAGCCTGGTGCGGTCTGTGACTGGACTTGGTCCATGCTGGTCGTGTCCACAGCATCCTGGACCACCTCGATGAAGGAGTCGGCCGTCATATCTTGCTGAAGCCTGTGAGCCAGGATGAAGCGGGAGTAGTCGTCCATAACGGTGACCAGGTAGTAGTAGCCCCAACCAACCACCCTGAAGTATGAGGCATCGGTGGCCCACATCTGGTGAGGCCCTGTGGTCTTGCGGTGGTACTCCTTCCCCGCGGCCAACCGCATCTCAGGCCTCTTCACTAGGCCCTCCCTGCCCAGGATACGGTAGACGCTGGACTCTGAGACTGAGAAGCCCTGGTTGTCGGTGATCCACGCGGCCAGCTGACGGCAGCTCAGCTCTGGCATCTTTCTGGCTGATAACAGGACTGAGCGTTCTTCCTGAATAGTAAGACGGTTCCATGGTGGCTGATCGCCTCCTGGTCGGTCCTCAAGTCCTTGTTGGTTTTGGCGTCTGAGCCACCGGTAGTAGGTGCTCTTAGGGATGCCCAGCTCTCTGAGGACCTTTCGCTTGTGGAGGGGAGACGAGGATACTTTGGTAACTACCTCTGCCTTCTCCGGGGCGCTCATCCGCTGGTACCGGTGGCGTCCTGGGGCATGGGGATGGCCGTTTTTTTGAGACGGTACGCCTCCAGCGACAGATCGGCCACTAGCTCCTTGAGTTCCCCGTTCTCTCGCTTGAGCTGCCCTACCTCATGCTGAGTGGCGTCCCGAACCGAGTCACGGGTCAACCTCTCCTTGCCCGCCTCCATGAACTCTTTGGTCCACGAGTAGTAGGAGTGGGGCTTGATCCCCTCCCGCCGGCACAGGTCGTTGACTGTGACCTCGCGGCGGAAGCCCTCCAGAACAATTCGGATCTTCTCTTCCGAGGTGTACTTACGTCGGGCAGCCGCCTTCACTGTGCGGACGAAAGACCTGGTCTGCTCGCTTCGTTCCTCGGCAGCCTCTGCTTTGCTTACTTCTAATTGGGACACATCTGCTCCTTGTATCTTGGTTTGGGTGTGTAACAATCACTTCACTTAGGTGGATCGGGGTGCGGCAGACCGGTTTCTCCTTGGTTATGGAAGACCGCCAGAAAGCGAGGGTCGCCGCACCCCTTCCGAATAGAGCCCGAACAGTTGCCTGGGCCAGCCAAGCCCGCATCTTGCAAGGACGGGCCAATAATTCGCAGGAGGTGCTGATGGAACAGGAAGCGATCTACGTAGGCATCGATGTAGCCAAGGCCCAGCTGGACGTTGCCGTCCGTCCCACGGACGACAGATGGGAGGTCTCCCATGACGATGCAGGGGTCCGGCAGCTGGTCTCCCAGCTGAAGGCCCTTGAACCGGTCATGGTGTTGCTGGAGGCTTCGGGCGGCCTGGAACTGCCGCTGGTGGCTGCCCTGGCAGCCGAGGCGGTGCCTGTGGTCGTCGTCAACCCCCGCCAGGTGCGGGACTTCGCCAGGGCCACCGGGAAGCTGGCCAAGACCGACGCTCTGGACGCGGCGGTTCTGGCTCACTTCGCCGAAGCGGTTCGTCCACCCGTGCGCCCTCTTCGAGACGCCGAGACCCAGGCCCTTAACTCCCTGGCTGCCCGCAGGCACCAGGTGATGACCATGCTGGTCTCGGAGAAGAACCGCCTGAGCTCCGCCACCATTGCCATCCGTCCCCGCATCGAGGCTCACATTGCATGGCTCGAGCAGGAGCTGGACGATCTGGACGAGGGCTTGCGTCAGACTCTCCGTCAGAGTCCCGTATGGCGGGAGAAGGATGACCTCCTGCGCACCGTCCCCGGCGTGGGAGAACAGCTCTCCCTCACCCTCCTGGCCCACCTGCCGGAGCTGGGCACGTTGGACCGCCGGGAGATCGCCGCCCTGGTGGGTGTGGCTCCCTTCAACCGGGACAGCGGCACGCTGCGGGGCAAACGTACCGTCTGGGGTGGACGCGCCCGGGTCCGAGCCGCCCTGTACATGGGAGCGTTGGTAGCCAGCCGCTTCAACCCCCTCATACGGGACTTCTACCAGCGGCTGCTGGCCGCTGGTAAGCCGAAGAAGTTGGCCCTCACAGCCTGCATGCGCAAGCTGCTCGTTATCCTCAACTCCATGCTCAAGCATCGCTCCCCCTGGTGCGACCTGACTCCGACAGTCGCCGACCATTCCTCTTGACTTTCAAGACAGTTGCTTTCTGTGGGTAGCTCTACCCTCATTTCAGGAGCTCACACCACCCTCCGACTCTCGGGTTTTCCTACCCTTATATGTGTCCCATTATCGCTGACGGTCTACATATCACCACATCAACCGACCGCGCCAGCTCAAGGGCCAACCTGTCTCGCACCAAGATGCTGTTGTTGGCCGCTAGAGAGGTGCTGATGGCAACCACCAGAGGTATAGCCAGTCCCAGTGCGTGAGGACAGGCGATAACCAGGACCGTCACTGACCGTTTGACGACTTCCTCATCAAGTCCGACGGCCAAGAGCCAGATACCGGCGGTAACGGCAGCCACGGTGACGGCAGTGTAAAAGAGCCATCCCGCGGCCCTATCGGCAAGGATCTGTGTTCGTGACTTGCTCTGTTGGGCCTCTGCCACCAGACGCATTATGCCGGCCAGCGCAGTTTCATCACCTACGGCTGTTACCCTGACCCTCAAGCTGCCTTCACCATTGCTCGTACCGGCGATCACCTTCGCGTCAATTGTTTTATTCACTGGATTCGACTCGCCGGTTATCAGGGCTTCGTTGACCTCCGACTCACCCTCAACGACTGTGCCGTCAGCAGGAATGTTGGAGCCGGGCCGTACCAACACCATGTCGCCCAGGCGCAGCGCGGCGACGGGCACTTCTTCAGTAACGCCGTCGGCCAGAACACGCTCAGCCTTGTCAGGCATCAGTTTAGCCAGTTCATTCAAGGCTCCCGAAGCCTGACGCACGCTACGCATTTCAATCCAATGGCCCAGCAGCATGACGACGATCAGTGTCACGACCTCCCAGAAGAAACCTTCGCCCAGGTCCAGTGCGTAGGCGAAAACGCTATACACAAATGCAACGCTGATGGAAAGGGAGATCAACGTCATCATTCCAGGCTGCCGAAGGCGGAGCTCCGACGGGGCCATCTTCAGGAATGGGGTGCCGCCATAGAGGAAAATGATCACCGCGAAAACGGGTGTGACCCATGTACTGCCTGTGAATGTGGGCATGGTAAAACCCAGCCAGCCCTGGATCGTCGAGCTGTACAGGAGTACTGGAATCGCCAGCGCCAGGCAGACCCAGAACCGGTTGCGGAACATCACCTCGTGGCCGGTGTGGTCTATTTGGGCGCCGGGGCCCATTTGAGAGTGATACATAGGGGCAGCGGGCTTAATGGCGTCAGGCGCGTTGGCAACAGGGTCGTGGGAACCACCGTGGCCCATTTGGGAGTGGTCCATAGGAGCAGCGGGCTCAATGGCGTCAAGCGCGTCTGCAAAAGGTTCGTGGGAACCACCGTGGCCCATTTGAGAGTGGTCCATAGGAGCAGCGGGATCGGGGGGGGAAGGAGTCGGCCACGACGCAATCGGATCCGGGTTACGATCGGATGCCGCTATGTAAGCCAACGCATCGGAATTACTTGGGTCAAGGCGAATGACATTGTTGGCGCGGTCCCGGACTAATGGCCAGTTGCTCTCTGACAAAGCGGCCTCGGCCTCAGCCAATAGGCGGTCAATCTGCCGCTGGATGCGTTCACTTGCCATGTATGCCTCCCAGGGGCACTAATGGCGGCATCTTAGCACACGGCACATTGAGGAGCGAGCGGAATACCCAGAGAGAACCACGTGGCGCCTAGTCAGCACATACCAGGACTGCCTGACTACAATGACGCCATCTCGCTAGCGTCGCCTCCGACAGACGGCCCGTGGAGAGGTACGAACTTGGAAACTGTCTATCAAGTATGGACGCTGCTGCCTTCGTTGTTCTGGTTTCCTCAGGCGGACCTAGGGTGACAATATCAAGAAATCTCCCGACCTTCGAGTTGAAAGTCGATTTGAGTAGTCCGGTTCGACGGACGGGCTCGACGGGGAGATGGGCCAGCGTCAATCTGACGTGAACGCGACTTAACGGTGCGCTACGTTCGAGATGCTGACATTGACAATAAACTGGGCCTCGAAACTAGCGCCCTGCAGTTAGGGCCCAGGGATCTAACGCTCGGTATTCAGCCCAAGAATTGCGGCCCTGATCTTGATATAGTCTCTTTCCTGTTAAACTAATGAGGTCCACGTTAGACTTAGTCCAACTGAGAGATCAGGACATTCCGTAATCAAACCTGGAGCGGCGGCTCAGTCCACTCTGAGGTTCAGCTTTCCGATGGTAACGGAAAGTCCCCTTGAGGAACCACATCCGCGACGTCTATGCCGAGGGCGCGGCATATGCCAATAAGCTCGATATCCGTTACCTGGCGCTCGCCGTTCTCGATCCTAGACAATGCCGTCTGATCGATGTTGAGGCCCATGGCTTGAAGTCGGGCAGCTAATTCTTGCTGACTCACCCTCTGGCCTTGCCGGTAGCGCGCCTCACGTATTCGGGGCCCCACGACTGTAGGGTGTCAGCGCAATTGGACACTATTGAGGCCTAGAAAACCGAAGAGGTTGGGGGTGGTAGAGGCTCCTTCAGAGGGGTAGATTAACCCTAAGTGAAAGGAGTCATTGATGACCCAGGTAGAGGATCAGGCCAGCCAAGCTGAGGAGCGAAGCCAGGAGACACGAAGCTTCGTGCGTCAGGTCCGTGCAGCGACCCGCCGTAAGTATACCCCTGAAGAGAAGATCCGCATCGTCTTGGAGGGGTTCAGACGGGAGACTACCGTTAATGACCTGTGCCGACGGGAAGGAATCAAACCCCACTCCTACTACGCCTGGACGAAGGGGTTCATGGAAGCTGGGAAGGAGAGGTTGACTCGGGACAGTGTGCGTGATGCGACCCGGCAAGAGATAGAGCAGCTCAAGCGGGAGAACAGTGAACTGAAGCAGCTGGTGGGTGAGTTGTCCCTGGAGTTGCACCGCTTCAAAAAAACAGCTCTGCCGCCCCTACACGACAACGGCACCGTCGCATGAGCGTAGTGGAACAATCGAAGGTCGTGGCTGAGGTGGAGCGACATGGTAGAGGGAAGAACAGGCGACTCAGGGAGCTTGGCATTTCCAGGAGCACGTATTATTGGTGGAGGTGGAGGCACCGGCAGGGTAGTTGGGAGGGTACGGAAGGAACTGAGAGGCCCTGGAATCGCCTGCGTCCAGAAGAGGAGGCAGTAGTGCTGGCGGCAGCCCGTGGGATGCCGACCTGGCGAAGCCGGCAGTTGGCGGCTTCGCTCACCGACCACAGAGGCCTATCGGTCTCCGCCTCCACAGTCTATCGTATTCTGAGACGGGAGGGTCTGGTGAAACGGATCGAATACCAGTTGGCAGCGAGCAAAGAGTACCAGCACAAGACCACAGGGCCCCACCAGCTGTGGGCCACCGATGCCTCCTACTTCCGTGTAGTGGGATGGGGCTACTACTACCTCGTGACGGTGATGGACGACTACTCCCGGTTCATCTTGGCCTGGAAGGTGCAACGGGACATGACGGCCAACTCCCTCATAGAGGTGGTCCAGGAAGCTGTTGACTCTACTGGTATGACTGATGTACCTCTGGAGGATCGGACCAAGCTCCTCTCAGATAATGGCTCAGGTTATGTATCGCGGGCCTTCCGCGAGTACATGCGGGTGGTGGGCATTCGCCACGTCCTGGCAGCACCCTATCACCCTCAGACCAACGGGAAGCTGGAGAGATATCACCGAACCCTGAAAGACGACATTAACCAGGTGCCATACGAGGTGGTGGAAGACCTGGAGGCGGCCATCCGGGACTTCGTCGAGTTCTACAACTACCGAAGATATCATCAGGCGCTCAGGGTTGTAACTCCGGCTGACGTGCTGGAAGGCCGTCTGGAGGCAATTCTAGCCCAGAGGAAGGAGGTACAGCGAGAGACTTTTGACCGGCGGAGGCGGTACAATCAGGAGGTCAGAGAAACCCTCAAACCAGGAGCTTCTTCACCCCAATCTCTCGGACCCAGAACTGTCCAAAACCGCTGACACCCAACAGGCGGGAGATCACTCTCAATGGTATGTATTTCAATTGCCGGAAGACTTGCTACTTGAGGCTAACCTAGGGACCGTGCGGGAAGCGCGTGAGGAAATAGAAAAGTACCCAGGTTTAGCCAATTATAGGCCTCTAGCTGTGTGGCTTTCGGATACCTTTGGAGACCTCACGCAGATCTATCAACTCGATCAACTTGCGCTCATCTTATTAGATCCGCTTATTAGATCCGCAAACTGGGCTGTGGGGATCTCTGCCCGTGCCGGACTTAGACCCGATTCCTGGCTACACCCTCACCCCCGCCTGCATAGGTGGAAGCATAGGTAAATATCGATAGAGCCCCAGCCACAGTATCTGTTGCCCGAATTACCCCGTGCTGGTTGAATCAACTTGCCACATCTGGCCTACTGACAAGTTCGTGTTTGACCCTGCACTAGTCGCAAAGAATCGTGTGGTTCGTCGATTCCCTATCGGAGCGGTTTCCCGGCTCGCTCTTGGCCAGAGTGGAGCTGAACTCTCCCCAAGCTTTCCCATTGAAAAAGGGGTTCTCGTGGCCTCGTCCGTAATGGCATCCCGTGTGAGTGTCTCCGGCGGGGCCACCATGAGCGAGTAAGGTGGCGGGCAGGGCCAAGGTGGCGAGGAGCATCATGGTAAACACGATGGCTCCTATCTTCTTCCGCATTCCACTTCCCTCCTAAGAATCTGAAAGTCTCTTTGCTGATGTTGACACGGGAGTCGCGTAACTTTCACTGGTCGCCAGGCAATCACCCCGTTTTGAAAGCATTAGGCCATCAAAACGTGCGAACTCTGAGACGACTTTCGTCTCAACATCCCTAGTGGCATGTGAATTACTGAGCTAATTCAGAACCTTATATCACCGAATGTCTCCTATGTCAATTCAACAATGCTTTACAATGCTTAACATTCCTTACCATTGTTTCTCAGCTGGCATTCTTGGAATCGGGCACCTCGCCCAGTGGAAAGCATTGTCTATGTGGCAATTCAACGGCATGGTTTTGTGCGCCACCGATACTAGAGAAGGTTGGGCTCCACTGACCGGAGCGCGCCCAGGGTTCGCTTCAATGTTCCCAAGGTGCCCTTTTGGCAAGTAAGGCATAGGACCGCGGTACTTCCCCCACCACGGTGGGATTCCAGGTCCACCTTGTGCCACAATGCTGGCGCGACGACGGATTCTGCAGGCTGAGCCTTTACCGAGAGCAAGGCTATATTTGAGAGGTATTGTGGTGCTGGTGGCTCTTCTACTGCATCGATTGACGTTGGGGTGGGGCCAATAGTTGATGTCTTGGGCTTTGTGTCCGATAGCAACTGGAGAGAAGCATGGCGGGGATTGCCACAGTCAGCGCAACAATTGCGAAGCCCGATATTCGCCTGAACTTTGGGTTCTGAACCATTTCACGTATCCTGCTACCAGCAGGCGATCGCCACGTCTGGTACCACCCGCGTTCGTTGGAAGATGCCTTGCTGGACATCGGTCGGGTATGCCACCGCGCTCAGCCATCTGTCCTGCTGAGCCGGAAGTCGATGCGAAGACGGATGCGATCTTCCACGCTCAGAACGAGGCGAATCCTGGGACGGGTCATGTCGAACTTGGCGAACTGGAACTCGGTGGTGGCCTGTCCGACGACCTCGTTCTCGGCAGATCTGGCGGTGACGTCCCAGGTGAGGTCGCTGGTGACGCCGTGGATGGTCATGTCTCCGATAAGCTGGAACGAGACCTCGCCCTGGGTGGGGAGCGGGAACGGCAGCCCGGGCGCCTCTCGCAGGACGAACTCGGCCAAGGGGTAAAGGGCCGTTTCCAAGGTGTTTCTCCGGATGTAGTTATCGCGCCGATCCTCGTCACTCTGGATGGTTCTGAGGTCAATGGTGAGCTTGGACCGGTCGGCTTGAACTGCGCCGTCTGGCCCCAGCGTGATGAATCCCTGGATGTCTTGCGTGACGCCAACAGCGTCGGTAGGGAACCCGATGCCCACCAGCTCTTCACGGACCATGTACGCCGCTTTGGAGCCCAAGATGATGTTCAGCCGCACCTCGCCACTCATGAGGGGGATGGGCGTGGGAGTAGGAGTTGGCGTGGGTGTAGGACTCGGCGTCGGGGTTGGAGTAGGCGTGTGCGTCGGTGATGGAGTGGGTGTGCGGGTTCGTGTGGGCGTTGGCACAGCCGTCGTGTCCGCAATGACGTAGACGGTGTCGTCCCCGGCGTTGGACACGTAGACGCGGTTCGTGCTGTGGTTCACCTCAACGTGAACGTTACCGGGCCGGCCGACGGGGACGGTGGCGATGACAGCGTTGGTTGCCCCGTCGATGACGGAGACGGTGGCGCCCGCGAGGCGGTCTGCATCTAGGTTGGTGACGTAGACGCGATCGGTGGTGGGGTTCACCGCAACGTGAATCGGACCATCGGCCCCGGGGATGGTGGCGATGACGGCGTTGCTGGCCCCGTCGATGACGGAGACGGTGTCGTCATTGAAGTTGGCCACGTAGACCCGGTTGGTGGTGGGGTTCACCCCAACGCCAATGGGGCCCTCGCCCACGGGGATGGTGGCGATGACAGTGTTGGTTGCCCCGTCGATGACGGAGACGGTGCCGTCACGAAAGTTAGCCACGTAGAGTCGGTTAGTGATGGGGTTCACCCCAAAATCATGGGGGCCGCGTACGCCCACGGGGACGGTGGCGATGACAGTGTTGGTTGCCCCGTCGATGACGGAGACGGTGCCGTCGTCGTTGTTGGTGACGTAGGCGCGGTCGGTGGTAGAGTTCACCCCGACGCCTTGAGGCTTATCGCCCACGGGGACGGTGGCGATGACGGCATTGCTGGCCCCGTCGATGACGGAGACGGTGTCGTCATCTTGTTGGTTGGCGACGTAGATGCGGTTGGTAGTGGTGTTCACCCCAACGCCCACGGGGACGGTGGCGATGACAGCGTTGCTGGCCCCGTCGATGACGGAGACTGCGTTAGCACGTCCGTGAAGACCTATGGCGACGTAGATGCGGTTGGTGGTGGGGTTTACCCCGACGCCTTGGGGCTTATCGCCCACGGGGATGGTGGCGATGACTGTGGTGGGCCCTTCGTCGGGAGCAGCTGTGGGGATGGGAGTAGGAGTCGCTGTCGGGGTAGAAGTGGCCGTTGGTCCAGGCTCGGCACAACCAGCGAGCAGCATCACCGAACCTAAAGCGACGTTCAGGGGCCAGCCTACGGATATTCGCATGCACCGATTATATCGCATCGGATCAGGCTGGCCTGTTGCGCTCCACAATTTGACTGCCATTGCCCGACTTTCGTGGGATACGCTCGTTTCGGTCACATGACGAGCCCGATCGGTAGCAAGAATGGGACAGATATCGAGCTCAGCAGAAGGTGGTGAAAGACAGAAATAGTGGAACGTGTGGCGCCCGACGACCTACTCGCCAAGTCGGAAAGGCGGGTACTGGTCCGTCACCAGAACTGCATAGGCAGTTACTCTGTAGCCCCACCGGTTGATGCCCATCACCAGTTCCCAAATGTCTTTGGGGTACTTACCGGTGAACAGGTTCACTACCGCAGCTATCACGACCAGCACCATGACCAGCCCGCCAGAGTGGAAGCCCAGTCCGCCCTGGAGAACGCCCACGACGATATAGTGAGGTATGGCCAACAGCCACCACTTGACCAGCACCAGCCCCTGGCTCAGCTTCTCAGGGTATGCCACATCCAAGTCCGCAGGATACTCGTCGCTCTTCGCCAGCGAGAAGGGAGGGTACTTGTCGGTACCCAGGGCCTGGTAGCTGTAAAATCCAACTCTCCAGCTCCACCGTAGCACACCAACGTTAAAGTCGAACAGAGTGCGAGGATACCTGCCCGTGAAGAGGATGGCGAAGACGGAGATAACCCACGCCACCACTAGCCCGATGTACAGGAAGAACAGCACTACCACATGGGGAATGATCAACAGCCACTTAACCAGGAAAAGCCACTGATTGATGGGTTCTGTCAATTCGCCTCGTATGGCAACTGGGTACGGGACGGGAATTTCCTGGGCCATGCCTCACCTCCTACTATTAGACCTCGGTTCGGATATCCCGCTTCGGGGCTACGATATTTCTACCACCTGGAACAGCTATCGGGTGCGAAGGAGTAGGCTGAGCAGACTAGAATCGGACGATTCTTCCCAAAAGGCTGAACTTTCCACTCCTGGCCTTTCGGAAAGTTCAGCGTTGAACGTGGAATTGGGGTAGAAAACCCCGCGCAAACAAGCGCTATTCAGGTGGAGTTCGGGGTGAGTTGACCTCTCGCTGAATAGTAGGCCCGGGCTGATGGCGGCGGCGTAGCAGAGTGGAACTCTGTATGAAAGGCCGTCCAACCTATTGGTAATGCGCGAAAGACGCCTCCTCATCTTCCACGAGGGACGTCCACCAGGCATTGTAGCAGAAAACGCAGCCTTCTCTTCCCATATGCGACGGATTACGTTCCCTGATGGGGGGGAGGTGAAATCCTTCACATATGTCAGAGGCCTTGACAGGGCCGAACCTCTCGCGTAGTATACGGAACACTCACAAGTTCTGTGCTCCAACCTTGTTGAGTTGACGATATGCCCTTAGAGGAACGTATAGGTGTCCATGTAGGGATCGAGAATTGCACCCAAAGAGAGGAAACACCCCATGAAGAGCATTAACCTGCACCACCCTCGGTACTCCCTGATGTCCGCATTCCTCATCCCTCTTCTTGCGTTCATCCTGGCCTGCGGCCAGGCCGAAGAGCCGACTCCCACGGCCACAACGGCTCCCACCGCAACCCCAACCGCAGCGCCTGGGGGCACGCCCACGCCAACGAGTTCCGGGGTGTCAGGCCCAGCCGCAACGCCAACGCCTACATCGGTGGCTACGCCCACTCCTACACCGCCAGGCGTGAAACCCCAAAAGGGCGGCGTACTGAGGGTAAGAGGCGCCGACATGCCCCACTTCGATGGCCAGATCCACTCCACCCAGGGTTTCTTCGATGTCGTTTCCAAGAGTAACATCAATGTATTCATCAACTACGATGGTGAAGGGGTCGAGTGCGAGATCTGCGAGGACTGGCGCCTGGAGAACAACGGCAAGACCATCGCCATCAACATGATTCAAGGCATCAAGTTCCACAACGGCAAAGAGATGACATCCGCCGACGTCGCCTACTCCTTAAAGAAAATGATGGGTCAGATAGACAACATAGGTTCCCCTCGGTGCGGCGTGCTCAGGGAGTACGTCACCAGTATTGAGACCCCTAGCAAGTACGTGCTGCGCATCAACATCTCCCGGGGCGCTGCCTTCGTGCCCAAGCTCCTTTCCATTGCGAGTTGTATCATCTACCCTGACGGCACAACTCGGGAGGACCTGCAGTCGGAGCCTCTGGGCTCCGGGCCTTTCCTCCTCGAGTCGGCTGTCACAGGCGTTGGGCAGACATTCGTTCGGAACCCCGACTACTTCAAGCCTGGCCTGCCTTACTTGGACGAGGTGGAGATGACGATCATACAGGGCTCCGCCGCCACGATGGCTGCCTTCTTGACTCGTAAGCGGGACTACACAGGCTCTAGGACACCAGCCGAGCAGTACCTGCCCCAGCTTTACAAACTCCGGGACGAAGGAAGGGTCAACTTCCGCAAGGGGCTCTCGGGCTGCTCTCCCCAGGGTGCCTTCGCCGTAGTCACCAACCCCCCCTTCGATGACATCCGAGTGCGAAAGGCTATGAACCTTGCCCTGGACCGTGAGGCCTGGAGCATCCTCGTGTACGGCGGTGATACCACAGTGTCTCTCCTATTTCCGCCAACTACGCCCTTTGGACGCCCTGAGAGCGACTACTTGAACAAGCTTGCCGGCTGGGGCACCGGGGCGAAGAAGCAGCAGGAGATCGAAGATGGCAAGAAGCTGATGGCTGACGCGGGATTCCCCAACGGCATAGATATACCGCATATGAGCTCCACCGGCGGCTCTACCCTCAGGATGAACGAGGTGATCAGCGAGCAAGTGGCTAAGGTGGGCATCCGCACGACCCTGGACCTGGTGGGTGGGGCGACCCGGAGCACCCGTGAACTAGCCCACGACTACGTCATCCTCTCCTGGCGGTACTGCCAGACCACCAGGGACCCCGACGAGCTGTTCGGGCAGTCCTTTATCACAGGAGGATCTCGGAACGTCATAGATTACAGCAACGCTGAGATCGATAGCCTGTACGCCCAGATGTCCGCCGAGGTGGATGCCAGCAAGAGGAAGCAGTTGGTGCGCCAGATGGAAGACATCGTGGTCTTTCAGGATGTGGCCTTCGGGCCCATGCCTCAGCAGTTCGATCAAAACTTCTGGTGGACACACTTGAAGAACTTCACCTTCGGGCTGAGCTCCGGCTTCGCCAGCGGTCAATATCGGGCAGACACCATCTGGATTCAGGAATAGAAAGCGGGCCACGCAGAACGTCTGAAGCTTGTAAGTAGGGGGACATGCCTCTAAGGGTGGGTTTACACCAATACTGGTAGGCAAAACCCGGGGGGAACCGACTCTTACCCCCTTTCCCGAAGTGGAAAAGCGGATATGCACAAGTACGCAGCGCGGCGGCTCCTGGCCATGGTGCCGACCCTGTTAATCATGTCCATCCTTCTGTTCCTTATCCTTCGGGTGCTGCCGGGGGATATAACGGCCGTGATCCTAGGAGATGTGGATGAAGGAAGCATACGGGTTTCCCAATCCACTATTGACCAATTACGGGAGGAGCTTGGTCTCAATAGGCCTCTCCACCTCCAATACGTGTACTGGCTGGGGGACATGGCTAAGGGAGATCTGGGGACATCCCTCCTTACACGCAAGCCAGTTTCAGAAGAGATTCTGCATCGTCTGCCGCTGACCCTTCAGATCGCCTTCATGGCCAAGGCGCTCGCTCTCCTTTTCGGCATTCCAATAGGTATAATATCCGCTGTCAAGCGTAACTCGTCGGTAGACTACCTCCTGCGTTTCTGGAGCATCTTCTTTCTGGCAGCACCCAACTTCTGGTTGGGCCTCTTGGTGCTGATGGGGGGTGTTCTCTGGTTCACTTGGTCGCCACCCCTAGGCTACAACCTCATATGGCAAGATCCAACGACCAATATGCTGCAGCTCATTTGGCCCATTCTCATCCTTGCGTTGAGTGGCATGGCTATTATTGCCAGGATGACTCGGTCCACCATGTTGGAAGTGCTGCGGGAGGACTATGTACGTACGGCTAGGGCTAAAGGGCTGACAGAGAGAGTAGTGATTTACCGCCATGCCTTGAAGAACGCCCTGATTCCTGTGGTGACCCTGGCGGGGCTCTCCTTTGGCCACCTGCTAGGTGGAACCGTCATCATGGAAACGGTGTTTTCCATTCCTGGCATGGGGCTGTACATGATAGAAGCCATCAGGTCCCGGGACTATCCCATCGTTCAAGGGGTTGCGATCATGATCGCCGCCTTCTTCATGCTGGTTAATCTTGTTGTAGACCTGCTGTACGGTTGGCTGGACCCTCGAATCAGCTATAGCTAGCCGAATAAAAGCTGTGGTGATGAAAAGATGAAGCAACCAGAGGTCCTCCAGCGCCCTGCCGCAAGGGTCATGCTGGCCCACCAGGCCCGGCAGTGGGCCAGCAATGGTGGGAGGTTCGTGCGGACCCAGCCACTGGGTGCTGCGGGACTGATTATCTGCTCGGTGCTCGTTTTCATGGGAGTCTTTGCTCCCTGGGTTGTTCCGTATGACCCCAACGTGGCTGACCACACTGCTCGTTTGGTGTCCCCTGGCGCTAGCCACTGGTTCGGGACCGACGAACTCGGTCGCGACTTATACAGTCGTATAATTCATGGCACCAGAGTATCCCTGGTAGTGGCCTTTTTCTCTATAGGCATAGGCAAGGTCTTTGGGTATTTCCTGGGCGTGGTCAGCGGTTACGTAGGTGGCCGTGTGGATCTTGTCCTGCAAAGAGTGATCGATGCTATGCTCGCCTTTCCTACCATCTTGCTGGCGCTAACCCTAGTGGCCGTACTGGGTTCGGGGTTGGAAAAGACGGTGGCAGCCATCAGCATAGTCTTCTTTCCCAGCGCCACACGTATAGCCCGTGGGACAGTGCTCTCTGTGAAAGAGAATGTCTATGTAGATGCCGCCAGGGTGATTGGAGCTTCGCCCTTGCGTTTAATAATGCGCCACATTTTGCCCAACTCGCTGGCCCCCTTCTTTATAGTGGCTTCGGCGGCCTTGGGCGCTGCCATCCTTGTGGAGGCCTCTCTGAGCTTCCTGGGGCTAGGCGTGCCACCGCCCCATCCCTCGTGGGGGCGTATGCTGGCCGGTAGCGCCGAAGAGTTCGGGCTTGTGGCCCCTTGGCTCGTCATAGCGCCAGGCGTGGCCATCATGGTGCTTGTTCTGGCCTTCAACCTTTTGGGCGATTCAGTTAGAGACTTGCTAGATCCGAGGTTGCGTGGGCGGTAGGGCGTTACCACAGATTGGCCTGGGGCTTGTTGAACTGCCTTTAGGCAATGACCCCTTCCGCTCGTAGCGACGCGATCTCCTCAGGGGAATGACCTAGCTCTAGTAACACCTCGTCAGTGTGTTCGCCCTTAGTGGGTGGATGCCTACGGACTCCCGTATCCGCGATCGGGACGCCAGACATGCGGAACGGGAAGTTTATCACGTTGACCAACCCCACACCTGGCTGCTCGTATTGGACGACCATCTGGTTGGCTATGACCTGCGGGTCATCAAGTACGTCGGAAAAGCTCCTGACAACCGTAACACCAAGGCCCTTGGCCTTGAGTATGGCTTCCCACTCGACTGCTGTCTTGGTTGAGAACTGTCGTGCCAGGATTGCTGAAAGCTCCCGGGCACTCTCGGTGCGTTTCTCATTAGTGTCAAATCTGGGATCGGTAACTAGGGAGGTCAGGTCCAGGGCTTGGCAAAAACTGTCCCAGCGCTCGCCGCCATTGGGTGCGTATATGTATTGACCGTCGCTGCACAAATAGTTAGATGGCGCACGAGCCTGCGCGCCAGGAAAGGCCAGGTCGCTTCCAACGATCCGGGTTATCTGCCTGGCCTGGAGCGCCAGGGCAGTTTGCAAGAGGTTGACTTCCAACTTCTGGCCCACTCCAGTGCGCTCCCGTTCCCGCAGGGCTAGCAGGACGCCACTAAGGATCAGCATAGCCGAGGCCATGTCGAAATGGACCATGGCCGTGGAAGCGGGCGGTGCGCCATCTGGGGGGCGGCGAGCGTCCAAATCTCCCGCTCTGGCCTGAATAACCACATCGGCGCCACCCAAATCGGCGTCAGGGCCCTCTTCGCCGTAGCCTGTGATGGAGGCATAGATAAGCCGGGGATTTGTGGCTGCCAGATCTTCGTAGGTAAGGCCACGCCGTTGCCTGGCTCCAATGCGCATGTTCATCACCACAACGTCTGCCCATCGCGCCAGGGTGTGGGCCAGCTCGCGTGCCTTGGGCTTGGTGATGTCCAAAACCATGGAGCGCTTGTTGCGATTGAATGTCAAATAGGTTACACCAAGCCCACTGGGGCCAGGCACTGGCATTTGTACTCTTGAGGAGTCGCCCTCGGGCGGCTCGATCTTGATTACTTCGGCGCCCAGGTCACCCATGAGCTGGCCTGCGAAAGGTCCCGCCAGCACCTGAGAGAAGTCTGCAACTTTGATGTCTGCCAGTGGCAAGGGCATGGCTCTCCTTTGCGATTCGTGCAGTTTGTTATCGCGTCTTCACAACCAAACAGGCACGGAGCTTATTCCCAAAGCCCCGTGCCTGTTTCTCTCTACGAAGGAGGCATGAATGCTACTGATCTGTGCTTCCGGCCGTGCCGCGCATGGGCGCTGCCCGCTCCTTGGTGCGGCTGATGCCCATGCGGCGGGCCAGGACTACCTTGGCTATGTTGAGGCTTCCCGCCAGGTGCGAAAGGGCTATAGCGCCGCGCAGCCGGATCTCCTGAGTGCCGCCGTGGGGCGCAAGCGGGTCCTTGATCCCCAGAAGGCCATACGGCCCCATGACGTCCCTCACCCTGTTAGCGTTGCGTATGCCGGACATCTTATCGGAAAGGTGGCTCAAGCCCCCCTCATGCGCCAACTGCGAGCCGCTCTCATGGATCCAATAGGCGCGCTTGGAGAAAAGCTTGTCTATGTGGGAGTCAATATAGGCCTCTTCGGCGGACTGCTCCACCAGAGGATCGCTGCCCAGGGAGCGTCCGTTGACCCTGGTCTGGCGCGCATAGGTGATAAGGTTCTCCACTGACTGGTCTGCCGCAAGGGCCTGGCCTCCACCTCCATCGCCGCCGTGCTCCTGCTCCAGTTGTGTGGAAAGGACTTGCCACCCCTGGTGGTCGCCGCCGATTAGGTGATCCCCCGGCACTCTCACGTCGTTCAGGAATACGAAGTGGGAGTCCCTGCCCACGATGAGGTTCATGGATCTGATCTCTACGCCTGGGCCGCGGACTGGAATGGCGAAGTAGCCCAGGTTGCGGTGGCGCGGCGCATCCTTGTCCGTCAGCATCGGGCCGAAGAGGTAGTCGGGACCTCCGGACGGCCCTGGGCCGCGTCCGCTGATAAAGACGTTGGAGCCGTTGAGAACCCAGTCATCGCCATCCCGAACTGCGGTGCTCTGGTAGCTTGCAAGGTCAGAGCCAGAGCTAGGTTCGGTGAGTTTCTGCCAGCATGTCACCTGCGAGGTCAGAAGAGGAACCAGGAACTTCTGTTTCTGTTCTTCAGTTCCCCAGACCATGAGAGTCTCAGGAGGCCGCCGGTTACTCAGGTTAGGGCAGGCCCGTGCGCTTCGCATCTCCTGCACTATCACAGCTTCGTGTGCCCCCGTCAGACCTCCTCCGCCGTACTCCTTGGGGTACGTGGGGTTGAGCCACCCTTTTTTCGCTAGCTCCTTGTGCTTTTCCCGCCAATACCAGTACTTTTCCTCGGTAAACTCATCGGCGTCAAGAGATTCCTTCATATCCTCGGCGATGTTCTCCTCAAACCAGGTGCGGACCTCCTGGCGGAACCGTTCCATCTCTACATTAGGGGGGGTCAAATCGAAGTCCATGATCACCTTCCATTTCTTGAGTGCGACTATGCCCTACCGGCCCTTGTTGCCGGCTGAGGTGCCCTGGTGACGAGTCAAATTATAGTTGCGGCCTCTAATTGTGTCAACGCCTGTCAGTATCCAGCCAGCGCGACGAGTTCGGCTACCAAAGGTCATATTACTGACGCTTGTGGACTAGCGTCCTTTGAAGGCTGGCCTGCGCTTTTCGCGTATAGCCTCCATCATCTCAACGCGGTCTTCGGAGGAACCCAGAATACCAGAGGCGTTGGCACACAACTGCTGAATAGTGGCGTATGAGCTCTCCAAAGAGGCGCGCATGATCCGTTTGCCTACCCACTGGAGCAGCGGAGGGTTCTGGATGATCCTGTCACACAAGGCCCTTGTCTCCTGCTCCAGGTCATCGCAAGGCACCAGGTGGTTCAGGACGCCGGTGCGGTAGGCCTCTTCGGCCTGGAGGAATCCACTCGTGTAAAGGAACTCCAACGCTCGCCCAATGCCCATGATCTTTGGGAGGAGGTAACTTCCACCATTTTCAATGATCTGTCCAAGAGCCTGGTACGGCTGGAAGCGAGAATGCTCACACCCCATGCGGATGTCGCAGTGGATGGCGATATCCATCCCAGCGCCCACGGCGGGTCCGTTGACCATGGCTATAGTGGGTTTACGTATGTCCGATATTGCCGTGAATAGGGGATGAAAGTCGTGCTGGAAGTGCTGCCGGCTGCTATCTGGGCCTGGTGCCCGAGCGGGCTCGCCATCTCTGCGGGGCCCGCCTAGCTCAGCGCCCGAGTTGAAGCCCCGGCCTACACCGGTCAGGACTATGACCCGAACATTAGGGTCGTCGTCCCCGGCGCGCATGTACTCGCTCAACTTGCGCATGGTGGAGTCCGGCCCGGTGCCACCGTAGTTTGCGTTCATCTTCTCCGGCCGGTTGAACCTTATCCACAGGATGCCCGTCTCCTCAGGCTCGTATAGCAAATGATCTACTAGCTTAGGTTTCATTGCTTACCCCCTCACATGGTTTGTGGCCAGTATACATCCCCAACTAGCAGTGGCTCGTTAAGGGGATCCAAGCGGGCCAGGTCCCGCGTTCGGCCTGCTGATACTACATCACTGTTTTTGCCTGGCGAAGGTCTGAAATCTTGACTTCGGAGTGGCCCATCTCCGTCAGAATCTGGTCAGTATGCTCCCCAAACTTGGGAGCCCGCCTGTGGACAGCCCTCCCGGGAGTCTTGCTCAGGTTGAACGGATTGCCATATTGGACCTCACGCTGGCCATCGTCGCCAACCACCTCCACGTGGATGCCCCGCGTCTTTACCTGCGGGTCTTCTCTGGCCTCGTCTATGGTATTGACCTTGGCCACCTCAGTATCAAATTGACTTATTCGCTCGAACCACTCGTCCCTGGTCCTGGTCTTGAATGTCCTATCGAATATCTTGATTATCTCCTGCCCTCGTTCCCCTGAGGCCCCTCTGCCTTTGACCAGCTCTGGCAGCCCTATGGCCTCGCACAGGTTGCGCCACTGGACCTCTTCTCCCGCCGCGAAGGCGATGTATTTTCCATCTTTGCATTCGTAGACATTCCAAGAGGGCCTGACTCGATGGAATATCCCCTCGTTGGCCTCTGGCGGAACAGGAGCATCCTTCACGGCGATGACGCTATCAAACAGGGCCAGGTCCAGGTACTGGCCAACGCCCACCTTTTCCCGTGCATACAACGCCAAAAGGATAGAGACCATCGTGTTGGAAGACCCCTTCATATCTGGCAGGTTGAAGTAGTTAAGCCAGGGGCGTCCCGTGTAGTCGCCGCCCATGTTCCCGTAGCCTTGCCCTTGCATGTGGAGCCAGCCACCTGTGGCCTCCCAGACGAGGCCGTGGCCTGGAAGGTTCTTATAGGGCCCGGTCTGCCCGTATCCGGTGGAGGAGCATACTATGATGCGCGGGTTTATGGCGGAGAGGGTCTCGTAGTCGAAGCCCAGGCGTTTGGCTATGCCGGGACGGTTGGCCTCTATCAGCAGGTCAGCCGTCTTGGCCATCTGGTGGAGGACTTCCCTCGCCTTCTGATGCCTCAGGTCGAGGACTATGCTGCGTTTGTTGCGACAGCGTATCGCCCTCGTACGGCCACCCTCCGCATATCCAGAACCTGGGGGTATCGCCCTGTTAGCGGGCGATTCTACCATTATGACATCCGCTCCCATATCTCCTAACCAGCCTGCTGCCATATTGGCTGGACCGGTAGTCCCCATCTCTATAACCCGAAGCCCTTCTAACGCCATCGTCATCTGTCTACCTTCCTCTCATTCCAGGGAGCTCGAGTATTTGGTCCAATCAGGCGATTCTTCGACCTCGATTTACCCTCGGTCGTGTCCTCCAAGGTTCCGCTGGGACAAAGGAGTGTTGGGTGTCAGCGGTTTTGGACAGTTCTGGGTCCGAGAGATTGGGGTGAAGAAGCTCCTGGTTTGAGGGTTTCTCTGACCTCCTGATTGTACCGCCTCCGCCGGTCAAAAGTCTCTCGCTGTACCTCCTTCCTCTGGGCTAGAATTGCCTCCAGACGGCCTTCCAGCACGTCAGCCGGAGTTACAACCCTGAGCGCCTGATGATATCTTCGGTAGTTGTAGAACTCGACGAAGTCCCGGATGGCCGCCTCCAGGTCTTCCACCACCTCGTATGGCACCTGGTTAATGTCGTCTTTCAGGGTTCGGTGATATCTCTCCAGCTTCCCGTTGGTCTGAGGGTGATAGGGTGCTGCCAGGACGTGGCGAATGCCCACCACCCGCATGTACTCGCGGAAGGCCCGCGATACATAACCTGAGCCATTATCTGAGAGGAGCTTGGTCCGATCCTCCAGAGGTACATCAGTCATACCAGTAGAGTCAACAGCTTCCTGGACCACCTCTATGAGGGAGTTGGCCGTCATGTCCCGTTGCACCTTCCAGGCCAAGATGAACCGGGAGTAGTCGTCCATCACCGTCACGAGGTAGTAGTAGCCCCATCCCACTACACGGAAGTAGGAGGCATCGGTGGCCCACAGCTGGTGGGGCCCTGTGGTCTTGTGCTGGTACTCTTTGCTCGCTGCCAACTGGTATTCGATCCGTTTCACCAGACCCTCCCGTCTCAGAATACGATAGACTGTGGAGGCGGAGACCGATAGGCCTCTGTGGTCGGTGAGCGAAGCCGCCAACTGCCGGCTTCGCCAGGTCGGCATCCCACGGGCTGCCGCCAGCACTACTGCCTCCTCTTCTGGACGCAGGCGATTCCAGGGCCTCTCAGTTCCTTCCGTACCCTCCCAACTACCCTGCCGGTGCCTCCACCTCCACCAATAATACGTGCTCCTGGAAATGCCAAGCTCCCTGAGTCGCCTGTTCTTCCCTCTACCATGTCGCTCCACCTCAGCCACGACCTTCGATTGTTCCACTACGCTCATGCGACGGTGCCGTTGTCGTGTAGGGGCGGCAGAGCTGTTTTTTTGAAGCGGTGCAACTCCAGGGACAACTCACCCACCAGCTGCTTCAGTTCACTGTTCTCCCGCTTGAGCTGCTCTATCTCTTGCCGGGTCGCATCACGCACACTGTCCCGAGTCAACCTCTCCTTCCCAGCTTCCATGAACCCCTTCGTCCAGGCGTAGTAGGAGTGGGGTTTGATTCCTTCCCGTCGGCACAGGTCATTAACGGTAGTCTCCCGTCTGAACCCCTCCAAGACGATGCGGATCTTCTCTTCAGGGGTATACTTACGGCGGGTCGCTGCACGGACCTGACGCACGAAGCTTCGTGTCTCCTGGCTTCGCTCCTCAGCTTGGCTGGCCTGATCCTCTACCTGGGTCATCAATGACTCCTTTCACTTAGGGTTAATCTACCCCTCTGAAGGAGCCTCTACCACCCCCAACCTCTTCGGTTTTCTAGGCCTCAATAGTGTCCAATTGCGCTGACACCCTACAACAAAGGAGTCTTTCGAGATCCGACGTAAGGACGGATTGAAGTTACTTGCAAAGGAGAGACTAACAGGGTTGACAAGCTGACGATACCTACCTATCTCTCCAACGATAATGTTGAACGGAACCGGCTTGCCTGTCTCACTGAATTTCTGTTGCACTATCTCCGTTACAGAGTCGAACAAGGTCATCGAAGGACGTTTATATCCCCACTCTTTGAGTGCATACGTTCCCCTGCTCCCAATCCAGACCACTCCGTAGCGCCCCAGGGCGAGGATGGCACGAACCTTGCGCTGGCTGTAATCCTCGCCAGCAAACATCGAGTTGTAGGCGTCAGCGACCTTCGAGTAGTGGGAAGGCCCTCCACAGGCCTTGAGAGCCAAGTACACCTTCTGGCCTTGGCTCAGGCGTTTGGGCTCCGGCAGTCGCACATCGTCGACAACGGCCTTCAAGTCAGCGTCCGAGAGGCCAAGCAGGCTCTCAGCATCAAGGGCCTGAGCCAGGTGGTTTCGACCAGCGTCACCCGGAGGCGGTTCATAAGAGTCTAATGTGGCGAAGTCTTCTGATATGGCCCCTAGAACGAGGAACTCCGTGTGAGGTACATTTACAAACGGAATACCAACGCACCTGGCGCAAAATTGCATGAGCCGGTCATTGGGAGAGTCGCTCTTCAGAAGCAGGCTACCACGTCTCTTTATCAGTTCGGCCAGGAGACCTTCAAGGAACGGCCGTCTCAACGTCTCCGCCCTGGCGTTCCAAGCGAAGCCGGAAGTGTTTCCTCGTTTCCACTGCCATTTCAGATCTATTTCGCCCCAAAATTTACTTTCGATCTGGCGTACGCGTTCGCGTGTGAGCGCCATGCGTTCACCAATCTGTTGGAGCGTGAAGCGTTCTCCCTTGACCAATCCTCCATGTAGGCGCAGAACCTCGACCACTCTGTCCGGAAATCTGGAAAGGCCTTCCAACACGCTATTTTCAAGCGGCATTGTGACTTGCGTGTGCCGGAAATCAGAATCAGCCCAGGCAGATAGGACATGAGCCGCCTCTTCGATAATTGTGGTGGGTGCCCGTGACAACATCCAAGCTATGGGGAAGACGTGCTCGTTTTCTCTATATGAGTGAGCAACTAATCCCAAGCTCTCGGCGAAGGCAACAGCACCCGTCGGGATGCCACTCCACCTCTCGCCATGACTAATCGACCTCATAGAGCTGGTTAGCTGCTGGTCCGTAGGCCTGGCTTGACCTGCCTTTGCAATGCGCACCACCAGATTCACGAACCAACGAAACAGGTGAGTTTCCGAAATATAGTAGACCTGGCCAGGTTCCGTGCCTTCTACCCAAACAAACCTGGAATCATCTGAGAGCCTCAACTGAACCGAGGCGTAATCTGCTCCGGGCCCTAGCCTATCCACAAGTTCAGAGGTGGTCTCGTTTGTCTGAACAGCGCTGCCCGGTTTGATAAGTGGAATCGCGCTGCCGTGCGTTAGGCCGCCGCGGACTCGGCAGGCGCTCTGTCAAAGAACTGGTCCGGCGTCATTCCCCCAAGGCTCGAATGGGGCCGTCCGGCATTGTAAAACTCGAAGTACCGCCCGAGTCCAGTTCTGGCTTCCGGGACCGATTCGTAGGCTCTCAGGTACACCTCCTCGTACTTGACGCTCTTCCACAGCCGTTCGACGAACACATTATCCTTCCAGCTTCCCTTCCCGTCCATGCTGATCTGGATCCCATTGGCTTTCAGCAGGCCGGTGAAGGCGTCACTTGTGAACTGGCTTCCCTGATCTGTGTTGAATATCTCCGGCGCGCCGTGGCGTCCCAGGGATTCTTCGAGCGCCTCCACGCAGAAGTCTGTGTCCATTGTGACCGATACCCGCCAGGCCAGCACCTTGCGGCTATGCCAGTCCATCACTGCGGCTAGGTACACGAACCCCCTGGCCATCGGAATGTACGTGATATCCATTGCCCACACCTGGTTGGGCCTGCTCACCTCAAGCCCGCGCAGCAGGTACGGATACACCGTATGGCCGGGCCGTCGCCGGCTGGTGTTGGGCTTGCGGTACAGCGCCTCGATGCCCATACGCCGCATCAGTGTGGCGATGTGTCTACGCCCGCAGGAGAGTCCCTCCTGGCGGAGCAGGCCTCGCATCATCCTACTGCCTGCAAACGGATACTCAAGGTGCAGCTCATTGATGCGGCGCATCAGTCCGAGACCGGCTTCGCCCACCGGCCGTGGCCGGTAGTAGATGCTCCCGCGGCTGATGCCCACTGCCTTTGCCTGGAGGGCGAGAGGCAGCTTGTGATCGCGGTCGATCATCGCCTTGCGCCCGGCAATCCCGCCTTCGTGAGCGCGGCCTCTAAAAAATCGTTCTCCAACGCAAGCTCACCGATCTTAGCGTGAAGGACCTTCATATCTACCGGCTTTTCAGCCTGCCCTGTCCCGGCCCCAAACAACTGCGCCGCCCGATCCAGCAACTGGGTCTTCCATTGCGTGATCTGGTTCGGGTGCACATCGAACTGGCTTGCCAGCTCCGAAAGTGTCCGGTCGCCGCGCACTGCGGCAAGAGCCACCTTCGCCTTGAACTCTGCCGAGTGGTTACGGCGGGGTCGTCTGCTCATCTCTCGCTCCTGTCTCCGAGAGCACTATCATGCCCTCAATCAGGCAGCGATTCCACTTATCCCCCTGTTCAGATTTCCGGAACCACTTCTCATCTTATACAATAGGATGCAATGGCAAAGCATCAGGATACTACCGTTTCTTTATTCCCTCTACCATTCGAGGAAGCTATAAAGCTCCTGGCGAATCCTAAGCATGAGGATTCTCAGGTTGAGGCGTCTGACAGTACCAAAGAAGCCGTCCCTGAGTCTGGGCCATCAAAGCGGCGAACCTCTCGGCGTCGGAAACCTTCCGTCGGTTGAACCTGTACTCAAACTCATTGAGATAGCAGGGCAGGTAGTCCTCTCCTACGTGGTGGAATACTCCGTAAAGCCCCCTTTTGAGTAGGCTCCAATAATTCTCAATCCCCTGGGTATGCACACCGTTAGGTGCAACGTAGGTTACCTCATGGTTCACAACGTCATGTCTGACGTGCCGCTTTATATGCTTGTAAACATTGCTCCCGTCCGTCATAAGCCTTGCCTTGGTCATGTCCATGTTGGCCCGCAGAATCGGCCCTAGGGTGCCTGCTGTGGCTTGTGGAACCTTTATAGTGCGGACCAAACCGCCACGCTCAATCATCCCGAACACCGCTACTTTGTCCTGGTAAGGTGCCCGATTCTTTGGCCTGGGGCGCAACCCCATTTCCGCTTCGTCCTTGGCCCGTTCCTTCCAGACATTGTGACCACGAGGCTTACCGCCGATGTAGGTTTCATCCGCTTCCACTGTGCCAGTGAACGGCAGTAGAGTACCCTTCTCTCGCATCGCTTCTCGCACCCGGTGAGCCATGAACCATGCACTCTTGTAGGTAATGTCCAGGCTCCGGTGAAGTTGGTGAGCACTCACCCCCTTCTTGGAAGTGCACATCATCATTATGGCGGCAAACCACTTGTTCAGGGGAATCTTGGAGTCCTCAAAGATGCTGCCCACGGTGGCGGTGAACTGCTTGCGGCAAGAGCGGCACTTGTAGAGCTTCTGAACCTTGTTCTTCGAGCCGCTCTTGCGTTCCAGGTTGTAAGGTGCGCCAGCCCCACACTTGGGGCAGATTGCCCCGTTGGGCCAGCGCATCCCCTCTAGGAACCCACGGCATTCATCATCCGACCATCTGAGGATTGCTTGGAAGCTGAGACTTTCGGTTGCCATCTGTATCGCTCCGTATCTGGTGTAGATACAGAATAGCACAATTATCGGGGTGTGTCAAGTATCTAATCGCCCCCCCACTTGACAGTGCTCGGCATGTATGCTAGGGTGACTGAGTCTTTTACATATTGGCCAAAGGCTATGACGGAGACGAGTACGCGGCCCTGAACGGCCCAGCGAGTCCGGTACAGTGAGAGCGGACGCCAGACACGCCGCGGAAGATCCCTCCCGAGCCGCCAGCCGAAAGCCCTCAGTTCGGTAGAGAGCGAGTAGACCTGGCCGGAGTTGTCGCCCGTTAGAAGCGATAGGGGTGTGATAGCGCCTCGCAAAGTGTCCTCTGGGTTAGTCCAGCGGAAACAAGGGTGGTACCACGGGAAACAATCTCCCGTCCCTTTGGGGACGGGATTTTTTTGTATCGGAGGGTTCCATCACCAAGAATTAGGTAGTTGGCAAAGATTCAGCGCAGTCAGGAGGTTTGGAGAGATGAAACTTACGGGTGCACAAATGGTGTGTGAAAGCCTCATCCGGGAGGGTGCGGATGTAGCCTTTGGCCTTCCGGGTGGTGCAATTCTACCGCTGTACCAGACTTTGGTGCATTACCCCCAGATTCGCCATATCCTTGTACGCCACGAGCAGGGCGCGGCCATGGCCGCCGACGGCTACTTTCGAGCCTCGGGGAAAGTCGGGGTGGCCATTGCCACCTCCGGGCCAGGAGCTACCAACCTGGTCACGGGCATAGCCGCTGCCTACATGGACTCATCCGCCGTGGTAGCCATCACCGGCCAGGTGCCGCGCTCAGGCATAGGAAAAGACTTCTTCCAAGAGGTAGACACCACCGGTATAACTCTACCAATCACCAAACACAACTACCTGGTGATGCGCGCCGCTGACATCCCTAGAGTTATCCGTGAGGCCTTCTACCTGGCCAAGTCTGGCCGGCCGGGCCCGGTCCTGGTGGACATCCCCAAGGATGTGCTCACGGAACAGGCCGAGTTCGACTACCCTGAGGAGGTGGACCTGCCTGGCTACAAACCAACCCTGGAAGGACACCCTGCTCAGATCAAGAAGGCGGCCCGTCTCATAAAGGATTCCAAGCGCCCCGTAATCTTGGCCGGCCACGGAGTGATCCTGTCCCAGGCGTTCGCGGAGCTGCGCGAGCTGGCGGAGAAGACCCAGATCCCTGTGATCACGACCCTCCTTGGCATCAGTTCCTTCCCGGAGACGCACGTCCTAAGCGTGGGAATGCCTGGAATGCACGGCGTTGCCTCCGCCTCCATCGCCCTGGACCGAGCAGACCTCATTGTTAGCCTGGGGGCACGCTTTGACGACAGGGTGACAGGGCAAGTTAGCACCTTCGCCACCCACGCCAAGATAGTCCACGTGGATGTCGACCCCACGGTGATAGGCCTGAACCTCAGGACCCAGGTCCCAATCGTTGGCGATGTGAAGCGCATTCTCCGGGCACTGAACCAGCAGGTGCAGGCTTCCAGCCGCACCGAGTGGCTGGACGAAATCGAACAGCTTCGCAGGGAGCACCCATCCCTTCGTCTGAACGATGCCTCCAAGCTCACCCAGCAGTACGTGCTGAAGCAACTCTCGGACATCACCCACGGCAATGCCGTCGTCGTTACAGGAACCGGCCAGCACCAGATGTGGGCGGCGCAGCACTACCAGTTCACACAAGCTAACACGTTCATAACCTCCGGTGGCCTGGGCACCATGGGTTTTGAGGTCCCCGCAGCTATGGGTGCGCAGGTCGCTCGTCCAGATGCTACGGTCTGGTCCATCGCTGGAGATGGCGGCTTCCAGATGACCATGTGCGAGCTTGCCACTCTGGTGGAGAACAAGATTCCGGTGAAGTTCGCCCTGATGAACAACCTTTCCCTGGGCATGGTGCACCAGTGGCAGGAACTCTTCTACCAGAAGAATTACTTTGCCACTGAGTACACAGGCAACCCTGATTTCGTCAAGCTGGCGGAGGCCTACGGCATGTTCGCCCTCCGCGTTACCGACAAGTCCCAGGTGGCATCCGCCATACAGGACGCTATGCAATATCCTGGGCCGGCTCTTGTTGACTTCATGGTTGACCCGCAGGAGAACGTCTACCCGTTCATTCCTCCTGGCCAGAGCGTGAAGGAGATAATAGAGCAACCGGCGCCCGTGGAGGAGGCAACATGGTCGCGTTGAAGCATACCATTATAGCCCTGGTGCAAGATCAACCGGGCGTCCTGGCTCGCGTGGTAGGCATGTTCCGCAGGCGCGGATTCAATATAGCCAGCCTGGCGGTGGGACACAGCGAGATCCCTTATCAGTCTCGCATGACCTTTGTGGTGGAAGGCGACGATACCACGATGGAACAGGTCGTCAAGCAGCTAAACAAGCTTGTGGAAGTGGTGCGCGTAACCGACCTTATAGAGTATGAAGCCGTCTACCGGGAGATGGCAATCATAAAGGTGCGGGCCACGCCCCAGACCCGCAGTGAGATAGTACAGCTGGTGGATATCTACCGGGCCGGTATCGTTGACGTTGGCCCCGAGTCATTGATAATCGAAGTGACAGGAACCGAAGACAAGATAGAATCCCTCTACGAGATGCTGAAGGTTTTTGGAGTTCGTGAGATAATGCGTACCGGGCGGATCGCCATGACCAGGGGATTCTCCACGACCCGGTCGCCAGAAGCCGCGCGAAACCACGGCAACGGCACCGGATATGGCGCCAAGGACGAGAGGTACGAATCCATCTTTTGACCTGCATGAGCCAGGAAAGTGAGGGATATAGAATTATGGTAAAAGTTTACTACGAAAAGGATGCCGACCTATCATTTATTAAGAACAAGGCGATCGGAATAGTCGGATACGGCAGCCAGGGACATGCCCATGCCCTCAACCTCAAAGACTCTGGTCTGAACGTAAGCGTGGGCCTGTACAAAGGGAGCAAGAGCTGGGACAAGGCCGAGGCTGCGGGACTCCGGGTCAGCACCACAGCCGAAATGGTCCGCGACTCCGACGTCATCGTGATGCTCCTGCCCGACCATTCTCAGCCAGAGGCGTACCGAAAGGACATCCTGCCTCACCTGTCGGCAGGGAAGAGCCTGGTCTTCGCCCACGGCTTCTCCATCCACTACAAGACCATCGTCCCGCCCGAGAACGTGGATGTCTGGATGATTGCGCCCAAAGCGCCTGGACACCGGGTGCGCGAGGTGTTTGTTGAGGGCAACGGCGTCCCAGCCCTGGTGGCCGTACACCAGGACGCCACCGGCCACGCCAAGGAACTGGCCCTCGCCTACGCCAGTGGCGTTGGCTCCCTCCGCGCCGGAGTGTTGGAGACAACCTTCAAGGAAGAGACCGAGACCGACCTTTTCGGAGAGCAGACTATTCTGTGCGGAGGCGTCACCTCTCTCATCAAAGCGGCGTTCGATACTTTGGTGGAGGCTGGCTACCAACCGGAGTCGGCCTACTTTGAGGTCATGCACGAGCTGAAGCTCATCGTTGACCTGCTGTACGAGGGTGGCATGGAGTACATGCGTTACTCAGTAAGCGACACCGCCGAATACGGCGACTACACCCGAGGCCCACGGGTTATTGACCAACACGTGAAAGACAACATGCGTAAAGTCCTGGATGAGATTCAGGACGGGACATTTGCCAAGGAGTGGATCACTGAGAACGACGAGGGACGCCCTCGGTTCTTACGGCTGCGGGAAGAGAACGCCGACCATCCTGTGGAGAAGGTTGGTAAGGAGCTTCGGGCCATGATGCCGTGGCTCAAGAAGACGACATAGGCATCCACTGCCACACTCTAAAGGCAATCAACCAATTGAGTTGGCGCTGGCTTCACCCACACTCTAACTCTCCCCCGTCCATGGGGAGAGGATAATGCCCCTTCTCCCGAGACTCTCGACTGAGCTGGAGCCCTAGAGCGAATCCTCAGGACCGCGCCGAGCGGTCGCCATGTCCTTCAACGGACGCTCCAGGCGTGGGCAGCAGCCGTTGGCGTGCCAGGGCCAGCGTGGGCAGAACGGCGATGGCCAGGACCAGCGTGGCCGAGTTGTCCAGGAGTATGGCTATCGCAAGAAATGGGACAAATCCCACCGCAGCGGCTACTCCGGTGTTGTGACGGAAATACAGAAACAGTAGCGCTGGCAGCGTGGCCAACAGCGCAGGCAGAGGCATCATGGCATACGCGATTCCGATAGTGGTGGCAAGGCCTGCGCCACCTCGGAACCGCAGCAATACGGGATACCAGTGGCCTACCATGGCAGCCACGCCCACCGCTAGGGTAGCCCAAGGCGAAAGGTCTGCCCATCGCGCCAGGAGCACAGGCACCACTACTTTGGTGGCATCGCCAACCAGCACCAGTACCCCTGCTCTACGGCTGATGGTGCGGAACACGTTGGCGGCGCCCGGGTTCCCGGTCCCTATCCGAAAAACGTTCACTCCGTGCAGCCGTGCCGCCAAATAGGCAAAGGGCACGGACCCCATCAGGTAGCCCAGGGCTAGGAACAGCAGAACATTCATGGTATAAGATTACGTGAGTATGCCCGCCTAGCACGGCCTGAGATTGCTATTGCCTTTCACGCTCAAAGAATAGGTAGACCTTTGAAACGTTGGTCGTTGCAAATGAGGTAACGTCCACAAAGCGCCAGCCCTGGTGAACCATGTCGTTGACCTTCTTTTCAAGTGCCTCTGGCTTGTTTGAACCACTCATAGATGTGTCTTCAATGACCCGATACTCAAGCATTTCTATGCTTCTCCTAAGTATGATATGTTGGCACTATAGAATCGCATAAGATTATAACCCACTCCGTTCTCGGTGTGTCTGTGCATTCGGCCTAGCCAAAAGCTGTGCTGAAAGCGAGAAAGTGCAGTCCCGACTGGTCGGAACTGTCGGGGGCAAAAGGGGGTGTCCCCTTTACCAAAACCTCTCAGGGCGGGTGAGTGGGAAGAAACACGCTGGTCTGGAAGCCGAAAGGCAGCGCACATGACAACAGTCGCGGAAATGAAGTACGCAGCCATTGCTGCCATAGAGAAGCGCAAAGATGACATTATAGGCGTCGCCAAGAGTATCCTTACCGCTCCGGAGACCGGATTCACCGAATACAAGACGTCCCGGCTTGTCCAGCAGAGGATGGAGGCTATGGGCATCCCATTCCAGGCTGGGCTGGCCATAACCGGCGTCAAGGGTGTAGTGGAAGGCAAGGCCGGGCCAGGCCCTTCAGTCGCCATCATCGGCGAGATGGACTCCATCCGTCTATTGGACCACCCCTTCCATGACCCGGCCACGGGCGCGGCCCATGCCTGCGGCCACCATTGCCAGATCGCCAGCATGTTGGGGGCAATGGTGGGACTTACGCTCCCCAGCGTCCTCTCAGACCTCTCCGGGCGAATCATCCCTATGGCCGTGCCTGCCGAGGAGTTCATCGAGTTGGAGCAGCGCATGGCCCTGCGTGACCATGGGAAGATCGAGTTTCTGGGAGGCAAACAGGAGCTTATCAAGCTAGGCGCCTTTAACGACGTGGATATGGCCCTCCTATGCCACACCAACAGCGTCCATCCCTCCAAGCTGACGGTGGGTGGCACCAGCAACGGCCATCTGGCCAAGTATGTTCAGTTCACCGGGCGCAGCGCCCACGCCGGCGGCGCTCCCCACCGCGGCATCAACGCCCTCAACGCTGCCACAATGGCTATCTCGGCCATCCACGCCAACCGCGAGACCTTTCGAGGTAGGGACACCGTGCGTATCCACGGTATCCTGACTCACGGCGGAGACTCCGTCAGCGCCGTGCCCTCTAACGTGACATTAGAGTGGAGGGTGCGGTCTGGAAACACGGATGCCTTGCTAGCCAACAGCGCCAGGGTGGACCGCTGCTTCAAGGCGGGAGCGATGGCGGTGGGCGCTCGGGTGAGCATCACCAACATCCCCGGATACCTTCCCATGCGCAATAACGGCTTGCTGCAGGAGACGTTCTTGCAGAACGCCCGGGATCTGGTGGAGGTGTCGGATGTCCTGGTCCGGCGCGCTGGTCGCAATGGCGGGGGCTCCACAGATATGGGCGACCTGTCGCAGATCATTCCGGCAATTCACCCATACTCTGGTGGAGCCAAAGGCACCAGCCACGGCAAAGACTACGTCATCCAGGACTATGAGACGGCGGTGGTGTTGCCAGCCAAGGCTATGGCAATGACTGTGATCGATCTGCTCTCCGAGACCGCAGCCAGGGCCTTGGAGGTGAAGGCTAAGGACAAGCCTGCCATGACCAAGGCACAGTACCTAAAGTTCCAGCGGCAGCAGGCTTCGGTGGTACGGTTCGATGGGGCCAGCGCGTGACTAGACAGGCGCATGTGCTAGCATAGTGTCCTGCGGGACAAACAAGCTCCGGCACCCGTTCCGCAAAGAGAGCCTCCTATGCCTTTCCAGCTTATACCGCTGTACATTGCGCTCCTCCCACTGCTGGGTGCTGCCGTGGCAACGCTAGGGACTGTGCTAGGGCTTGGGGGCGGGTTCATACTGATACCTATCCTGATAATCCTGTTCCCAGAAGCCTCTCCAGCCACACTAATATCGATCTCACTAACAGTTGTCTTTTTGAATGCCGCCTCTGCGACCGTCGGGAATATTCGAGCGCGCCGCATAGACTTCCGCACTGCCCTGCTGCTGACCGTAGGAGCCATACCAGCGTCCGTAGCTGGGGCTACAGCCTCTCGCTTCGTGAGCCGGCAGCACTTTGAAAGCCTGTTCGGAATCCTACTGGTACTGGGCGCTCTCTATATACTATGGAGGAGCAGAAAGACTAGACCGCAAGACCTGGAGGTGCGCCATGATCCTAACAGGGAGATCCATGAGCGACGAGGCCCCATCTTTCGCTTCTATGTCAACGGCCTGCTCGCGGGGGTGATCAGTCCGATAGCTGGCTTTATATCCAGCTTCTTTGGCATAGGCGGAGGCGTCATTCATGTGCCAGCCTTAACCTTTATTCTCAAGGTGCCCCTCAGAGTTGCCAGCGCAACGTCCCTCCTGGTGCTGGTGGTCACGTCCCTGAGTGCTATCTTGACGCTCTTCCTTTCGGGAGCGATTGATGAGGGCTGGCGAAGGGCCGGGCTTCTGGGTCTTGGGGCTCTGGCAGGTGCGCAGCTAGGAGTCTACCTCAGCACACGGATCAATCCCAAGGGCGTGCTGCTGCTCTTGGCTATCGCCATGGCGATGGTTGGGACCCGCCAGCTTGTGGCTGGATTCAGCTAAGCCCGAATCCACCGAAGGAGGGCGTCGGGTCAGTGTCCTGAAGCGGCAAGAGGGTGCTCCGTGAATCTGGGATAATGGTTTTGAAACAGCAAAGCCGACCCCAGAACAAGGAGCACCCAATAGATGCTACCACGCAACCATCCCGATCGCATCCAAATCGCGTTTGACGACCACCGCCTCGTGGCCAATGCTGGGCTGCTGCTCCCGGTGACCCTAGCCCAGCACCTGGGCCTGCGTGAAGTCGTCGACAGCCACGTCGACCTGGGAGACGCGCCGGGGCGGGCGAACCCGGGCGACAAGCTGCTGAGCCTGGTGGCCTCGGCGCTGGCTGGGGGCGACTTCATTGACGACGCCGACGTGTTGCGTACCGGCGGGACAGCTGGCGCCATCGGCTGCGTAGTCAAGGCGCCATCCACCCTGGGAACTTTCCTGCGCAGCTTCCGGTGGGGCCACGTCCGCCAGTTGGATCGGGTGAGCCGGGAGCTGCTGTCCCGGGCCTGGGCCGCTGGTGCGGGACCCGGTGAAGGGCCGTTGACCATCGACCTAGACTCCACCATGTGCGAGACCTACGGACTGGCCAAGGAGGGGGCGCGTCACCATGGTTACACTGGCCAGCGGGGCTATCACCCGCTGCTGGCCATCGCCGCCGGCACCGGCGACGTGCTGATGTCTCGGCTTCGCGAGGGCCGGGCCAACACCGTTCGTGGCGCCGCCCACTTCCTGCGGGAGACCGTGGGCCGGGTGCGCCATGCTGGGGCTACAGGACAACTCACGGTGCGGGCCGACAGCGGCTTCTATGCCCACGCCCTGGTCGTCGTCTGCCGCGAGATGGATGTCCGCTTCTCCATCACCATCCGCCAACACGCCCGCCTCAGGGAGTTGATTGAGGCGATTCCCGAGGAGGACTGGACGCCCGTCCCCTACTGGATGGACGGCGGCGCCGACGTGGCCGAGACCACCTACACTCCCTTCCAGGGTGAGCCCGAAGCCGCCCCAGTGCGGCTCATCGTGCGGCGGGTGAAGCCCACGCCCGGTTCCCAACTGGCCCTCTTCGCCAGCTACAGCTATCACGGCTTCATCACCTACCGGGACGGGGAAACCTTGGAACTGGAGGCCGACCATCGCCGCCACGCCGAGATCGAGAATGCCATCCGAGACCTCAAACACGGCGTCGGCCTCAATCATTTCCCCTCGGGCCGCTTCCCCGCCAACGGCGCCTGGCTGGCCGTTCAGGTGCTGGCCCATAACCTGGCCCGCTGGACTGCGCGCATCGGTCTGGGCGAGGGGGTGGTGACCACCAGGACCCTCCGGCGGCGCTTCTTCTCCCTGGCCGGACGGCTCACCCGCTCGGCCCGCCGCCTCACTTTGCATCTGCCACAGGGCTGGCCTTGGGAAACCCAGTTCATTCGCGCCCTGGCTCGATTGCGAGCCCTGCCATTGCCTGCCTGACGGCACCGACGGCGCCTGACACGTCCACCAGACTACTCAACCACCCCACAGAGTCGCACCGGCCCGGTCCGCGATTGTCTTCCCTTGCATGCTGTCCCGCCGACCCCGCCCCAGCGCCGCTGCCCAGGACCGCCATCGGCGCCACCAACTCCAACCAAAGGCCGCCACCGGCCCCATTTATCGGAATCGAGCGCGGACCGTCGCGTCCCACGGCCCTCACCCCTTGTTCCAACCCCAAGGCCGCTCCGCATCGGTGGATTCGGGCTTAGGGATGGAGGTTTGACATGGATTGGGGAGCTATCATTCAGTTGAGTTTGGTCATACTGGGCGCGGCGTCTATTGCGGCCGGCATCGTCGCCTATCGGAGAAGCACGAGGACTGGCGTCCGGGCATTCGGTGCTTCCGCAGTTGCCGCCGGCGTCGTCATGTTGGCCATCGTCCTCATCACCGTCCCGGTATCCAGCTCCGGCGACGGATCGCCAGATCCCACGGTGACGAAGGTCGAAGTGGCCGCGGAATAGAGGACGTAGAAAACGATACCATATTAGGGACGCAGAGGAGACCATGAGGCGATTCATCTCACTGCTAGTCTTATCGGTTGGGCTGCTGATATATGCCTGCGGAGGAGAAGCTCAGGACTTTACCTTCAGTGAGTTGATATCCAACCCGGACCAATACAAGGGTGGAGACATTCGCCTGTGCCATCAGAGAATCGAGGACTGGCAACGACAAGATAGTCTGGGTGATCATCATACTGTTTGCCCAGGTTCTGGAAGCTGCCCTATATTACTTTGTTAGACGGCCACAACGTCGCGCTGAGGCGGGGAGATAGCCACTGTCCGTGTGAGCGCTCGGTCCGAAACCGGTAGTTCTGCATCATCTGTAATGAGATTCTTGGGGAAGGGAGCTAGGTAATGGCAACGCATGAGAAAGATCAACCGTTTCTTGAATCAATGGCAAGACGAGTCGTTGCCTGGGGCTGCACCACAATAGGATTTCTCGGCCCGATCCTGGCCTTGAACGCAGCCTATAGCGGCGAGTACCTAGGTGCCGGCGCATCGCTGGCGGCGTCCGCGTTGGCCTTCGGAGTAATCGCGTACGCTTTCATGCGTCGGTAGTCGTGATAAGTGATAGAGGATGACGGTATCCTTAGGGTGCCCGTCCGGCTAGGCGTAAGTAATCATATGTCTGGTGTCCTTGACGCGTTGAGTTGCCGATCGTGCCCTTTCGGAAAGTAACGGCCTCCTTGCCTATGCCTGTTTGGGCACTCTTCGCCAGCATGTCTCGCCCTGCTGGGCCTTCCTCTCCAAGCCAACTGGAACTCTGCCTAGCAAAGTGGTAAATTGTCCCCAAGCAGTTTCACTGGAGGCGTCAACGGACGGATATTGCTCGAAGTACAAAGCTGCCGAGAGATTTCGTGCCGGGCCCCCGACCGACTGAAACCAAAAAGCCAATCAGGAGACCATGTGATGGCAATATGGAGGTTCATAACCACCCCACTCCGCTCATTGGCCCCATTACATAAGGTGCCGCCCCTAGCTTCTGCCCAAACAGTATTCCCTTCTCCACAACCAGAAATGCCGGCTGAGCCAACGGAAGACTTGGGTCGGCTAGAATTGGCGGAAGAGACAACTCCGCCCTCCCTCCCCGCACTGTCAGTAGAGGCTTTGGAGTATCAAGATAGTGAGTGCCCTGAACAGGTTCGTTGGTTTCCCTCGATGTTTCACCGTCACGGACAGAAGTGGCTCCGGAAATCTGAACAGGGGGATAAGTGGAATCGCTGCCTGATTGAGGGCATGATAGTGCTCTCGGAGACAGGAGCGAGAGATGAGCAGACGACCCCGCCGTAACCACTCGGCAGAGTTCAAGGCGAAGGTGGCTCTTGCCGCAGTGCGCGGCGACCGGACACTTTCGGAGCTGGCAAGCCAGTTCGATGTGCACCCGAACCAGATCACGCAATGGAAGACCCAGTTGCTGGATCGGGCGGCGCAGTTGTTTGGGGCCGGGACAGGGCAGGCTGAAAAGCCGGTAGATATGAAGGTCCTTCACGCTAAGATCGGTGAGCTTGCGTTGGAGAACGGTTTTTTAGAGGCCGCGCTCACGAAGGCGGGATTGCCGGGCGCAAGGCGATGATCGACCGCGATCACAAGCTGCCTCTCGCCCTCCAGGCAAAGGCAGTGGGCATCAGCCGCGGGAGCATCTACTACCGGCCACGGCCGGTGGGCGAAGCCGGTCTCGGACTGATGCGCCGCATCAATGAGCTGCACCTTGAGTATCCGTTTGCAGGCAGTAGGATGATGCGAGGCCTGCTCCGCCAGGAGGGACTCTCCTGCGGGCGTAGACACATCGCCACACTGATGCGGCGTATGGGCATCGAGGCGCTGTACCGCAAGCCCAACACCAGCCGGCGACGGCCCGGCCATACGGTGTATCCGTACCTGCTGCGCGGGCTTGAGGTGAGCAGGCCCAACCAGGTGTGGGCAATGGATATCACGTACATTCCGATGGCCAGGGGGTTCGTGTACCTAGCCGCAGTGATGGACTGGCATAGCCGCAAGGTGCTGGCCTGGCGGGTATCGGTCACAATGGACACAGACTTCTGCGTGGAGGCGCTCGAAGAATCCCTGGGACGCCACGGCGCGCCGGAGATATTCAACACAGATCAGGGAAGCCAGTTCACAAGTGACGCCTTCACCGGCCTGCTGAAAGCCAATGGGATCCAGATCAGCATGGACGGGAAGGGAAGCTGGAAGGATAATGTGTTCGTCGAACGGCTGTGGAAGAGCGTCAAGTACGAGGAGGTGTACCTGAGAGCCTACGAATCGGTCCCGGAAGCCAGAACTGGACTCGGGCGGTACTTCGAGTTTTACAATGCCGGACGGCCCCATTCGAGCCTTGGGGGAATGACGCCGGACCAGTTCTTTGACAGAGCGCCTGCCGAGTCCGCGGCGGCCTAACGCACGGCAGCGCGATTCCACTTATCAAACCGGGCAGCGCTGTTCAGACAAACGAGACCACCTCTTAATATCCTGGAAGTGCCAAGGTGTACAAAGGGAGAACAGTAATCGGAGAGTGTCCTCCACGGCGAGGGGCTTGGTTACCTGAGGAGGACGAATCGGAGTCGGCTAAGTGGAAGTGTGCGTGGGAGTAGGCGTCGGCCGTGGCGTAACGCCGGTAGTTTCGGGTGTACCTCCACTTTGACGAAGGGATTGGGGGTCAACGAACTCCTGGGCGCAGGCCCTATCATGAAAGCCAAATGCCACACTGCCGCTACTGGCACACAGGTCGGAGTCGATGACAATCGGCTTCAGCACGTCGCTCCGAGCTTCAAGGCCAGGGAGCTTCGGCAACTGCCATGCTCCCCTTACGTGATTGCCGTCGGCTTGAACGCTGTTCACTGTGACTTTGAAGCTCCCCGGAGCAGCATCTGACACAGGAAACGTCAACCATCCAAGGGTAAGCGGAGGCCGTTCGAGCACGACGCCATGCCCGTCGGCCAGCCACGAGCGTCCATCAGAGCTCTCTACCTCTGCATTGTCGATCATGACAGCCCCGTCGAGCGCTTCAGCCGTGTTCCTTGCGACATAGAACAGAGTGACCCGTTCATTGGGATGCAGCACAGCTCGGCCCAAAGTGATGCCAACGCTGCCGACTACGACTTCATGCTCCAGAGATGAGGAGATGGAAGTGGTTACCGTCGCTTCAAACGTGGTGGCGAGTCCCGGCAGCGCAACAAGGGTAATCGCAACTAGCGCCATCCCCACGACAATCGCTGCGATGCCGAGCACGTGACGGACACCGCCACGATGATCAGTGAGAGCGCCACCGGCAGATAGAGGAAGCCGAAAGAAAATAACCCCAGTGCGCAGAACCCCAGGAACACGACAGAGATTGTCCAAAGGAGCAGCCTGCGTCCGGTCGGCCCGGGACCGGTTCGCCTGACGGCCATCAACGCGATACCGCTCAGCAGGACGGGTACGATCGGCACCCAGATAACGTGCAGACCGTTTGTCCCGGTGAAGGTAGCGCTGACCCGTGTGGTCCCCTCGGTCGTTACCGCCACTCCCTGGTACGCCGGACCGAGCACCAACCAGACACTGGCTGCCCAGGCCAATAGATGGGCCGTCCACGCCGATATGACGGTAATTATCAGTACACTCCTACGGCCTCGTATAGTCTAGTCCCTAGCCACAACCTCCGGACACGTACCTGGCATTGATGGTGTCTCCACCTAGATCAAGTCGAGCGTCTAGAGTTGTAAGTAACGCCTCCAGGTCCGGGTTGCTTAGGACCGCCTCGATGCACTCTCGGCTCCCACCAACATAGGTGTCGAACAGGTCAATGTCCCTTGCTACACACCACGCCCTGTCCTCCGGCCACCAGATGCTCGGCGAATGCCCCCAGAAAGGCCCATCCTTTGTAATGAATGCCATGATGGCATCGATAGGCCCGCGGAATAGCAGGTAGTCCCGCCCCGGAGCTCTCACCCGAGAACTAGCCTTGTAGAGGCGAGTGTCGATGTTCCCATAGCCTTCCCATAGGCAGAAGAAGCAGTTGCCTGGGGTTGAAGTGAAGCTCCTGAGCACCTCGCCCAGGGTGCGGCACTCCCTTTCGGGGATGGAGCGATGCTGTGGTAGGGAACCCCACGGCGGGTTCTTGTACATCTTGTGAGGGTCCTCACTCAGACCTGCGATACGTTCGAACTGCATCAACGGATGGACGGTCCGTCCCGTCCACTCGGCCACCGTAGACCACCGGACCGGCCTCTCCTCATCTCTATTCAGATGGGCCGGGTGAAATATTCGGGCGTACGCCGCAAACCCTTCGGGCAGCAAGGAACGCAGCGTCCCGAAGGCTGAGAAGCTCTCCTCCACCCAACGGGCCTCAGACACGTCCTCGGTGAACTCCAGCCCGTCCGGCGACAGTTTCGTTTGCCGGATGGGTGTGCCGCCTCTAGTGGAGGGTGTGTACATACGAGACATGCCGCCCCGGTTCGTTCCCAACGCCCGGCGCAGTTTCTGAATCCATGATTGTCGGATGTACTTCATACTCTATTGCCAATCGAGTCCTGGTACTGACGGAGACTGTCTCCAGTAGAACCTACAGAGCCAAGCTGAATCTCAATCCGAATGTTCTTGACCTTGTATAGCTTGGTGGGCCGGGGCATACTGTGCTGCGTCCTGCCTGAGTGACATTGACGCCTGCCCCGGAGAGATCAAGTTCGACAAGCCGCCTTGCTTCCTGCTGAAGCTCTACGAGTGAGCAGGGTCTTTCAACTACTCGAACTGGGACGCTGGTCCGCAACGTCCGCACAAGCGCGGCCATCCTGTGAGGGACTTGTCCCTTCCAGTAGAGGATCACTTCCCCCTTGTCATTGTCAAGCCGCATCCCTGTGAGGCCTTGCATGCCTTCTCTCTGCCAAAGCTCGTAAATTTGACTCGACGCATCTGCTAGAGGCATCTGCCTAACGATCCTAGGGTCTATTGTTCGAGGGGGGGCCTCGTGGGATATCGATTTGTGACCAGTTGCCGATTCGTAACCACCTGTGCCTCGGGCGTACAAGAACCCCGCAGCGGCAATCACCGTCAGCGCTACTACCAGAATTGCAGAGTATGTGAATCTCCGGCTCATACCAAAGCTTCTTCGTCTTCACGAATGCAATTACTACAGCAATGTCGTCAAAGCCGACGAACCCTATTAGAATAGAGAGGCATCTAAGTTTCCATTTTACCACGCCGGGGTTTAGCCATCTCAACTCAGGCGCTTCGTGATATCCGGGAACCCGGTGCACGAAACGTAGTAGCGCTTGGTACGGAGGGACATCTGAGGTCTATCGGCGTAGCGGCAGTATCTGCATGGGTCGCCCATGCCCTGGCCTGGGCTGCTGGGGTCTGGTTGGCGTTCTGGCCCACCTATGAGGGTGCGTCGGTAACGGCGACACTCCCTGGTGAGCCTGGCGGGGAGGTGATTCGCTCTAGCGCTACGGCAATAGAAGCGAATGGCCTGCACGTAATCTTGTTGCTGCTAGTGCTTATCCTGTTGACCGCCATCACTTTGTTGGGCCTTCGGCTCCAACAGACGACGATGCGCAAGATACTCCTCTGGAGCCCCGCCGTCGTGCTTCTGGGATTCTGTTTTGTAGCGATAGCTTCGATCGGCATGTTCTACCTGCCAGCGGCCCTCGCGCTCCTTGTTGCAGCCATTGCTGATCTCGGAGGTCAGGAAGGCAATGAGCCGATCTAGTCTCTCGGTCGTCACTGGGGCCTTTGGCTACAGTGGCAAGTACATCGCGCGGCGGTTGCTGGAACAGGGAGCAACTGTAAAGACGTTGACCCGTACTCCTACTTCCCACAGCCCATTCGGTGATCGGGTGGAGGCTCTACCGCTGGACTTCGGCGACTTTAATAGTTTGGTGGAAAATCTTCGGGGAGCCGCCACTCTGTACAACACCTATTGGATTCGCTTCGCACGAGGCACGGTTACTCATGACATCGCCGTTCAGAACTCCCGCATCCTGATAGGAGCGGCGGCCGAAGCCGGCGTTAGCCGCATCGTCCATATCAGCATCACCAACCCCTCGGAAGACTCGCCACTTCCTTACTTCCGGGGGAAGGCGCTGGTGGAGAAGGCAATCCACGAGTCTGGGTTGTCCTACGCCATCCTCAGACCCACGGTGCTGTTCAGCCCCGAGGATGTGCTGATAAACAACATCGCCTGGTTCCTGCGGCGGTTTCCAGCGTTCCCCATCGCAGGGTCCGGGGACTATCCGATACAGCCGGTGTTCGTAGACGACCTGGCGCAACTTGCCGTGAATGCCGGGGCGGGAAGCGAAGATGTCGTGTTAGACGCCGTGGGTCCAGAAACATTCACGTTTGAGGAGATGGTACGGCTCATAGCTCGCCGAGTAGGCAGCCGAGCCCGGCTGATTCACGTACGGCCTTCCGTGGCGCTGCTGGCCGCCCGAATGGCGGGTTGGTTGGTGCGGGATGTGGTGCTGACCAGGGATGAAATCGACGGACTGATGGCGGGCCATCTGGTGTCGGCTGACCCACCCACCGCCTCCACCCGGTTCACCGAATGGCTGGAGGCCGAAGGCGCCACGTTGGGACGGCGCTACGCCTCGGAACTGGGCCGCCACTACCGCCGCCCTTAAGGTCGCACATACTTGTTATCAAATAGACACCAATAGCTCAGATACTGGTGGGCGGTTGACTTAGCTTCAGTCGGAGGTAGCAATACCAAAATCTCCAGATAGTAGCATAGTGGGGCCGGAGCGCCAATCGGAAATTCGTTTACGTTCTGTGTAGAGTGTCAACCGGCCCAATACGAATCGGATGTTGACGCTGAAACCGTAGAGATATGCTGATTGCCGCCCCAGATTCGGGAGCACTACAGCATTAGCCACATGGGATGTGCCGGTTCGATTCAGATAAGGACACGCTCCCTAACCGGATGTCTTCCTTGCGAGAATGGCAAGATGGGATTGTCCGTAGTTCCTATCGGGACTACTCGCTGTTCTGAGAGAGCCGAGCGACATCGGCGCGGACGCGCTCCAAGTTAACACCCATGCTCTCCAGGACCCCAGCCGCCACACCCTCGCCCTCCCGCATGATGCCGATGAGCAGGTGCTCGGTGCCAATGTAGTGATGACTCAGGCGCCGTGCCTCATCCACGGCCAGTTCGATCACCTTCTTGGCTCGGGGCGTCAGCCCTATGTCGCCGGGGCCAGGGCGCTCGCCACTTCCAATGATGAACTCCACCGCCGACCGCACCTTGGAGAGTTCCACGCCAAGGTTGGTCAGGACTTTGGCGGCTACGCCTTCGGGTTCCCGTACCAGTCCAAGCAGGATGTACTCGGTCCCGATGTAGTTGTGGTTGAACCGCTGGGCTTCTTCCTGCGCGTGGGACAGAACGCTACGCGCCCCTTCTGAGAACTTCTCGAATCGACCATGGGGTGCCTGTGTGTGAGCCCCTTGGATATTCGGTCCAACTGGAGAGGATCGGCGGTGAGAAGACGAGACGCCCTGCCAGGACCCTCTCTGCCAGGACTTGCTCCGCGAGGGCCAAGGTATAGTCACCAGTAATGCGCCGAGTAGAGCCGCGC
The DNA here is from genome assembly GCA_965248595.1 of Dehalococcoidia bacterium. Classification (GTDB taxonomy): domain Bacteria; phylum Chloroflexota; class Dehalococcoidia; order Lucifugimonadales; family SHYF01; genus SHYF01. Next base: position 67,663 of record CBDFJM010000007.1, read on the forward strand.
TGACCAGGGAGGCAGGGGAGTCTGCCAAGAGGCTCACGATGAGCAGCGGCACTCCCATAAACATGAGCTGAAACGGAACCATGGGCTGTAACCGATTGGGTAAGACGAAGAGACGTCGTTCCTTAGAAGGCAGGAAAGGGGTGCCCCGGGCCACCGACATCGCCCCTATGACGACGGCTCCCGCCAACATGGCCAGCACCACCTGGACTGCGACTTGGGACGCTAGTTGAATCCCCACCAGTGGCGCCAGCACCAGGATTGATGTAAGCGCACCAATGGCGACGCTCATCAGGCTCTGACTGAGTTGGTTCATCCACCCTATTATAGCCCCTCCCAGACACAGCATAGGGACGTTGTTTTTTACTCGACGGGCCGGTCCGTCTAAGGGTCTGCGTGCGCCGGCTGCGGCTGTCCCAGCGGACCGTGTCGGGAGGCATGGTCAGCTCGTGTTCCCTGATCAGCCCCTCGACGAGGTTGCTCAGCTTGTCCCTGGTATCAGTGAACTCAACATTCCCCTTCCGCCGCAGGCCTTTACCACAAACCTGGCCCTAAGACAATGGCTTGCAGGGCATTACCTTCAACGTTCTCAGCCTTCACAATGGACTATTGGGCCATTGCCGCCGGGAAACAGGATGAACACGCCGAAACACGGAACGCGAAACCAGACAAAGCCTCTTCCGAGGGGCCGTAATCTAACTGGCCCTATCGGGGCCTCCCTACGTGCCTCTGGGCTAACTCCGAGCCGAGCGCGTGGGAGGTAGCGACATGGCTCTCACCGAACGACAGCTTCTCGACTCCCTCAGCCGGATGCCTTTCATCGACTCAGCAGAGTTGGCAGGCATCCTGGGGGAGCCTCACACGACCATCCACCGCGCCCTAACCGGCCTGCTGGCCGCCGGCGTGGTCGGCCGAGTGAGTCACGGGACTGCCCACCTGCCGTCGAGCCAGAGGTACTACCTGACGGCCAACGGCATCGGGGAGGCCGCCGGGATACTCGGCTTCGACACCCCATCGGACTTCGTGCGAATCTACCCGGTGTCCAGGGAGTGGCTGTCGCTTCTCATCCGCCGGATGGACGCGGTGGCCTCCGTCTATCGTCTCGCCGCCTCACTCTCCCCCGGCATCGATGGGCTCCGGTCGCACGTGGAGTTCCACCGAAGGGGGCGCTTCGACGCCACGATCACCCTCCACGACGGGCGCAGCTTCGGAATGGTACGCCAGAGCCTGGCTCTTCGTCGGCGCTCGCTCTACGACCGGCTGAGGGCCATAGCGGAGTACGACTACACGCGCCGCCCTGACACGATCCTGGTCCTGACCCCCAGCGTCTGGGAGCAGAGGCTGACAACGAGGTTCTGCATGGAACTGAATCCTGAAGACTCCTACGTCGGTGTGGAGTCTCAGGACACACTCGAAAGACGGAACTACCACGTCTGGCAGAAGACCTCAGGCCTATTCAGTGGCTCGTACTACACACTCGATTTCGTGAGTTCACAGGGCGACGCCAGCGGAAGACTCTTCACCGAGTCCCCGAATCGGAAGCGGGCATCGCTACCCCGTCCAGCGCGCATGGTGCAGGCTGCGCCGACCTTCGGCATCAGCCCAGCTGAGAAGCGAACGCTCAACCTCGTGACCGACCACCCGATGATCCCCCGTGAGCATCTGGCCCGTTGGCTTGGCGTCTCCGAGGGGCGGGGCAGCCAGATGATGCACAGCCTCGTCGATACCTGGGGGTTGGTGGAACAACGAGGAAAACGAGGCGACACCCGCTACACGCTTTCAGGCGAGGGCATTCGCTACGTAAACCACCGGGACCGCGCCGAGCTGCCCACCACGCGGGGCATCTGGAGCACGGCCCTCACCACCGACAAACATGGCAGGAGACGGCACCTTGGCCACCGCATCGAGACGTGGGCTCACCAGACGAAGCACGCCGACGGCATCACATGGTTCCTCTCAAAGCTTGAGGCGGAGGCCAGGGCCGACCCTGACAGCGAGCTGCTGTGGTCTGTACCCACCGCGAGATCCGACCGGGCCTACAACTGGGGTCAGTCGGCCATCGCCCCGGACGCCGTGGGGCAGATGACTGCACAGGGCCTCGACGTACCGTTCTACCTCGAGTACGAGCTGCGCGCCCGTCACCCCGAAGGAGTCCTGGCCCGCCTGAGTCCCTACATGAGCTACTACTGGTCCACCGAACCAGGGGAAGACCAGCCCCCGTTCCCCACCACCCTGTTCGTCGTGGACATAGAGGATGTCGAGGCAACCTACGTGAGAACAGCGGCGAGGATGACCCGGATGTCCCTGCCCATCCTTGTGTCCTGCCGGCCCATTCTGTCCAACACAGGGATACTGGGACCCTCCTGGCGTCCGCTCTGGGAGCCGGAGTCCCCCCGACTGGCCCTGTCCGGGCTGCGCGCCACCCCGATTTCAGCTACGGAATCGCCCGAACTGCGACTTGGTGTCCCGTGCGATCTCCTGTACACGGGTATGACACCGCCAGCGACCCCTGGGATCTCGCGCCTTCTGAGGGGGGCCTGTGCGCGTGAGCCCTACCCGGTCCGTTACCGTTGTCCAGGCGCTTGTGTTAGAGTCACTAACTCACTACAATGTATCTGGACATCTACCCTCCGGCTAGGGCAAGCTGAGACGAAGGAGGCACGACATGGCCATAGATCGAGAAAGTAAGTACCAACAGATGGTGCTCCGGGGCAAGTACCAGAGACTGTACACGTACCTGAGCAGTCTTCAGGTGCAGGAGTGGAGAACCTCCTTCAACGAGGTCGAGGCGGTCATCGGATTCGTACTGCCTCAGTCCGCACGACTGCACCGGCCCTGGTGGGGAAATCAGAGAGGCGGCAATGGCCACAGCCATGCCCTTGCCTGGAGCGTCGCCGGCTGGGAGACGGCGGAGGTCGATATGGATGGCGAGATGCTGCTGTTCCGGCGAACGCACCCGAAGCCCATACCCAGGCTTTCTCTCGACGAGGCGTGGCCCGTCCACCCCACCGCGGTGTGGCCGGAAGGTCTGAGCCTCAGGCGTGAGGACCTCTACGAGGAGAGGGTTTAGTCCCGCCATGTTCATAGACACCAACGTGCTGGTGAAGTCCCGTGTCCCCAGCGCGCCGGACCACGACGCGGCCAGGGCCAGCTTGGAACGCGCTTTTCGAGACCCTGAACCGCTAAGGATCAGCCGTCAGGTGATACGAGAGTACCTGGCCGTCGTCACTCGACCGCAGACCTGGCCAGTGGCCATCACCCGTGAGGATGCCCTGGATGACGTGAGCAGGCTGATAGGCAGCTTCGAGATACTCGAGGACGGTCCCGTGGTGACCGAATCGCTCGTGGGGCTGTGTCGAGAGATTCCCGCGTGGGGACGGCAGATTCACGACGCCAACATCGTCGCAACCATGCTGGCGCATGGGGAGCGCAGGCTATTGACGTTCAACGCCGCAGACTTTCGACGTTACGGCGACCGCATCGAACTGGTGGACGGGTAGCGGGTTGGGTTGGCTATTTGAACATGTAGGAGGAATTCTATGATGAAGACCAACAATCTAACGGCATCGCTTATTGGTTCGGTAGTCGTTGCCGTTTTCATGGCTGCCGCCTGTGGGGGAAGCGACTCAATAGCTCCTTCAAAGTCCGATCCCCCAGCGTTTACAAAGGCTTTTGTGCAGCAGGCCATTGACCGCTACGACGAAGAGGGTAGAGACGCTACCATTGCTTACTACAACACCAAGGAGAGTGTGGACGGCGAGTGGTACATCTTCATCACCGACGAGAGCGATGTCACCATCGCCCACGCCACCGGTCCGGACAACATAGGTCAGAGCATTCGTGGCTCTCTCGGGGTGGATTCTACTGGCTACGCCTTCGGTGCCGTCATGGCGGACGCCACGGAAGAAGGCATGTGGGTGAGCTATGTCTACTTGAATCCGGTCACGGGTGAAGAAGGGACAAAGCACGCTTGGGTAGTGGAGCGTGACGGGCTTATCTTCGGATCGGGTTGGTATGAGCCTACCAACTGATACAGTTGCTCTGAGTCAGTAGAGGGTGATAGTGGAGGATAGGCCAATGGTGACCGATACGTTGATGGGGTTCTGCAGGAATGTCGCCGCGGGAGGACGACAGATCCACGACACCAACGAGGGTAGAAGGTAGCTAATGTTCGGCGTGAAACGCCCTGAAACAGGCGGAACCAAGAAGGAGGACGACAGTATGAAACGACAATATCAACCATGCACCCCGGCGGCGCTCTACGCCAGGGTGTCCAGCAACCGCCAGGACGTTGACCTGTCCGTGTCGGCCCAGCTCAGGGCGCTCAAGGACTACGCCAAAGCCAACGGATACTCCGTGGCCCGCGAGTACGTGGACGAGGCCGAGAGCGGCCGCGTGGCGGATAGGCCCCAGTTCAGGGAGATGATTGAGGAGGGCAGCCAGCCCAAGGCTCCCTTTGAGGTCATCCTCGTCTGGAAATTCAGCCGCTTTACCAGAAAGCGTGAACACGCCGTGGCATTCAAGTCCATGCTACGGCGCAAGGGTGTGAGGGTTGTCTCCATCACTGAGCACGCCGACGACTCACCCACAGGGAAGCTCATGGAGGCCATCATCGAGTCGGTGGACGAGTTTTACTCAGAGAATCTCGCGCAGGAAGTCGTTCGGGGGATGCGGGAGGCGGCATCGAGAGGCTTCCTCCTCGGCTCCAAGGCTCCCTTCGGCTACAAGAGGGTCAAAATCAGCGACGGGGCGAAGGAGCGTCCCACTTTGAAGGTTGACCCTGCCACTGCTCCGATAGTGAAGGAGATATTCGAGAGCTCCCTCAGAGGCAACGGCCTCAAGGAGATATGCAAAGAGCTGAACGATAGGGGCATCACCAACCGTGGCAAACGCTGGTACAAAGGTGGACTCCACTACCTGCTCACCAACGAAGCCTACACCGGAACTGCCGTCTGGGGCAGGACGGCGAAGGGAGAGCAGGCCGCGGAGCCAGTGCGGGTTGCCAAGGCCTGGAAATCCCTGGTGTCCAGAAGACTGTTCGAGAGTGTGCAGCAGGCCCTCCATGAGCGGGCGCCGTTGGCACAGACGCCCGCACGGGTTGGCAGCAAGTTCCTTCTCAGTGGACTATTGAGGTGTGGCGTATGCGGCAGGCCATACATAGGCCAGGGAGCCAAGAGCGGACAGTACGGCTACTACATCTGCGGCACGCTGTACCGAGAGGGCGCGGGAACCTGCGAGGCCCGCTACCTGAACGCCCCAAGGGTGGAGGGGTTCATCATAGACAAAATCAAAGAACGGATCCTCACCGACGGGACCATCACGGAGCTGGTCACCTTAGTCGCCGAGGAGATAGACGCTATGGCCGGTGAGATGAACGGGAGGCTGAAGGTCATATGGGCAGAGCTTGCGGACGTGGAGAGCAGGCTAGAGAACCTCTACGAAGCATTGGAGACGAAGCAGTTGACCATGGATGCCCTGTCGCCCCGCATCCTGTCCCTTCGGCATCGCCAGGACCAGCTCACTGCAGCACGGGAGGAGGCTGCCAGCCTATTTGAGCAGCGAAGGGTCGATCTACCCGGCACGGAGGAGCTTCCCTGAGCGCAAGGCCCTCATCCGCAACTTCGTGAAGGGTATCGAGGTGACGGGAGACGAGGCCGTGCTGACGTACACCATACCCATGCCGTCGGATGGAGTGACTAAGGAATCGGCCTCGGTTCTCGATTTCGTCCAGTCCGGCCCACCATACTTGACGGTAGACAGTACCGGGCTGTGTAGAGCAAGCTCCTCGGCGTCCTTTCCAGGTATGCGGCTGTCGTCGGGCATGGGGATAGAGTAGCGGACGACGGCGTTGCCGGGGCTGACGACAATCTCCTTGACAAAGGACGCGATGAAGGCCCGCGACTCGGTGAGCTCGCTCGTCCTGAGGAACGCGCTCATGTCGTTGGCGTAGGCGGTAAGGGCCTCGTCCAGTGTGGCCCGCTGCTCCGGGGAGAAGCGCTCTCCCACCATGACCTCGATGAGTCTCCTGAGACCGCCCACCCGTTGCAGGACCTCGCTCTCATCCTCCTCTTCCAGAACGAAGGGGTTGAGCCCGTGACCGGCGACGCCGGGGGTCAGCACCCTTCCCCCTGCGACCTGGGCCAGGGATGCGTACTCCCCTTCGGGGTCGATGATGTAGTAGACGATGCCCCTGGATATGCCCCTGAGCAGACCCAGCTTGGTGGAGAAGGACTTCCCCGCTCCCGACCGGGCCATGACCACGGTGTTGGCGTTGAGGAAGGCCCCGTCGAAGGGGTCGTAGGTCACGACCGATCCCGAACGCAGGTCCAGGCCGAAGAGGGTGCCCTTGCGGGTGTCCAGGTCTGGGGGCGCGAAGGGCAAGAGAAAGCTCAGGGTCGAGGTGTCCACCGTCCTCCAGGAGCCCCCCGGGTTCAGGGCCAGGGGCAGCGTGGAGAGGTGGCCGTCGCGCTGCCGGAATCTCATGGCGTCCAGGACGGCCATCGACCCGGCGAAGAGGCCCCGAAGCTGCTGCCCCCGCTCCTTCAGCGAGTCTGCTGTCCCTGCATAGATGGTGATGGAGAAGGAGGCGTTGAACAGGCGCTCCCTGCCCCGGTGCACCTCGTCCCTGAGCCGGGAGGCGTCCTCCAGGGCGATCTCCGTCTCCGGAGAGGCCGTCCTGCCCCGCCGTAGCGAGATGGCGATGCCCGACTCCATCTTCACTCGCTGCCACTCCAGGGTCCTGACGGCCTGGGCGGTGGCGATGGGCGAGATGTGTATGGACAGGTCCATGGGGAGGCCCAGGGCCAGGACCCGCTGCATGTACCCCAGGGGAAGCGTCCGGGGCCAGCGGGTCAGCTGGTAGCTCCTCCCCATGCGCTCTCCCATGTCGAGCTGGCCTCTGCTGAGGCCGACGACCATAGGGGACTCCGATGATGGGGCAGGTGGAGCGCATCCCCGCAGGGTGGACTCCACCTGCAGCCGCAGAGCCCTGTCCTTGAGCGGGAAGACGGCGAAGCCCGCCCTGGTGAGGAGGCCCTGAAGCTCGTCGGCCCGCGCCTTTAGAGCGATGGCGTAGAAGCGCCGGTCCACGACGCCTGGGCGCTCCTCAAGCTCTCCCAGGAACTCCCCTAAAGAGGCCGACGCCTGGGCAACGCCCTCGGCCAGGTTTGAGGGTCGTCGCTCAGCCAGGGCGTCCCGGAGGGCGCCCAGCCGGGGCGGGTGCTGTCGCACCAGGAGCTGCACGGGGAAGTCCAATGCGTTGAGGACGGCGGCGAAGGCCCCCATGATGGGCTGCTCCACCTCCAGGCCCCGCACCTCCATGACGGAGACCTCCACGCCGCCGAGACGCACGATGGTCTCGTCATGCAGCCCCGCTATCGGAAAGTAGCGGGTCAGAGACGGCGGAGTCTTGGGTTTCTTTGGGGCACTTCCGTCCGGCTGGGGTTGTTGGGGTTCAGCAGGCGCTTCGTCTGTGGTCACCGGCGCCTGTTCTGCCGACGGGGGATGAAGACCTTCGCCGGTGCTGCGTCGAAGGGGTCTGAACTTGCGACGGGTCATGGGCGCACCTCCTGGGGTTTGAGTGGGACGCGAACGATGGCCTTCTGCGGGAGGCGGTGCCGGGGCAGGTGGCGGCCCCTCTTGGGCCGCTTCCGCCGCCGTGGGCTCGCTCCATTGGTCGATTGGGTCTCCTTCTGGTCGACCCCTTTGCCGTTCCTTTCCTTACCCCGCATCAGGACTGCTCCTTCCGCCTTCGACGGGCGGCGCGCAGGGTGCGGACGGCGGCTATCACCAGGTAGACGCCGGCGCCCAGGACGGCCACGCCGACGAAGGGAGACGGGGCCAGGGACGCTGCCGTCAGCCCGGCCATGATCCCGACGACTCCGGCCATCAGCTTAAGCCTTGGCTCCTCGGTCCAGTAGGCCAGGGCCACCAGGCCCAGAAACAGGATCGTGTCTGCGGTACTCATACATTCCTCCTTGTCTTCTTGTTGTTGTGGTTCCTAACGCGTCGGCAGCAGCACCGTGGTGCTGTCCACCAGGAGCACCAGCACCAGGCCGGAGATGGCTCCGATGACAGCGCCCTTGGCTCGGCCCCTGGCGTGGGGGTTGTCCGGCTCGCCCCACATGAGGACGAAGGCGGCCCAGACCAGGCTGAAGCCCGCCAGGATGCCGGCGATGAGGATGAAGATGTTCAGGAGGCGGTTGTACTCCTCCAGCATCTCCGTCCCCGCCTCTCCGTGGGACGCTCCGGTGGTGAAGAGGGCGAAGGCGATAAGCGCCGCCAGGCTCATGATGCGTTGTATAGTTCTCAGCACTACCGCAACTCCTGTCCCACCAGCTCCCGGAAGACCTCCTGGGCTGGGATGGCTTCGCCGGGGATCTCCTCTGCGGTGTAGCTCTTCTCCGAGACCACGGCCCCGGCCTCATCCTCCATGAGCTGCCTTGCCTTGATGGAGAGGCTGTCAAGCCAAGCCATGTAGAGCTCGGTGCGGAGCTTGGCCGCCTCGTCGGGAGTCAGGTCGAAGTAGTTGCCCTCCATGTGGTCCAGGGCGTCCTTGTAGGGATTGGTGGAGTCGTCCTCGTCTTCATCATCGTCGTCCTGGTCCTCGATGAGCTGGAGGTACTGCTCCGGCTCCGAGGGGATGTCGGAGTCCTCCGGCGGGTCGGGCAATGCCTCGAATGGAGCGTCCGAGAGGATGGGGAAGGCGGTGGAGAGCACGTCCCGGTAGTGGCGCACCAGGGGCTCCTGCTCCGTCACCTCGGCCGAGGTGTAGGCGGGGATGACGACCTCCACGTCCACCTCCTGGGTCACCTCCTTGCCCTCCACCCACACGTCCTCGCTGACGTGCTGACTCTGGCTCTGCCCCGGCAAGGTGACGGTCTCGCTGACCGTCTGGCTCTGGGTCTGGCCGGGGATGGTGACCGTCTCGCTGACGGTCGTCTGGTCGGTCTGTGCGGGAAGGGTGATCTCGGTGGTGGCGTAGGTGGACGCCTCATCCTCGGCGTAGCCGGTGGCGGTGCCCGAGGCCGTCCCCGATACATACTCCGATGCGTAGGTGGATGCCTCGTCCTCGGCGTAGCCGGTGGCGGTGACCGAGGCCGTCCCCGATACGTACTCCGATTCGTAGGAGTAGGCGGTCCCCGACGCATAGCTCGAAGCCTCGGTGGAGGCGTAGCCGTAGGCGGTTCCCGATGCGTAGCCCGATGCGGTGCCGCTGGCATACCCAGAAGCCGTCTCCTGGGGCACCCATATATTGAAGCTCAGCCAGCCCAGGATGATGTTTGCCCAGTGACTGACGGCGGTGGTGAAGCCCCCGACGAGGGTGGAGACCCATGAACCGACCGTGGCCCAGACGGTGACGCCGACGATCCTGGAGACCCACGAGCCCACCGTCGTGGAGACCCATGAGCCCACCGCCGTGGAGAGCCATGAGCCCACCGTGGTCCAGACGGTGGCTCCGACGATGGCCGAGAGCCAGGTTCCAACGGTGGTGGAAAGCACCGCGCCGAGGACGGTCCACACCTCGGCGTTCACGACGGCCGATAGCCACTTGCCCACGGTGCCCGAAAGCACCGCGCCGAGCATGGTCCACACCTCGGCGCTCACGATGGCCGATAGCCACTTGCCGACGGTGGCGGATATCCACCCGCCCACGGTGTGGGTGACGGCCCCCCAGGCCGCGCTCAGGGTTGCCGAGACGGTGCGGACCACGGGTGAGAACCAGGCGCTCAGAGTGGCCGAGACCGTATGGATCACCGGGCCGAACCAGGCGCTCAGGGTCGAGCTCACCGTGTGATAGAAGCCCGCAAAGTGGCCTATGACGGGTATCCGTTCGATGAGGGACTGCTCCTCGTTGTGGGTGAGGTCCACCCTGCCCGGCAGGGGGATCACACGGGTCGACGTGATGTCCGCTCGAAGGGATACCTGGTGGACGCGGTCCTCCTGGGGAAGGGAGAAGTTGAAGGGCATGTCGCCGTCCCGGGCGAAGGCCAGGCCGGTGGTATAACCGGCCGCCGAGGCCGCCAGATAGACCTCGCCGGTCACATCGGCGACGTCGGCATCCAGGAGCAGCTTCCGGCTCACCGCTGCGGCGGGGTCCGCCGGGTCGGTGAGGACAGTGGCTTCGACGACCTCCTCCGCCCGGCTGTTGCAGGCGCTGGAGAGGCGGCCCGTGACGTTGCCCAGCCGCCAACCCACCTCGGTCATGGAGAGGCCGCAGTCGGCGGTCTCCAGCCCTGGCAGGGGGTGGGGAAGGCTGTTCTGGTCCAGCACTCGGATGCCGCCGTTGCCCAGGGCGTCCCGCCAGGAGATGACGATGGCCTTGTGGTTTGCCGTGAGGGGGATGGTGTACTGCCGGGGCTCTCCCCGGTAGAGGACCCCCTGGGCGTAGAAGGGCCGGTAGCGGTCGTGGGTCTCGGTGGTGACCTGCACCTCCAGGGACGTTGCCGCACGAAGGGTCAGCTCGGCCTCGTTGCCCCGCACCCGCCACGCCTCGATGAAGAGCCGTTGGGGGTCGGGGCCGCTCGCCGGTCCAGCGGCAAGGGCCGCAGACGGCGCGATGGAGGTCAGGGTGACCATCACGGCCAGGAGGAGGCTCAGGCACTTGAAGGGGAGTCCCTTCAGCCGGAACCTCCACAGTCTGCGCCGTCCTTTCTTCTTTTGAGATTTGGGCTTGGGCGGCGTTGCTACCGGAGGGTTGAGCAGCGCGGTGACCTCTCCCTCGTACCGTTTGGGCGAAAGGGCGAAGCGGAGCAGGTCCAAGATCACTGTGGGCAGCCCCCTCCCTCCGGGGCGCACGGCCACCATAGCCAGCCCCAGAAGGCCGACGGCGATGGCGGCGCCCAGACGGAAGGCGCCGTCGGGGAGGAAGGCGGCCTGCTTCCATAGCCCGTAGGCCAACCCGACGACCGCGGCGATGGCCACGATCTGGGGGAAGGTCAGGCCCAGCAGGACCTTGTCATCCGTTTGCAGGTGAGTGGGTACTTCGTGTTCACGCAAGGGCGTACACCTCCTAAGACGAGTTGCCGGACGGGTTGCTCGGGTTGGGCAATTCGGGGGTCACGGGACTGCCGATGGCGGCGTTGATGATGAGGTTCATCACGCCATAGGCCAGCAGCGCCAGCACCACCCCGGCCAGGGCCGTGAACATGGCGCTCTTGCCCCGCTCCATCTGGTGGGGCGCGCCGGAGGCGGAGAGGTACAGGAAGGACCCGTAGATGAAGAACCCCGTTCCCACCACGCCGACCATGGCCAGTAGAATCCCCACGATGTTGGATACGGTCTGAATCAGATCGCTCATACAGAAACCTCCTGTCGTTCCTTGCTGTTTCGCTTTGTCGTTGAGCTACTCGTTCATGCTGCGGGGCGGCATCCCCGCCGACGTGTTGCCCGTCGATGCTTCGCCTCCGCCGCCGCCCTTGGCCAGGCCCGCCGCAGCAGGGAGCCAGCTTCCAACGCCGCCCCCACTGCCTGCCGCCCCGGCCTTCATCGCACCGGCAGCCGACATAGCGCCGGTTGCCATGCCCGCCACGTGCATCATCCTGGGCAGGGCCATGAGCATGGATGCCCCGTAGTGGAGGGTGCGCAGCCAGGCGTCGAACACCCCGGTGGTGCCAAGCATCGAGGGCACCCGGGTGGTCAGGTAGACGAAGGCGATGCTCATCAATAGCTGCCACAGGAAGTCGTTGACCGGTTGGCCTGCACCGATGGAGGCGAAGTCGTCCAGAAAGGCGATGGCCAGGGCCAGGGCGACCAGCTGGACCGACTGCTGGAACACCGTCACCAGGAAGGTCTTCAGCCAGTAGCGGCCCCACCCGGCGGTCATGGGGAGGACCCACAGCCCCAACGCCACGGGAGCCAGCACCAGCAGCAGGTCGATGAGGGCGAGGCGGATGATGAACTGCCCGATCACGTAGAGGATGAAGAAGCCGTAGACCAGGTAGAGCAAGGCCAGCGCCAACGCCAGTCCCGTGTTGCCCACCTGGATGGCCTGGAGGAACACGTCCAGGGGCGCTCTCAGCAGGTCTCCCGCCGTCACCTCTAACGAGACGGCCACGAACCGGGATATGCTGTCGGCCAGGTCGATGATGAAGGAGCCCCACCACAGCGAGGTGGAGGCGGCGACCACGGCGATCATCAACCGGGGCACCAGCTCCCTCCAGCCGAAGTCGTGACCCCCCAGGTGCTCCCGGAAGATCATGGTGATGCCCGCCCACGCCAGGATGACCCCCAGGCCCGCAGCCACGACGACCCACACCACCATCCAGGCTTGCTGGACGGCTTCGTGCAGGTAGGTCAAATTGGGCGGGGTGCCGGTGAGGATGTCGGTCATGTGTTGCATTCCCCCTAGCAGTTGGCCGGGTCCGAGCCGGTGACCTTGCTCAGGACGCTGCACAGGATTCCGTGGATGCCCTCCACCACCCAACCCGCAAATGCCTTGGCCCAGCGGGACGGGTTCAGAGCGTTCAGCACCCTGTCCCACAACCCCGAACCTTCATGGGCGTGGATGATGACCTCGAAGTCGTAGAGCTCATACTCGTGGAAGACGTACAGGACCAGGGTGTACGCCCTGTCCGGCTCCAGCTCGGGCTGCTCGTCGTACTCGGGGTAGTCGATGTCGTACTCCCAGCCCTCGTCCTTCTCGTCGGGGTCGTCCTGGATGAAGTAGAGGGCGGTAAGCCACTCGCCGGTCACCGGGTCCTTGACCCCGTAGCCTGCCCAGGTGGGGTTCGCGCTGAAGATGGGCTTGGCCTCGAAGCTACCTTCGTCGTGGCGCTTGATGAACTCCTCGTCCTCGTTGACCAGCGTCAGCGCGCTCTGCTGTAGGGGTGCGGCCAATACCAGGTTGCTTGCGGGGATGGCCGCCAGCACCGCCAGGAGCAGCGCCCCGGCGATGAGCGTCAGCCGCATCGCCTTTATGGATTTCAGGGTCGATCTCAGTGCCATCTCGTCACCTCCTTGGGGGTCATGGAACAGTGGTTCCTGCAATCGAGTGTGAGCGCCCCGGAGATTGGGCGTAATCCCCTATAGGGGTGTTCACCCATGAACCCCCTTATAAGACCCTCCCAAGAGGGGGCCGTCTGTGATGTCATAGCCGTGTACAGAGATTTGAGTTTGTTCCAAAAAGGGAAATCGGGATCCTGAGCAAGCTAAATCAGGGGTAAATCAGCCCCTACAGGACGGAAACAGTGAACACTTTGTCGAAAGGGCTGGTTCCAGGGGGTGGCAGCAGAGTCCGTAGTGGGGACCGACATCGCTGCGAGGCGTGGAAACGGGCCTCATTGCAGGAAAAGCGGGCCAAAACGACATCGTTGCAGGGAAGGAGGGGTTTGTTATGAGTTCGAGAGGAAGGCCGTTGGAAAGAACGAGGAGCATCGAGGACCTGCACGAGCTAAGGCTCATGGCGCTGCTTCACGACCTGGTGAGGAAGCATCGGCGCAAAGGAGCGGGGGAGATGCTGGGCGTCGATCCCCGGACGGTGAAGGCGTGTCTGGAGCAAGGAGCGCTCTCCAAGTGGATGCGGACCGCATTGGAAGCGCAGCTGCTGTCCAGGGAGAAGGCGGCGATGGCGGCCCAGCAGAAGCGCATCGAAGCCCTGGATCAGCGCATGGAGGCGTTGGAGCAGCAGATCACCGGCGGCCTCGGAGAGATGCGGACCACTATGGAGGGCGAGATCAAGGGGCTCAAAGACGAACACGCGGGGGCGCTGCGGCAGTGGGAGCGGCGTCTGGCCCAGGTGGAGGCGGGATACGGCGGAGCGTCAGCGGCCAGCGCAGAGAAACAGCCCGTGACGACGGGTGTGACCCGGCGGCGGTATCACGAGCTGGTGACCGTCGAGCCTGCTCTCGATGACGAGGAGGTCTTCGGTGCGGCGTGGCCGCTGATCGACGAGTGGCGCACGCTCAGAGCGAGTCATCCCATCGGGGGCAAGAGTCTGTCGTGGCTGGTGACGCACGAGCGTATCCTGGAGATGGAGCTGGCCATGCTGGAGAAGCACGGGCTGACCTTGCCCCCAGAGCCCATGCCGCTCACGGGGCACTGGAGGAGAAGGCAGCTATCCTGGCGCTGGACGGCGCTCTACGACACCCAGAGGGCGCGGGTCAAGCGGGAGTTGCTCAGGTGGGTGCGCCGGATCCTCACCGTGGGCCTGTGGCGGAAGTAGACGCTTTCAGGGTGGTGATTAGGGTTTCGTGGAACTTTTGTCGAACTAGAGTGAACACTTTGGGCGGTGAGGCCCAAAAGGTATTGCCAACGGGGCAATGGGGCGTAATACTGAGATTGTTATCAGGTTTTTCCAGTGTTTCTTTGCCATAGAAACCTGGGGGTCCTTTCCCTGAGCTCGGGATGTACCAGAGGGATCGAGCCAGGCTCTCCCAACGGTCGCCCAAGAGGGATGCTTCCACAAAGGCCGGAGTGCGTCCTGCGTTTCGACCTTTCGATACGACGGTTGGAGTGCCCCATGCCCTCTGACCGCCCCCCCATGCCTGCGGCATAGCCCTTCAGACAGCTAGGCCGCAGCTTCGACACGCGCTGGTCTACGGTCTCGTCCGTCAGGCTGGCCGCTTCACGTCACCGCAGCCTCCCCAGAGTCGGTAGGCCATATAGACCCTGGCCGAGCTGCGCCCTTTTACACCCGCGTCTGTTCCGTGACCACGTCGTAGGGCAGCCGCGCCGCGTCTTCGTAGCTCTCCAGAACTCGCGTTGTGACGAAGAGACCCTGGCCGAGCTGCGCCCTTTTACACCCGCGTCTGTTCCGTGACCACGTCGTAGGGCAGCCGCGCCGCGTCTTCGTAGCTCTCCAGAACTCGCGTTGTGACGAAGAGACCCTGGCCGAGCTGCGTCTTTTCCACCCTGGCCCCTCTGCGTTCGATGCGCGGACCAGGCCGGGGACAAGTCACGCTGCGTTCACGTGAGGCATCCCACCGTGGGCGGAGTGTGTCCAGTGCCAGTCAACCCAGTAGCGAAGACCCGCGCCACGGATGCCGGTGCGGGCAACAGACATAAGAAGGAGGTGCGCATGCACATCAAGGAACGGGTTCCACGGGTCCTGGCCGCCGTCGCCGGGACCGCAAGAGCCATGCGGCGGCACAAGCGGAGGACGCTGGCGGCAGGCGTGGCGTTGCTCCTGGTAATGCCCCTGTTGACCGGTTCAGGCGTTGACGCCTTCACCGTCAACGCTCTGGCCCTTGGATGCGGAGCGTTGATGCTCCGGCGGTTCATGGGCGCAAGGAACAGGAAACAGGCGATACAAGCACTACGGCAATCGAAAGTAGAAAGGAGAACACGATGACAACGGCAGTGATGCACAACGGAACGATGGTAGTGGGTGAAAGGCCCAGGCGCAGTCTGGAGGAGCTGGTGGACCGGGTGATGGATGCCCTCTTTGCCAGCAACCATGAGCAGCCCCAGGAGACCGTGGCCCGGAGGGTCCACGACGCACGGCGGCTGCGGAAGGCGGGGGACCTGGACGGAGCGCTGGCGGTCTTCGCCGGCGTCGAACCGGACAAGACCGCCCCAAACGAGACGCGTTGGGCCTACGCCGAGTGGCAGGACCTGGTGCGACGACGGTTAGGGCAAAGCGAGACCCTGGTGTACAGCCAGGGCGCCGGCAAAGCTGCGGCGCTCGCTCCCCACGGCGACGGGACCGTGGAAGTCCTGGCTGTGCTGGGGATGGGGTGGCAGCCGGGCAAGGTGGTCTCCGCGAGGAGCCTGCGGGGCCTGAAGCCCCTGAAAGGAGGTGGGTCATGGTCGTAGCCAACACACAGGTTGACCTGGAGGCGCTCAAGAGCCGCCATTCCCTGGCCGACGTGGTGGAGGCTGCGGGCGTGCAGTTGAGGGGAAGGGGCAGGGTCCGACAGGGCGTCTGCCCCTTCCACCAGGAGTCGGAAGGCAGCTTTACGGTGTACGGCGACACGTCCAGGTTTTACTGCTTCGGCTGTGGAGTTGGTGGGGACGTGCTGGACTTTATCCAGCGGGCCGAGGGCCTCACCCTGCCCGAGGCGATACAGAGGCTGGGTGGTGGGACTGGGCTGGGAGCCAGCCCAGTCGTCCGGTCGAGGACGCAGGCCGCGCCACGGCGTACCGCTGCTCCCGTGGTTCCCCAGCGGGATCCGGCGGCGCTGTCGACGGCAACGAGGTTCTACCTCCGGTCCATGCTCCAGAGCGCCGAGGCGCGTGAGTATCTGGGCTCCAGGGGCATCAGCTTCGACACCGCCTGCCGCCTGGGTCTTGGCTACGCACCGGGGGACGGGCTGCGCCGATACCTTGAAGCCTACGGATTCGGAGGCGAGCGGATACGGGCCTCGGGCCTGTTCACCGAGCGGGGCGAGCGGTTCGCAGGGATGGTGGTGGTTCCCGACCTGGCCTCGGGACGCGTCCGCTGGCTTGTGGGCCGGGCCATTGACCCGGAGCGGACGCCGAGGTTCCAGGCGCTGCCCGGACCCAAGCCGGTGCTTGGACTTGGGCGGCTTGGGGCTGCGCCGTCTTGGGTGGTCCTTACTGAAGGGGTGTTCGACTGGCTTGCCTTGACCCAGTGGGGGTTGCCAGCCGTCGCAGCCCTGGGAACCCAGGGCATGGAGCGGGTGGCAGGTAGCTTGCTTGCCTTCCCCCGCGTGTTCCTCGCCTTCGACGCCGACGATGCGGGCCGCGAGGCCGCCGAGCGGCTTGAGAGCTTGCTTGGGCGGCGGGCCGCCGTCGTTACCTTGCTTGACGGCGTGGCGGACGTGGCCGAGCTTGCCCCGCAGCCCCAGGGCCGCGCCGCCTTCCGCCGCTTGCTTGCCAGGGCGGCCCGCACCGCTAGGTAGCACAGGCCCCCTTCCACACGGGCTTCCCGCCCGCTCTTGTGCCCACGCAGCCCACCGTCTTGCAGGCTCTGTGCCCTGCGCCATCGATCCACACAGCATTACCCAAGGAGGCGTTATGCCCAATGAATGACGGGGCTTGCCCCGCCTACGGGCTTCCCATAGGGGAAACCCGCACCGACCAGAGAAACATCACAGACATCACAAAGGAGAAGCACAATGACGAACGCAGCGACAAAGAACGGAAGCAACGGCGTCCACCCGGACGCTGCCATCACGCCGGAGCACGACCTGCTCTGGGACAGCCTGTCCCCAAGGGTGGTGAGCGAGCTGGAGAAGCCCCTCGACCCGAGCCTGATGTCCCAGCGCAAGGGACGGGCCGGGCGCACATACCAGTACATCGAGGGCCACACCGTCATCGACCAGGCGAACCGCATCTTCGGGTTCGCTGGTTGGGGATACGAGGTGGTGGGCGACGTGACCCTGCGGGAGATCGAGCAGGTCGACCCCAAGACGGGCGAGATCAGCCGCATCCGCGCCTACAGCGCTCCGGTGCGGGTCACCGTCCCCGGCGCTCCGCCCCGCACGGACATCGGGTTCCACGCCGTGGCGGAGGAGACGGCGGAGGGTCACGACACAGCCTGTAAAGGGTCGGTTACCGACGGTCTCAAACGCGCCCTGCGCAGCTTCGGAGACCAGTTCGGGAATTGCCTCTACGGAGACCAGGCGGCCACCGGGCAACCGGCGAAGCAGGAAAGCGCAGCCGACTCCCTTGCTCCGTCGCTGCGGTCGACGTTGATCGACCTGGGGGCGATGCAGGGGTTCGACGAGAAGCAGGTGCGGGCTGCGGTCAAAGGCAAGACGGGCAAGGACCTTGAGGCGGTATCGGCATCGGAGCTGACGCCGCTCGTGCAAGGGGCGACCCGGAAGCTCCAGCAGACGCGGGAAGCAGATGTGCCGGAAGCGGCATGAGCCCAACGCGCCATAGCGAGCCCACGTAACGGGGCTGCCTCCACACCGGGGGCAGCCCCGTTTTCACTTGGCCAATTGAGCAACACATAGAAAGGAGACGACATGAAAGTGAACACTATGTATACCCCGTGGGGACCTCCCCAGGACGTCGTAGCGCTGGCCGAGGGCGTGGTGCGGATCGAAACGGCCAGCCACGGCGGGCTGAAGCTGAGCCGGGAGCGGTGGGACTCCCTTCCCCCTGCCGTCCAAGAGACGCTGCTGACCCCGGCCTTCGCCGAAGAGGACTGCGAAGAGGCCATCGTCCAGACGCTGCTGGGCACCGGCGACAAGAGGGACCGGGAGTGTGCCCTCAAGGTCGCCAAATTCTTCGGCCGCTACGCCCCAGCCCTTCCCTATCTCCTTGAGAAGGGGGAGGGGCCATGACCCCGGCGACACGGCCCAGGCCCAGGACGCTGCCAAGCAGCACGACCAAGCTCCATACCGAGCACGGGAACCTCTACATCACGGTGTCCCTGGACGAGGACGGTGAGCCCTTCGAGGTCTTCGGAAGCATCGGCAAGGCGGGTTCCTTCACCTCCGGGGTGACGGAGTTGGCCTGCCGACTCGTCTCGCTGCACTTGCGGAGGGGCACGCCCGTCGCCGAGATCGTGGACCAGTGCCAGGGCATAGCTGAGATGCAGCCCTTCGCCAATCAGTTGAGCGATGGGTCGAGCATATGGGTGCTGGGTCTTGCAGATGGCATCTCCCAGATCCTCAAGCTCCATCTGAAGGAGCGAGAAGAGAGGGCGAAAGAGGGGATAGAGGAATCCGAATCCAAAGCCGCCGCATGAGCGGCGCACACAACCGATGGTTGCTCAACTAGCGGGGCTGTCTCCACGGGGGCGGCTCCGCTCTTCATATTCAGGAGCAAAGGAGAAGTGACCATGAGCCAGAACGAGGACCTGACCAACGACCGGTCGGAGGTCTACTCACGACCGGCAGCCCATTTCGACGGCGACGGGGCGCTGGTGGTGCGGGCATCGGCCGCCAGCAGCTGCCGCAGAGCCCTGTGGTATGCCGCCACGGAACAGCAGCCCACCAACCCTCCCAGCGACGAGTCCCTGACCGTCATGGAGGCGGGGCAGGCCCTGGAGCAGGTGGTGCTGCGGGCGATGGAGCGTGCGAGCTGGGACGTGATCCCGGTGGACCCCAACAACCCCAGGGAGGTGACGGCCCAGATCACCCCCAACCTCCGCGTTACCGGCCACCCCGACGCCACCGCCGTCCTCCCCTTCTTCGGAGGGCCGGAGGTGATCGTCGAAGTCAAGACCAGGGGGCCGGAAGCCTACAAGCGGTGGCAGACATTGGGGGCCGAGCGGAGTCACCCGGAGTCGGTGGCCCAGGCTGCCCTTTACACCTACGGGAAGTACGGCGAAGCCCGCGACGTGGTGATAGCCACGATGGACACGGGCAGCCGAGCCTGGGATGCGGAGACGATTCCCGCCGAGCGGGTGGAGGACGCGATGGAGGCCGTCAGCTTCCGGCTCGGCGAGCTGGCCGACCACTACGCCGCCCACGGACAGGACCCGGACGAGCTGCCGGAGCGGGACTTCCGCGCCGGTAGCTGGCAGTGCCGGAGCTGCCCGTTCCTGAACACGTGCAAGCCCGGAGCAGCCGAGGAAAGAGGAGAAACAGACGAGTCACCGGACATAGAAGGAAGGGAGGTGAGCGCGGAGGAGGCCCGGGAGGCGGCGCGGGCATACCTGGAAGCGCAGGAAGCCCTTCGGGAGCCGGAACAGGCCAAACGCCGGGCGCTGGACACCCTCAAGTCGTGGATGCGGCAGCGGGGGATGACCAAAGCAAGCGTCGAGGGCCGGTCGGTAAGCCTGGTGCAGACCCGCCGCTTCTCGGTCGACTACCGCAAGCTGAACGCGCTGCTGGACCCGGATACCCGCGTCGACATTGTGACGGAGGCCGTGTCTCAGTACGTGCGGGTGAGCTAGACGCTCTGTAACGGGAGCGCATGGACAAGACCGTTCCCTTCGGAAGGGGACGGCGCTGCATTTCCATTCGAGTGCGGCAACGCCGCACTACTACACACACAAACCAAGATACAAGGAGAAACGACATGGCACGCACAATCAACAAGGTAGAGCTACTGGGACGGGTCGGAGCAGACCCTGAGATGAAGTACACCCAGAGCGGCACCGCCGTCACCCAGCTCAGGCTGGCCACCGACCGACACCGCCAGAACGGAGAGACGAGCACGGACTGGCACAGTATCACCTGCTGGTCCGGCCTGGCCGAAGCGGTGAACCAGTATGTCGCCAAAGGGGACCGGCTGTACGTCGCAGGCAAGCTGGTCCAGAACTCGTATGAAACCGAGGACGGACAGCGCAGGCACCGCACCGAGATTCACGCCTCCGAGGTGGTCTTCCTCGACTCTCGCAACGGGAATGGCTCTGCGAAGGAGTCTGAGGACGCAGCTGCTGAGGAACCGGTGAAAGCCAAGGCACCCTTCTAGGCCAGAAACGTCTACCGCCGCCCACTAACACGGGCGCTCCACGGGGCCGCTCCCACCTTCGGGATCGGCCCCGCTTCTCGTTTCAGACCATCCACATCTAGGGGAGGTTCCTATGACCAATGCACAGCACAACGACACACTGCTAGAGACCCTCCGGCGCAACGTCAGCATCCTGGGGGAGCTGGCCGTGCGCTACGGGGTGGAGACCCATCCACCGCGCCCCGCCGACCCTCCGGCGGTCTATTCGCCCGAGGCGGTGCGGCTGCTGCTAGCCCCGGAGATGGCCCACCTCGCCCAGGAGCAGTTCCGGGTCCTCCTGCTGGACACAAAGACCCGGATCGTGGGCCAGCGGGTGATCTACCAGGGGGACGTGAGCTCCATCACCGTCAGACCGGCAGAGGTGTTCCGGCCCGCTGTCATGGAGGCGGTGCCCAAGATCATCGTGGTCCACAACCATCCCTCGAACGACCCCGAACCGAGCCCGGCTGACGTGGCCCTGACCAAGAAGCTGATCGAGGCGGGCAAGCTCCTGGAGATCGCCCTGCTGGACCACGTGGTCATCGGCGGGGACAAGGCGGTCAGCCTCAAGGAGCGCGGCCTCATCACCGACTCCCGACCCTGACTGCTACTACCGGACGCACGGAGGAACCTCCTCTGCCAGACACCCACACCAACCGAAAAGGAGACACCCATGCTTGCAACCGAATACACCCTGGACCCCGAAGACCTGTACACGATCTCGGCGGGAGGGTTTTCGGCAACCGCCGACGCCTTCGCCCGCGACCCCCACTCCAACGGCCTCTGGTTCGTCTCGATGGTGGGCTCCCAGACGGTGCTGAAGGCTATCTGGGCCTCGCTGCTCAAGCAGCCGCCCGACGCCGCCCACCTTATCAAGGGGGCCGATGGGATGGCCCTCTCGGGAGGATATGAGCGATGCGGTATCCCGTACCAAACAATTGGCACCTGGACGACCAAGATCGCCAAGCTGCCCGTATCAGGGGGCTGGCACGCGTTGGTCTACACGAAAATGGCCCAGTAGGCCTCCGAACACGACACTTCCTCCTCCTGGCCCAGACGGAAGGCGAGGCCCCCAGGCTCCACTACCGCTTCCTGGACAAGAGGAGCCCGCTGCCGTTGCACCCCTCCTGGGCAGACTGGCTGTGGCGGCGGGGCCTTCAGAAGGAGGAGATCACCCAGCTCCAATCGGCGGGAGTGGTCGCCTACCGCTGCAACCCCAACCCCGAATCCCTCAAGGAGGACCTCTCCCAGGCCGTTGCCTCGGGGCTGCTGACTCTACCCGGAGAGGAAGAGCCCATCGTGGCAGCAGTGAACGGAGGAGGGTATGGATAGCACCCTGACGAGAGCAAAACGCACGAATAAGCACCGGCAGGAGCGGAACTTCAGGGCCTGGCAGCGCTTCTCGCCGGACGGAACGACCTGCCGTTTCTGCCGGCACGACCACACGCAGCACCTGTGCACCTCGGGGCAACCGCATTGTGCGCCGCGTAACGCGGCATAGGATACCTAGTTCAACTAGGAAGAACTCGGAGAAGGTTCTTGGGTCAACCGACCTACCTCGAAGCGAAAGTCTAGGGGGAAAGTAGCATGTCGGTAAAGCGGCTACGGTCCGAAAGCGTTGTAGGGCCGGTTCCGCAAGACCCGCGCGATATGGTGAAAGCTGAATTGCCACAGCTCTGTCCCCAAAGTCGACGGAACGCGGGATGGCCTACGGGGGGAGACCCCTATGGTCACGGAGTCCTCGTAGTAGTCCGAGCCGGGGAAAGCCCGGCACATGGCGAAGGAGGACAGGTGGTTTCGACGGAATAAAACAGGGAGGTATGCATAATGCAAAACGCCGAAACTGTACTGAACGTCATACGCGAACGCGGAGAACGAGGATTGCCGCTGGAAGGCATCTATCGACTGCTCTACAACCGGAACTTGTACCTGCGGGCCTACGGTCGTCTCTATTCAAACCAGGGAGCGATGACCAAGGGAACCACCGCAGAGACCGTGGACGGTATGTCCCTGGCCAAAATCGACCGCATCATCGACGCCTTGCGTTGCGAGCGGTTCCGGTGGACGCCGGTGCGACGGGTCAACATCCCCAAGCCTAATGGGAAGACCCGTGCCCACTTTGGGAAACTGCTACGGGTCATGCAGGAGTCGCTGGCCAAGACTCTTGCGAACAAGCACAAGACCTCCTGCCGGAAAGTGCTGCGGCGCTACCTGAGCACCGCCGACACCGAGCATGGACAACGGGCTTGCCTCAAGGTCGTGGTACAGCGGGGTGAAGGGAACCGCCCACTGACAGCGCAGTTCGGTGGCATACCCCTGAAGCGGAAACGGCAGGCCGTCCTCGTAGACCAACAACCTCAACGGTACAGGTCTGAACGCACAGAGCTGATACAAAGGCTCCTAGCGGACAAATGCGAGCTATGCGGGTCAAAGGTGGACATCCAAGTTCACCACGTCCGCGCGCTCAAAGACCTGAACGTAAAAGGCCAAGGTGAAAAGCCCAAGTGGATACAGGTCATGGCGGCGCGGCGGCGCAAGACCCTCGTGGTCTGCCAATCGTGCCACGTGGACACCCATGCGGGCCGACTGAATCCGCAACAGCAGACATGACCACTGGAGAGCCGGATGCGGTGAAAGCCGCACGTCCGGTTCGGAGGGGGGCCGACGGAAAAGTGCTCCGAGCAACCGGAGTAACTCGCCGGCGGCCTACCCTACTTTATCGGCCTGCGACTACGTCAGAAAGGCGCGACCCCAGGGTGATGCTCTACCGGCACACCAGCACAGACAACGGCTCGGTGCTGGTCAGACGCGTGACGGTGGCGAAACACACCGAGATCGTCACCGCTTTCTGTGTGGCATGCGCCGAGGCCGCTCAGACGGCTCAAGTGCTCTGTTACCAGAGGAGCCGCGCCACCGGAGAGGTGGTGGGTATCAAGTCAGAAAACCGGCTCGCTGCCTGAAGGCGGCGGCCAATGAAAGGAGATAAGCCATGACCACGACCCAGACCATCTACTTCACCTGCCCCCACTGCGAGGAGCGGTTCGCCCAGATAGAGGAGCCGGACAGGGATGTCCATACGGGAGAAATCTACCACTGCGGCTCCTGCGGCGTGCAGGTGATATTCCAGGCCCTGTCCGCCGAGGACTACGTCCCGCCACCCAGGGCGAGGCGGGACTGCTACTTCTGCAGCCCCGAACCCTGCAAGTTCGGCCCATCAACATCGACCGACCATGAGGAAGGAGAGACATCATGAGACTGGCAGCACAGGCCAAAGGGGGGTTTTACCCGACGCCGGAGAAGGTGGTGGACTTCATCGCCACGCTGATACGGGCGCCTGCGGGCTACTACTACCGCAACCGAGAGGTGGTCCGCATCCTCGACCCCTGCTGCGGGGCCGGGGAGGCGGTGGCCCAGCTGGGAGAACGGCTTACCCAGGACAACACCATGCCCATAGAGACCTACGGGGTGGAGCTGCATACCGACCGGGCTGAGGAGGCCGCATCCCGGCTGCACCGCACCCTGGCCGCAGACCTGTTCCAGACCTCCATAGGCAACCAGGCGTTCGGCATCTGCCTGCTCAACCCGCCATACGACCATGACCCGGAAAGCAAGCGGACGGAGCACGCCTTCCTGACCCACTCGACCCGCTACCTGAACGACGGCGGCCTCCTGGTGTTCATCGTGCCTCGGCAGCGTCTCGCGGTCTCGGCCAAGTACCTCGCCTCCTATTACTATAGATTGAGGTGCTGGGCCTTCCCACACCCGGAACGTG
Organism: Dehalococcoidia bacterium; assembly: GCA_965248595.1. GTDB lineage: Bacteria > Chloroflexota > Dehalococcoidia > Lucifugimonadales > SHYF01 > SHYF01. The sequence continues at coordinate 91,724 of CBDFJM010000007.1, forward strand.
AAGCCTTCGACCAGGTTGTGGTCATGGGCTACCGGATGGCGGAGCCCCGTCTCGACGAGGAGGCGCAGGGGCAGGTGCTGGCCTGGGCCGAGGGAGAGCCGGAGCCTCTGTACTCCCAAGGCTACCCCATCTACACCGCCATCACCTCGGACGCGGGGGACATCCTATTCGCCACCCGCACCGTCGATCCCGTGGCGGCGGCTCAGGAGGCCCGGCGTTCCGGCCTGTGGGCCAGCGCCGAAGTAACGGACTCCCTCTGGCCCAGCAAGGACCAGAGGACCCGCCCCCTGATGCCCCTGCGAAAGGGACACATGGCCATGCTCATCGCCGCCGGGTTCCTGGACAACCTCCAGCTCGAAGCGGACGGTCGGCGCATCCTGGTCAAGGGGAAGACCACCAAGGAGCTGGTGCTGGTCGAGGAGACCCCGGACAAGGTGACCTATAGGGAGAGGCTCCGCACCACCGTCGTCGCCCTGGACCTCGGGGACGGCGTAATCACCGACATAGCCGCATAGCCGACTCCACCCCAGAGCCGCGTCACGAGGCCCCGCTGGTTCTTTCCAGGACCACGGGGCCTCGCCCTTTATCAGGACCGAAGCAGCCAGAAGCGATAGCTCTATAGAAGGAAGGAGAAAACCAATGGACCTCGCCCAGTTCATCGACAAGTACCGAGATGCAATAGCCCAACGGGTGGTGGAGTCCTACCCGCCCCTCTACCGGCCCTCCCAGAACGGCCACGGCCTGCCCCAACTGCTCCGCTCCCCCCTGGGAGCCCAGGCAGACGCCATACGGGGCGTGACCCTCTCCCTGAAAGCCCACCAGGGCACCAACGTGGTGGGGGAGATGGGCACCGGCAAGACCTTCAGTGCGCCGCGTAACGCGGCATAGGATACCCGGCTCAGCCGGGAAGAACTCGGAGAAAGTTCTTGGGCTAACCGACCCACCTCGAAGCGAAAGCCTAGGGGGACAACAGCATGTCGGTAAAGCGGCTACAGTCCCAAAGCGTTGTAGGACTGGTTCCGCAAGGCCCGCACGATACGGTGAAAGCTTGATTGCCTGAACCCCAGTTCCCAGTTGGTGTTCTTGCCACCCGCCGGTAGAACGCTTGTAACCCGGCGCCGCTCATTGCACTGGTCTGATGAATGGAACAATGCAACTCCGATGAGTGGACGATGACCGATGCGGTCTATTCAAGGGGACGAACGGGGCACCTACAGTCGCGCTAGAACGTCCTATGTCGATGACATACGGGAGACGGTTGCGGTCAGTCAAACAGCGTGTCAAAGAACCAGAACCAGTTCCAGAAGATTCCAAAGACGTTTCTGGCCAACAAGAGGCCAATGACAATCCCAATCCAACGCAGCAACGACCTAACCGGATACCTTCGTGTGGACTCCGGAAGGCGAAGCCATCGTACTAGGCCAATGAGGCCGCCGAGCACCACGCCGACGACCAGATCGCCAAGCAGGCTGACCCAGACCGCTGATGTTGGTGTTGCTTCAACAACGTCCACGCTGTGACAGTAATCAAATGTCATCCCGAAGTCAATGGAACGCGGGATGGCCTACGGGGGGAGACCCCTATGGCAACGGAGCCCTCGTAGTAGTCCGAGCCGGGGAAAGCCCGGCACATGGCGAAGGAGGGCAGGTGGTTTCGACGGAATACGACAGGGAGGTATGCACAATGCAAAACGCCGAAACTGTACTGAACGTCATCCGCGAACGCGGAGAAAGAGGATTGCCGCTGGAGAACATCTATCGGCTGCTGTACAACCGGGAACTCTACCTGCGGGCCTACGGTCGTCTCTACTCAAACCAGGGAGCGATGACCAAGGGAACCACCGCAGAGACCGTGGACGGTATGTCACTGGTGAAAATCGACCGCATCATCGACGAGCTTCGTTATGAGCGGTTCCGGTGGACGCCGGTTCGACGGGTCAACCTTCCCAAACCAAATGGGGGCACCCGTCCCTTGGGCATACCGACGTGGACGGACAAGCTGCTGCAAGAGGTCATCCGAATGATTCTGGAAGCCTACTACGAGCCGCAGTTTTCCGACCGCTCCCACGGCTTTCGGCCCGACCGGGGGTGCCACACCGCCTTGAGCAACGTGACCACCCACTGGACTGGTGTCCGCTGGTTCGTCGAGGGAGACATCAAGGGGTGCTTTGACAACATCGACCACGATGTCCTGTTGTCGGTGCTCGACGAGAAGCTCCACGACAACCGATTCCTACGCCTGCTGAGGTACCTACTGAAAGCGGGTTACGTTGAGGATTGGAAATATGGCCGCACGCTGAGCGGGACACCGCAAGGCGGCATCGTCAGTCCCATCCTCGCCAACATCTACCTAGACCGGTTGGACAAGTTTGTCGAGAACGTGCTGATACCAGCCCACACCCGTGGCTCAGCCCGGAGAGACAACCGCGAGTACACACGTTTGCTGAACCAAGCGGCCCGCCAGAGGAAGCGGGGGAACCACGCCGAGGCACTGCAACTGCGCAAGCAACTGCAACAACTGCCGTCACGTGACCCCTATGACCCCGGCTACCGCCGGTTACGGTACGTGCGCTACGCGGACGACTTCGTGCTGGGTTTCATCGGGCCAAAGGCCGAAGCCCAACAGGTGAAAGAGTCCCTGGAAACATTCCTGCGCGACTCACTCAAGCTGGAGCTATCCAGGGAGAAAACTCTCATCACCCACGCCACCAGCCAGGCGGCGCGGTTCCTCGGCTACGAACTCGTGAAACAACAGGCCAACGACCAGTTCGACCGCAATGGTCGGCGCAGGGTCAACGGCCAAATCGGATTGCGGGTTCCCGCCGACGTCATCGAGCAACATTGCCAAGCCTACATGCGCAAAGGCAAACCGGCACACCGCAGTTACCTACTCCACGATGAAGATTTCTCCATCGTGGCACAGTACCAGTCGGAGTTCCGGGGCGTCGTCAACTACTACCTTCTGGCCTACAACGTCTCCCATTTCGGGAAACTGAAAGGGGTCATGGAGATGTCGCTGGCACGGACCCTTGCGGCAAAGCACAAGTCCACCGCACGGAAGATGCAACGCCAGTACAAGAGCGTCGCGGAAACCGAGCACGGGCCGCGCGTCTGTCTCAAGGTCGTCAAGCAGCAGGACAACGGCAAACGCCCTAAAGTCGCGTACTTCGGTGGCATACCCCTGAAACGGCAACGGCAGGCAGTTCTAGTCGACCAACAGCCTCAGCGATACAGGTCTGACCGCAACGAGCTCATCAAACGGCTCCTAGCGGACACATGCGAGATGTGCGACTCAACGGTGAAAGTGGAAATCCACCACATCCGCGCACTTCGCGACCTGAACGTGAAAGGCCAACGGGAAAAGCCCAAGTGGGTACAACTCATGGCGGCGCGGAAACGAAAGACCCTTGCGGTCTGCCGCACGTGTCACATGGACATCCACCACGGGCGAATCAATCCGCAGAAGCAGACATAAACCACTGGAGAGCCGGATGCGGTGAAAGCCGCACGTCCGGTTCGGAGGAGGGCCGACGGAAAAGTGCTCCGCTAACACGGGGTAACTCGCCGGCGGCCTATCCTACTCGGCGCATCCGCAGCCTACGCTGCGGGTTTCCAGCGGGTGCTCGTACTCGCACCCCCGCACCTGACCCGGAAGTGGAAGCGGGAGGTGGAGCAGACGGTGCCCAAGGCCCGCGCCGCCATCGTCGCCTCCATCACCGACCTGGAGAAGCTGCGCCTCTCCACCGGCCCAGGCCTCCTCTTCGCCATCATGTCGAGGGAACGGGCGAAGCTCTCCTACCGCTGGCAGGCGGCGTACACCGAGCGGTGGGCCACATCCAGAGGCGGGCTCATCCGGGACGAGGAGACGGGGGAGCCCTTCCGGGTCCCCTGCTGCCCTATCTGCGCCAGCCAGATCGTGGACAAGGACGGGGTGCCGCTGACCGCCGAGGAGATGGGGCGCAAGCGGCGCACCTGCGCGGGGTGCGGCTCCGCCCTGTGGCAGGCCGACCCCAAAGGGCCGAAGCGGTATCCGCTTGCCGACTACATCAAGAAGCGGATGAAGGGGTTCTTCGAGCTCCTTATTGGAGATGAGATTCACGAGTACAAAGGAAGGGGTTCCGCCCAGGGCATCGCAGCGGGCGTCCTCGCCGACTCCTGCGGCCGCTCCCTCACCCTGACAGGAACCCTAACTGGAGGGTATTCGAGCACTTTGTTCCACCTGCTGTACCGGTTCAGCCCGGCCATCAGGACGGAGTTCGGGCGCTCCGAGGAGGGAAGGTGGATACAACGGTACGGCTTCGAGGAGCACACCATCGGCAAGGACGATGGCGAGTCGGTGGAGGACGGACGGTTCAGCCGACGCAGACGCTACCGCAAGGTGGTGCGAGAACGGCCGGGGCTCGCACCAGCCGCGTTGTTCCACCTGATCGGCAACTCGGTGTTCCTCAGACTCTCCGACGTGGCGTCGGGGCTGCCCTCCTACGAGGAGCAGATTCGCCTCTCGTCGATGGACTCCGAGGCCGACAGCTACGGGTACACCCAGAGGGGAGCCTACGGCACGCTGTACGACAAGCTGCGGGCCGCCCTCGCCGATGCGCTGGCCAAGGGGTCACGGAAGCTCCTCTCCACCTACCTCCAATCGCTGCTGGCCTACCCCGACGGCTGCACACGGGGTGAGACCGTCTTCGACCCGGAGTCGGAGGACGTGCTGGTCCAGGTGCCGCCGCTCTCCGAGGAGAAGCTGTACCCAAAGGAGAAGGCGCTCTTAGACCTGGTGGCGGCGGAAAGAATGGAGGGCCGGAGGGTGCTGGTCTACGCCATCCACACCGGAACCAGGGACATTACCGAGCGGATGAGCGGCATCCTGACCAGGCACGGGTTCCGGGCGGCGGTGATGAAGGCCGACGCCGTGGCCCCGGACCGCAGGGAGGCGTGGATGGAGCAGCGGGTCAAGGAGGGAGTGGACGTGGTGGTCTGCCACCCCAGGCTGGTGCAGACCGGGCTGGACCTGATCGATTTCCCGACCCTGGTCTGGTTCGAGACGGATTACAGCGTCTACACCATGCGGCAGGCGTCGCGCCGGTCGTGGCGCATCGGACAGACCCGGCCCGTCAAGGTCGTGTTCATGGCCTACCGGGGCACCCTCCAGGCCGATGCATTGAAGCTGGTGGCCCAGAAGCTGCAAAGCTCCCTGGCGGTTGAGGGAGAACTCCCCGAAGACGGACTGGCGGCCTACGGCGACGACGGGGACGACATCATGCTGGCCCTGGCAAGGAAGATCGTGAACGGAGAGAAGGAAGAGGAAGGAGAGTCGGTGGAGGATGCCTTCGCCCAGGCAAGGGACGCCGAGGCCATCTCAGAGGAGCTGCTGGTGGACGAGGAGTGGCACGCGGTGGAGGTGGAACCGGAGACGGTCGAGGTGCATCGGAACGGCACCGGGATCGTCGTCGAGACTGCGGCGGCTAACGGTCATGCTGACGTGGTGGAAGAGACCCAGCAGTCGATGTTCTCCTGGGCCGAGTTCCTGGCCGAGGAGCCGCAGAAGCCGGCCAGAAGGAACGGGAAGCCGAAGCCCGCGACCCTCTCGATGTTCGAGTGAGCGCTGAGCCGGGAGGAGGAAAAAGAGGCTCAAACGGTGTCCTGAAGGGGGCGCCGCTAAGGTGGCGACGAAGCGAAACAACAACGACTAACGAGGAGATGAACCGATGACACGCATATTCGTCTACGACGACCGGGAGTTTCCCGACCCAGACCCCCAGATGAGCGTCGACCAGGTAAAAAACACGCTGAGCGATTTCTACGGAGAGATCGCCAACGCCTCCGTCAAGGAGACCAGGCGGGGCGACGACACGATCTACGAGTTCCAGCGGCGGGTGGGCACCAAGGGCGCACCCGCGCTCGGAGATAAGGACGGAGCATGATGGACAGCAAGATGCTAGCCGGTCTGCTGGCGGCGGTGCCTCCGGCGGACCTGAGACTCATCGAGCTTACGGCGGAGCTCACACGGCCCGACGGCTCCCTCGACCTGGAGGCGGCGGCCTCCCGGAGCGCCGAGCTGGAGCTGGCCTGCGCCCAGGCACAGGACTACGCGGCGGCCACGGGCCGCCTGGCCAAGGTGCTGCGGTGGCAGTTGCAGCCCCGCCGCGCCTGAGCGAACTTGCCGACCTGCTCCTACGGCGTCCGCCGTCGCTGCGGGAGCTGGTCGCGCTGGTCGGCAATGCCGAAGACCACGCCTGGTTCGTGGGGCTGGTGCGCCGCCTCTTCCCCGATGAGGCCGAGGCGGTGCTCACAGCCCCCGACATACGACAGAGGGTGGAGGGTTTCGCCCGGCTCTTCGAGGAGCGGCACTACCCCCTCTACGCACCGTTCTTCGAGTTCTACCTAACCGAGGAGGACGAGCCTCCATTCACCGTGCTCCGCAGGGGCATCCCCTACGAGCTGCACGGCATCGGCTACGAGGGGCTGCACGAGATGTGGGACGGCTACCGCGAGGGGCTCTCGGCCCTGGCCCTCCTGGTCAAGCCCCCCGATGGTATTTACATGGAAGGCGACGGGCTCAGGGTGGCCTGGCTGGAGTCGGCCGCCGCTCACATCCCGCAGCACACGCTGGTCAGGATACCTGAAGGGGGTATACCCCAGGACGACCTCGCCGAAGCGGTCAAGGGGACCAGATTTGAGGGGGTGGCTCAGGCCGCCTCCTGGGTCTGGGCCGAGACCGGCAACCTCTTTCTAGACAGCTGTTACGACGATGGAATGTACGACGGCTTCGCCGACCCCTGGGACGACGAAGTGATCGCTGAGGGCACCGAGGAGTGGCGAAAGGCCAGGGCCATCATCGAATCGGTGAACGGGCTGGCCGACTGGCTGGAGGACGACCTGCCCGCCCACTTCGCCGAGATGCTGGACTTCATTCTGGAGCGGCTCGGCCACTCAAACCCAACTACGGAGGAAAACGACCATGAGTGAAGACACCAACGTTACCGAATGGTCCCTTCCGGGCCAGATGGACGTGCCCAGGGACGAGCTCAAGATACAGATGGAGGTCTACGTCGAGACGATATTGCTAAGGGGCTTCGAGGACGGGGCCAACTGGGTCAGGACCGTCTCGGCGGACGCCATCGCCAACGCCTTCACCCAGCACCTGGGGCTCTCTACGGGGATTCTGCCCAAGGAAACGCTGTGGTGGAACCAGTGCGGGACCGGACAGGTAGTGGCCCTTTGGCGGCCGCCGAAGGTGTGGCCGGTGGCCCTGCAACGGGAGGCGTTCAAGCCGCCCGCACGGTTGCGAGTTCCCATGCCCGGCCTGCTCTTCGTCTGCTCGCCGGGCCGGGCGCCCTGGGTCTACGCCGCCAAGAGCCGGCCCACCGGAGCAGAGCAGCAGCTCTACCGGGCTCCGGCCTTCAACGTCTTCGGCGACGGGCGGGTCTGTCCCGGAAGCCACACGTTCCCCGAAGAGGTCGGGCTGATACCCGACTCCTTCTTCCAGTCCTTCTTCTCGATAACGGGGGACACCCGGGATCGCTCGAAGAAATACCCCGACAACCTGCACGCACTATGGGAGGAGCTCGATGGAAAGAGGAAGTACCCGACTGAGGACCTGGTTCCCCAATGCACGGTGGCCCAGGCTATGGCGGTCTCCGAAGGGAGATTGCGCACCTACTAGGGAAGTGCCGAAGCCGGTGGGATACCTGCTCCACCACCCCGCCGGGCTTACCGGCGGCCAGGGGATCGGCTACGACTACGTGCTGGGCGCAGGCGGTCTCTACGTCCAGTCCCGGAGCGCCCACCTGGTGGCCCGCGTCCTGGTCGCCCCTGGCTCGGTGCGCGGGCTCGCTCCAGTCTCGGAGAAGCTGACGCTGCCCCACGGTCCCATCCCGGTATACCTGTTCGAGGTGGGGCTGCGCTGGTTCGAGGAGTCCCCAAGCACCGAGCGGTTTTTCGCGGTGCGATGGGACGGGGACGCCTACCGGCTGGTGGTGCCGGAACAGTCCGGGACCGCCTCGTCCCTAACCTACACGCCACCTTCTGGGGTGGTGGCTGAGTTCCACTCCCACGGAAAGACCCGCGCCTTCTTCTCGGGCACCGACGACCGGGACGAGCAGGGCTTCCGCATCTACGGGGTCGTCGGACGGCTGGACACCCTCCGGCCAGAACTGAGTCTCCGAGTTGGGGTATACGGACACCACGCGCCGGTCCGCTGGGGCCAGGTGTTCGTCGGCCCTGACCCCGGCATCGGCTTATGCCTGACGAGCCTGCACCGCCATGAATCACAGACCAATCACACCAAGGAGGTAACCTAACCATGCCCTACTACCTGGACAATGCATTCCTGCAAGACAACCCCTGGATCACCGTGGTCGGCTGCGGCGGCACCGGGGGATACGTCGCCGAGGGCCTCTGCCGCCTCTTCACCGGACGGGAGGCCACCATCGTCCTGGTCGACCACGACCGGGTGGAGCCTCACAACCTGCTGCGCCAGAACTTCTACCCCAAGGATGTGGGCCACTTCAAAAGCCAGGCCCTCGCCGACCGGCTGGCGCGGGCCTACGGTCGGCCCATCGGCTACTCGGTCCATGCCTTCCGCGAGGGCGACTCCGGTTCCTACGGCCACCGCTACGCCGGTCTTCCCCGCTACGGCAACTGCCTGCTCATCGGCTGCACCGACAACGCCGCCGCACGCAGGGCGATGGCAGAGTGTCTGCGGGGCGGGCGGCAACAGTGGCTCATCGACGCGGGCAACGACGCCAACTGGGGGCAGGTCCTCGTCGGGAACGTGGCCGAACCGTCGCACCGGTATGAGTCGGCCTTCGACGGCGGGACCTGCTACCTGCTGCCCGCGCCAACGCTACAGCGCCCGGACCTGTTGACCACCGTGCCGACAACCCCTCCGGACGTGGACTGCGCGGCGGCCCTCGACCTCACCGACCAGGACCCCACCATCAACCAGATGATGGCCTCGCTTGTGCTCATGGTCGTGCGCCGGATGGTGGCAGGCACGTGTCCCTTCATGGGGCTCTACCTGGATATGGAACAGGGCACGGTCACCCCGACCTATGTCACCCCGGAGGCGGTGAATCGAGTGATGAGGTCGAGCCGCCGTCGGCGGCGGAGGATAGTTTGACACCCTGGACGGCAGGATGGCGCCCTAATGATTGGCGCTCACGACTTACCCAGAGAAGAAACAAAGAGAGGAGAAACCATGCTTGATGAGAATAGAACGGAAGCATCACGTGAAGTGTAGGGTGTCAGCGCAATTGGACACTATTGAGGCCTAGAAAACCGAAGAGGTTGGGGGTGGTAGAGGCTCCTTCAGAGGGGTAGATTAACCCTAAGTGAAAGGAGTCATTGATGACCCAGGTAGAGGATCAGGCCAGCCAAGCTGAGGAGCGAAGCCAGGAGACACGAAGCTTCGTGCGTCAGGTCCGTGCAGCGACCCGCCGTAAGTATACCCCTGAAGAGAAGATCCGCATCGTCTTGGAGGGGTTCAGACGGGAGACTACCGTTAATGACCTGTGCCGACGGGAAGGAATCAAACCCCACTCCTACTACGCCTGGACGAAGGGGTTCATGGAAGCTGGGAAGGAGAGGTTGACTCGGGACAGTGTGCGTGATGCGACCCGGCAAGAGATAGAGCAGCTCAAGCGGGAGAACAGTGAACTGAAGCAGCTGGTGGGTGAGTTGTCCCTGGAGTTGCACCGCTTCAAAAAAACAGCTCTGCCGCCCCTACACGACAACGGCACCGTCGCATGAGCGTAGTGGAACAATCGAAGGTCGTGGCTGAGGTGGAGCGACATGGTAGAGGGAAGAACAGGCGACTCAGGGAGCTTGGCATTTCCAGGAGCACGTATTATTGGTGGAGGTGGAGGCACCGGCAGGGTAGTTGGGAGGGTACGGAAGGAACTGAGAGGCCCTGGAATCGCCTGCGTCCAGAAGAGGAGGCAGTAGTGCTGGCGGCAGCCCGTGGGATGCCGACCTGGCGAAGCCGGCAGTTGGCGGCTTCGCTCACCGACCACAGAGGCCTATCGGTCTCCGCCTCCACAGTCTATCGTATTCTGAGACGGGAGGGTCTGGTGAAACGGATCGAATACCAGTTGGCAGCGAGCAAAGAGTACCAGCACAAGACCACAGGGCCCCACCAGCTGTGGGCCACCGATGCCTCCTACTTCCGTGTAGTGGGATGGGGCTACTACTACCTCGTGACGGTGATGGACGACTACTCCCGGTTCATCTTGGCCTGGAAGGTGCAACGGGACATGACGGCCAACTCCCTCATAGAGGTGGTCCAGGAAGCTGTTGACTCTACTGGTATGACTGATGTACCTCTGGAGGATCGGACCAAGCTCCTCTCAGATAATGGCTCAGGTTATGTATCGCGGGCCTTCCGCGAGTACATGCGGGTGGTGGGCATTCGCCACGTCCTGGCAGCACCCTATCACCCTCAGACCAACGGGAAGCTGGAGAGATATCACCGAACCCTGAAAGACGACATTAACCAGGTGCCATACGAGGTGGTGGAAGACCTGGAGGCGGCCATCCGGGACTTCGTCGAGTTCTACAACTACCGAAGATATCATCAGGCGCTCAGGGTTGTAACTCCGGCTGACGTGCTGGAAGGCCGTCTGGAGGCAATTCTAGCCCAGAGGAAGGAGGTACAGCGAGAGACTTTTGACCGGCGGAGGCGGTACAATCAGGAGGTCAGAGAAACCCTCAAACCAGGAGCTTCTTCACCCCAATCTCTCGGACCCAGAACTGTCCAAAACCGCTGACACCCAACAGTGCCGCCATTTACTCAATTGAAAAGCAAGAAACTTCATTGACAGAAATGCCGGAAAGTCGGATGATCCAATGGGATATACCGTTTCTTCATCTAGGAACGAGAGTTCTCCCTGTCAACTCTCTCCAGTAACCTTTGGTGACAGCGTTGCAGGCAGCGGCACACCCGCTGACCCGCTCTCCGGACTGGCCAAAGTCAGCGAGCCGGCAGTAGGCTCCTCCGAGAGTCCCTGTCCCCTTGCCGGCTCTGCTTCATCCCGCCGTAGAATCCTAGCGTCGAGGGTCCGGTGGGCGATTAGACTTGCGTGCGAAAGGAAGATACATGAATGAGAGCGTTATTCGGACCGATGGGCTGACCAAGCGATATGGCGACATCCTTGCCGTAGACGACCTCTCGCTGGAGGTGCCCGGCGGGCAGGTCTTTGGTCTTCTCGGTCCCAACGGCTCGGGCAAGACGACCACCATGGGCATGCTGCTTGGGCTGGTGAAGCCAACCGCGGGCAGCTTTAGTCTGTTTGGCAGCGGCACGCCCCATCAGAATGCCCTCCATCGCGTCGGTGCCATCGTCGAGACCCCTTCCTTCTATCCGTACCTGTCGGGCCGCGACAACCTCGCCTACTACCAGGGCATCACCGGCAGGGGCAACCGGAAAGAGTTGGACGACTTGCTGAGCAAGGTGGGCCTAGCGGACCGCGCAAAGAGCCGGTTCCGCACCTACTCTCTGGGCATGAAGCAGCGCCTGGGCTTGGCCTACGCCCTGCTGGGCGACCCCGAGCTCCTGTTCCTGGACGAGCCGACCAACGGCATGGACCCGGCAGGCATGGCCGAGGTGCGGGAGATGATTCGAGGTCTCGGCACAGGTGGACGCACGGTGCTGCTGTCGAGTCATCTGCTGCACGAGGTGGAGCAGGTGTGCGACAGCGTCGCCATCCTCTCCAAGGGCAAGCTGATCGCCCAAGGCAATGTCGCCGACCTGGTGCACACGCGAGCGGGGGAGCGGGTGCGCCTGCGTACCACCGACAACGTGAAGGCCATCGAAGTCTTGTCGGCGCTGGAGTGGGTTGGCGATGTGACTATAGACGGTGAGTCGGTGGTAGTGACGGCTCCGAGTGAGCGTTCGTCGGAGTTGAGTTCAGCCCTGGGTCGCGCGGAAGTCTACGTCACGGAGATGGCAGCCGATGAGATGTCGTTGGAGCAGTACTTCCTGGAGATTACGGGCGACGGAAAGAAGGACGCAGAGTGATAGCCCAGGTACTCCGCCTCACCCGCTGGGAGTGGTACAAGCTCCGCAAGAGATGGATGCCCTGGATTCTTCTTGGCATCGTCATCCTCATCACCCAGTTCTTCCTCTGGGGCAGTCACCTGGCATACCACAATACGGCTGTGCAGAAGTTCTTCTCAGGACAGGTTGGTCCGATCAGTGCCACCCTTGAGAAGGATGGCCAATCGATACCCATAGAACTGACCTGCGAAGACATCCTGAGTGGAAACGTCCCTCCAGAGATCGAACGACTTACTGACGAGGAACGGTTGGACCTTCTCGGGGACGTGGAGGCGTTCCGAGCCGACTGTGCAGAGGTATACGGACGTGCGGTGCTTCGCGAGGGCTTCACTCTCCCGAGCGGCATTACCGGGGGTATCGGAGTGGCACACGGGATCCTCGGCTTCCTCATCTTGATTCTTGCAGCATCCCTTACAGGTGCTGAGTATGGGTGGGGCACTCTGCGTTACGCTCTGACCAGAGGCGTCGGGCGCTGGCAACTCCTTGCGTCCAAGCTCCTCTTGCTCCTGTTGCTCGGGGCGGCCGCCATCATCGTCGTATCCGCACTGATCGCCATCTCCAGTCTCATCGCAGCCATCATTCCTCCAGACGAGACCGGAGGGCTCTTGGGTTCCGGAAAGTGGTCCGATGGCGCCGTAACATTCGGCAAAGCAGTTTTCGGAATGGTCCCATTCATCGTGTTGGCCACATTCTTAGCAGTTTTGACCCAATCATCCTCCATGGGCATAAATCTGTCCGCGGGCTACTATGTCATTGAGCTATTCGTAGCCCCCATCTTCCAATTCACCTCCTGGCTCCAAAACGTGCCCGACTACCTTATCGGGCAAAACGTGAACCTCTGGATGAGCCAGGCCGCTGTCTTCAGTGCTGAAGTCACGAGGGATGGTGTGCCGCTCGAACCTCCAGGCACGCTCCACGCTTTTCTCGTGATGCTTGCGTACATCATCGTACTCGGTGCGGCCACCTTCTGGCTGTTCCAACGCAGAGACGTGGCTGGAGCAAAGGGTGAGTGATAGTCGACATCCTGCGCCTCGCACGGTGGGAGTGGTTCAAGCTCCGCCGCCGGGAGTCCCACGGTCGCCGCCCTCTACGACATTCAATCCCACTGCACACGAGTAGCAGAATCTTAAGTGTGGAGTTTGCTGGTACGCACTCCGATTTTCCCATCAGGACTAAGTTGCTGGGTCTTAGAAGCGCGCAGGACTACCCACAATTCAAAGATGGTACTGTCTACCGTCAAGTCAGGCCCACCAGACTTGACAAAATCAAGAACTTTCGTATTGAGGTTCAGGTTAGCCCTGTAGACTGGCAGCCCACCCTTGTGAGGGCTCAGATGCGCCGTGCGGTGGGCCAATCCAGCCAGCGCGGTTTCTACTCAGAGGACTTGAAGAGTGATATGCGATTGCCAGCGATGTCATAGAAGATGGCAATGGAGCCGAATCCTCCAGGAATCGCTGTGGGTTGCATGAGGGCGGTGCCGCCCAGGCTTACGGCCTTGTCAAGATACGCTTGGAGGTCGTTGACAATAACGGCGACGGAAGGATGGTTGGGCGGCATGCCCTCCATGTGCTGGAAGATGCCACCGCCAATCCCTCCAGATTCCTGTTGGATGAAGCGGTAGTTGGCCTCCTCGAGATGGTCGATTTTCCAGTCGAACATCCCGGTGTAGAAGTCGGCGAGCACCGCGGCGTCGCTGCCTCCAACCTCGAAATGCGCCACCGGTGGACCGTCCCCCTTGGGGGGCATCTGTCCGTCCCATTCCCGCGGTGGTGCATACAACCCTATAGTGTTTTCGGCAGGGTCCCCGAACAAAGCGATGGAGCCCATGCCGGGCGCTATTTCCATCGGTGGCATGATGGCGTTCCCACCCATACCGGCCACCTTATCCAGCGCCACTTGAAGGTCGTCAACCTGCACATAGAAGGTAACGTAGCTACGCGCCGGCATATCCTCAGTAGTTGGATACACGCCGCCACCGATGCCGCCCTCATTTGCCGGCACTATACCGTAGTTGCCCATCTCTTCGCCCTGCACTTCAATATTCCATCCGAACAGGTCGCTATAGAACTGCCGCAGAGCAGGCCCATCCGGGCCGGCAATTTCAAAGTGCACTACCGGGTTCCCCATTGTTTACCCTACTTTCAAGGTTAAAGAATTTCCCTGGGTCGCAGTGTATTGCTGGATTCTACGAAGTGTCAATTTCGTTCACTAGCGAATTGACTCGGTGTTGTTCCTGATGATGTAGGACAGCGGCGACGGAGGGAGGCCAGCACGCTGCTTTCCACCAAACTACACAAAATCAAGAACTTTCACCTTGAGGTTCGTTCTAGACCTATAGTCAGTACCTCACCCTGAGGGTGCTGACCAAGCAGTACCGACGAACTTCCGACCGCGTGAGGCCTCACAGCTCGCTGGGCTACACTGCTGGAAACGATGCTCTCTGCTGACCCTCTGCCTGTGCTTGTCGGACCAACATAGCAAGTGGTACAAGGATCGGAGGAAGGTCACGAGGACATTCCTAGCTTCTGGACTAACGGATCCCTTCACGTTGCGTTGAAAACTGCTTTGTATTACAATACCTTTCTAGAGAGCGTTCGCAGTGTCTGGTGGATGATTTCTCTACCGCGATACTGACGCAATCACGACAGGGAGGTGACCGATGGGAGTATCAGACGGCGAGATAGGGGCGGGCACGCCCGAAGAGAGTTGGCGCGACATCCACGAGACGATGTACAGGGCTCAGAGCTCCATGTATCTCGCCGGAACACCGACGATACTGCTCCTCTGGGCTGCGATAGCCTCGCTGGGAGTCGGCTCGCAGTACGCCATCCTGACGCTGGCATCTGAATTCGCGGACCGCAGCCCCTGGATTTTCGGGGTGTTGTGGGGGGTCCTGATGGTGCCGGGTATGGTGGGAAGCGGGATCATAGGACACCGGGCTGGCAGGAGGATCGCGCCTGGGGATGCCGCTCGCAGCGCTGGTATAAGGGTGTTCCTCTACTGGCTCGCGGCGGTTGTGGCGATGTTCCTCATTCCGGCGGCATCGGGAATGTGGAACGCGGAAAATGGGGAGCAGATACCGGGCGTCACGCTAGGCATAGTGTCTCTGGCATACATCCTGTTCGGCATCATGAACCGCCCGGTGTTGGCGGTGGTGGGCGTAGGGTTCGCGGCAGCGTTCTACATTCCCAACTACCTCATGGACGGCAACGAGGTTATGTTGGTATCGGCGGGATTGATGCTGGTCGTGGTGGCCCTGGGTGCATGGTGGCTACGCAAGAGCGGGGTCCATTGACCGACGAACCCATCATCCTCAACGAGACCATCCACCAGTCAACCCGGCTGCGGATAATGACGATGCTGGTCTCCCAACCGGAAAGGGACCGGCTCGCCTACGGGTTCATTCTGCAGACCCTCGGTCTCACCGGGGGCAACCTCACCACTCATCTGCGTAAGCTAGAAGACGCCGACTACGTGGCTATGACGAAAGAGTTCGTGGATTCTAAGCCGCGCACATGGGTAGAGGCGACACCGACGGGACGCCGGGCATTCGCCGAGTATCTATCCAACCTGGAGAAGGCCCTAAACTGGAGACCTCATACGTAGCTGGTGAGTAAGAACTGCGTGACGGTTGTCTGGCTCCGGGCTAGGCGCGATCTACTTGCCAATTTGAGGGCGGCATCACTCCGTCGCGGCTACAGTCCCGACCACAAAACCGGCCTGAAACCAATGGCTTGCAGGCAATCACCTTCATTTTTCCCGGCCCTCACAATGGACTATTGGGGCATTGCCGCCAGGAAACAGAATGAACAAGCAGCAACAGAGGACGCGAAGCCAAACAAAGACGAGATCGGCAGGCGTCAGACGGCTACTTGACGCCCTCAGCCAGATGCCGTTCGTCGATTCGGCGGAACTTGCGGGCATCCTGGGCGAGTCGCTTGCGACCGTCCACCGTGCACTGACCGGCCTGCTTGCAAACGGCATGGTTGGGCGCGTGAGTCATGGTACCGCCCAACTGCCGTCGAGCCAGAGATACTACCTGAGGACCAACGGCATCAGGCAGGCCGCAGAATTCCTCGGCTTCGACACCTCCTCGGACTTCGTGCGGGCGTACCCCGTGTCCAGGGAGTGGCTGACGCTGCTCGTCCGCCGGATGGATGCGGTGGCCGCAGTCTACCGACTTGCTGCCTCACTCTCCCCCGGCATCGACGGGCTCAGGTCCCACGTGGAGTTCCGCCGGAGGGGCCGATTCGACGCCACCATCACCCTCCACGACGGGCGCAGCTTCGGCGTGGTCCGCGCCAGGGCTTGGCCCTGCGGCGCCGGTCTCTCTACGACCGGCTGAGGGCTATAGCGGAGTACGACTACACGCTCCGCCCTAACACGATCCTGATCCTGACGCCCAGCGTCTGGGAGCAGAGGCGGACGACGAGGTTCTGCGTGGACCTGAATCTCAGCGACTGCTACGTCGCCGTGGAGTCGAGGGACACGCTGGAAAGACGGGACCTTCGCCTCTGGTGTCACCCCTCGTTCGTGTTCGGCAGCTCGTATCACACGCTGGAGACCGTGAGCTCTCACGGCAGCCCCGGCGGAGGGCTTCGCACGGACTCGCCAAGTCGGAAGCGAGCATCGATACCCTATCCAGAGGGGATGGTGCAGGCTGCGCCGACCTTCGGCATCAGTCCATCGGAGAAGCGGACGCTGGACCTCATCACCGACCACCCGATGATCCCCCGTGAGCACCTGGCCCTGTGGCTGGGCGTCTCCGAGGGACGGGTCAGCCAGATGATGGACAGCCTTGTGAACACCTGGGGCCTCATCGAGCGCCGGGGCAAACGCGGAGACACCCGCTACACACTTTCCGCCGAGGGCATACGCTATATCACCCACCGGGACCGCGCCCAACTCCCTACCACACGAGACATCTGGAGCACAGCCTTCACTACCGACCAGCAGGGCCGCAGGCGACACGTGGGGCACCGCATCGATACGTGGGCGAGGCAGACGAAGCACGCCGACGGCATCACGTGGTTCCTCTCGAAGCTGGAGACCGAGGCCAGAGCAGACCCCGACAGCGAGCTCCAGTGGTCCGTCCCCACCGCCAGGTCCGACCGGGCCTACAACTGGGGCGATTCCGCCATCGCCCCCGACGCCGTTGGGCAGATGACCGCCCAGGGCCTTGACGTGCCGTTCTACTTCGAGCACGAGCTGCGAGCCCGTCACCCCAGGGGAGTCATAGCCCGCCTGAGTCCATACGAGGACTACTACTGGTCGCCCGAGCATAAGGACGACCAGCCGCCGTACCCCGTCACGCTGTTCGTCGTGGACACCGAGGAGGTCGAGGAGACTTACGTCCGCACCGCAGCCCGTATGTCCCGGATGTCCCTGCCCATCCTGGTGTCCTGCATCCCTGTCCTATCATGCACGGGGATACTTGGAAAGTCATGGCGTCCACTGTGGGAGCCGGAGTCCCCGAGACTGCCTCTGTCCGGGTTGAGCGCCTACCAGTGGGACTCCCTCTACCACCGGATGCGTCACCGTCCTGTAGTGGGGAATAGATAGCGACGATTCGTCCCTATCTTCCCGTTGTGTTGGTTGGGGGCTGCAAAGTTGCTTTGGAGGGGTGATTCTCGAGGTCTGACGGTGCCACAGACCGCCCCATTTGCCCCTGATTCAGCTACGAAACGGGCTGACAAACCCTCTGCCCGGTCAACGCCAGAAAATGCAAATGGTTGGGAAGCCATGCTAAACTACATTGCCTCCCTAACGGCACCTCGTTTGCACTTTGCAACCCCTGACGTGTCATCCGATAGTGAGGGAAACAGCTATGAATGGACCTATCCGACGTGTGCGGAGAGCTGATGCGGGCAGGATTTGGCGTGTTGCGGCGGGTGGCGGCCCAGTTTGGCCTATCGGTTTTGGCGCGAAACGGCCAGAAACGATGTGGGGGTGGGCGACGCCAATTTGAGGCATGAGTAGGAACGGACATCCTGGGCCAATCAGCTAGGACATCGTGCAAATAGCGGGGCAGATTCACAGGCGACGGTGACCGGTCATAGTTGGGGCTGGTTCCGTCGAAAAACGGCACTGATGACAAGAACGGGCCACCCCCTGTAGAGGATGGAAATGACCTCTCGGAAATCGAAGATGAGTGATGGACGGGCATCAAGGGCCGGAGACGATCAGCCCGACCTCAAGTGGGTCGTGGAGCGGCTCGTCGAGCGGGAAGGACAGCGCCGGACGGCGGCGCTGCTGGGCGTGAGTCGGAAGACGGTGGCGCTGGCCCTGCAACGGGAGCGATTGAGTGGCAGGATGACCCTCGCCGTGCAGCGGCTCATGGCCAACCTGGACGATCCCGGATGGGAGAGGACGACCCCCCTGGACAGGTTGGAGGCGAGGATGAGGCTGGCGATTGAGGCGGTGGACGATCTTGCGGGGCAGGTGGAGCGTCTGACCCGCCGCGTGGAGGCGTTGGAGGCGGCGCAGACGCCCAAGGACGCCGCCGGAGACCATACGTCGGATGCGCCCGACGCCGAGGGCCGGGGCCTGCGTCTGTTCAGCTGGAGGCGGAGGCGTCAGGCACTTAGCGAGGAAGAGAGCGATGGCTGAGGGTGTCCGGTGGGTCTCGAAAGCGGAGGCGGCGCGGGAGCTGGAGGTCTCCATCTCAACCCTCGACCGGATGATCCGGAGGGGGGAGATTGAGGTCCGCAGGGAGGGCCGCCGGGTCTACGTGCGGATGCACGGCCCGGAGTACGTGAGCGACGAGGATCTGCTGCGCCGGGCCATCGTCAGGGAGGACAAGCTTCAGCGGACCGTGTGGGAATTGGATGGGCGAGCATCCGAGATGGAGCGGGAGCGGGACGAGGCCAAGGAGGCCGCGTCTGCCAGCCGTCAGGCGTACGAGGAGCTGGAGGAGGCGTACCGCAAGGAGCGGGCAGCCCACGGCAGGACGAGACGCTGGACAGTCAGGCTCGGCCTGGTCGTCGCCGCGCTGCTCGTCGTCTGCGGTATGCTCACGTGGCGTCTGGTAATGTAGGAGTAGAGGGGCCGTGTCACGGCTGGGAGTCGGCATCAACCCAGGGTCAAGGAGACGTAATCATATTCTTGGAAGGGAGTATCGGATTCTTGGAAGGGAGTATCGGATCCCTCGAAGTGTCGAAGTTCACAGTGCGCCACAGGAGGTGCGTAAGGCGAGTAGTATCCAGGAGGCCAGTGCGTCCTCATACCTACACACCCGCAGTAGGCCAACCCCTGTATAGATAGGAGGTCGTTCGCGGGAGGAGGCACCCATGCTGCGACAGGGCTCCAAGCCAATTGTGTACCTTGATCAAAATTGGCTTAGCGAGATAACCAAAGCGCACATCGATGATAAGAGAAGTGTCGATAGGACATACTTCCTTGAATTGGCCAACGTGCTTCAAAAAGGCGTCGCTCGCGACAGGTTCGCGGTTCCTATGTCAGAGTTTCACGAGAGTGAAGGCTCGCTTAGTTCCGAATTAGATGAGTCTCTTCAGAGCGTCACTAACATATTGGGTCATGGGCTAACCTTCAATTCGTACAGCGACATCAGTCATGAACAGCTAAAGGAAGCGGCTATGTCGTTCGCTGGTCTCGACGCCTCGCTCAGATCATGGTGGACGATACCGTTCAACCGAGACCCTGACACGCCAGCCGCCCACTCGCATTTCGTTGCGCCTCCGTTGGAGGTGTACCTGAGATTAGATGCCCTGATAGAAGAAAGTCGAAGGTTGCGCAATGAAGTAGGTGCCCTTCAATATCGGAAGTACAAAGAAGGTAGGAGAAGACTGCAACACTCGTATGAGGACGAGATTCGGTTCCAGAGACTGCAGTTGTTATGGGAGGGTTACCGGGGAGTCAGCGTGGCTATCCAAGATCCGAATGGCACGGCGCCCGGTTGGGAAGCCATTAACGAACTCGTGGAGTCGCAGTACGAGCAACGCTGGTCAGAAATCGCTCGGATTCTTAACCAAGGTCGGGGGCCGGGCCCCTTCTTACTGTCTACCGAGTTTCTTGGTGTTCCATTTCTGGATATTCGAGCGACCTTGATGGCGGCAGACATCGTCCGCTTCGCCGATCGATTACCTGAACCATCATTCCAAGATGACATGTGAGGTGGACCCCAAAATTCGGACAGGTGGCTAAGAGAGAGTCCCGCTCCTAAAATAGGACGGAAAGAAGGAGCAGGACATGAAGCAAACACGTAAGAAGCACAGCCCAGTCTTCAAGGCCAAAGTGGCTTTGGCCGGGCTCCATGGGGAGCACACCATTGCAGAGCTGGCCAGCCGGTTTGAAGTCCACCCGAGCCAGGTCCATGCCTGGAAGAAGGCCTTGACTCAGGGGGCGCCGCACCTCTTTGAAAATGGTGCTGGACGCCAGGAGAAGGACCAAGAGGTCCTCACTGCCCAGCTCTACCAACAGATTGGGCAGCTCAAGGTGGAACGGGATTTTTGTCACGGAGCTTCGGGTTGTGAGCCGGTCCCAACGCAGGGCCATGATTGACCGAGAAGAACCGAAGCTGTCTCTGGTGCGCCAGTGCGCCTTGCTGGGTATCAGCCGCTCCTCGTTGTACTACCTGCCAACCGAGGCCGGCGCCGAGGACTTGGAGTTGATGGCCCTCATAGACCAACAGTACCTGAAGACACCTTTCTACGGATCCAGAAGGATGACTGCCTGGCTCAGAAATCACGGACACCAGGTCAACCGCAAGCGGGTCCGCCGGCTGATGCAGCTGATAGGCCTGGAGGCCATCTACCGGCGTCCCAACACCAGCAAGCCAAACCCGGGGCATAAGGTCTATCCGTACTTGCTCAGGGGCTGGAGATCAACCGGGTCAACCAGGTGTGGGCCACCGACATCACCTACATACCCATGGCTCGGGGTTTCCTATACTTGGTGGCCATCATGGACTGGCACAGCCGCTACGTGCTGGCCTGGCGGCTGTCCAACACCCTGGAGGTAGACTTCTGTGTTGCGGCTCTGGAAGAGGCCTTGAGCAAGGGTCGGCCACAGATCTTCAACACCGACCAGGGCAGCCAGTTCACCAGCGAGGCCTTCACCAGCATGCTGCTGGCGCAAGGCGTTCAAGTGAGCATGGACGGCAGGGGCCGGTGCATGGACAACGTCTTCGTGGAACGGCTGTGGCGCAGCATCAAGTACGAGGAGGTGTACCTGAATGCATACCAAAATGGGACTGAGGCCAGAAAGGGGATTGGGGCTTATCTGGCCTTCTACAACCAAGAGCGGCCCCATCAAGCCCTGGGCTATCGGTCACCGGGTCAGGTGTTCCATGCAGTGAGCCCACAAAGGTGTTTACTGGAACATCCACAAGCCTTACAATCGGATGAAGGTTTACGAGACACCCCAGCGGTAGACTCTCTTATTTTAGCCTCGCCACTGTCCTGATGATGGGGTCCACTTGAATGTCAATAGTTGCGATGATTCTTCCATATTCGGACGTGTTCGCAACCGAGAACTACATGGCAGAGCTCATCAGGCAGACAAAGTTGGGTGGGAATTACTCTTGCCGGGTGTTCACAATGCGACAAAGAGATGAATTCCTTCATTGTTTAGAGAGGCTGTAACGGCGAAGCCAGCCAAGGCAGACAGTTGACAATGGGCCAACGGATGCTGGATGATACAGAGTAAGACACCTTATGACCAACAGGCTCATCAACAGAAATACCAAGACGATCACCTTCTCCCTGCCTCCTGACATGGCCGAGCAGGTGCAGGACGTGATGCGCGAGGAGGGCCGCACCATGAGCGAGCTCATCCGCGAGGCCCTCCGCAACTACATGGAGGAGCGAGAGTGGCTGCGGACCATCCGATACGAGAGACTCCGCGCTCGCCATGCCGAACGGGAAGAATCACGGGGAGATTGAAGGAGGACAGCATGAAGAAGAAGCACCTACAGCCGCTTGCACCGGCGGCGCTCTACGCCAGGGTGTCCAGCGACCGGCAGGACGTAGATTTGTCCGTGTCCGCCCAGCTCAGAGCGCTCAAAGACTACGCCAAAGCCAACGGCTACGTGGTGGCTCGTGAATACGTGGATGAAGCCGAGAGCGGCCGGGTGGCGGACAGGCCACAGTTCAGGGAGATGATCGAGGAGGGCAGCCAGCCCAAGGCCCCCTTTGAGGTCATCCTCGTTTGGAAATTCTCCAGATTCACACGCAAGCGCGAGCACGCCGTCGCCTTCAAGTCCATGCTGATGAAGCAGATGCAATCGACACAGGTACTTCTACAGGGATCGCCAGGTTGATGCGCACCTGGTTGTGCTTGTCGATTATAGCGTCATCGAGAACCAACTGGAGGACGGCCTTACGTTGCTCGGGTGTCATGTCGTCCAGTCCATCGCCAACCTCCCCAGCCCAGGCCAGGACTGCCTCCATCGTAGCGCGCTTTGCAGTTCCGCTCGCCGCCCTGGCCTGGAGGTCATCGAGTTGACTCCGGAGGAGTTCCAGGCGTTCGGTGATGAATTTGCGCTGATGGTCAAGTTGGGCCTCGGTGATCTTCCCAGATACATACAGTCTGATAGCGCGGTCCTCATCCATCTGGACAGACCTCAGTTGGCGCTCCGCTTTGCTGATCTCCTCATCAAGGGCACCGCTGTCCTGAGCGTCGAGGGACTCGATCCCCGCCACAATCAAGTCGGGGTTCCGAAGGACGCGGCTGACCTCGCTCCACACCAACTCCTCCAACGGCTCAGCCCTGAGGTAGGGTCGCTCCCGGCAGCGTAGCCGCATCGAGTGCATCCCGGTGCACTTGTAGTAGCGCCGAGGATTGGCCGGATCAAGCTTACCGCTGCGGGGGCTGCTATCGTTCCAAACAGACCTCCCACCGAAGTGGAGACCGCACTCGCTGCATCTCAGAAGATGCTGCAATAGATAAAAGACCTTCGTATTCCTCGTGGACCGCATGAGCCGTTGCTTCTTAAGGGTCTGGACCATATCCCAGGTCTCTTGGTCTATCAGCGGTGGAATCGGCACTTCTATCCAGGCGTCCTTCGGTTGGTCGAATACCTTCGTTCCATCTTAGGTCGAGACTTGCCGGGTCTTCCCGTAGGCCCAGATGCCCAAGTAGCTGTCGTTTCCCAGGAGGCTATGTACCTGGGCCTGACGCCACGCCGGGCCGCCCTGGGCGGTGGGGATGCCGTCGTCGGTCAGCTGCCATGCAATCGCGGGGGAGCCCATCCCTTCGTGGACGTATTGACGGAAGATTCGGCGGACGATCTCCGCCTCGGCCTCGTCTACCTCTGGCCTGCCGTCGTCTCCGATACAGTAGCCGTAGGGAAGGCCGCCGGACGGTATGCGTCCTTGCTTGGCCGTCCCCCGCTTGCCCAGCGACGACCGCTCGCGGAAGTTGTCCAGTTCAATCTTCCCGATGGCCGCCATCAGGCCGAAAGTTTTCATGTCGATGGCATCCATGACGGCCTCAAGCCGTATCTGGTGAGCCTCCACCACCTCTATCAGAGCGGCTGCGGGGTACATCCCTCTACTCAGTCGGTCCGACTTCCAGCAGACGATGGTGTCAAATAGTCCCTGCTTGGCGTCGGAGAGCATCCGCTGGAACTCGGGGCGCTTCTTGGTCCAGCCCCTGCCCACCTGGGCGGAGGCGTCCAGTCCTCCGTCATGGCCCTCATGGCAAGCGGGGGCGCGTTCGGCCAACTGCCGGACTGCGCCATCTTCGCCGACACCCACTGGGAGCCTCCCAGTCTCTACACTGACCATGTGGGCCGGTTGCACCGAGCCTGCGCTGCGTCTGTTGGTGTCGTTCGGAGCCACTGGCCTTTCGTTCATCTTTGTGAGCGAACACCCGTTCTCCTTCAGTGTGGGAGACCGGAAAGTTGGGCGTAATCCCCTATAGGGGTGTTCACCGATGAACCCCCTTATAAGACCCTCCCAAGAGGGGGCCGTCTGTGATGTCATAGCCGTGTACAGAGATTTGAGTTTGTTCCAAAAAGGGAAATCGGGGTCCTGAGCAAGCTGAATCAGGGGGAAATCAGCCCCTACAGGACGGAAACAGTGAACACTTTGTCGAAAGGGCTGGTTCCAGGGGGTGGCAGCAGAGTCCGTAGTGGGGACCGACATCGCTGCGAGGCGTGGAAACGGGCCTCATTGCAGGAAAAGCGGGTCAAAACTACATCGTTGCAAGGAAGGAGGGGTTTGTTATGAGTTCGAGAGGAAGGCCGTTGGAAAGAACGAGGAGCATCGAGGACCTGCACGAGCTAAGGCTCATGGCGCTGCTTCACGACCTGGTGAGGAAGCATCGGCGCAAAGGAGCGGGGGAGATGCTGGGCGTCGATCCCCGGACGGTGAAGGCGTGTCTGGAGCAAGGAGCGCTCTCCAAGTGGATGCGGACCGCATTGGAAGCCCAGCTGCTGTCCAGGGAGAAGGCGGCGATGGCGGCACAGCAGGAGCGCATCGAAGCCCTGGATCAGCGCATGGAGGCGTTGGAGCAGCAGATCGCCAGCGGCCTCGGAGAGATGCGGACCACTATGGAGGGCGAGATCAAGGGGCTCAAAGACGAACACGCGGGGGCGCTGCGGCAGTGGGAGCGGCGTCTGGCCCAGGTGGAGGCGGGATACGGCGGAGCGTCAGCGGCCAGCGCAGAGAAACAGCCCGTGACGACGGGTGTGACCCGGCGGCGGTATCACGAGCTGGTGACCGTCGAGCCTGCTCTCGATGACGAGGAGGTCTTCGGTGCGGCGTGGCCGCTGATCGACGAGTGGCGCACGCTCAGAGCGAGTCATCCCATCGGGGGCAAGAGTCTGTCGTGGCTGGTGACGCACGAGCGTATCCTGGAGATGGAGCTGGCCATGCTGGAGAAGCACGGGCTGACCTTGCCCCCAGAGCCCATGCCGCTCACGGGGCACTGGAGGAGAAGGCAGCTATCCTGGCGCTGGACGGCGCTCTACGACACCCAGAGGGCGCGGGTCAAGCGGGAGTTGCTCAGGTGGGTGCGCCGGATCCTCACCCTGGGCCTGTGGCGGTTCTACAAAGGGCATCGGCAGGCCATGAGGAAGCTGTTCGAGCGTACCGTGCGCACGGCGGTGGCCATGGAGTTGGTGGGACTGGCGGTTCAAGCGGTGGATGGTACGAAGGTGGTCGCTAATGCCTCAGTGGACAGGAGCTACGATGTCGAGGGACTGCGTGGGTTGTTGGAGCGTTTGGAGAGGGCGATAGAGGACCTTGAGGCTCAGAACGAAGGGGGAGAAGACGCTGCTGCTGTCCATCTGCCTGAGGAGTTGGCGGATAAGGAGGTCTTGAGAGAGCAGGTGAAGCATGCGATGGCCGATCTTGCGAGTCAAAAGCGCCACAGGCGTATCAACCTGACCGACCCGGAGGCCCGGCTGATGAAGGGCAGGCAGGGCATCGTGGCTGGCTACAACGCCCAGGCTATGGTCTCACCCATGGAGACCGATGGGGGAGCGACAAGCATGCTGGTCACAGCCGTGGACGTGGTTGATGCGGCCAATGACAATGCCCTGCTGGTGCCGATGATGGAGCAGGCCGAGGAGACTACGGGGACGAAGTCGCAGATGATATTGGCCTACGCCGGATATTTCGCCGGGAAACACGTTGTGGAATTCCACCGGAGAGGCCAGCAGGTGGTGATGCCGGACCTGGCCCGTCCTACAGGCCACCCGTATCACAAGGACAGATTCACCTATGACGAGCACAGCGACAGCTTCAGGTGTCCCCAGGGACAGACGCTCGCGTTCGTCCGCATGCAGCATGCGAACGGAGTCCCGTTGCGTCTGTACCGGGCTGCAGGTGCTGTCTGCCAGGCATGCCCTGCCTTCAGAGCCTGTACCAGAGCCAAAGAGATTGGGCGAAGCCTGGCCATAGGGCCGCACGATGAAGTGCTACGTCGCCATCGCTCCTGGATGTCCACCTCAGCAACTCAAGAGGCTTACAGGCTGAGAAAGCAGCTGGTCGAACCGGTATTCGGAATCATCAAGGAGCAACAGGGGGCACGGAGGTTCCTGCTGCGCGGCCTCGCCAACGTGGCGGCCGAGTGGACCATGTTGGCCACCGCCTTCAACCTGCGCACTCTCTATCGGGTGTGGAGCTCCTCCCGCTCCTTCAGCCATACGTTTCACGGTCCGAAGCCTTGTCCTGTCTCGTGAACTTAGGCCATTGACAGCTATCCCTCACCCCATCGTCTGCGTAATACTTCGCGTCGGAGTAAGCCTGCCAACGGACGTCCTTCTGAGACAGGCTCAGTACAGTACACTCTGGCCCATCAGCTACGCCAGCTAGGGGCCCAGAACGGCGCAACGGCTCTATAGACTGCTTCCAGGCGGTTCGAGTCCTGCTTACCCTTGGCCCAGGTGGAAGAACCTGGCGAGCAGTTTGCCCTACGCGCAACAAGCTGCTCGTCGTTGCGGATTCGGGCATCGTGCTCCTTATCCGACAGCACGCCGCCTTTTGACTGATGAGGCGCGCCGGCATGAGGAGCAGATGTCTGCGTGGACAACAACGCAGGACGGGAAGCCCTATCACCGCTGTCTGATGTCTCGCCGCTGGAACAGAACAAACGACAGGCCAAGCAACATGATGGAAAGCGCGGCCAACACAGCGGCGTCACCCCAGTCCATTCCGTTGATGAGCGGGTCGCTGCCCAGGTAGTAGTGGAACGGCGACAGCCATGCAATGACCCCATGGCCACCGCTGACGTTTGCCAACGAAGTCAACAAGTGGAAGACAAGCGCCCCACCCGCAGCGCCGAGAATCGCGATGCCGGTGCGCCCCGTGCCCGCGCTGAGGGCCAGCGCAAGGGTCCCGAAAGCCAACCCCACCAGCACCTGGAGCGCTGCGGTGGCTGCGACATTGCCGATGTCCATCCCGAGGTCGCCGAGCACGGACCCGAGAGCCACGCCCGCGAAGGTCGCAACACCGACTATGATGCCGAAAAGGACCATAGGCACGGCCTTTTCAAGCACAATTCTATTTCGGCTGATTGGGTTGGCAAGCAGCAGCCCCATTGTTCGGCGCGATTCCTCCCCAGCGAGGGCCCCCGCACCCATGACGGCGGTCACCAGGATGACCGAGAGCGGGGCCATCAAGCCGAACGTCTCAAGGGTGTACCATCCTTCCGGGGTGCTCATGTCACCTCCGCCGAAGAGAGCGATTAATTCTTCCGGGAAGTTCTCAAAGGAGGACAACGTCTCTTCCGGAAGGGATGCATACATCGGGCCCAACATCACACCCATCACCAGAAACATCGCCGCAGACGTGACCAGGAGAAGGACCTGATAATCCGACGAGGTCTTGACCCTTATGGATGAGACCCTCGCCGAGCCAGCACGACGCCCGACCAACCTGTTTAGGTGTGGGTTGCTTCGGATCCTGTCCAGCAAGGTCTTGCCAGCAGACTGGCCCTTCAGGTCTCGGCGATTGAATCCAGTGACAGCCGCAATCAAAAACAGGACTGATCCGAAAATAAGCACAGCCAGGTGACCCCAGGCAATGCCGTTGTAAACGGGGGCGCTGCCGTCGAAGTAGTACCAGGGAAGGGCCTTACGCAGGTCCTCCAGTCCCTCAATAAGGGGCAACAGGCCGACCAAAAAGAAGGACAGCACAAGGACGGCGGATGTCCCGCCCGTCGCCGTGTCACGGTTGCCGGTCACGGCTCCAATGGCCATGGCCAGCATCCCGTAGAAGACGGCGTTGAAGAATAGGTGAAGCGCCAAGGCCTCGACCTCCAGACCGCCGATCTCTATGCCCAGCAACCCAGCCATGGGATGGACGGGAAGCCACATGACAAAGACCGTCAGGGCCGTGAGCAGCACGAGGGCTGCTGCCTTGGATAGCAGGACGTGTGTACGGCTCTTGGGATTGACGAGGAGAATGCCCATTGTGCCGTTCCTCTCCTCGCCGGCAATGGACGCCGCGCCCATCACGAGGCCCATTACTGCAACGACAACGGCGCCGAACGACCCAAAGACATAACCTACGGCCAGCGCACCTACGTCGACATTGTCACTGATGCCAAGCAGCGACCGAAACGCTTCGGGCAATTCGCTGTAGACGGTAAGATCGACTTCACGGTAAGTGAACATCCCGAAGAGCAGGAGCAGCGTCAGGCTAGCGGCAGCGATCGCCCACCCCAACCACCGGTCCCATGCCGTCTTGAGGAAGATGTTGGCAAACGCCACCGTTAGTCCTCCTTGTCGCTCTTGTAGTACGTGAGGAATATCTCTTCCAGGTCGGCCTCGCTGGTCTTGATGTCCGCAACGCCGTAGCGGTCGGTCGCCGCCTTCAGGAGCTCTCCCATGTCCCCGCCGAAGGACATCTCGACGTGTTTGTCGTTGGCAATGACGTTGCGGACTCCCGGGACCACTGCAAACACTGCGGCGTCTGCTGGGGAATCCAACACAAACTCCACCTGGCGCATCGCCTTCGACCGCAGGTCCGCAACCGACTCGACAGTTATGAGAAAGCCCTCGCGTATGATGCCGACTCGGTCAGCCACCCGCTGGACCTCAGAGAGCGTATGGCTGGACAGGAAGACGGTGCGCCCCTCTGCCGTGACCTCGCTCACCATTCTCTGAAACTCCCGTTGCATCAACGGATCGAGTCCCGAGGTAGGTTCGTCCATGATCAGCAGGTCCGGCCGGTTCATGAAGGCCTGAATAACGCCAACCTTCTGCCGGTTGCCCGTTGATAGGTCTCCTACCTTTCTGGACAGGTCCGAATCAAGGCGTTCAGCAAGCTCGCCGACATAGGACCAGTCGACCCCGCCACGCATGTTCGCGAAGTACTCCAAGGTGTCGCGGCCCGTAAGGTTCGGGTACAGCGCCAAGTCTCCCGGGATATACCCGATGTGCCTTCGTATGGCCACAGCATCCCTGTGCGTAGCAAGGCCCAGGATTGCCGCGGTGCCGGCAGTGGGTCTGATCTCGTCGAGCAACGTTCTAATGGTCGTCGATTTTCCGGCGCCGTTGGGGCCGAGGAAACCGAAGACCTCGCCTTCCTGGACTTCCAGGCTAAGGTCCTCAATGCCGCGTTTCTTGCCGTAGTACTTGGTCAGTCCACTCGTGTGAATAGCCGCCCCTGCTGCACCCTTGATCGCTCCAGCTTCGGTCTCCGCCTCTGTTACCATGTGGCTGCCTCACCGCAAGTCAATAGTCTTGTTGGTCCAATGCAGCGTGTTCTCCTCAATCGCGAGCACCTTCTATCGTGCCGACACCCGGGACGGCAACGGCGTCATGGTTGGCCGCCTCCAGATGATCGGCTCCCCGGTCAAGTATCTCCAGCGCCCGAGCGACCACTTCGAGCTCGGCCGTTGATAAGACCATCGTAAGCTTCTCAACGGCTACAAAGTTGCTGCGTGCCAGTGCTTCAACAGCCTTTCGTCCCTCATTGGTCAGACAAGCCAGAGCGACTCGTCTGCCATTGGGGTCGGGAACTCGCTCTACCATGTTTGAGGCGTTAGGAAGGGCCATGCCGTGGGTCTGGGAAACGTCTGTGATCCTCTTTGGTCCGCGAATCAGGAAGTACAGGATCCGAATCTGCGGAAGAGTCAGGTCAGTCTCCATAACAAAGTCTTCGGGTTCCGGTCGACTCTTGGCCGCTAGTGACTCCGACAACTCGGCGATCCTGACAACTAGCTCCCTCTTTGCCGTCATGAGTTCCTCTCTCTATGAACATAATCACTAGCATAATAATTATGCCTAAAGAACTCGATATGGTCAAGGTGATAGGTATGGTAAGCATATCTAGTCTATGGGATCTTGCAAATCCGAGACCGACAGACGGCAACCCATTAGCAATCTGATTGAACTGACCATCTCCCACAACTTGAGCCTGACCGGGTGCATACCCGTGCTACAGGACGTGCCTGGGAACGACTTTGCACAGGCAGGGCTCAAGTTCTGTCGGTAGGGGATCAGGTGACGTCATGCGTGCTGCCGGCCCCATCGCCATCTGCTGTTTAGAATCGTTCAATGGATTGGCAGAGCCTCGAGCTCCGGACTCCGAGGACTAGCCGAACATAAGCGAAACTGGCGACCCGCTCCCTAGATCAAGACTTCCCAGTGAAAAGTTCGCAATACAGGACACGCTAGCCCACCAAACTTGACGGTAGACAGAACTGAGCCGTTCAGCGCCATCTCCTCGGCATCTCTCCCAGGTATGGGGCTATCGTCGGGCATTGGAATCGTGTAGCGCACCACGGCATTGTCCGGCATGACGACGATCTCCTTCACGAAGCTCTCGATGAAGGCCCTGCGCTCCGTCAGCTCGCTCTCGTTGAGGAACATGCTCATGTCCAGGGCGTAGGTCGTGATGGTCTCCACGTCGTCCAGGACCTCTCTGCGCTGGGAGAGCATCGCCCTCGCCTCCTCCGCCGTGGCTTCAAGCCTCTCCTGCCGGTCACGGTGCTCTCTGATGCGGGGCTTGAAGTCCTCGATGTCCAGGTCGGTGGTCTCCGCTAGGTCGTAGAGCCGTCCCAGCCTGCGCTTCACGTCCACCAGCTCCGCCTCGATTGTCTCCAGCTTCTGCCTCTGCTCCTTGGCCACCCCGTCCATCTCCTCGTCCACCAGCTTCACCAACGCCCGGATGTTGGACTCGGTGAGCACGTTCTCCCGAATCTTGCCCACCACCTTCTCCTCGAAGCGCCGGGCGTTGAGCCTGGGGGCGTCGCAGGTGCCACTACCCCGCTTGAGGAGGGACTGGCAGACGTAGTAGGCGAACTTCCCGCTCTTGGCGTCCTGGCCGGAGAGGGCGCGGTTGCACGCTTTGCACTTGACCAGCCCGCTGAGCAGGTAGGTGCTTCCGACACGGCGGGGGTGGCTCCTCCTGGGAGCGCGGGAGCGCAGCTTCCGGTTCACGCGGCGGAACTGGGCCTTGGAGACGATAGCGGGGAAGGCCTTCTCCACCCGCACCGGGTCCGCCTTGTCCTTCGCCGTCGTGCCCCAGACCAGGGTTCCCGTGTAGACCTCGTTTCGGAGGATGATGTGGACGCCGTTCTTTGACCAGAGCCTGCCGGTGGGGTTGGCGATTCCCTCGTCGTTGAGGGTGCGGGTGATGTCCAGGATTCCCCTCCCTACCTCGGCCATGCCGAAGATGCGCTCCACCACGGGCGCGGTGGCGGGATCGGGTTCCAAGGTGGGCCGCTTCTTGGCTCCGTCCTGCACCATGGCCTTGCTGAAGCCGTAGGGAACCCTGCTGGCGACCCAGAAGCCGCGGGAGGCAGCCTCCCTCATTCCCCGGACGACCTCCTGGGCAAGATTCTCGCTGTAGAACTCGTCAACGCTCTCGATGATGGCCTCCATGAGCTTGCCAGTGGGGGAGTCGTCGGCGTGTTCGGTGATGGAGACGACCCGGACGCCCCGCCGCCGGAGCATGGCCTTGAAGGCGACGGCGTGCTCCCGCTTCCGGGTGAACCTGGAGAACTTCCAGACGAGGATTTCCTTAAAGGGGGCCTCCGGCTTGGTGGCCTCATCCAGCATCTTTTGGAACTGGGGCCGGTCGGCGATGCGTCCGCTCTCGGCCTCGTCCACGTACTCGCGGGCGACCAGGTAGCCGTTCTTCTCGGCGTAGTCCCTGAGCGCCCGCAACTGGGCGGCCACGGACAGATCCACGTCCTGGCGGTCGCTGGATACTCTGGCGTAGAGGGCGGCCGGTATCAGATCGAGTCGGTCGTTCATCGCTCTCTCCTCCCTGTCTCTTCCTGCTCGGTAGTAATGCGGGAGCGCAGTCGTTCCAGCCGCTCCCGTCTTCGCCACTCCCTCTCCTCCATGAACAGGCGTATACCCTGTCTGAGCAGCTCGCTCACGGAGAGGTCGTCCTCCTTCATCACCTGGCGCACCTGCGCCTCCATCTCCGGGGGCAGGGAGAAGGTGATGGTCTTGGATCGCCTGGGGGTGGTCACTCCTCTTGTCTCCTGTTGTAGTATATTGTCTTACTATACACTATCTCGACACCGGCTTTCAACCCCTACCGGGGAGGAGCCGTCGCGGGTCTTGGCGCTGCAACAATTGTCACGTTTCGACCTGTTGGGGGCTGACACCGTAAGTAGAGGCATGCCCTTTTGTCCCCCTACAGGAAGTCGTGGGAACGGACTGGGGCCGGTGGTACATGCTCCAGTGGCCATCATGGACTGGTAATCAGTGTCCTCGGCGAGGCGTGTGTCGGTACGAGCCAAAGCTGAAGTGCAACGGAGAAGTGAGGTGGACGGGGACTCCCCTGACGTGTCAGTTCTGCACCAAATTGCAATCGGGAGGGCGGAAGATGCAATAAGGGCGGCGAAGTCCTGCAAAATGGTCCCAGCAGCCATGCTGGGACACCCCCTACAGGAAGTGGTCGGAACGGCGTGGTGGTCATTCTGCCACCGGGTCCAGGGAGGATAGCGGCCTCCTGTCGAGGGAGTGCGGGGGCGGAAGAATCCATGCGTCGCCCAGGATGCCCTGTTCGGCAATGGTCTCTGCGTTGGAGGTGATGATGGGCACCCCATTCACTCCGTCGGCGACGTCGAGGAAGGCGCTCTCGTTGTCGGAGGACTCGAAGACGAAGAGCACCCGGGGCAGACGCCCTTCGTGGTCCCGCTCAGCCCATCCGCTCTGGAAGTACCGATGGTAGGACTTCAGGCGGGAGCGGGCGCGCTTCGGCGTTGTGGCCCGTCGCTCGAACTCCAGCAGGTACGGACGCCACCGGCCTTTGTATTCCAGGGTTAAGGAGGCGTCGGGATGGATGACGTAGGTGGTCCAGTCGTAGCGGTAGCCGATGCTGGAGCGGGACGTGGGCAGCAGGTCGAACAGGTCATGGTCCGGGGAGCGGGCGACCTCGGTTGACAGGGCGGCGGCGAAGCCGGTGACGCCGGCGTGGTGCCGGAGCTGGGAGGCGAGGGCGCGCACCGCGGTCCCCGCGTAGATTCGGCGTTCAGGTAGAGAGGCTCGGCGCTCCACCGGTCGAGGGTCAGCCCCTCGTCGGTGAGCATGTGGAGGGGGCCGTCCGCTCGCACCAGACTGTGCTGGCCCAGGGAGCGGAGAACCTGGTTCACCCGGCGCAGGGTGACGCCGCCCATCAGTCCCGCCAGCTGCTCACGGGTGCACAGGGGCCAGGCCGCCAGCAGGTCGAGGGCGTCCTTCTCGGCGCGGGTCAGCTGCACAGGGAGGGTTGATGTGAGCTGCTCAGTGGGTTCCGGCATGGCGGCCTGCACGCCGGAGGGATAGAGGTCGCTGGGATTTGGCTTCGGGCTATTGCCCAGAAAGCAACTGTCTTGAAAGTCAAGAGGAATGGTCGGCGACTGTCGGAGTCAGGTCGCACCAGGGGGAGCGATGCTTGAGCATGGAGTTGAGGATAACGAGCAGCTTGCGCATGCAGGCTGTGAGGGCCAACTTCTTCGGCTTACCAGCGGCCAGCAGCCGCTGGTAGAAGTCCCGTATGAGGGGGTTGAAGCGGCTGGCTACCAACGCTCCCATGTACAGGGCGGCTCGGACCCGGGCGCGTCCACCCCAGACGGTACGTTTGCCCCGCAGCGTGCCGCTGTCCCGGTTGAAGGGAGCCACACCCACCAGGGCGGCGATCTCCCGGCGGTCCAACGTGCCCAGCTCCGGCAGGTGGGCCAGGAGGGTGAGGGAGAGCTGTTCTCCCACGCCGGGGACGGTGCGCAGGAGGTCATCCTTCTCCCGCCATACGGGACTCTGACGGAGAGTCTGACGCAAGCCCTCGTCCAGATCGTCCAGCTCCTGCTCGAGCCATGCAATGTGAGCCTTGATGCGGGGACGGATGGCAATGGTGGCGGAGCTCAGGCGGTTCTTCTCCGAGACCAGCATGGTCATCACCTGGTGCCTGCGGGCAGCCAGGGAGTTAAGGGCCTGGGTCTCGGCGTCTCGAAGAGGGCGCACGGGTGGACGAACCGCTTCGGCGAAGTGAGCCAGAGCCGCCGCGTCCAGAGCGTCGGTCTTGGCCAGCTTCCCGGTGGCCCTGGCGAAGTCCCGCACCTGGCGGGGGTTGACGACGACCACAGGCACCGCCTCGGCTGCCAGGGCAGCCACCAGCGGCAGTTCCAGGCCGCCCGAAGCCTCCAGCAACACCATGACCGGTTCAAGGGCCTTCAGCTGGGAGACCAGCTGCCGGACCCCTGCATCGTCATGGGAGACCTCCCATCTGTCGTCCGTGGGACGGACGGCAACGTCCAGCTGGGCCTTGGCTACATCGATGCCTACGTAGATCGCTTCCTGTTCCATCAGCACCTCCTGCGAATTATTGGCCCGTCCTTGCAAGATGCGGGCTTGGCTGGCCCAGGCAACTGTTCGGGCTCTATTCGGAAGGGGTGCGGCGACCCTCGCTTTCTGGCGGTCTTCCATAACCAAGGAGAAACCGGTCTGCCGCACCCCGATCCACCTAAGTGAAGTGATTGTTACACACCCAAACCAAGATACAAGGAGTAGGAGGAGTCCAGCAGGCGCTCTGCCAAGGCCAGGATGCCCGCCAGGGATGCGTCGGCGTCGATGCGCACGGCCTCGCCCAGGCCGCTCCCGCACTGCTGCCAGACGACTCCCGTGTGATCTCCGGCCAGAAGCTCCCCCTCCGTCGCAACGAAGGTCCGGGAGTGCTCCGACGGGTCGCCCAGGGAGCGGATGGCCCTGCGGGTGGCCTGGTCTGCATGGGTCAGCACCAGGGTGACGAAGGGGCTGTCGCTGCTGTCCAGCCTCTCGATGCTCCTGAGGCGGTAGCGGAGTCTGGACGTGGGCAGCGCCGGTCCCTGGCGAATCAGGCCGATGGAGCGGCCCCCGGACAGGGTGAGCAGCATGTCGTAGGGACCGTTGCGATAGTGGTCCACGCGCACCGGGTCGTCTTGCGGGTCGGCGTCGGCGATCATGGCGGCGACGCGGTGGAGCACGGCCGCGGCGTCCAGCCGCTCGGCCAGCAGCCGGAACCACTGCTTGGACACCGGGTAGGATTGCAGCATGTGCTCCCGGCCCTTCGTGGCTGCGCCTGCTGCGGTGACTCCCTTCTCCGTCGGGAAGTACCGGCGCTGTGGGCGAGAACCCAGGACGCTCAGGTGGTGCGGCACGGAATCCACCAAGCCCCGCTCGGTCAGCTTCTTCAACCGGTCGCGGAGCGTGGAGGTTGGAAGTCGCCCGAAGCGGGACAGCTCGTCCACGGTGGCCAGGGGCGTGGCGCAGAGTAGCAGGAGCGCCTCCTCAAGACCCTCGCGCAGGGGGCGCAGAGCGGGGTCATGCCGCAGGCCCTCCAGATCGATGATGATCTCCAGCGTGGCCGCCTCAAGCGCCGTGACGCTCCCGCCGACGGCGTTCAGGACGGCGGAGGGCACGGCGCGCCCCAAGTGGCCCCGTTCGAGGAAGCGCCAGAGGGTGTGGCGGGACACGCCGAGGTCCTCGGCTGTCTTCCGCCGCCCATGCTGCCGCTCGTAGGCGCGCACGTAGCCCCGGACCGCTCTCCTGAGGTCCGGCCCGGCCTGTGTCGTGCCGTTCAACGCTTGGGTTCTTGGCTCCGCGACGATCAATCAACTGCTCCAGTCGGCAATGGCCCATCATCTCATTCTGAACGGGAATCTCGTCGAAGGTAAGGCCCTGCAAGCCCTTGTATAGAACGCAGTTTTGTGGTAGGGCGAAGGGGTGCCGGGTCTGCTCAATGCAGCCTAGCAGGCTGCGGATAAAGGGGGTCTTTGTGAAACTGTCCTGTAAACTGCCGCCCGACTCCGACGATATCCGGCCAAGACGTGCCGTTCATTCACGTCAAGAGGCATATTAATCGTGAATAATACGCTTGTCGCTCCCTCAAATACGAGGTCGACCGGCCCCAATAGTTTTTCAGCACCCTGCTAGGAGTGGTTGGGCATGGATCCCAGACAGTGGCCTCGTGAATGAAGACGGCAAGGCTGTCCTGGCACACACGGGACACGTTGAAGCGCTGGCCACTTGCGGAGCCTGGTTTGACCGTGGCCCGGCTGCCATGCGCATCTAGTGATAGCAACGCAATCATGTTATAATTATGTGACATTTTAGATGGAGGCGCTTTCATGGCCAGCATCACCGTGCGCAATCTCGAAGATGGACTGAAACACCGGCTGCGTATCCGGGCAGCTGAGAACGGCCGCTCCATGGAGGAAGAAGCCCGTGACATTCTGAGAATGGCGCTCAATCACCAGCAACCAGAACAGGAGAACCTGGCGAGCGCCATTCGAGCCAGATTCGCGCCCCTCGGCGGGGTCGAACTGGAGATCCCTCCCCGTTCACCCATGCGCAAACCGCCCCGGTTCGACTGAGGCAACTACGATGATTATCCTTGACACCAACGTCGTCTCCGAACTGATGCGCCCTGGTCCCGACGCCAACGTTGTGGACTGGGTTGCCGGGCAGGCGGCTCTCAACTTGTACCTCTCCACGGTCAGTGAAGCCGAACTGCGTTACGGCGTCGAGATACTGCCGACAGGAGCACGGCGAGGCAGACTGCTCAACGAGGTGGAGGGGATGCTCCGGGAGGACTTTGCCGGGCGTATCATTCCCTTCGACAGCGCCGCAGCCCAAGCCTACGCCGTGATAGCCGCCGCCCGCCGGGCCGCAGGGCGTCCCATCAATCATGCCGACTGCCAGATAGCGGCCATAGCCCGCAGTCGGGGAGCGTCAGTGGCGACGAGAGACATGGACGACTTCGAGGAGAGCGGGATAGACGTCATCAACCCTTGGGCGGATAAATGAACACAACGAAGCTTGTTAGAGATGTGGAGGACTACCTCACTGACCTCCGCAAGATTCGCGCCTCCGGTGGAGGAACGGGGGAGCGTTCTTATTACCCTCCCCTGACCAACCTCCTGAACGCGATTGGGAGCACTCTCAAACCAAAGGTGTTCTGTATCAGTGAGTTGGCTCAGCAAGGTGCGGGACACCCAGACGTCGGTTTGTATGCAGCGAAGCAGGTCCAGAAGGGCAAGCCGCGCCAGGGTCAAATTCCTGAGTGTGGGGTTCTGGAGGTCAAGTCTGCCGATGATGATGCCTGGCTGACGGTTGGAAGCGCTCAGGTCAGCAAGTACTGGATCAAGTACCGGCTCGTTCTGGTGACTAACACCCGCGACTTTGTGTTGCTTGGCGAAGATTCTGCTGGCCAGCCCACAAAGTTGGAGACCTTCCGAATAGCAGAGTCCGTGACTGAATTCGAGTCCCAATTGCAGACGCCTCGTGCCTTCGCGAACAAAGTCGGCGCTGCCTTGGGTGAGTACCTCTCCCGGGCACTTTCGCATAGGGCAACGCTCGCTGAGCCCAAGGACCTGGCCCAGCTGCTCGCATCTTACGCGAGGGACGGTCTGTGGAGAGTGGAGGCAGCTGGTGATGCACCATCCCTCAACGTCGTGCGCTCGGCATTAGAGGAGGCGCTGGGCGTCCGATTTGAGGGCCAGCGTGGGGCCGCCTTCTTCCGCTCTACACTGGTGCAGACTCTTTTCTACGGTGTCTTCGCCGCTTGGGTGCTGTGGGCGCGCCAGACGCCACCGCCCACGGGTCGCTTCGATTGGCGTATTGCTGTCTGGCACCTGCGGGCGCCCGTACTGCGAGCGCTATTTCAGCAGCTCTCCGACCCAGGGCGCTTACAGCCCCTGGGCCTCGTCGAAGTGCTGGATTGGACCTCGGCAGCCCTCGACCGAGTGGACCGAGTGGCCTTTTTCGACCGCTTCAGTGAAGGTCAGGCCGTACCCTACTTCTATGAGCCGTTCCTTGAGGCGTTCGACCCAGACCTCCGTAAGCAACTGGGTGTTTGGTACACACCCACCGAGGTAGTGCGGTACATGGTTGCTCGCGTCGACAAGGCGCTCAAAGATGACCTGGGCATCGCCGACGGGCTGGCCGCCGACAACGTCTACGTGCTCGACCCCTGCTGCGGCACCGGGGCGTACCTGGCCGAAGTCCTGCGTCGAATCGCTTTGAACCTTGAAAGCCGCGGTCTGGGCGCCCTCACTGGCTCGCGGGTGAAGAAGGCCGCAATGGAGCGGGTGTTTGGTTTCGAGATAATGCCAGCGCCGTTCGTCGTCGCCCACCTGCAGGTCGGTCTGACGATGCAAGCACTGGACGCGCCCCTGTCGGAGGACGGGACGGAGCGAGCCGGCGTCTTCCTTACCAACGCTCTGACTGGTTGGGAGCCGACCGTACAGAAGCCGCTTCCCTTCCCGGAATTGGAGGAAGAGCGTGACCGCGCGGAGAGGGTGAAGCAGGAGACGCCGGTTCTGGTGATCCTCGGCAATCCACCATACAACGGCTTCGCGGGCATGGCGGTGGATGAGGAGCGTGGGCTTTCGGAGGCCTACCGCAAGACCAAACAGGTGCGGAAGCCCGAAGGACAGGGCCTCAACGACCTCTATGTCCGGTTCTTCCGCATGGCCGAGCGGCGCATCGCCGAAAAGACCGGCCAAGGCGTCGTCTGCTTCATCTCCAACTACTCCTGGCTGGACGGACTGTCCTTTACAGGAATGCGGGAAAGGTACTTGGAGGCGTTCGACGTAATCAGGATCGATTCTCTCAACGGCGACAAGTACAGGACGGGCAAGACGACCCCAGACGGCGACCCCGACCCGAGCATCTTCTCCACTCCAGGCGACCCTGTCGGTATCCAGGTTGGAACAGCAATCACGACGCTGGTACGCAAGACTGACCACGCGCCGACTGAAACGGTCGGCTTCCGCAATCTGTGGGGCCAGGCTAAGCACGAGGATCTGACGGCGTCGGCGGAGGCGGGGCCGGACATGCTCTATAACGCTATCGAGCCGCTTTTGGAGTTGGGCCTTCCTTTTGCGGCTACAACGGTCAGCGAGAGTTGGTCCGACTGGCCCTCGTTGCCCGATCTGTTTCCTATCTCGTTCCCCGGGGTTCAGACCAAGCGCGACTCCTTCCTCATCGACATCGACCTGGAACGTCTCAAGTCCCGAGTAGCCGACTACTTCACTGTAGAGCTCAGTGATGCAGTGATTGCTCAGCGTTACCCAATCGCAATGAAGAGTTCGTCGGGGTTCGTAGTCCGCGATGCTCGCTTAGTTCGCCAGTCACTGGTTGAACGTGGCGGTCCTTATCAGGATGGCTTTGTCCGGCACTCTTACCGCCCATTCGATGGTAGATGGCTCTATTGGGATGTAGGGAAGGGTCTCCTTGGTCGCCCTGTGCCTGAGTATAAACCAAACGTATTCGAGGGCAACCTTTGGTTTGTATCCCAGCAGAAGCCACGTCGCGAGTGGTCGCCCCCACAGGTGATCTCAACCGTGGGTTGCCTCGACCTCATAGATCGAGGGGCTACCTGTATCCCTGCCTGGCGCCGTGATGATAGCGCGTCGCTCTTCGCAAGCGACCTAGGCCGAAGCCCCAACCTTTCCCCAGCTGCTCAAGCCTACCTCGACCGCCTTGGCCTGAGCGTGGAGGACCTGTTCCACCACGTCCTCACCATGCTGCACGACCCCGCCTACCGGGAGGCCAACGCGGGAGCCCTGAGGATGGGGTGGCCGCGCATCCCACTTCCGGGCTGGCCTGAAGGCGAGTCCCCAGGTGCCACGGAAGAGCTTGCGGCTTCCGCCGAGCGGGGCCGAGAGTTGGCGCAACTCCTCGACTCAGATACACCTGTCCCTGGAGTCACCAAGGGAGCTCTCCGTCCTGAGGTCGCAGCCATCGCAGTTCCCGCCACCGTCGGTGGTCACAATATGTCTGGCGAAGACTTTTCAGTGACGGCGGGCTGGGGGCACTTTGGGACGGGTGATGCCATAATGCCCGGTCAAGGCAGAATCGAGGAGCGTCCCTACACGGCGACTGAATCAGTCGCGTTGGGCGACCTCATGGGAATACTAGGCGAGACCACCTTCGACATATACCTGAATGGCCAAGCTTACTGGCGCAACGTCCCCGCAGCCGTCTGGACCTATAAGCTCGGCGGCTACCAGGTCCTCAAAA
The DNA here is from genome assembly GCA_965248595.1 of Dehalococcoidia bacterium. Classification (GTDB taxonomy): domain Bacteria; phylum Chloroflexota; class Dehalococcoidia; order Lucifugimonadales; family SHYF01; genus SHYF01. The sequence continues at coordinate 131,691 of CBDFJM010000007.1, forward strand.
AGTGGCTGTCGTATCGTGAGCGGAAGATCCTCGACCGCGCGCTCCTGCCCGAAGAGGTACAGCACTTCACGGATACGGCCCGCCGCATCGCGCGGATACTTTTGGCGACCAACGCAGGTGCCAAATGAGTTGGTTTAAGTCCTGTTCAGAAGGCTTCTGGTGGGTGCTCTCAGCATTTGTCGTATCCGTTGTTGGGCTCTTGTTGTTGTGTATGGGCTGGGACTGGCTACGCTCAGAAACCCAAGAATCTCGAGGCACAACGATTCGCAACGCCTTCCTCATCATCGGTGGTCTTGTCGCCGTATTACTCGCTATCTGGAGAAGTAGGGTGTCAGAGAGGCAGACTCAGATCGCAAACGATCAAGCCGAAACTGCACGCAAGCAGGCGGATACAGCTCAGCAAAGCCTCCTAAACGAACGCTACCAGAGAGGCGCTGAGATGCTAGGCAGTGATGTACTCGCGGTCCGCTTGGGAGGCATCTACTCACTGGAAAACCTGGCCAAAGACCATTCTGCTCAATACCACATCTTGGTCATGAAGCTGTTCTGTGCTTTCGTGCGCGATCCGACATTGGACGAAGTAATTGAGCCAAACTCACGTGAAGATGTCCGGGCTGTGTTGACAGCCATCGGGTCTCGTTGCAAGGAGCGTATTCGTATTGAACGGTCGAAGAGTTTTAGGCTCAATCTGAATGGCATCAAACTGCCGGGAGCAATTTTGCATGACTTTGACCTGTCGAACTCGGATCTGAACTTTGCAGATCTGTCGGAAGCGACACTAATTAAGGCAAACCTGTCCAACTCCCACCTCCAAGGCGCCACATTAAGTAATGCAAATTTCCTTGAAGCGGATTTGTCCGGCGCCCATTTCTCTGTGGAGGGTGTTTATCCGGCAATAGGTTTAACTCAAGCTCAGTTAGATAGGGCTTGCTCCTATAGGAGTAAACTGCCTAAGCTTGATGGCGTCCTCGATGCTGAGAAAGGGATACAACTCGAACCGCCAACAAATGAGCCAGGATGGCGAGACAGACTGCCGGCGTGATTCAGCAAGGAGAGAGCGTTGGAAGAGCGCTGGGGCTGTCAGCCAATTGGCCAGAAGAGTGAAGGAGAGTGATGTCATTGTCTCAGCACGGTAGGAAAGTTGCTAAGGAGTTGACGTGAAGATTAGCACCATTTTGGACCAGATCGATGACGGAGCCATTGCCCTTCCTGTCTTTCAACGAGGGTACGTCTGGAACAGGGACCAGGTTAGGGAGCTGATGGAGTCGCTTTATCGGCGGCATCCGGTCGGCAGCCTGCTTACATGGGTGACCAGGACGGAGAATGTCAACTCTCGCGGCGACTCTCCGCTCCAGCCGGGATACGTTAAACTCCTGCTGGATGGTCAGCAGCGCATAACAACCCTTTACGGCATCATTCGGGGCAAGGGACCCCCATTCTTCGAGGGAAACCTAGATACCTTCACTGGCCTGTATTTCAACATAGAAACGGAACACTTCCAGTTCTACGCTCCCGTTCGGATGAGTCAGGAACAGGGTTGGATCGGCGTCACGGATTTGATGGAGCGGGGCATCGGTGGGTTCATTGGCCAGATTCAGGAAAATCCGGTTCTCGCGCACAACGTCGTCACGTACATAGACCGGCTGAATAGGATCCACACGATTAGAGATGTGGACCTGCACGTGGAGGACGTCACAGGAGAAGAGAAAACTGTTGATTTGGTGGTGGACATTTTCAACCGCGTCAACAGCGGCGGAACGAAGCTCTCCAAGGGAGACCTAGCGCTTGCTAAGATTTGCGCCGGTTGGCCAGAGGCCCGGGCAGAAATGAACTCCCGGCTGGAGCGATGGAAGGGCACGGGGTTCCATTTCAAGCTGGAATGGCTTCTTCGGTGTGTCAACAGCTTGATAACAGGAGAGGCGATGTTCTCAGCGCTTTCCGGCATTGATCCCTCAGCCTTCCGTAAAGGTCTGCTGCGTGCCGAAAAGCACGTGGACTATCTGCTCAATCTGCTCTCGTCTCGCTTAGGCCTCGACCATGACCGGGTTTTGGGAAGTCCATATGCCTTCCCGTTGATGGTCAAGTATGTTGAAGATAGAGAGGGAAAGCTCTCCGACCCCGCAGGACGCGACAGGCTTCTCTATTGGTATGTTCACGCCATGCTCTGGGGTCGCTACTCTGGGTCAACCGAGACGGTATTGAATCAGGACTTGGCGGCTATAGAAGACGCCTACGGAGGTTTGGACCGGCTCCTGGAGGGCGTCCGCAGGCAGAGGGGAGACCTGAGAGTGTCTCCCAATGACTTCTCAGGTTGGAGCAAGGGGGCTCGATTCTATCCTCTGCTGTACATGTTGACCAGGGTATATCACGCCGAGGACTGGGACACCGGCATTGAACTGTCGAACCACATGCTCGGCAGTCTCAACCGGCTGGAACTCCATCACATATTCCCAAAATCCCTGCTCTATGAGCACGGATATGAGCGCCACGAAGTTAATGCTCTGGCGAATTTTACCTTCCTTACCCAGGATACCAACCTCAAGGTATCCAACAGAGACCCGGCCGAGTACATTCGAGAGTTTGTGGAGAAGCAACCCCGCTTAATCGAGAGCCACTGGATTCCCATCGATGCCAATCTCGGGAAGATTGAGAACTACCGTTCCTTCTTAGAGGCAAGACGGGCGCTACTGGCTGAGGCGGCGAACCAGTTCCTGAACGGTCTTCTCGAAGGTTCGGTTCCAGAGTCTGAACCTATTGGCTCGGTGTTGGATAGGTCTAGCGCTGTCTTCGGTGCTCCGCAAAGTGAAGACGAGGAGCAACTGCTTCTGGATGCCAATGTATGGGTGATTGAGCAGGGGTTGCCAGAAGGAGAGTTTGACTATGAGCTTGTCGATGAAGTGACAGGGGAACTCCTCGCCACCCTGGATTTGGCCTGGCCTGATGGACTCCAGGCTGGGTACAGCCAGCCGGCGGCCCTACTGATAGGTGAAGATCAGGACACTAAGCGAATAGCGAGTCAGGCGGGCTTCCGCTTCTACACCGACGTGGAATCCCTGAAACGTTACGTGAGAGAGGGGATACTAGCTACAAGCCTGACAGCTAACTAGCTCTGGCTATGGTATAGGCCCGGTTGGGCTACGCCAGTGTCCTAACTATGGAAGATCTGTCGGGTGGTCACAGGCTAAGCCGAGAACGTGAACCTCAGCGTGAAGATTTTTGATCTTGTCCAGTCGGTGGAGGTAAGCAGCCCGAATCTCGAGGCGCTTCCTACGACCATTGATGCACGGTTAGATCTTCACGGAGACACCATCACTGCCAGGGACGTGTGAGGGAAAGGACATGATGGAGCTGGAGATTAGGCCATACACGGAATCAGACGACGCGGTAGCAGCAGACCTATGGCGGCCCTGCTCTGATGTTACCGTTATGAGGGAGACTTCGTGACGTTGGCTCTCACCAAAGGCCACCCCGTGGTGACGGCTGGACTGGCCGCTATCACAGGCACGGGTGTCGCATTGGGCTTCACGGTGTTTGACAGTGCCACGAGCACCTGGCTTCTCATCCTTGCCACGGCAATCCCGCTAGCAGTGTCGTCCCCCTTCGTTGCAGGTTGGCTATCGCCAGAGCTAAAGCATGCCTGGTTCTTCCCGGTCGGCGTACTGGCGAGCCTCTCCATCGCGATGGCCATCTATGGGAACCTCTCTCTAGATTCCCACCCCGTCGCGTTCGTCTTCGCCCTCACAGTCTTCTATGGTGGAGGGGCATCTGTGGCATTCTGTGTGAGCTGGATAGCGAGGCAGTACCTCCGCCGGTTACGAGGCCACAGGATGCCCGTGAACCACCTTGCCATTGCGTCGTTGGTAGCTGCTTGCTGCTCGATAGCCCTAAGTGCGCTCTTCATCGCCATACCGCTTGGTTCATCGCCTCCACCACACGCCCCGTACTGGTCAGCCGTCCTGGCGCCGATTGGATTGATAGGGGTCGCTGCGGGGTCTGCGATCATCTGGAGCGATCGCAGCAGAGGGCGTTGGGGTTTTCTGGGGCTGGGACTGTCCTTGCTGTACCTGGGGGCATCCCTTGCCCCGCCGGTATTCCTGACAACTGCGCACTGGTATGGGCCTGTCGCGCTAGTCCTTGTAGGGCTTGCGATATGGAACATTCTCAAATGGAGACAGGATGGCGAAAGATACGTGTTGGGTGATTCATAGTCGATGACAGTGTTGCTGTGGCTTCTCGCAATGGTCCCGCCTCCCGCGTTATTCCTGATCGCAGGAATCTGGGAGGTCAGGATGAAGTACGGCGGTGTGCGTCGCGTGCTCGGCGAGGCAGCGAACCTGTGGTACGACTATTGGGGACAGGTCAAGGTGACTGACCGACTGGCTTGTAGATGAATGAATTGAAGAACCAGAAGCGCGGGACTCGAGCGGCGGTGATTGGTAGCGCAGCTGGCCTCATTCCCGCTATCTCGCTAGCCTTCTACTGGTTCTTGTCACAGGAACCCAATGTCGCCGCTCAACGTGTGGGATATGTAGCGTGGGCTCTACTTCTGCTCTCGCCGTATGTGCTGGCGCTCGTTGCCTCTAGGGTGCGAGAACCTGGTGTACGCGGTGGACTGCTTCTGGGTGTGGGTCTACTATCGTTAGTCGGGAGCTTCTCGACCTTCTCATTGATCGCTTTCATTTTTCTGCCTGCGACATTCGCTATTTGGTTCGCCGCTGTCAGAAGTCTGACTGTCGCGAGGCGCCCGTTGGCGACTGTGGTACCTGCCACTGTTGCAGGGCTGTTGATCGCTGCGATTATGGGATTCGGCTTCTTCTCTCTGTTGTGGATGCAGAGCCAGGACTCGGAGGTTCGCTGTTGGGTGCTGACTCAAGGCCCCGACGGACACTCCACGTGGGAGTCACGCCCCAATGTTGGAGAACAAGGGACCATTAGCGTTGGACCCCTAACGGGTGGCGAACGGTCAACATGCATCAGCGGCATCATCACTAATTCCGAGGCCGCGATGAGCATGGGTGCGGTTGCCATAGCTATTCTGGGTATGGTGATGGTATCGATGTGGTCAGGACGTGTAGGGCGGCCCATCTACGGGGACTCCCGGCGGCATTAGCAATTTCCCTCCAGGTGATCGCAGGCGTTTCTTCGACTGCGTCCCTCCGCAATTTGAACGCCGATTCGAAACCGGCGCTGCCTACCGTCAAGCTAGAGTCGACCATGTCCTTGTCAACCTGACCTGTTTGAACTGATTGTGGCATTCTTCCCATCGGGATACGATTCAGAGGGCAAGAAGCAACTCGAAGATGGTTCTGTCTACCGTCAACTTAGGCCCACCAGACTTGACAAAATCGAGAACTTTCAGCTTGAAATTCAAACTGGAGCTGTAGGAGGAAGCGGCGTGAAGAGTAATGATCCTGAGCTTGCCAGTCAAGGTCGCAGACTTGCCGGTGCCGTCCTGGACGGGTTCCTCTTCGTGCTCACACTCGGTATCGGCTGGGTCATCTGGTACCTGATCGTGGCGCGAGGCGGACAGAGCCCAGCGAAGCAACTCCTGCGCACGCGCGTTATCCGTGGCGATGGTCAATTGGCCGACTTGGGTTGGATGCTGATCAGGGACTTGGTTGTGCGTGCCATCGCTTTCGGTGCGGTCAATGGGGTATTGGTGGCTGTCCTGGGCGAGCAAGTGGGCGGTGCCATTTTCGGGCTTACCTTCGTCGTTGCAGCGTTGTGGTGCGTATGGGACAGCGACCGCCAGTGCGTATGGGACAAGATCGTGCGCACGCGAGTTGTAAGCGCTCGCAGTCCATAGCGGCCCTATGTAATCGGCCAGCTGTCAAGGCTGACCACTCAGAATCGGGTGTGTCCTCAAGAACCTTTCCGGTACGCTAGCCCAACTCATTGGTCAAAGGTCGCTCAGGTGATGTGCCTGAACGCACACTTGCTCCCCTTGACTTCGGGAGAGCAGATGTGTAACATAGTTACACATCTGAGTCTGACTGGAGGGCGACATGGCCAGAGTGCAATTGGTAATGCCGGATGCTGACCGAGACCGCTTTGTCGATCAAGCACGGCGGGAGGGAATGTCGCTTAGCGCCTGGTTGCGGGTGGCTGCCCGTGAGCGCCTTGAAGCGCGCCAGCGCGTCAAGCAGTTCCAGTCGCCGGATGACGTTAAGGAGTTCTTTAAGTCATGCGCCGTGCTGGATGGTCCAGAAACGGAGCCGGACTGGAGCGAACATCTGCGCGTTATGAGCGAGTCGCGTGCGGCAGGAGTCACCGGCACATGATCTTCGTAGACACGAACGTATTCATGTACGCGGTGGGACGCCCCCACGCACTCCAGACGTCCGCCCAGGATTTCTTCGTCGAAGCTAACCAGAGTAGCACGCCGCTATGCACGTCAGCAGAGGTCTTGCAGGAACTGGCCCATGCGTACTTGCCCATCGGAAGGCTGCAAACCTTCGATGCAACGCTGGACTTGATAGCAAGCGCCGGAGTTGAGGTTTGGCCGCTGGAGGAGGAGGACGTGGCTTTGGCTCGGCGTCTCCATGAGCAACACCCCACTTTGCAAGCCCGTGATCTATGCCACCTAGCAAGTTGCCGACGACGTGGCGTCAGGGATATCAAGACCTTTGACCAGGCACTTGCGACTGTATCCGGCTATCCATCAATCCGATAGAGACGAAGGAGCAGGAGTTGGCCGTAGGCCAACGGAGTAGAATGCCGCGACAGACAGAACCGAACGCGAACAACGCACTGAGCGACATGCTACGAGGCATGATGCCGGGCTGTGAAGTCCGCTCCGAGAACACCCAGACCTTCAGCGACCATCCGGGCCGCCATGCCGACGTGCTGATCGTCGCGCCGGGCCACTCCCCGGTGGTCGTAGAGGCTGAGTATGAGCCGGCTGTCGAAGTGGAGAGGGATGCCTCCGAACGGCTGGGGCTCCGCGTAAGAGGTGCCCCGCGCACCGTCGAGGCTGCCATAGCCCTGCGTTATCCCAGAAGCGTCGAAGACGCCTATGACCTGCGCTTGGCTCTAGTCGAGACACACCTAACCTACTCCGTCCTTCATCAGGACGGCAGCCGATTTCCCGAATCGGGATGGCTGGGCGGCTCAGTGAGCGATCTGGCTGACATAGCCCGTTTGGTGTCCGTCCCACAGAAAGCAGTGGAGCAGGCGGCTGACACGCTTGAGCAAGGTATTGGGCAAGCCGCCAACCGTTTGGAGGAAATGGCCAAGCTGCGTCCCAATGTAACCCCTGTTATTGCCCGGTTGTTGGGAATGAGTGACGTTCCTCAGACCCGCCGCATGGCCTGCGCCATCATCGCCAACGCCATGGTCTTCCACCAGCGCATCGCGGGGATGCACCAGGAGGTGACAACTCTGCGCTTGGTGTGCGGTCCCAATGTTGCAAACCCCCAAGGCGAGACGCTAGCGGCCTGGGAAAACATCCTGAAGATCAACTACTGGCCCATCTTTGCCATAGCCAAGGACATCTTGGAGCAGCTTCCCGGAGACGTTGCCACTAGCATCTTGCGGGAGTTGTTGGAGACTGCCCAGGAAGTTGAAGCCACCGGCGTCGACAACGCCCACGACCTGACCGGACGCATCTTCCAACGGCTGATCGCCGACCGGAAGTATCTGGCCACCTTCTACACCCTGCCAGCGTCCGCTGCGCTTTTGGCGCGTCTGGCCGTTGCCAAGATGGATTCCGTGGACTGGTCCGACGCCGGGGCCATCGGCAGGCTGCGCATCGGAGATTTTGCCTGTGGCACCGGTGCTCTGCTGTCGGCGGTGTACGAGCAGGTTGCATCCCGCCATGAACGCGCTGGTGGCGACTCCACATCGCTGCATCCGGTGATGATGGAGGAGGTCCTATATGGCTGCGACGTCATGCCTTCGGCCATTCACATCACCGGCTCCACCCTGTCCGGTATGCGGCCCAACGTGGGATTCAATCAGTCCCGTCTCTACACCATGCCCTACGGAAAGCAGAAGGACAGCACGGTGAAGATAGGTTCCCTGGAGTTGCTCCAAGCCTCCACAGCCTTGACCTTGTTCAATACCAGCGACCCAGCTCTGCGCACCGGCAGCGTGGGCGAGGAGACTGCTGCCCAGATCAACGTGGACATCCCAGACGCGAACTTTGACCTTGTGATCATGAATCCGCCCTTCACTCGAAACACTACCAACGAAGGACAATACGCCAATACGTTTAACGCGGCCTTCGCCGCCTTTGAGGCTAGCGACCAAGACCAAAGGGACATGGGCAAACGCATGGATATCCTCAAGACGGGCACTTGTTACCACGGCAACGCTGGAATCGCTTCAGCATTCGCTGCGCTGGCCCACAAGAAGCTCAAGGCCGGTGGAGTTCTTGCCCTGGTATTGCCACTGTCGGCAGCCGCTGGTCTTTCATGGCAAGGGTTCAGGGAGATGCTCGCCAAGAACTATACCGACCTTACTGTGCTCAGCATCGCGGCTTCGGACAACGATCACCTGTCGTTCTCAGCCGATACTGGCATGGCCGAGTGCCTGGTCATAGCTCGCAAGGTCAAGCAAGCTGAGGCACCAACGGGACGAGGGCACTTCATATCCCTGGGCCGCCGTGCCCAAGGGTTTGCCCATGCAACTTCACTGGCGATGAACGTCTCCAGTCCTCAAAAGGCGAGACGGGTTGAGGATGGGCCTTATGGCGGCACCGCTTTAATGATCGGTGACGAGCTGGCCGGCGACAGCATGACCGTCCCGGTGCAGACGGACGGGGCATCATGGGGTGCGGTCCGTCTGTCCGACTTATCGCTGGCTCAGGCAGCTTTCGCATTGGCTAAATCCAAGCTATGGCTTCCCGGCAGCCACTCGGCGTTGGACGTGAAAGTGGCTCCGTTGAACAAGACATCTAAACTCGGCTTGGTTGATCGAGACATTACGGGTCCACGACCTCGCGGCCCATTCGACAAAATGGCCCCAACTCCTACAGCTACTTATCCGTCTCTGTGGAATCACGATGCTAAGAACGAGACTCGGATGGCCTGCCAGCCAGACTCCCAGCTCCGGGTCAGGTCGGGAATGGAGGAGAAAGCCGCAATTGCCTGGGCTACGGCCAGCCGCGCTCACGTCAATCGCGATTTCAGGTTCAACTCGCAGCCGTTGACCGCAGCGTTCACTGAGCAGGAAAGCATGGGTGGCGTCGCTTGGCCAAACGTGCGGTTCCAAAATGGCCAGTTAGACTACGCCTTTACGCTGTGGTGCAATAGCACCCTGGGGCTGCTGCTGTTCTGGTGGCACTCAAACCGACAGCAGAGCGGGCGAGGCAGAACTACTATACGTGCCGTCGAATCACTGCCCGTCCTTGACCTCCGCGCCCTCAGCGAGGAGCAACTGCGCACCTCTGAAGCCATTTTCAACGAACTCAGGGACATGGAGTTGAAGCCCGCCTACGTCGCGGACACCGACCCCAACCGCGCTCTTCTGGACCGACGATTGGTCTGTGAACTCTTGGGCTTCGACGAGGATGTGTACGAGGGAGTTCGGAGGCTGTCGGCCAAATGGTGCGCCGAGCCGTCGGTGCACGGCGGGAAGGCGCGGCCAAAGGCTGCCCAGCTCGTGATCTAGTGTCGGTGATCCCGCCGAAGCCAGAGAAGGCGCTTTCCATTCACCGGTGCTGACATGTAGTGGCTGCGCACCGTATATGCACGTTGCTACTATTGATGCATGGCTCTCACCGAACGACAGCTTCTCGACTCCCTCAGCCGGATGCCTTTCATCGACTCAGCAGAGTTGGCAGGCATCCTGGGGGAGCCTCACACGACCATCCACCGCGCCCTAACCGGCCTGCTGGCCGCCGGCGTGGTCGGCCGAGTGAGTCACGGGACTGCCCACCTGCCGTCGAGCCAGAGGTACTACCTGACGGCCAACGGCATCGGGGAGGCCGCCGGGATACTCGGCTTCGACACCCCATCGGACTTCGTGCGAATCTACCCGGTGTCCAGGGAGTGGCTGTCGCTTCTCATCCGCCGGATGGACGCGGTGGCCTCCGTCTATCGTCTCGCCGCCTCACTCTCCCCCGGCATCGATGGGCTCCGGTCGCACGTGGAGTTCCACCGAAGGGGGCGCTTCGACGCCACGATCACCCTCCACGACGGGCGCAGCTTCGGAATGGTACGCCAGAGCCTGGCTCTTCGTCGGCGCTCGCTCTACGACCGGCTGAGGGCCATAGCGGAGTACGACTACACGCGCCGCCCTGACACGATCCTGGTCCTGACCCCCAGCGTCTGGGAGCAGAGGCTGACAACGAGGTTCTGCGAGGGGCGTAATCTCGACGACTGCTACGTCGCCGTGGAGTCCAGGGGCACCCTGGAACGACGGGACCGTCGCCTCTGGTGCAAAACCTCGTGGGTGATCGGCAGCAGTTTCTTCTCGCTGGAGCACGTCAACTCCCAGGGCAGGCCCGGCAGAAGGCGCTCCACCGTGTCGCCGGAGCGCAAACGCGCCTCCATACCCCATCCTGAGCGGATGGTGGAGGCTGCGCCGGCCTTCGGCATCAGCCCTTCGGAGAAGCGGACGCTGGACCTCATCACCGACCACCCGATGATCCCCCGCGAGCACCTTGCCCGTTGGCTTGGCGTCTCCGAGGGGCGGGGCAGCCAGATGATGCACAGCCTCGTCGATACCTGGGGGTTGGTGGAACAACGAGGAAAACGAGGCGACACCCGCTACACGCTTTCAGGCGAGGGCATTCGCTACGTAAACCACCGGGACCGCGCCGAGCTGCCCACCACGCGGGGCATCTGGAGCACGGCCCTCACCACCGACAAACATGGCAGGAGACGGCACCTTGGCCACCGCATCGAGACGTGGGCTCACCAGACGAAGCACGCCGACGGCATCACATGGTTCCTCTCAAAGCTTGAGGCGGAGGCCAGGGCCGACCCTGACAGCGAGCTGCTGTGGTCTGTACCCACCGCGAGATCCGACCGGGCCTACAACTGGGGTCAGTCGGCCATCGCCCCGGACGCCGTGGGGCAGATGACTGCACAGGGCCTCGACGTACCGTTCTACCTCGAGTACGAGCTGCGCGCCCGTCACCCCGAAGGAGTCCTGGCCCGCCTGAGTCCCTACATGAGCTACTACTGGTCCACCGAACCAGGGGAAGACCAGCCCCCGTTCCCCACCACCCTGTTCGTCGTGGACATAGAGGATGTCGAGGCAACCTACGTGAGAACAGCGGCGAGGATGACCCGGATGTCGCTGCCCATCCTCGTGTCCTGCCGGCCCGTTCTCTCCAACGCAGGAATACTTGGCCGTTCCTGGCGTCCTCTCTGGGAGCCGGAGTCCCCACGACTGGCGCTGTCAGGGCTGAGCGCCTACAGCTACGACTCGCTCTATCACCGGATGCGTCAGAGTCCTGTAGGGGGGGAATAGATAGGGCCGATGCGTCCTACCGCTCCGTTATGTTGTTTGGGGGCTGAAAGTTACGTCCGACGGGGTGCTTTTCGGGGATCACCGACGCCACAAACCGGCTCATTCACCCCTAAATCAGCTACGAAACGGGCCAAAAGACCCACTGACCGGTCAACGCCTGAAAAATGAAAGTGATTGGGAAGCCATGCTAAACTAAATTGCCTCTCCAACGACAGTTTGTTTGCACTCTTGCAACCCCTGACGTGTCAGCCGATGGCGAGGAAACAGCTATGAATGAAGCTGTCGGGCGGGTCCGGAGAGTTGATGGGGGCAGGATTTGGCGTGTTGGCGACGATTGCGGCCCAGTTTGGCCCATCGGTTTTGGCGCGAAACGATGTCGGGGTGCGTGACACGATTTTGGGGCTTGGGTAGGAGCGGACATCCTGGGCCAGCCAGCTAACGCTTTCTGCCACATTCGGAGTGCATTGACCGAAATCTGTTAGCAGTACCTGTAAAGGGCTGGTTCCACCGAAAAATGGATGAAATGGCAAAAGCGGGCCATCCCCTGTAGAAGACGGAAATGAGTGACGGACGGGCATCAAGGACCGACGACAACCGGCCCGACCTGAAGTGGGTCGTTAAGTGGCTGGTCGAGCGGGAGGGACAGCGCCGGACGGCAGCCCTCCTGGGAGTGAACCGGAAGACAGTGGCGCTGTCCCTGCGCCGGGAGCGACTGACGGGCAGGATGACCTTGGCCGTGCAGCGACTCATGGCCAACCTGGACGACCCCGGATGGGAGAGAACGACGCCACTGGACCGGTTGGGGGCGAGGATGAGGCTGGCGATTGAAGCCGTGGACGATCTTGCTAGGCTCGTGGAGCGTCTGACCCGGCGCGTGGAGACCCTGGAGGCGGCTCGACAACCCGAAGACGACGTGGGAGACCAGACGGCGAATGCACCCGAGTCCGAGGGCCGGGTTCTGCGTCTGTTCAACTGGAGGCGGAGGCGCTATCCACGTAGCGAGGAAAAGAGAGATGGATGAGCACGTCCGTTGGGTGACGAAAGCGGAGGCGGCGCGAGAGATGGAGATATCCCTATCCACCCTCGACCGGAGGATCAGGAGTGGAGAGGTCGAGATGTGTAGACCGTCAGCGATAATGGGACACATATAAGGGTAGGAAAACCCGAGAGTCGGAAGGTGGTGTGAGCTCCTGAAATGAGGGTAGAGCTACCCACAGAAAGGAGCAGATGTGTCCCAATTAGAAGTAAGCAAAGCAGAGGCTGCCGAGGAACGAAGCGAGCAGACCAGGTCTTTCGTCCGCACAGTGAAGGCGGCTGCCCGACGTAAGTACACCTCGGAAGAGAAGATCCGAATTGTTCTGGAGGGCTTCCGCCGCGAGGTCACAGTCAACGACCTGTGCCGGCGGGAGGGGATCAAGCCCCACTCCTACTACTCGTGGACCAAAGAGTTCATGGAGGCGGGCAAGGAGAGGTTGACCCGTGACTCGGTTCGGGACGCCACTCAGCATGAGGTAGGGCAGCTCAAGCGAGAGAACGGGGAACTCAAGGAGCTAGTGGCCGATCTGTCGCTGGAGGCGTACCGTCTCAAAAAAACGGCCATCCCCATGCCCCAGGACGCCACCGGTACCAGCGGATGAGCGCCCCGGAGAAGGCAGAGGTAGTTACCAAAGTATCCTCGTCTCCCCTCCCCAAGCGAAAGGTCCTCAGAGAGCTGGGCATCCCTAAGAGCACCTACTACCGGTGGCTCAGACGCCAAAACCAACAAGGACTTGAGGACCGACCAGGAGGCGATCAGCCACCATGGAACCGTCTTACTATTCAGGAAGAACGCTCAGTCCTGTTATCAGCCAGAAAGATGCCAGAGCTGAGCTGCCGTCAGCTGGCCGCGTGGATCACCGACAACCAGGGCTTCTCAGTCTCAGAGTCCAGCGTCTACCGTATCCTGGGCAGGGAGGGCCTAGTGAAGAGGCCTGAGATGCGGTTGGCCGCGGGGAAGGAGTACCACCGCAAGACCACAGGGCCTCACCAGATGTGGGCCACCGATGCCTCATACTTCAGGGTGGTTGGTTGGGGCTACTACTACCTGGTCACCGTTATGGACGACTACTCCCGCTTCATCCTGGCTCACAGGCTTCAGCAAGATATGACGGCCGACTCCTTCATCGAGGTGGTCCAGGATGCTGTGGACACGACCAGCATGGACCAAGTCCAGTCACAGACCGCACCAGGCTGCTGAGTGACAACGGTCCAGGCTATGTCTCAAGAGCATTCAGGGACTACCTGGGGATGGTTGGCATCAAGCACATCCTAGCAACTCCTTTCCACCCTCAGACCAACGGGAAGCTGGAGCGCTACCACCAGACCATCAAACGGGACGTCAACCAGGTGCCTTATGAGTTGCCCGCCTACCTTGAGGCTGCTATCGCGGCCTTCGTCAGCTACTACAACTACCGGCGCTATCACAAGGCTCTGGGCAACGTGACACCATCAGACGTGCTCAAGGGAAGACGGCAAGAGATCCTACAACGCAGGAAGGAGGTGAAGGCTCAAACCACCGAACGGCGACGACGCTACAACAGGGCCCTCAGGGAGCTCACCAGACCTCCATACAGCCCCTGATCTCTCGGCTCCCAATGTGTCCCACTTTTGCTGGTTGCTAACACCTACAACGGAGGAAGGAGGTGCAGGTCCAGACGATCGAACGGAGAAGACGCTATAACAGGACCCTCAAGGAGCTCGCCCGCCTCTCCTCATAACAATAACCTTCTCGGGTCTCAAAGTGTCCCACTTTTGCTGATTGACAACACACCGAGACGGTGGTCTCTAGCTTTTTGTTTGTGGTGGAGTTCGGGTCTCCCCCGTCTCCACCACAAACACGAAGAAAGACCCGCTTACGGATTGACTCTATGGGTGGGTCTATTTTGTCATCGTGCGGAGCGGACTCACACCAATAATTTCTAACCCCCTTTGCCTTCGGGAGTCGAGCTCCTTGCAATTGACAAGTGGCTAATCCTACTCCGGAGAGCTGGGCGGGATTCAGTGACGACGGTAGCGTCAGCGTGGATTCTCAATTGCTCCTCGGGGGAGCGTCGAGCATCTCGACCCGTACCTCCATTGCTCTGGGATATAGCGCCGGGCCAAACTGGTTGAATATCGCCACGTCAGCCGCATCGCGCCCATAAGCGACGGCAACTCGCCCTCCACGTGGAACGGCCTGCGTTGCATCGAAGGTGTACCAACGGCCACCTACGTACGCCTCGAACCAAGCATGAAAATCCATTGGCTCGAGTTCGTGCAGATAGCCTACAACGATACGCGCTGGGATACAGAGACTGCGGGATAACGCGATGCCCAAATGAGCGAGCTCGCGGCATACGCCCTCGCGCTGCTGGTTGACCTCGACTGCCGACATCTGAAAATTGCTAGAACCTGGATTGAAGCGCACGGAGGTGCGGATCCACCCTACAATTCTAGCCACTTGATCGTAGCCGGGCTCGACGCCGTCTACGAGTTCCCTACCGAGGTCTATAAACCGGTCGGACTCGCAATAACGGCTGGGAAGAAGATAGGTTAGAACCTCGTCCGGTAGATTCTGCACCTCGTCAAATGGCGCGCCAGGCGACACGTCAATGCCGTCTGCGGTTGAAACGTCCGCAGATCTACGGATAGAAAACTCACCTGGGGGTGCTATCAATCGCTCGCACAGATTACCGTACCTGTCCGCATACTCTGTGATCGGTACGCTTGGCGTCAACGTGCAATCTTCATGCGCCACCCGCTGATGTGCTCCGCTTCGAGGGCGGAGCATCAGGATAAAAGGCGTAGGGACGCTCACATCAAAGGTAATATCACAACTTGTACGAAGCCACATTGCGATTCCCTTACTTGTCAAAACCACGTTATCAGCTGGCTATGGTCCGGTGTTACAGGGCGCTCGGGTGCAAGATCCGAAGGTGATGCATGCACCTTGGTCTCCAGGAATCGAAGAAGTCGAGGAGCACCAGGCTGTTGAGATAATAGACTGGTCATGGTGTAACTCTACTGCTGTACGAAACGTCGATAGACCTCTTCCTCGGAAAGCGGTCCCTTTCGGAACCACAGGTTCTCAACCACACCGGAGGCAGCGGCCATCTGCGTTAAATGGTCGCTAATTAGCTCGTGGGTACCTGCAGGATCTTCGATCGACGGCTTCGACTCATCAATTGTGGCACAGACAATATTCAAGGCTTGGATCAATTCCAATGGTGCGACCTGGTTGGCATTATCTCGGGCCCGCTCAATGCTTGCGTACACTGAATTTGTACTTCGTTCCCGAAGCAGCGCATCCAGAAGATCGTCTGTACCCTCTACCGAGACCCTGAATCCTTCGGCAACCGTTTGAAGCCCACTCTGAAAGGTGGGGCCGTCGGTGCGCAGCGCCAGCAACGCCGCGGTATCAATTGCCCGCAACATTGAGTCGGCTCTCTCCATCCATCTTCCCAGCCAAATAAGGTTATAGACACGTGAGTCAATTATCCAAGGATTGGTTGTGCTGCTGGCTGAGCGTGGGTCGGTTGTCATGTCACATCCTCGTTTCCATCATTCAAGAACCTGGCGATTGCATCCTCAGTGGAATACGGGCGGTCATCGAACGTCGCCCAATTCACGACTTTGCTGAGTTTACCTTCGCCCTGAGAGACGAATGTTCCGATAACCGGGGCCGCGTCCGAGTAATCCCGTCCGTTGGCGAACTTTAGGACGCCTACACCAAGGTCTCCGACCATGTTCGTTGTGCAGTCTGCGGGCACCCAGCCAACCTGCGGGTTCAAAAACTCGAACCACGAGTGGGTTTCGCCTACACTCTCGGTCCGAATGCCACCGACGTACCGGCAGGGAATTCCTAGAGCACGGAGCAGGCCAATGGCCAAGTGTGTCTGGTCTTGACACACCCCTCGACCGATGCGCAGCACCTCATGGGCCGGCGTATGCACGTCGGTATCTCCCCTTTTGTATTCGATATTCCGATGCACCCAGTCCACCACCCTCACAACTGATTCAACGAGCCATTCGTTGATACCGGGTATGCCTGCTGCAAAATCGGCGAGCTTGCGAGGTTCAACAAAACGAGAGGGGCCGAGGAAGTCTAAGTTCTCTGGGTCATTGCTGGGGATGAGACGTCGTACGTCGCCAGCTTGTAGTGTCCTCGAGCGCAGCTCCGCCTGGCCAACCGATACTACTAACAACTCGCGATGTTGCGTCGTGACGCGCACCCTATGGACGAGGTTTTCGAAACGGTCTTTGTAGCTGACCTGCCCGCCCGAGGGACGGGTCAGGACTTCATAGCGGATGGGGGCCTGGTAGTCGTCCAACTGTGGTACGAGTCGGAGAAAATTATCATTCTCGAACACCTCGGAGTTGTAGCGATACTCTGCTACATATGCATAGCTCAGTAACATAGCTCTCAGTTACCGTACGACCCACGTTGGTTTACACATGCCACCTGACGAGTTATTAGTGATGCGAGTGCCTTCAGAGGAAACCCGGGTGAGCCCGCCCGGAGGCACGGTTACGTTCCCATTCTCGTTTTGGAAGGCAAACACCCGCAGGTCAATGAAGCGTTCTACCAGCTGGCCGGAAGCGACATCCAACACCATGTGTTTGGAAAAGTCCAGGGTCTCCTGGGCTATAAAGACCTCTGGTCGTTCGATGATCTGCTGGGTGATGCTGGTGCGATTGACCGTTCCAAGGTCTGGCATGACGTACACACCCAAACCTCCATATCCAGACCTGGTTTTGAGGACCAGCTCGTCGAGGTTTCGTAAGACGTGGAGACGCTGGTCAGATGCGAGAAGGTTGAAACTCGGTACCTGTTTCAACACGGGTTCTTCGCCCAAGTAATGCCTGATCATCTCAGGCGCGTACATATAGACCAGCTTGTCGTCGGCCGCGCCGGTTCCCATAGCGTTTATGAGGATCACCTTCCCTTCCAAGTAGGACTGCATCAGTCCGGGTGTGAAGATGTCCAGGTCCTCAACTCTTCGGTAGATAACATCAACGGGAATGTCTCCGTCCAGCGTCTGCACTCGGATCCGCCCGTCGGGGTCCCGGTGAAGGTCGGCCCCTTCCACCAGAGGTATCCCGAGTAGCTCTGAAAGAAACCGGTGCTCGAAAAATGCCGCACCGTGTTTGCCATCCGTCAGCAGCACGGTTACTGGCTCCGCTTGAGCCGACACCGAACGGAACATTTCCAAGTAGGTCTCGCGGATGTCATAGGGCTCGATGTCGTAGCCATTGATGAAATCGGGGAAAAACTGGGCCAGAAGTCCGCGCGGTTTGATCTGATACGTAATCCCTGACGGTATTCTCAGATTATCCTCTAGCACCGTCCATTCCTGGCCGACTTTGACGAGGTCAACACCATAGATGTGAACAAAGACATCCTTCGGCGGCCGAAACCCTTGGAGGTCTGGATAAAAATGGCGGCACGAAAAAATCACTTCGGGAGGCACAACCTCCTGGTTCCCACAGTAGAGGTCAACGAGAAAGTGATTGATCGCCTTGAGACGCTGACGGACGCCATCGGCGATTGTTTGCCATTCGGACTTGGGGATGATACGCGGCAACCAATCTGTTGGGGCAGGGCGGAACTGCTTCGGGTCCAGCAAGAAAGTAAAAGAGTCCCTGGAAACCTGCCAGCTAGCCCGCTGGGACCGGTTTCGAAACTCTGTTTCCCCAAGCTCAGCGAGCGAAGACTGCAGAGGGATGTAGATGTCTCGCGGATTTCCGAGGGAGTCTAGATACTCATTGTTCTCACTGATGGCCCCACTGACCTGCACTACGAACCCCCTTCAAACGAACGACGCCCTTCCAAACTAGGACTAGTCCACGGCCCTGAGTGTGCCGCAGAGAGTGATTCGCCCGATACCTGAGTTCAGTCTGGCTGTGGCATTCGAGCATAACAATTCTAACTGAGCGCCGAAGGTATGTACACCCTGCCTGAACAGTAGAGTCCCAGGAAGTGGTGTAACAAGAGTAGAGGGTCTGGATGAAGAGAGACCACCACGTCATCCTTAGCGGGCAAAGACGAGCCTGAGAAAGGAGGACAACGGTGGTCAAGGAAAGGATGGACCTGCTTGAGCTAATGCGCAAGAGGGGAGTCGACGGTGACGTGGACTTTCTACGAGAGGCACTGAGAGTGCTGGTCGAGGAGATCATGGAGGCTGATGTGTCATTGAGGACCGGCGCTGGGTATGGAGAACGCAACCCTGAGCGGGTGACCCAGCGCAACGGGTACCGGTCTCGAGCATGGGACACTCGCGTAGGGACCATGGAGTTGCAGATACCCAAGCTGAGGGAGGGGAGCTACTTTCCGAGCCTGCTGGAGCCACGGCGTCGCAGCGAGCGAGCTCTGCTGGCGGTGATCCAGCAGGCGTATGTGGAGGGTGTATCGACGAGGCGAGTGGATGATCTGGTCAAGGCTCTTTGGTGCGAGGGTATCTCAAAGAGCCAAGTGTCGCGTATCTGCCAGGAGCTGGACGGGGTGGTGGAGAGCTTCCTGGGTCGGCCGCTGGACGGCGGATCATATCCCTACCTGTGGCTGGACGCACTAACCCAGAAGGTCAGAGAGGCCGGTAGGATAGTCAACGTCAGCGTGGTGGTGGCGACGGCGGTCAATAGCGAGGGCAAGCGTGAGATCGTTGGGATGGACGTGGGTACCAGTGAAGACGGCGCCTTCTGGTTAGCCTTCCTGCGCTCACTGGTCGCCAGGGGCCTCGGCGGGGTGGAACTGGTGGTATCGGACGCTCATCAGGGACTCAGGGATGCCATCGCAACTGTCTTCGGTGGGGCCAGTTGGCAGCGGTGCCGCACCCACTTCATGACCAACCTGCTCACTCGGGTCCCCAGGAGCGCTCAGCCCTGGGTGGCCACCATGGTACGCACCATCTACCAGCAGCCGTCCCCTCAGGAGGTGCATGCCCAACTCGAGCGGGTGATTGCTCAGCTCCAGGACCCGTTCCCACAGGTCGCCTCTCGACTGGACGAGGCTGGACCCGACGTCCTGGCCTTCTCCAGCTTCCCACTCGCCCACTGGAAGAAGATCTGGTCCAACAACCCCCTGGAGCGTCTCAACAAGGAGATACGGCGCCGCACCGATGTGGTGGGCATCTTCCCTAACCGCCCAGCTGTCCGTCGCCTGGTCGGCGCCGTCCTAGCTGGGCAGCACGACGAGTGGGCCGTCGGCCGTCGATACATGACACAGGAGGTAACCACCTCCAACGAAGCTCTACCCAGAGCCGAACTCGCAGAGGCAGCGGCCTAGACGATATCAACAGGATGACGTACTCTTACACCACGGGACGTGACCTTCCCTGAGCCCGGGATGTACCAGAGGGATCGAGCCAGGCTCTCCCAACGGTCGCCCAAGAGGGATGTTTCCACAAAGGCCGGAGTGCGTCCTGCGTTTCGACCTTTCGATACGACGGTTGGAGTGCCCATGCCCTCTGACCGTCCCCCCATGCCTGCGGCATAGCTCTTCAGACAGCTAGGCCGCAGCTTCGACACGCGCCCGTCTGCCATTTGCATCGCAGGCTGGCCGCTTCGCGTCTTCGCAGCTTCCCCAGAGTCGGCGCGCCATATTGACCCTGGCCGAGCTGCGTCTTTTCCACCCTGGCCCCTCTGCGTTCGATGCGCGGACCAGGCCGGGGACAAGTCACGCTGCGTTCACGTGAGGCATCCCACCGTGGGCGGAGTGTGTCCATCGACAGTTAACCCAGTAGCGAAGTCCCGCGCCACGGATGCCGGTGCGGGCAACACACATAAGCAACTGTCTTTAATGTCAAGAAGAGAGGCCAGCGACATGAGGAATAGAGGGACTCCAGGGAGAATGATGCTTGAGCATGGAGTTCAGGATAATCAGCAGCTTACGCATACAGGCTGTGAGAGCCAACTTCTTGGGCTTACCCGCCGCCAGCAGGCGTTGATAGAAGACCCGGATGACTGGGTTGTGGCGGCTGGCCGTCAGCGCCCCCATGTACAGAGCGCCGCGAACTCGGGCGCGTCCACCCCAGACGGTGCGTTTGCCCCGCAGAGTACCGCTGTCTCGGTTGAAGGGAGCCACACCAACCAGGGCAGCGATCTGACGACGGTCCAGCGTGCCCAGCTCCGGCAGGTATGCCAGGAGAGTCAGAGAGAGCTGTTCTCCCACGCCTGGAACAGTGCGCAGGAGATTCTCTCTCTCTCGCCACACAGGACTTTGGTGCAGAGTCTGCCGCAGTTCCTCATCCAGGTCGTCCAACTCCTGCTCCAGCCAGGCTACGTGAGCTTGGATGCGCGGACGGAGGGATCTGGCGGCAGTGCCCAGGCGGTTTTTCTCAGACACCAGCATGGTCACGACCTGGTGTCTGCGGGCGACCAGAGAATTGAGGGACTGGGCCTCGGCGTCCCGCAGGGGGCACACAGGCGGACGAACGACCTCGGCGAAGTGAGCCAGGACTTGAGCATCCAGAGCGTCGGTCTTGGCCAGCGTCCCGGTGGCCCTGGCAAAGTCTCGCACTTGGCTGGGACTGACCACCACAACAGGCAGAGACGCCGCTGCCAGGGCAGCCACCAAGGGCAGTTCCAAGCCACCCGAGGCTTCCAGCAACACCATGGCGGGACCCAGGTCCCCCATCTGGGAGACCAGCTTCCCGACGCCTGCATCGTCGTAGGAGACCTCCCATCTGTCGCCGGTGGGACGGACGGCAACATCCACCTGGGCCTTGGCTACATTGATGCCTACGTAGATCACTTCTCGCTCCATGAGCACCTCCTGCGAATTATTGGCCCGTCCTTGCACGATACGGGCTTGGTTGGCCCAGGCAACTGTTCGGGCTCTATTCGGAATGGGTGCGGCGACCCTCGCTTATGTCCGGTCTTCCATGACCCAGGAGGTTACGGTCTGCCGCACCCTGATCCCCCTTAGTGAACTGTTTGTCCCATACCAATTTCAAGATACAAGGTGGTGCGCATGCACATCAAGGAACGGGTTCCACGGGTCCTGGCCGCCGTCGCCGGGACCGCAAGAGCCATGCGGCGGCACGAACGGAGGACGCTGGCGGCAGGCGTGGCGTTGCTCCTGGCGCATCGGTCAGACCCGGCCCGTCAAGGTCGTGTTCATGGCCTATCGGGGCACCCTCCAGGCGGATGCCCTAAAATTGGTGGCCCGAAAGCTCCAAAGCTCCCTGGCGGTGGAGGGTGAGCTCCACGAGGACGGACTGGCGGCCTACGGCGACGACGGCGACGACGGCGACGACATCATGCTGGCGTTGGCAAGGAAGATCGTGAACGGAGAGGAGGAAGAAGAAGGAGAGTCGGTGGAGGATGCCTTCGCCCAGGCAAGGGACGCCGAGGCCATCTCCGAGGAGCTGCTAGTGGACGAGGAGTGGCACGCGGTGGAGGTGGAGCCGGAGATGGTCGAGGTGCATCGGAACGCCACCGGGATCGTCGTCGAGACTGCGGCGGCTAACGGTCATGCTGACGTGGTGGAAGAGACCCAGCAGTCGATGTTCTCCTGGGCCGAGTTCATGGCCGAGGAGCAAGTGGGGAGACAGAACCGACGCGGTAAGAAGGAAGCCTTGTCGCTCTCCCTGCTCGAGTGGGCGCTCAGCTTGGAAGAGGAAAGGGAGGAGGAGAGAGTCGACGCGAGGCGCTGACCAGAACTACACAGGGGGACCACTGCCGACGTAGCAGTGGTCCCCCTGTCCATCCATATATGCGCCCTTTTTTTGTTAGTCGAGTCCACTGATCTGGGTAGAAGGCAGGGTCTTGGCCTTTCGTTGTCGGCTCAGGACAAAACGGTTTCGTGGAGCCGGTTATCGAGGTGCGGGGGTATCTGGTGTCGATAGAATGATGATTTTTGGAAATAGTAGGTCGGTGGGGTTCTTCTTGACCCGGGAGCCAACCGCCTCAGCGACATCAATCTTTAGTTGTGCGGGAGTTGTGCCCTGCGCGAACTGAGGTTCTTTCAATTCAGCACCATACGCCGTAACCGTTGAGCCATCGGTATTGAGGATGGCCCACGGGCCATACACCCCATAGCTCTCATTGTCAGGATTGCGGCTCAGGAACAAAACAAAAGCCTCGCCTGCCTGTGGAAGCTGGATCCTTCGGTTGGAGTCTATTCCATCTCCTCCATGGCCCTTCAGCCTCAACACTGGATTATCAACCACAAACCCGTCATTGAGCAAAGTGTCGCTGATTCTGATTCCGAAGTAGGAGTATGGGTATTGGCGCGGAGGCGGAACATCATCTCGGTTGTCGGTGTCCCCAGAGTCGTCGAATGGGCCTTCTATAGTCTGCTTCATTAACCCAACGATCTCACCGACGACGATAGCGTCGGAAATATCGACGAGGTCTTGCACCGTTGTGGGTGAAGGAATCCATAGCGCACTGGATTGGCCTGCATTCGCCGTCGCCAGCGGCTGGTCATCGTCTGTCAACTGCGGGGGATAAAGCTGTCCGTCGCCCGTGGGGATCGGCGTCATGATGCCGTGGTCCCATGACAGAGCAGAATAGATCACGTTGCCTGTAGGGTGTCAGCGCAATTGGACACTATTGAGGCCTAGAAAACCGAAGAGGTTGGGGGTGGTAGAGGCTCCTTCAGAGGGGTAGATTAACCCTAAGTGAAAGGAGTCATTGATGACCCAGGTAGAGGATCAGGCCAGCCAAGCTGAGGAGCGAAGCCAGGAGACACGAAGCTTCGTGCGTCAGGTCCGTGCAGCGACCCGCCGTAAGTATACCCCTGAAGAGAAGATCCGCATCGTCTTGGAGGGGTTCAGACGGGAGACTACCGTTAATGACCTGTGCCGACGGGAAGGAATCAAACCCCACTCCTACTACGCCTGGACGAAGGGGTTCATGGAAGCTGGGAAGGAGAGGTTGACTCGGGACAGTGTGCGTGATGCGACCCGGCAAGAGATAGAGCAGCTCAAGCGGGAGAACAGTGAACTGAAGCAGCTGGTGGGTGAGTTGTCCCTGGAGTTGCACCGCTTCAAAAAAACAGCTCTGCCGCCCCTACACGACAACGGCACCGTCGCATGAGCGTAGTGGAACAATCGAAGGTCGTGGCTGAGGTGGAGCGACATGGTAGAGGGAAGAACAGGCGACTCAGGGAGCTTGGCATTTCCAGGAGCACGTATTATTGGTGGAGGTGGAGGCACCGGCAGGGTAGTTGGGAGGGTACGGAAGGAACTGAGAGGCCCTGGAATCGCCTGCGTCCAGAAGAGGAGGCAGTAGTGCTGGCGGCAGCCCGTGGGATGCCGACCTGGCGAAGCCGGCAGTTGGCGGCTTCGCTCACCGACCACAGAGGCCTATCGGTCTCCGCCTCCACAGTCTATCGTATTCTGAGACGGGAGGGTCTGGTGAAACGGATCGAATACCAGTTGGCAGCGAGCAAAGAGTACCAGCACAAGACCACAGGGCCCCACCAGCTGTGGGCCACCGATGCCTCCTACTTCCGTGTAGTGGGATGGGGCTACTACTACCTCGTGACGGTGATGGACGACTACTCCCGGTTCATCTTGGCCTGGAAGGTGCAACGGGACATGACGGCCAACTCCCTCATAGAGGTGGTCCAGGAAGCTGTTGACTCTACTGGTATGACTGATGTACCTCTGGAGGATCGGACCAAGCTCCTCTCAGATAATGGCTCAGGTTATGTATCGCGGGCCTTCCGCGAGTACATGCGGGTGGTGGGCATTCGCCACGTCCTGGCAGCACCCTATCACCCTCAGACCAACGGGAAGCTGGAGAGATATCACCGAACCCTGAAAGACGACATTAACCAGGTGCCATACGAGGTGGTGGAAGACCTGGAGGCGGCCATCCGGGACTTCGTCGAGTTCTACAACTACCGAAGATATCATCAGGCGCTCAGGGTTGTAACTCCGGCTGACGTGCTGGAAGGCCGTCTGGAGGCAATTCTAGCCCAGAGGAAGGAGGTACAGCGAGAGACTTTTGACCGGCGGAGGCGGTACAATCAGGAGGTCAGAGAAACCCTCAAACCAGGAGCTTCTTCACCCCAATCTCTCGGACCCAGAACTGTCCAAAACCGCTGACACCCAACACACGTTGCCACTGTTGTCGTCAACTATGACAGTGACCCGGGGATCTGTCGGAATGGATGTCGCCCCGCGCGGAACACGAGCGACTGCCGGGAAATCATGGAAAACCACTACCCATACTCCTAAGTTTGAAGCCTGCATGGTAGTGTCTTCGCGGAGACCAGTGAATGCCCCAGTTGCCACTTGGATGGGCAACTCCGTTGGCTCGTCAATGCCCCAGGGTTCTCTCAAGAAGCCTATTGCCTGTGCTTTCGCCTTTGATTCGGGAAGCGAAGGAGCGAAATCAGATTCTACTAAGTGAACGTGCTCGTCAACCTGAGCACCCGAACTCTCAAGAGGTGTGGGATTACCGCCGCTGAACCCTACAAATACTGCGGGGATTAGTACACCCACCGCTGCGATTGCTGCAAAACTGAAGGTGTACAGCAATTTGCGAGATCTCATGTTAGGCCAGATCGTCCAGGAGGCGGCGCAGCCCACTCCTGGTCACCCAACGCCGCCCGCTGACCTCCCAGCCCCGGTGACGCACCGCCCCAGGGGCCATCGGCTCACTCGCCGGACGAATTACGCCAGAGACGGAGGCCCGTAACCCCCATGATCACAACGAACAGATGGTCCTGCCACCATGGGTCTGGGACGTTGCCGATCCAGTCCCCAAAGACCTGGAGCGTCAGCAAGACGGTCGCGTAGAAGACTAGATTCGTTTCGAAGTACGTGCGCGTGATGGTGTCGACGTTAGTCTTGGCGTCAAAGTTCCGCTTGCCCACGAACTGCACTATCAGGGCGAGCACGACCGCAACCGCCATGAATGGGTCCAAGACCATATGCAGGTCGAGGTCTCGCAGCGCATCGATGTAGTAGCTACCCCGCACGTGGCGGATCGCGACCGCGATACCGATCACAGCAAGGACGACTGCAATCGGCTTCCTCAATACCTCCATGTCATCTCTCCTTTTGTGGTCAGCCACCGCATCCGGACTCACTAAGGCCCAAATTCAGGGCGGCGCTAGCTCGTCGGGCCGGTGCGGGGCGCCGCGTCGTTCCATATCTTTGAGCTGCCCCCTGTATTTGTACCACATGCACAGTTAGTTTGTCTCTGACGGAACGGAACTGGTGCTAGTCAACACGGCCTGCGGCGCTGGAGGTCGATACCCGAGGGCACTGTGGGGTCGGTGGTGGTTGTAGTGCCGCCGCCAGAATCAAGAGGACCCCATCATCAGGACAGCGGTGAGGCTAAGATAAGAGTGACCCGCCCCCAATAAGTGTACCAGAGGCTATGTTAGTCCGGCCGGGGCTGGAAGCAGCTCGTCAACAAGGATAGCCTCAGGTGCTGGAGGGCGGTACCCCAGGGCACTGTGGGGCCTGATCTGGTTGTAGTCCCGCCTCCAGTGCTCCACGACGACCTCCACCTCCTTCAAGGTGTAGAACACCTCCCGGTCCAGCAGCTCGTCCCTCAGCTTCCCGTTGAAGCTCTCTACGTAGCCGTTCTCCCACGGGCTCCCTGGCTCGATGAACAAGGCCCTGGACCCGATACGCCCGAGCCACTCCCGAACTACCGTCGCCGTGAACTCGGGTCCGTTGTCAGAGCGCACGTGCTCTGGCACCCCATGGCTGATGAAGAGATCCCCCAAGCACGCCACGACGTCGTGAGCACGGAAGTGACGCCCCGGGCGGATGGCCAGGCACTCCCGAGTGTATTCGTCGATCACAGCGAGCATGCGGACTGCCCTGCCGTCTTGCGTCCTAGTCATGATGAAGTCGTATGCCCATACGTGGTTTCGATGCAGAGGTCTCAGGCGGATGCATGACCCGTCCCTCAACCAGAGACGCCCACGCTTCGGCTGCTTGCCCGGTACCTTCAGTCCTTCCTGGCGCCACAGACGCTCGACCCGCTTGTGGTTGACCCACCACCCCTCCCGTCGTAGCATCGCGGTTACCCGCCGATACCCGTAGCGCCCATATTTGCTGGCCAGGGACACGATGGCCGCCGCCAGTGCGACCTCCATGTCTCGGCCAACCGCCCGGTAACGCTGCGTGGCCCGCGGCTGGCTCAGGACCTGGCAGGCTCGGCGCTCTGAGAGCAATACCCTGGCCTCCTCTGCGGCGATCTCCAGCTTCTCCTGACGCTCCCGGTGCTCTCTGATGCGGGAGGTGGCGTCGGATATGTCGAGTTCCGAGTTCTCGATGACGTGCCACACCCGGTCCAAGCGCCGCCGCACCTCGATAAGCTCCGCTTCGATGTTTTCCAGCCTCTCCCGCTGCTCAGCAGCCACCCCGTCCATCTCCTCGTCCATCAGCCTAACCAGGTCCCGGATGTTGCTTTCCGTGAGGATGTTTGCGCGAATCTGCATGACCAAGAAGCAATCGCAACGAAAAGCCGCGGTACTCGTGGGCAGTCGGTCTGAACGGCGTTGGATAGACGATAGGGCTTCCAGGTAGCTGCCTTGGAAGGCGGAGTGCTTGTGCTCAGAAGCCGGTAGAGGGTTACTGTGGCAGCACCCCTCAACTGCATCCCTCACGTGGGCCTTCGCCCGATATCCAATATCAGATCGAGTTCCTGAGCGGGGCCACGCTGAATATAACCGAGAAGGGCTTGCAGTAGATCACGACGCTCATCTGCGCAGTAACGTCCACTCCATCGGGCACGGTGTAGTTCTGATTGCCGATGTTGCCTTTCAGCTTTCCGATGTCGTGGTAGCCGCCGTCCTTCAGCTCGCTCCGAGTCATGGGGTCGTTGTGCGCCGACAGCAGAACGTGAAGCTCCGGCCCGTTGGTGACCTTGAAGTCCTCCAGCCGGACAACGTGGGAGCCGTCCGGGGCGCGATAGACCGCGGCCTTGCCGCTGCCCTTGTGGAAGCTGTCCTGGTCGCGGAAATCTCCCTCCTTCAGCTTGACGGCCTCCCCGCTGCCTTCCTTCATCATCTCGGGCATGTCCTCCGCCATCGGCTCACTGTCCATCTTCGACAGGGCGGCCATCGTAGTCTCGACGTCCTCCCGCTCCATGTCGGGAGGCACGACCGCCGAGTAGGCGAAGGGGAACTCCTCTTCGACGGTCTTGTTGAGGAACAGTGGGGATCCAAGATCCCAGGCTAGGAATCCGGCCAGGACCAGCAGTGGCGTGCCGACGATGATCGCCAGCCGCCTGTGCTCCCAGACCACCATGTGCCACTGGCGCCGGTAGGCGTAGAACGTTATCGCGGCGACTACCGCCACGATAACGAGCAGGATCGGCCACCGGTACGGGTAGAGGTCGGCTGCAAGCCGCTCAAGGTCCCCGAAGAACTCAGCCATGTTACGCTCTCTCCGCTTGGTTGATAGGAGCTGGAAACAAGGTATCGCCAGTATACCCTACGGCGAGGCTCATCGACGAGTTCGGGGTCGTGCCACTTTCTAAGACAGGCCGTCGCCCTGCAGTCCCCCGGGAACCCTGCTAACGCTTAGACCACACCACACTTACACTCAGCACCAGCTCCCTCCCATCCCCTGTCATGACACGCCACCCCGATCGTCATGGTGTGACTGCGATTATATATTTAGGCCATCTCGGCTCGCGCGTCTTACCAAAAGAGGGACATATTCACTGAAGATCGACACCCGTGTGGTGCATTTTTGCTCCGCCACGTGGCCGCTCACTGCTTGTATGCGCAAGCTGCTGATCACCCTCAACGCCATGCTCAAGCACAGCTCACGGTGGCGAAACCTGAATCCTCAAGTGGCAGGCCCTTCTTCTTGACGTCCAAGACAGTTGCTTCCCAAAGTCCTTGAGAATCCGTTCGTCATGAAGTTGTCGAAACAGGGATGGATTCTAACCACCCGTCCTTCGACGGGCTCAGGCCAACTTTCTGGGCGCGTGAAGGATCTTGGAAATGCCCTGAACTTAGCGATGTCGATGTTGCCTAGCGCCCCACGGCCTCCTATAGTGGAGCACGCTTAACATCCAAAGCGACTATCAGGGGACTCACAGGAACACCACCAATTCAAAAATGGTACTGTCTACCGTCAAGTCAGGCCCACCAGACTTGACGAAATCAAGAACTTTCATTCGACGGACACAATAGACACGGAAAACTCAGGTACTCGTGGGCGGCCGATTTGGGTCCATTCAAGCCAGGTCGGTAAAGCGGACTCAAAATGGGTGTGTCACTTCGTTCCCGCGTACCCGAACGGATCACCAGGCCCGATGAACGGTTCGATTCTTCTCAGGTGGGCTGCGTCGATATGGCTATCGTCATCCCATTGCGCGGCACGAGCCTGCTATGGAGAGTCGACCATCCTCAGTAGCGCTAGGGAGACGCGGCGGCTGCGTTGCGTCGAGGCCAGGGCTTCCACTCCAGCGTCACGTGCCGTTCGCCCCCCGTCATCTCGAGGGCGCGGGAGCGTGGGACGCGGCCTCGAGAGCCGCTAAAACCGCCGTGGCCGTCGTTAAACCGGAACTCTGATTCCCGCCAACCGCTCCCCAGCAGCGGAGGCACTCGCATTGCCTCGCGGAACCCGCCGGAGACGACGGCTTCCACCTTTCTAATCATTTCCTCAATCGACCCGTCGGCCGTTTCGTCACAGGCGTCGCAGCCACAATCGGGGAATGATTCAGTGTGCCAGGAGCCGAACCTCAAATGCAGCCCTGGAAAATCAGTGTACGCCACCACGATTGGCGCGGCTTGCGGATCATGCGGGACGAGTTTTATGGGAG
This sequence comes from Dehalococcoidia bacterium, assembly GCA_965248595.1. Taxonomy (GTDB): domain Bacteria; phylum Chloroflexota; class Dehalococcoidia; order Lucifugimonadales; family SHYF01; genus SHYF01. Next base: position 160,881 of record CBDFJM010000007.1, read on the forward strand.
GACGCGCAAGTCTTACCTTGCCCAGTTCGTCGTCAGCATCGTGTCCCTCTAATCGCTCGACCCCGAACTCTCGCTCCAGCCGGTCGAGCAACTCCGTCGCTGCGGCGTGCAGAGGCTGGAAGCGTTCCGGGTTGGTTACGCGGGAGTACGCTTCTTCGGGCGGCCCTTCGATTCCCCACCTGTCTCCGCGCATGTCATTGCCCTCCGGCAAGGGTATCGACGCAGCCCTTCGTGACGGGCTCCATCTTCATGGCTATCGTCGTCTTATTGTGTAGTCCTAGTCTGCTATGGGGGATACGTCCCACCTCAGTGCGGCGTATAGCGTAGTTTGGTGGGCCTGACTTGACGAAATCAAGAACCGATGCCGATTCGCTGGTCACGCCGTCGTTTGGCATGGGGACCGTGTATGTTAGGGTCGCCTCGTCTCCGACTACCTCGATGCCCTCCACGAAGTTGTGGATGAGCGCCTTGCACTCGGGGATCGTCCCCTCTTGCAAGAAGTCCCGGAAGTCCGCAACGTATCGGGCGATCTCCTCGGTGTTGGGCAGCTCCACTCTGCGTTGCTCAAGCTGGGTCTCGGCATCGTCTCGCGCAGCCTCCAGCTGCTCTTCGCGGTGCCTCAGAGACATGATGCGGGGCGACAGGACCTCCAACGTCAGCTCGCTGGTCTCGATGGCCTCGTAGAGCTTCTCAAGCCGCTTCCTCACGTCTCCTAGCTCCGCCTCAATGACCTCCAGCCTGCCGGACAGCTCTCCGGCCATGGCGTCGATCTCCTCAGCCACCATGGTCACCAGCTCAATGATGGTCTCCTCGGTCAGAATCCGTTCTCTGATCTTCTCCACTACGAACGCCTCCAGCCTGGGGGCGTTCAGGTAGCGGGCGCTGCAGGTCCCTGCGCCCTCCGTGAACAGGGTGCCGCAAATGTAGTAGCCGTACTGCCCACTCTTGGCTCCCTGGCCGGAGTAGGGCCTGCCGCACACTCCACACTTCAGCAGACCGCTCAGCAGGAACCTGCTCCCCACTCTCGCGGGTCTTCGCACCTTCGGTGCTCGGTCCCGCATCGCCTGCTGAACGGCGTCGAACAGCTCCCTCGACACCAGGGCGGGCCACGCTCCTTCAACTCTCACCGGGTCCTGGGCCTTCTCTCCCTTGCTGATTCTGCCCCAGACTGCGGTTCCGGTGTAGGCTTCGTTGGTCAGCAGGTAGTAGAGCCCTCCCTTGTACCAGCGTCTTCCCCTATTGGTGATGCCCCGGTCGTTCAGCTCCCTGCATATCTCCTTGAGGCCGTTGCCCCTTAGCGAACTCTCGAAGATCTCCTTCACTATGGGAGCGGTGGCTGGGTCAACCTCCAGGGTGGGACGCTCCTTGGCTCCGTCGTTTGCCTTGACGCGCTTGTAGCCGAAGGGGGCCTTGGAGCCTAGGAAGAAGCCTCTCGAAGCGGCTTCCCGCATACCCCGTACGACCTCCTGCGCCAAATTCTCGCTGTAGAACTCGTCCACGCTCTCGATGATGGCCTCCATCAGTTTCCCTGTGGGAGAGTCGTCTGCGTGCTCGGTGATGGAGACGACCCTAATGCCCTTGCGTCGTAGCATAGACTTGAAGGCGACAGCGTGCTCCCGCTTGCGGGTGAACCGGCTGAACTTCCAAACGAGGATGACCTCAAAGGGGGCCTTGGGCTGGCTGCCCTCCTCGATCATCTCCCTGAACTGTGGCCTGTCCGCCACCCGGCCGCTCTCGGCTTCATCCACGTATTCACGAGCCACCACGTAGCCGTTGGCTTTGGCGTAGTCTTTGAGCGCTCTGAGCTGGGCGGACACGGACAAATCTACGTCCTGCCGGTCGCTGGACACCCTGGCGTAGAGCGCCGCCGGTGCAAGCGGCTGTAGGTGCTTCTTCTTCATGCTGTCCTCCTTCAATCTCCCCGTGATTCTTCCCGTTCGGCATGGCGAGCGCGGAGTCTCTCGTATCGGATGGTCCGCAGCCACTCTCGCTCCTCCATGTAGTTGCGGAGGGCCTCGCGGATGAGCTCGCTCATGGTGCGGCCCTCCTCGCGCATCACGTCCTGCACCTGCTCGGCCATGTCAGGAGGCAGGGAGAAGGTGATCGTCTTGGTATTTCTGTTGATGAGCCTGTTGGTCATAAGGTGTCTTACTCTGTATCATCCAGCATCCGTTGGCCCATTGTCAACTGTCTGCCTTGGCTGGCTTCGCCGTTACAGCCTCTCTAAACAATGAAGGAATTCATCTCTTTGTCGCATTGTGAACACCCGGCAAGAGTAATTCCCACCCAACTTTGTCTGCCTGATGAGCTCTGCCATGTAGTTCTCGGTTGCGAACACGTCCGAATATGGAAGAATCATCGCAACTATTGACATGTCATCTTGGAATGATGGTTCAGGTAATCGATCGGCGAAGCGGACGATGTCTGCCGCCATCAAGGTCGCTCGAATATCCAGAAATGGAACACCAAGAAACTCGGTAGACAGTAAGAAGGGGCCCGGCCCCCGACCTTGGTTAAGAATCCGAGCGATTTCTGACCAGCGTTGCTCGTACTGCGACTCCACGAGTTCGTTAATGGCTTCCCAACCGGGCGCCGTGCCATTCGGATCTTGGATAGCCACGCTGACTCCCCGGTAACCCTCCCATAACAACTGCAGTCTCTGGAACCGAATCTCGTCCTCATACGAGTGTTGCAGTCTTCTCCTACCTTCTTTGTACTTCCGATATTGAAGGGCACCTACTTCATTGCGCAACCTTCGACTTTCTTCTATCAGGGCATCTAATCTCAGGTACACCTCCAACGGAGGCGCAACGAAATGCGAGTGGGCGGCTGGCGTGTCAGGGTCTCGGTTGAACGGTATCGTCCACCATGATCTGAGCGAGGCGTCGAGACCAGCGAACGACATAGCCGCTTCCTTTAGCTGTTCATGACTGATGTCGCTGTACGAATTGAAGGTTAGCCCATGACCCAATATGTTAGTGACGCTCTGAAGAGACTCATCTAATTCGGAACTAAGCGAGCCTTCACTCTCGTGAAACTCTGACATAGGAACCGCGAACCTGTCGCGAGCGACGCCTTTTTGAAGCACGTTGGCCAATTCAAGGAAGTATGTCCTATCGACACTTCTCTTATCATCGATGTGCGCTTTGGTTATCTCGCTAAGCCAATTTTGATCAAGGTACACAATTGGCTTGGAGCCCTGTCGCAGCATGGGTGCCTCCTCCCGCGAACGACCTCCTATCTATACAGGGGTTGGCCTACTGCGGGTGTGTAGGTATGAGGACGCACTGGCCTCCTGGATACTACTCGCCTTACGCACCTCCTGTGGCGCACTGTGAACTTCGACACTTCGAGGGATCCGATACTCCCTTCCAAGAATATGATTACGTCTCCTTGACCCTGGGTTGATGCCGACTCCCAGCCGTGACACGGCCCCTCTACTCCTACATTACCAGACGCCACGTGAGCATACCGCAGACGACGAGCAGCGCGGCGACGACCAGGCCGAGCCTGACTGTCCAGCGTCTCGTCCTGCCGTGGGCTGCCCGCTCCTTGCGGTACGCCTCCTCCAGCTCCTCGTACGCCTGACGGCTGGCAGACGCGGCCTCCTTGGCCTCGTCCCGCTCCCGCTCCATCTCGGATGCTCGCCCATCCAATTCCCACACGGTCCGCTGAAGCTTGTCCTCCCTGACGATGGCCCGGCGCAGCAGATCCTCGTCGCTCACGTACTCCGGGCCGTGCATCCGCACGTAGACCCGGCGGCCCTCCCTGCGGACCTCAATCTCCCCCCTCCGGATCATCCGGTCGAGGGTTGAGATGGAGACCTCCAGCTCCCGCGCCGCCTCCGCTTTCGAGACCCACCGGACACCCTCAGCCATCGCTCTCTTCCTCGCTAAGTGCCTGACGCCTCCGCCTCCAGCTGAACAGACGCAGGCCCCGGCCCTCGGCGTCGGGCGCATCCGACGTATGGTCTCCGGCGGCGTCCTTGGGCGTCTGCGCCGCCTCCAACGCCTCCACGCGGCGGGTCAGACGCTCCACCTGCCCCGCAAGATCGTCCACCGCCTCAATCGCCAGCCTCATCCTCGCCTCCAACCTGTCCAGGGGGGTCGTCCTCTCCCATCCGGGATCGTCCAGGTTGGCCATGAGCCGCTGCACGGCGAGGGTCATCCTGCCACTCAATCGCTCCCGTTGCAGGGCCAGCGCCACCGTCTTCCGACTCACGCCCAGCAGCGCCGCCGTCCGGCGCTGTCCTTCCCGCTCGACGAGCCGCTCCACGACCCACTTGAGGTCGGGCTGATCGTCTCCGGCCCTTGATGCCCGTCCATCACTCATCTTCGATTTCCGAGAGGTCATTTCCATCCTCTACAGGGGGTGGCCCGTTCTTGTCATCAGTGCCGTTTTTCGACGGAACCAGCCCCAACTATGACCGGTCACCGTCGCCTGTGAATCTGCCCCGCTATTTGCACGATGTCCTAGCTGATTGGCCCAGGATGTCCGTTCCTACTCATGCCTCAAATTGGCGTCGCCCACCCCCACATCGTTTCTGGCCGTTTCGCGCCAAAACCGATAGGCCAAACTGGGCCGCCACCCGCCGCAACACGCCAAATCCTGCCCGCATCAGCTCTCCGCACACGTCGGATAGGTCCATTCATAGCTGTTTCCCTCACTATCGGATGACACGTCAGGGGTTGCAAAGTGCAAACGAGGTGCCGTTAGGGAGGCAATGTAGTTTAGCATGGCTTCCCAACCATTTGCATTTTCTGGCGTTGACCGGGCAGAGGGTTTGTCAGCCCGTTTCGTAGCTGAATCAGGGGCAAATGGGGCGGTCTGTGGCCTCTCAAGGCCCCGCCGACAGGACAAAATGTCCCGATTTGTACCCCCCAACCAGCATAGAGGGGAGAAAGGGACGTATCGGCGCTATCTATTCCCCCCTACAGGACGATGACGCATCCGGTGGTAGAGCGAGTCCCATTGGTAGGCACGCAGCGCGGACAGCGGCAGTCGTGTGGATTCCGGCTCCCAGAGTGGACGCCATGACCTTCCCAGTATCCCTGTGTTGGACAGAACTGGCACGCACGACACGAAGATGGGCAGCGACATCCGGCTCATCCGGGCGGCGGTACGCACGTAGGTGTCCTCGACCTCCTCGGTGTCCACGACGAAGAGGGTGACAGGGTATGGCGGCTGGTCCTCCTTATGTTCGGGAGACCAGTAGTAGCTCTCATAGGGGTCCAGGCGGGCTATGACTCCCTGGGGATGCCTGGCGCGTAGCTCGTACTCGAAGTAGAACGGTATCCGAAGGCCCTCTGCGGTCATCTCTCCCACGGCGTCGGGTGCGATGGCGGAATCTCCCCAGTTGTAGGCCCGGTCGGACCTGGCGGTGGGGACCGACCACAGCAGGTCGCCGTCGGGGTGTGCCCTAGCCTCGGCCTCAAGCTTCGACAGGAACCAAGTGATGCCGTCGGCGTGCTTCGTCTGCCTCGCCCACGTCTCGATGCGGTGCCCCACGTGTCGCCTGCGGCCCTGGCGGTCTGTGGTGAGGGCCGTGTGCTCCAGATGCCCCGCGTGGTGGGGAGCTCGGCGCGGTCCCGGTGGGTGACGTAGCGAATGCCCTCGGCGGACAGGGTGTAGCGGGTGTCTCCCCGTTTGCCCCTGCGCTCGACGAGGCCCCAGGTATCCACAAGGCTGCGCACCATCTGGCTGACCCGCCCCTCGGAGACGCCAAGCCAGAGGGCCAGGTGCTCACGGGGGATCATCGGGTGGTCGGTGATGAGATCCAGCGTCCGCTTCTCCGATGGGCTGATGCCGAAGGTCGGCGCAGTCTCAACCATCCGTTCGGGTTGAGGTATCGAGGCCCGTTTCCGACTCGGCGACTCGGTGTAGAGTTTTCCGCTGGTGCCCTGTGAGCTCACGAAATCGAGGGTGTAGTACGAGCCGCTGAACAGGCCTGAGGTCTTCTGCCAGACGTGGAAGTCCCGTCTTTCGAGTGTGTCCCGAGACTCCACGCCGACATAGGAGTCTTCAAGGTTCAGGTCCATGCAGAACCTCGTCGTTAGCCTCTGTTCCCAAACGCTGGGGGTCAGGACCAGGATCGTGTCAGCGCGGCGGGTGTAGTCGTATTCCGCGATGGCTCTCAGGCGGTCGTAGAGTGAGCGCCGCCGCAGGGCTAGCCCCTGGCGGACCAGACCGAAGCTGCGGCCATCATGTAAGGTGATGGTGGCGTCGAAGCGGCCCCTACGGTGGAACTTCACGTAAGAACGGAGCCCGTCGACCCCGGAGGACAGTGACGCCGCGAGGTGATAGATGGAGGCCACTGCGTCCATCCGGCGGATGAGCAGAGCCAACCACTCTCTGGACACTGGGTAGGCCCGTACGAAGTCCGAGGGTGTGTCGAAGTCCAGCAACTGGGCAGCTTCGCGGATGCCATTGGCCGTCAGGTAGTATCTTCGGCTCGACGGTAGATGAGCCGTGCCGTGACTCACCCTCCCGACCACGCCATCGGCCAGGAGTCCTGTTAGCGCGCGGTGGACGGTCGCGTGCGGCTCGCCTAGGATGCGCGCCAGTTCCGCCGAGTCAATGAACGGCATCCGGCTGAGGGAGTCGAGTAGCTGTCGTTCGGAGATTGCCATACTTGGGTCCTCGGTCCACTCTGTGCCATAATCCCGCATTGCTTTAGCAAGCAGTTACTCACCGTCCCATTGTGAACCTAAAAACGCAGTATGTAATGCCTTGCAAGCCATGGTGCTGTACGGGGTTTTGTGCCAAGGGCGTGGGCGTTTCTGTGGCGGCGCGGAGCCCAGCAACGAAGAATTTTGGCATGAGCCTTCCAGAATCCAGCTTCTGCATCTTGACACCGACGTTAATTGTACCTAGTCTGTTAGCTAGTCAGGACAATTGGAATTGGGGTGAGCCATGAGCAGGAAATGGCCGGTACAAGACGCCAAGTCGAGGTTCAGCGAGCTTCTCGACACCGCCCACGCCGAGGGGCCTCAAATCGTTACCAAGCGCGGTGTTGAGACCGCCGTGCTCCTCCCCATCGAGCAGTGGCGTAGGCTGGAGCGCATGACCAGGCCGGACCTGAAGCAGTTGCTCCTCGCAACGGAGGCCCGCACCGAGGGGCTTACGCCGCCACGCCGACAACATCGCCACCGAATACCCTTGGCCGTGGAGTAAGCGATGTACCTCCTCGATACTAACGTGGTCTCGGAGCTGCGTCGCCCCCGGCCTCATGGCGCAGTCTTGGAGTGGATCGCCGATGTGCCTGCCGAGCAGCTCTACATATCCGCCGTTACGGTTGGTGAGATTCAGGCCGGAATAGAAATCACTCGTGGGCAGGATGAAGCGAAGGCAGAGGAGCTGGAATCCTGGCTGGACAAGGTCCTGGCCTCCTACGGTGTATTGCCGATGGATGCCCCTTCTTTCAGAGAATGGGCGCGGCTGATGCACCGAAGGTCGGACACCATGACCGAGGATGCCATGATTGCGGCGACTGCCATCGTTAACCGGTTGACGGTGGTCACCAGGAATGTTGGTGACTTTAGCCAGCTTGGCGTTGAGTTGCATAACCCCTTTGAAGGCAACAAGCAATGACCGTCAATCCAAGTACGACTAGTGACTCAACGCCACAGGCTAAGTTCGTACAGATCATCGGCGGGTTCGCCGATGCTGTGACGAACAATTTCAAACAGCCCATCTCGGCCCAGCCAGAAGATCAGTTGAAGGCCCCGGTGGGCGACCTTCTTCGGGACACCGGCAGCTTGACCGACCTGAACGTAGCGTGGCGAACGGAGGTCCACCCTGATGACATTGACGGTCGTCCTGATTTAGGTGTAACCGTCAACGGACTGCTAACCGGACACGTGGAACTCAAGCGCCCTGCGCTGGGTGCACGACCGGAGCACTTTACGGGACACAATCGTTCGCAGTGGGAACAGTTCAAGGCACTGCCCAATCTGATCTACACAGACGGCGGGGAGTGGAGCCTGTACAGGTCTGGGGAGTTAAAGCTTAGGGCAAGGATTGCCGCCGATGTTAGTCAAGGTGGCGCGAAGGCATTGGATCAGGAGACACTGGCAGCGCTTCGCGAAATGCTTCGCGACTTCCTGTACTGGGAGCCTGTGGTTCCAGGAACGGCGGAAGGACTGGCGAGGTTCCTCGCCCCACTGGCGCGCGTGCTAAGAGACGATGTGAAGGCTGCGCTGGTGAGAGAAGCCAGTTCGCTTCGGGCGCTGGCCAGTGAGTGGACCGGGCTGCTCTTCCCGGAAGGTGCCGACGCCCAGTTTGCCGACGCCTACGCCCAGACGGTGACCTACGCGCTCTTGCTGGCAAGATTCGAGGGGGCGGAGAGTTTGAGGCCCGCAATGGCTGTGGATGCGCTTCAGCGGGAGCACGGTTTGCTCGCCGAGGCACTGCAACTCTTGGAGGCTCCAGCTGTTCGAGAAGAGTTACGGATGCCCATCGAACTGCTCGAACGCGCCATCCAGGCTGTGGACTCGGCGAAGTTGGGCCAGTCAGCAGACCCCTGGCTGTACTTCTACGAGCAGTTCCTGAGCGCGTACGACCCAAAGCTCAGGAAGGACCGCGGCGTGTACTACACGCCCGTGGAAGTGGTCCGCGCCCAGGTGGCGCTGGCCGGGGAACTGCTTCGAACACGCTTCGGGAAACCCCTCTCCTTTGCCGATGATGACGTTGTGGTCCTGGATCCCGCTGTGGGAACCGGCACCTATCCCTTAGCCGTGCTGGACCACGCCTCGGGCACTGTGCAGCAGCGGTTTGGACCAGGAGCAGTCGCGGGGAAGCTGAGAGACCTGGCCGAGCGGCTATACGCCTTCGAGGTGCTGGTCGGTCCCTATTCTGTAGCGCATCTGCGCCTGTCTCAGAGTTTGAGGAACGCCGGAGTGACCGACAAGACTCCCCAGGTTTACCTGACCGACACCTTGGAGTCTCCCAATCACCCGCCACAGTTCACCGCCAGCCTACTGCAAGCGCAACTCACGGAGGAGCGGAAACGAGCAGAGGGCGTGAAGAAAGACGTGCGCGTGTTCGTTTGTCTGGGAAATCCCCCGTACGATCGGGAGGAGCAGGACCCCAACGAAGCTATCGGGAAGCGAAAGGGCGGCTGGGTGCGATTCGGAGACAAAGAACAGGAGGGAATTGTACCGGCCAAGCCCATACTCGAAGATTTCCTCGCCCCGGCACGGAAGGTGGGAGCTGGGGTCCATCTCAAGAACCTGTACAACGACTATGTGTATTTCTGGCGCTGGGCCCTCTGGAAGGTGCTCGACTCTACGGGAGAGGCTGGCATAGTCACTTTCATCACCGCTTCCTCCTATTTGCGGGGCCCAGGGTTCGTCGGCATGCGCCAGAAGATGCGCGAGGTGTTTGATGAGCTTTGGATCATGGACCTGGAAGGAGATAATCTCGGCGCCAGGAAGACGGAGAACGTCTTTGCCATCCGCACGCCCGTCGCCATCGCAATCGGCGTGCGGAATGGGCCGCCCCAGCCGGGGACGCCGGCAAAGATATGGAAGACGAGGCTCACGGGTAGTGAGCAGGCAAAGCTGGCTGCGCTTGGTTCCGTCGCATCGTTTGGTGACCTGGACTGGCGGGAGTCCTCCCAAGAGTGGAGTGCGCCTTTCTTCCCGGCGGAGACCGGTGAGTTCTCAGACTGGCCAGCAGTCACGGACGTATTCCCTTGGCAGCACTCCGGCACTCAATTGAAGCGGACGTGGCCCATTGGCGAGACCAAGGATCTTCTCGTCAAGCGATGGCGAAGCCTGTTGGAAATGTCAGCCAAGGAGATGAGCAAGGCGTTCAGGGAAACCGGCGACCGGAAAGTCAACGGTAAGTATCCCGGTTTGCTGGACGCAAGCATCCAACAACCGTCCTTGGCGAACCTGCATGGGAAGCCCTATCTGCCTGCTGTCACCCGTTACAGCTACCGATCCTTCGACCGCCAGTGGGTAATCGCAGACTCAAGGGTGGGCGACCGTATGAGGCCCGAACTCTGGAGGTCCCACAGCGAAGAACAGGTCTACATAACCAGCCTGCTAACCGCGGTGCTTGGTGGTGGGCCAGCTGCGGTAGGGACGGCAGAGCTGCCTGACCTGCATTACTTTTGCGGTCGGGGAGCCAAGGATGTCATTCCTCTGTGGCGGGATGCCGAGGCTACCCAACCTAACCTAGCCGCCGGACTTCTCGACACGCTAAGTGTGGCCCATGGAACGGCCGTCAGCGCACGAAGCCTCTTCGCCTACGCCTACGGCATCCTGGCTCAACCAACGTACCTAGAGATGTTTTGGGACGAACTCGAAATGCCTCCTCCTAGGCTACCCATCACCAAGGACGCTGAGCTCTTCCAGCGGGTCGCCGAGCATGGGGGACGGCTCATGTATCTGCACACCTACGGTGAGCGGTTCGGAGGCCCCGATGACGACGGCTCTGTGCCGCAGGGGGCAGCTCTCTGTACCAAGGCTGTCTCGTTGGAGCAGTACCCGGCGGACTTTTCCTACGACCTCACGATGCGTGTTTTGCGCGTTGGTGACGGGGAGTTCTCTCCTGTGAGTCCCGAGGTGTGGGACTACTCAGTCTCGGGCCTACAGGTGGTCAAGTCGTGGCTGAACCGCCGGAAGCTGGACGGCTCTGGGCGCAAATCGTCACCCCTGGACGAGATACGGCCCGAGCGTTGGGAATTCACCGAAGAGCTGCTAGAGCTGATCTGGGTGCTCGAAGCCACTATCGAACTTCAGCCCAAGGGGGCCGACCTCCTGGAGGAGGTCTGTGTTTCAGCAGTTTTCACGCAGGTTGAATTGCCCAGTCCAACCAACGAAGAGCGACAGCCCCCACGCAGCGCCCCAGTGACCGGAGAACAGATGGGTCTCCTTCCCGAGGAAACAGATTGAGTGTAATTTCGCCAAGTTTGTCCCGTCGACGAATGCTCTGCCATCCGCTGCCGCCCGGCCTGTGGCGCTCTCACCTGCCACTTGTTCCCACAGCACATATTGAACCGTACGATAGATGTCCTGGAATGTGCCACACATGGTAGTCGACGTAAGAGTCTTCCTTCAGTCTCGTGGCGTGATCGATGCAAACGGCACTCAAACCCGTCCTGTAAGTCGGTCGGACGTGGTAGAGATTATAGACCAGAACGGAGGCTCCGCTGAGAATGTCTTTCTACCGAACCTAGACTTCAGCGGGGCTAACCTTGATGGCTTAGATCTGAGTGGGGCCTGGTTCACTAACTGCAAATTCGAGAACGTACACCTAACCCCTTTAGTAAAGGTCTTCGGCAATAAATTGCCTCCGCGTGATCCGAATGCTGGGAACATTCTAGCTCGGTGGAAAAAAGGACAGCTTGCCGACTACGAAGAGGTAACGGAGGCCAAGTTGGTTGGTACGGTGTTCAGCAACTGCAAAATCATTGATTCATACTTCTACTACGCGGACATGCAAGAGCGGTCTTCACTCAGTGCAGTGTTGGGTGTCAGCGGTTTTGGACAGTTCTGGGTCCGAGAGATTGGGGTGAAGAAGCTCCTGGTTTGAGGGTTTCTCTGACCTCCTGATTGTACCGCCTCCGCCGGTCAAAAGTCTCTCGCTGTACCTCCTTCCTCTGGGCTAGAATTGCCTCCAGACGGCCTTCCAGCACGTCAGCCGGAGTTACAACCCTGAGCGCCTGATGATATCTTCGGTAGTTGTAGAACTCGACGAAGTCCCGGATGGCCGCCTCCAGGTCTTCCACCACCTCGTATGGCACCTGGTTAATGTCGTCTTTCAGGGTTCGGTGATATCTCTCCAGCTTCCCGTTGGTCTGAGGGTGATAGGGTGCTGCCAGGACGTGGCGAATGCCCACCACCCGCATGTACTCGCGGAAGGCCCGCGATACATAACCTGAGCCATTATCTGAGAGGAGCTTGGTCCGATCCTCCAGAGGTACATCAGTCATACCAGTAGAGTCAACAGCTTCCTGGACCACCTCTATGAGGGAGTTGGCCGTCATGTCCCGTTGCACCTTCCAGGCCAAGATGAACCGGGAGTAGTCGTCCATCACCGTCACGAGGTAGTAGTAGCCCCATCCCACTACACGGAAGTAGGAGGCATCGGTGGCCCACAGCTGGTGGGGCCCTGTGGTCTTGTGCTGGTACTCTTTGCTCGCTGCCAACTGGTATTCGATCCGTTTCACCAGACCCTCCCGTCTCAGAATACGATAGACTGTGGAGGCGGAGACCGATAGGCCTCTGTGGTCGGTGAGCGAAGCCGCCAACTGCCGGCTTCGCCAGGTCGGCATCCCACGGGCTGCCGCCAGCACTACTGCCTCCTCTTCTGGACGCAGGCGATTCCAGGGCCTCTCAGTTCCTTCCGTACCCTCCCAACTACCCTGCCGGTGCCTCCACCTCCACCAATAATACGTGCTCCTGGAAATGCCAAGCTCCCTGAGTCGCCTGTTCTTCCCTCTACCATGTCGCTCCACCTCAGCCACGACCTTCGATTGTTCCACTACGCTCATGCGACGGTGCCGTTGTCGTGTAGGGGCGGCAGAGCTGTTTTTTTGAAGCGGTGCAACTCCAGGGACAACTCACCCACCAGCTGCTTCAGTTCACTGTTCTCCCGCTTGAGCTGCTCTATCTCTTGCCGGGTCGCATCACGCACACTGTCCCGAGTCAACCTCTCCTTCCCAGCTTCCATGAACCCCTTCGTCCAGGCGTAGTAGGAGTGGGGTTTGATTCCTTCCCGTCGGCACAGGTCATTAACGGTAGTCTCCCGTCTGAACCCCTCCAAGACGATGCGGATCTTCTCTTCAGGGGTATACTTACGGCGGGTCGCTGCACGGACCTGACGCACGAAGCTTCGTGTCTCCTGGCTTCGCTCCTCAGCTTGGCTGGCCTGATCCTCTACCTGGGTCATCAATGACTCCTTTCACTTAGGGTTAATCTACCCCTCTGAAGGAGCCTCTACCACCCCCAACCTCTTCGGTTTTCTAGGCCTCAATAGTGTCCAATTGCGCTGACACCCTACACAGCTTCCCACTCGCCCACTGGAAGAAGATCTGGTCCAACAACCCCCTGGAGCGTCTCAACAAGGAGATACGGCGCCGCACCGATGTGGTGGGCATCTTCCCTAACCGCCCAGCTGTCCGTCGCCTGGTCGGCGCCGTCCTAGCTGAGCAGCACGACGAGTGGGCCGTCGGCCGTCGATACATGACACAGGAGGTAACCACCTCCAACGAAGCTCTACCCAGAGCCGAACTCGCAGAGGCAGCGGCCTAGACGATATCAACAGGATGACGTACTCTTACACCACTCTATGGGACGTGACCTATTCAGGCCATTCATCTGGCGATTATCTTACGATGAGTGAAGGGGCGCACTCTGGAAAGTCTAGCGCAGTGGGAGAGCTAGTCGGAGGCTAGTTTACCCGCCTGGGCCCAGTTCTCCTTGGCTACGTCTTCAAAGACTACTATTGTGGCCTCGGGCGTGGTATGGGCTATGTTCACCACGACGTCGGTGATTGCTTTGGCCAGCGCGGCCTTCTGCTCGTGAGTTCTTCCAGGCCACATCTCAACCCTGACAATAGGCATAGCATTACCCTCCTCAGTTGATTGTAATGATCCTTAGCGGGGGAGTGGATTATATCAGTGCGGCCGAGGCGATTCAACGAACTCCGGATGGGTTCCGAAAGCTTGGCCAGTCTTCGCGCTTCTTTGCATGAGAGGCCCTGAGGGATTGGGCCCGTACACGGCAGTTGGCGGAGAGTGTTGTGCAAAGCCCAAGGATCTGCTGATGATTATACCTTGAAATGAGGCATATGAAGGCAATTTTAGTACTCCTTAGAATAACGTGAATTGTGGGCAACGTGTCCCGGTGGGATAATCAGTAACATGAATGTGCTGATCCTGGGAGACATCCACGGCAACCTGGAAGCATTTCACGCAGTCCTGGGCCATGCCACCCGCATAGGAGGCTTCCAGGAAGTTTGGTGTCTGGGAGACGTTGTGGGATACGGCCCGGACCCTGGTGCCTGTGTTGAACTTCTCCAGGAACACTCGCCGGTGACCGTAGCCGGAAACCACGACCGCGCCGCCGTAGGCCTGCTAAGCCTGGAGACCTTCAACCACTACGCCGCCGAAGCGTGCCGGTGGACAGCCAGCAACCTCTCCGAAGCGCAGCAAGCCTATCTCAAGGAACTACCCCTGGTACTGAACAAAGATCCATTCACACTGGTACACGGCAGCCTGCGCGACCCCGTCTGGGAGTACCTGGTAGATGCTGAGGCGGCCCAGGCAACCCTTGCGCTGCTTAAGACGCGCCATTGCCTGGTAGCTCACTCCCACATTCCGTTCCTCTGCCGAGAGGGCAGCCCATACCCACTTTTCGAGCGACTACCGGAAGCCAAGCCGGTGCTCCTGCCCCAAGGTCGCGCTGTAGTAAACCCCGGGTCGGTGGGGCAGCCCAGGGACGGCGACCCCAGAGCAGCGTACATCTTGTATGACACGGACGCAGGTAGCGTAACGATCCACCGGGTGGAGTACGAAATCCGTGCCACTCAGAGGAGGATGGCGGAGGCACGGCTGCCGGTGCCTCTAATCATGCGCCTGCCTCTGGGCCAGTAAGGTTGTAAAGCTGCTGGACAACCACAACCGATTCCCTCAGTTCAGGAACTCGCTTCATTGACGCGGCGACGAAACGGTACCCTGTATACCGAGAACACCTCCCGACTGCGCAGGAAGCCCAGGTAGATGACGACAACGCCGACTAGCAGTGCGATGGCATGGGGCTGCGGAACGTCAAACCGCTCCAATGTTCCTCCAGCCGCGGATATGAACGCTCCAATGGCAATCAGCGCGGTGGATACGACCCGGTAGCCGGGAGCCCGGCGTTTTGCAAACACAATGGAGCTATACACCGCGCTTCCAAATAGGGCCAGGGACCCCAGGATGTTCAGGACGGCGGTCAGCGCCCCAACGTAGCTAGGGTAGAACCGCTGCGACTCCGTACCCTGGACCACCGAAGATAGGCTTTCGCCATCCAACAGAGCAACGTCTCCCTGCAAAGTGACTCCCAGGGCAAGAATGGCGCTCCCAGCCGATAGGAGCAACAGCACACCCAGCACTCCGTGAGCCACGCGTTTGGGCACGTGGAGGTAAAAGCTGCCCATGCCCAGATATGCCGCCACAAGCATCGCGCCTGTCAGGTACCAGAGCCGGAATACCACCTCTCCTGTGATGCCAACAGCCCACATTGTGTGCAAAAGACTTGCCACACCGTACAGGACCAACCCTACCGTCCATACCAACTGGTAAGGTCTCCGTTGCTCCAGGTACTGATCCAGCACAGTTAGGGCAAATAGGAAGCTCACCACGCTGGTGGCCAGTGGAATAGCTACATTCATTCTCGGTATCCTCCTACGCCGAGTCTAGGATGCTATTCTATCACCTCTCTTGGTCACAGAAGGAGTCCAGTTATTTACCTGCTATAATTCCAACGATGGAACTGCGCGAGCTTGGCGAATTTGGACTTATCCAGCGCTTGACCCGTATGGTGGCTGAGGGAGGCGTCGGGGCGTCTCCCGAAGGGGCTAGCTTTCCGCTGGTCATCGGTATAGGCGATGACGCCGCCGCCTGGCACTCGAAAGAAGCCATAGAACTAACCACCACCGACACAGTAGTGGACGGAGTGCACTTCACCCGAGATACGATGCCCTGGCAGGACCTGGGCTGGAAGGTTATGGCGGCCAACCTGAGCGACATCGCCGCTATGGGGGGCATACCTCTCTACGCGCTGGTCACCCTGGGCCTGCCGGAAGACACGGCCGTGGCCAACATCGAGTTGTTGTACCAGGGCATGATTGAATGCTGCCGTGCGTACGGTGCCGCCATCGCCGGCGGCGACGTGGTAAGGTCTCCGGCGGCCTTCGTCTCCGTGACTATGAATGGGGTCCATCACGGCCGGCCAATGCTGCGCTCCGCCGCCAGGCCAGGGGACCTCCTGGCGGTAACGGGCTTCCTGGGGTCATCTCGCGGCGGCTTGGAGATCCTTACCAGACATCCCACAGTGGACTCAGAAGCGGCCAACTACCTGTGCCAGGCGCACCGCCGTCCCCGGCCACGCGTTGCCGAAGGGCGCATACTGTCTAAGGCGGGCGTCCTGGCTGGCATGGACATAAGCGACGGCCTGTTAGACGATCTGGGAAAGATGATGGCGGCCAGCAGCATGGCCGCCCAGGTGGACTCCTGGCGAGTACCTACACATCCTCTGCTTCTGCGGGCTTTCCCAGACCACGCCCTTCTCATGGCCTTGGCGGGCGGCGAAGATTACGAGCTGCTGTACGCGGCCCCTGCGCCAGTGGTGGAGATTACCATTGCTCGTGTACCTGGGGCTGCGGTCATTGGCCGCGTCGTTGCCGGAGCGCCCGGGCAGGTAAGCGTCCTGGACCAGTCAGGCCGTCATGTGCCTGGGCTAGAGGCTGGCTGGGACCACTTTCGCTCATGAAGCTACTCACCCGTTCTCCAGAAGAGACACAAGCCCTGGGAGAAGCTCTGGGCAAGGCCGTTCAGCCCGGCGACCTGATATTACTTTGGGGTGATCTGGGGGCCGGCAAGACCTGCCTTGTTCAGGGCATCGCCCGGGGTCTGGGCGTCCAGGAGTCGGTGCGAAGCCCCACCTTCGTCCTGATGACGCACCATCCCGGGAGGCTCATGCTGTACCATATAGACCTCTACCGCCTGGACAACCCGCTGGAGGTGGAAGACCTGGGCCTGGACGAGTACATGGAAGGCGAGGGCGTGTGCGTGGTGGAGTGGGCCGACAAGGCAATGCCCCTCTTCCCTCCAGAGCACCTGGTAGTGGAACTGCGAGACGTGGGCGAGCAAGAGCGACAGATAATCCTCACCGCTCGAGGCAACATGTACATGAGCCTGCTAGAGCAGGTGCGTCGGCAGATGGGGCTGGAGTGATTGAACACTAGTCATGCTTCTAGCCATTGACACCTCCACCAGGTATGCGGGCGTGGCCTTGCTCAACAAAGACGGCCAACTTGTTCAGCTATTGCACTGGCGCTCCCAGCAGAACCACAGCGTGGAGCTGCTCCCGACTATCGAAACGGTCTTACGCCGGCAGGGCGCAACGATCCAGGATGTTACGGGTATCGCCATCGCGGTGGGGCCGGGCAGCTTCAGCGCCCTGCGTGTAGGTCTGAGCGTAGCCAAGGGCCTGGCTTGGGCCAGGGGCCTGCCTCTGGTGGCGGTGACCACGCTGGAGGCCGAGGCTTTTCCGCACCGCATGAGCGGGGTGCCAGTGTGCGCTGCCATGGATGCGGGCCGAAGTCAACTGGCATGGGCGGTGTTCGAGGAGCAAGATGGCCAGATCCACCAGGCCACCGTGGAGCAGATTTCCACACCGGAAGAGCTTCTTGACAACCTACCCTCCCCTGCCCTGCTCTGCGGCGAGGGCTTGGAGAGGTATAATGAGGCCCTATTGGAACGTGCCTCCGGCGGAGTACGGCTGGTTCTGCCGTACCTGCCTGGGCAGCGGGTGGCGGCCCTGGCTCACCTGGGAAACGCGAGGCTGCAGGCGGGACTGGCGCAAGACACTGGAACTGTTCAGCCGCTGTATTTGCGGCGGCCCACTATTACGGAACCAAAGGCTGCTGCCTTGGGTGGCAACCAGTGATACCAACAGCTTTGCACGAAAATGGTCCTGGACGATTGATCCATGTCATTCTGAGCGAAGCGAAGAATCTTGTCTGGCGTTCAAAGCGGCTGCTGGCAAGGGCAAACAAGATTCTTCGGTCGTCCCGACACGCCGGGACTCTCTCAAGAATGACACTATCTGCAAAGCTATGCTAACATCACGACCTAATCAATCTAACGGTAGGTGAAGATGGAACGTACCTTAGTGCTACTGAAACCGGATGCTTTGCAGCGGGGACTGGCTGGAGAAATCATCGCCCGTCTTGAAGCGCGGGGGCTGAAGATTGCGGCCATGAAGCTGATGCAGATGAACAAGGCTCTGGCCCACCGCCACTATGAGGCCCATGTGGACAAACCGTTCTTCCCCGGCCTGGTGCAGTTCATCACGTCAGGACCGCTGGTAGCCGTTGTTCTGGAGGGCAAGAACGCCGTTACAGTGGTGCGCAGCACCATGGGGGCCACAGACCCGGCCAAGTCCGACCCTGGGACGGTCAGGGGTGACCTGGCCATAGACATGGGGCGCAACCTGATCCACGGCTCCGACTCTCCGGAGGCTGCGCAGAGGGAGATAGCCCTTTTCTTCCGCGAGTCGGAGATACTGGACTACCGCCGCGATACCGACCCGTGGATTACTGAATCCTGACCACCTGCTGCCCTTTGGACCACAGATCCTCTAGCTTGTAGAAACCTCGCTCCTCCGGCGCGAACAGGTGAACGATAACGTCGCCGAAGTCCAGGAGCAGCCAGCCGGAGCCTATGGTGCCTTCCCGGTGGTGCAGCGCAACGCCGGAGACTTTCAGCACCTGCTCCATGTCCTCGGATAGCGCTTCCATCTGACGCCGGCTCTCCGCCGTCATGATGACGAAAAAGTCCGCGAAAGTGGTTACCTGGCGGATGTCCAGCAGAAGGATGTCAGTGGCCTGCTTCTCAGAGGCCACGTCCACGGCTTTTCGTGCGTACTCTATCGTTTCCAGGCGCTGCTTCCTTTTGGTGATGCTTGCATTCACTAGATTCATTATAGGTAGTGCGATAGCTCCTGGTCAACGAAGGACATCGCTACCGCGCCCTTCGGTTGAACGCTCCGCACACGTATGCTACCCTTCATGCAATGAACAGGAACGGGTCTAAGGGCCGAGTCGTCGTCGCCATGAGCGGGGGAGTGGACTCTTCCGTTGCAGCCTTGCTTTTGAATGAGCAGGGCTATGACGTGGTGGGCGTCACAATGCGCCTGTTCGCCTACGACAATGACGACAGCCTCACCTCCTACAACAAGGGGTGCTGCACCCCGCAAGACGTGGACGACGCCCGCCGCGTCTGCCAGACCATCGGCGTGCCGCACTACCTCATGAACTTCGAGCGGGAGTTCCAGGCCCACGTCATAGACTACTTCTGCCAGGAGTACGCCCGGGGCCGCACACCCCATCCATGCCTGGCCTGCAACGACAAGATCAAGTTCAACTTCCTGCTCCAGCGCGCCCTGGCCATGGACGCCGACTACGTGGCCACGGGCCACTATGCCCGCGTGGGGTACCTCGATAGTCGCTGGCGCCTGCTCAAGGGGATTGATACTACCAAGGACCAGTCCTACGTCCTATTCACCCTGCGCCAGCAGGAGTTGGAGCACACGTTGCTGCCCGTGGGCGTCTACCCGAAGTCGGAGATACGGGCCATGGCTTCCAGGGCAGGACTTCCCGTCGCCAACAAGCCCGATAGCCAGGAGATATGCTTCATACCCCAGGGGGACTACCGCAGCTTCCTGGCGGAGCGTCTGAGGCCGCAGCCAGGAGAGATCGTGGACTCCCTGGGCAACGTCCTGGGCCATCACCAGGGCATCGAGCAGTTTACCGTGGGCCAGCGCCGTGGCCTGGGTTTAGCTTCAAGCAGACCAATTTATGTCCTGGGCGTGGATGCTGAAACTCGCCGTGTAACAGTGGGCACCGTCGGCGAACTGCTCCAGGATACCCTGTGGGCCTCCCAGGTCAACTATCCAGCGGACACTCCCCAGGGACCGGTGGAGGTGCACGCCAAGATACGCTACAAGGCATTGGAGATGCCCGCTATGCTCTACCCTCGGGGGAGCGAGGCCGTCATCAGGTTCCAGGAGCCTCAACGGGCCGTGACACCCGGCCAGGCCATCGCCTTCTACGTGGGCGAGGAGCTACTGGGCGGCGGCATCATCGAAGGGCCGTGGGCAGGGGCTATTGAAGACTCCTTAGCATCTACCCACCTCGGATCATGAGACCTACCTGGACTGAAGAGCGCCGTCTTCTGCAAGAGGGGCACCGCCTCATCGCCGGGATAGACGAGGTGGGACGTGGGCCGCTGGCGGGGCCTGTGGTCGCCGCCGCTGTTATTCTGGACCCCACCAGTCCCACCGATTGGTATAAAGAGCTCAATGACAGCAAAGCCTTGTCGGCGGCACAGCGTGATCGCCTGGCTCCCTTGATACAGGATGCAGCGGTGTCTTCGGGGACCGGCTCCGCCAGCCCGGAAGAGATCGACAGCGTGGGCATCATTCGGGCCACCCGCGCAGCCATGACCCGGGCTGTGGCAGGCCTGACACTCAGGCCTGACTACCTGCTCATAGACGCTGTGCCGCTGGCAGACCCAGGCATTTCTTTCCGCGCCATCATTCACGGGGACGCCACGTGCCGCTCCATCGCCGCGGCCTCAATAGTCGCCAAGGTCCACAGGGACAGGCTGATGGTCCAGGAGGATGCCCGCTACCAGGGCTATGGCTTTGCTCGCCACAAAGGGTATCCCACACCAGAGCACCTGGAGCGGCTTTCCCAACTGGGCCCCTGCCCTATCCACAGGCGTTCCTTTGCCCCCGTAAGCGCGTTGCTTCAACAACCAACGCTGGCGACGTCCTCACTGGCACACTTGTCCAAAGGGCGCGCCGGGGAAGAGGCCGCAGCGGTCCACCTGCGCTCCCAGGGTTACCTGGTGGTGGAACGCAACTTCCGCTGCCCCTGGGGCGAGATTGACATCGTTGCCCAGCAGGGTGAGACCGTGGTTTTTGTGGAGGTGAAGGCCCGACGCCATGATCGGCTGGGCACCGCCCTGGAGTCCGTAACCTCGCGGAAACAGCAACACCTGGTCCTCACCGCCCAGGAGTATTTGCAGCGCCACGGACTCGAGGAGCATCCGTGGCGCATAGACGCCATCGCCGTGCGCCTTGGCCAGAAAGGCAGAGTGGAGTCCGTACAGCACCTGGAAAACGCAGTGGTGGGGTTCTAAGACGCCTCTTGTGGTAAAATGGCTCCACTAATACATTGTATGGCAAGGGGTTAGCCACGCCCATATACGAGTTCCGTTGCAACCAGTGCCGGCGCAAGAGCAGCCATTTCTTCCGCACCTTCTCGGATACACGACAGCCCGCGTGTACCCAATGTGGGAGCAGTGACTTGGTCCGCGTTATGTCCACATTTTCTGTCCACCAGTCCTGGGACTCATTGACCAACCTTCCCTCCGGCGAGACGATGGGCGACTTCGACGAGGATGACCCCAGGAGCACCGCCGAATGGGTCAAAGGGATGCGACGTGACATGGGTGACTCCTTCGGAAACGAGTACGACGACCTGATAAACGAAATGGATTCGGGCGCCCTGGACGACCACGACCACAGCCACGATTTCTAGCTTAGCGCCCTCTATGCCTGCTGAAAGCTCCCCTGCCATCGCAGCCATTCTGGCCCGCCTGGCCCAGGCGTGCGAGGTACACCTGCATGATGCTCGCCTCGTGCAACGCCTGAGAGCGCTAGCAGCCCAGGAAGAGCCTGTGCGCCCTAACGAGAAGTCACCTACCCTGGCCGAAGCCGCTGCCCTGTCCGGAGCACTGAACAGGTATGCGAATAGTAACAATAGCAGCCTAGTTGACCTCACGGAGCTGGCGTTCCAGGTGGAGAACGCCCTGGCAGCCAGCGCCCGCAGGGAAGCGGCCTGGCGCGTAGCGGGCCTCTACGTCATCGTTGACCCGCAGCTCACCCGCGAGCGCGATGTGGTGGATGTAGCCAGGGCTGCTCTGAAAGGCGGCGCTACTGCCATACAACTCCGGGACAAGGTCCGCGATAAGGGAGACCAGCTTCCCACGGCCCGCAGGCTCCTGGATGTGTGCCAGGAGCACGACGCATCCTTCATTGTGAACGACCACGCCGATCTGGCAGCGGCCTGCGGAGCCCACGGCCTCCACGTCGGCCAGCACGATCTACCTATCCCAGAAGCTCGCCGCGTGCTCTATCCCGCTCAGTTCCTGGGCACCTCCAACGCGCTGCTCCAGGAAGCGGAGGCGTCGGTACAGCAGCAGGTGGACTACATAGCCGTCGGCGCCATGTACGCAACAGACTCCAAGGGGAACACCCGTCCCGCTGGCGTTCAGAGGCTCCGCCAGGTCCGGCAGAGGGTCAATGGCGTACCGATAGTGGCCATCGGGGGCATTACCCTAGACAACGTAGACCCTGTGCTAGAAGCTGGCGCCGACGGCATCTGCGTTATCGGCGCCGTCTGTCTGGCTGACAACCCGGAGCAGGCGGCCCGCCTGCTGGTGGAGCGGATCCAGGCCCGCCGCGCGGCCCGCCCAGGAGGCTTCCGTGGCTCACCATAGCCAGGCCCTGAGCGCCATAGCGCGGGAGGCCCAGGAACGCCTGGCCAAGGCTCACGCCGCCCGCGAGAAGGCATATCCGCTGACGCGGCAGATCATCCACCTGTGCGCCAGTGCCATCCGGGCTGCTCATCGCCAGGAGTACGACCAGAGCCGCTCTTTGTTACAGCAGGCCAAAACTCACCTGGACCAAGTGCGGGTTGCTGTTAAGGACCACCTTGACCTATACCATTCGGGCTACGTGGCCGACGCCCAGAAAGAGTATGCTGAGGCATGGTCCATCCTGGCTTTTCTCTCGGGCACCCCTCTTTCCGGCCCTGGCGACCTGGGCGTGGAGACGGCTTCGTACCTCAACGGCCTGGCCGAGGCTGCCAGTGAGCTGCGGCGCAGCATCCTGGACGCCCTGCGGCGCAACGACATGGCCCCCTGCGAGCAGTGGATGGATACCATGGACGACGTTTACAGCTTGCTGGTCACCATGGACTTTCCTGAAGCGATAACCGGTGGTTTGCGCAGGACCACGGACCAGTTGCGAGGGGTGCTGGAGCGAACCCGCGGCGACCTAACCATGGCACTCCGCCAGCACGCCCTGGAACGGAAGCTAGCGGAGTTCCAGGAGCACGTGGACGACGCCTAGCCTGATCCCTTGTCCGTCCCTTGGGGAAGCGTACCGGCCAGGTCGGTCTCCGTATCCAGCTTGCTGGTCTTGATTCCCTCCGGCGATACAATGCCACCGGAGAAGATAAGCTGCATGGCCGTTGGCACCGAGATGTCGGTGTCCAGCACCTGATCCATAGGAACAAAAGCTACCCACCCCGAGTTAGGGAATGGAGATGTAGGTACGTAGACCACGGCCAACTGCTCGTACTCCGAGGTCTTGGTCAGGCCAGTTAGAAAGCCTATGCTCCAGGCACCTGACCTGGGGTATTGCACCAGCACCACCCGTTTGAACCCCGTTTGGCCTGTCCCCGAGAATGACTCCACCAGTTTCCGTGCCGCCGCGTACACAGTGCCGACCAAAGGCACCCGCAGCACTGCTGCCTGGCTCCATCTCACCAGCCGGCGGCCCAAGGCGTTTGCCAAAAAGAACCCGGTCAGGTAGATCAGCACCACCACCACCACCACACCCAGCCCCGGTAAGTTCCAGTCCAAACCATACCGTTGAAATATCGAGTGAATCGCTGGCCCAAGAACACCGTCAACAACGTCAAAGATGAGGCGCACCACCAGATACGTCAATGCAATGGGAACCAGGAGCAGGCTGCCAGTGATAAGGTTCCTGCGCAGGTGCCCTGCGAAGTTGCGCCGTAGGCGACCCTTGGAACTTGAGGTCGTTCCCTTTGTTTCGTCGGTAGATTCAGTCTCGTTCATATGGAACCTGTGTAGGCTACGGCTTGATAAAGCCGCCAAAACGTTGATTCCCCGGGTGACGGAACAGAAGAGTGGTCGGGGCGGCCGGGCTCGAACCGGCGACCTCCTGGTCCCAAACCAGGCGCGCTACCGCTGCGCCACGCCCCGTCGCTGCTATCGTAGAGTGTCGTAGGGTAGCCGTCAACGGTCGGGCATAGGCGTTATGGATAATACCTCCCTTCGCGGGAGGCCAAGCAGTCAACGCAAGGAGAAATCATGCGCCCAAACAAGATCAAGGCCCTCTGGCGGCATGGGATTCAAGGTCCGCCAGGTCGGAAGCGACGTGGCGATGATGGGCGCTAGAGCGGCAGTGAAGACGGTGGCCGATGCGTCGGCCAAGCATAGTAACGCGCCGTCAGCCCTGGGAGGCACCAGCCAGGGCTGGCGCCGGGCGTAGGCCTGCTATTGGACACCCGCCGCAGGCATGGGTGGCGCAGGAGGCGCAACCAGAGCCCGCCACGGAAGGCAATGGACTCTCCTGGCCACCATTGGTGAACATCTCCAGCTTCAACTGCTTGGGACGCTCCGGATGGTGCCCAGGAAATGCCACGAAAGCCCTGGCCCTTTTGACCACAACGCCCATGGCTTGCAGGTCTCGCCATGTGTCAACTCTGTGGTCCTGCCGCTGGGCTACGATGCGTTTTGCCGCCACCGGCCCTATACCGGGCACTCGCAACAGGTGCAGATAGTCTGCGGTGTTGAGGTCCACCTGGCTATCTTGCCCTTGTCCCGCGGCCAGCAATAGCTTGGGGTCCATATCCAGTGAGAGGAAGCCCTCAGAGCCGAAGGCGGGTCGCATTTCCTCCTCGTCGTAGCCGTAGATACGGCTGAGCCAGTCCATCTGATACAGGCGGTGTGCCCGGATCATAGGGGTGGCCGGATGCTCCTCCAGGGGCGTATACCGTGCTGGCCGGAAGGGTTGATAGTAGACGCGCTTGAATCCCCATTCGCCGTATAGCTGTTTCATGCGCTGATATACATCCCAGTCGGACTCATCGGCAGCGCCCACCACCATCTGCGTCACCTGTCCCGATGCCCCCGTGCCGTCCTCCTGAGTGAACTGGTGGATGGCGCTCATAGGCTCCAGGATATGTGTGTTGAAATCCTTCATGGTGCTGAGGCGGCGCATGTGCTCCTCGGTAGGCGTCTCCATGTTGATGGACAAGCGTGTGCCCAGGCGGTAGGCTGCTTCCACATACTCGGCTGTGCTGCCGGGCATCACCTTCAGGTGGATGTAGCCGCGAAACTTGTAGTGGTTGCGCAGCATGTCCACCACGTCCAGGAGCTTGCTCATGGTCTTGTCTGGGCTGCCCGCGATGCCTGAGCTGAGAAACAGGCCCTCCACCGTCTGCCGACGGTAAAGCTCCATGAAAAGGCCGGCCAGCTCCTCCACCTTGAAGGCGTACCGTTTCCTTGGAACCCAGGTGCTGTTGGGACAGAAGGCGCAGTCATATTTACAGAAGTCTGTGAACATGACACGCATCAGGGAGATGGTCTTGCCGTTGGGCATGGCGGCGCGGTAGATGCCCGCGGGCATGTCGCGGTTGCGCGGCTGGGTGTATGCATGGCGCGGGACGTTGAAGCGCCGCTCAGTCGCGGCGGAGAGCACGTCGTCGGCGGCCATGCCACCCAGGTACCGGAGCTTATCGTAGGCGTCGGGAGATCGGTTAATCAGCATTCTTTGCCTCTCTTTGGAAGAACATTTGTGCTAATTATACCGAGAGAAGCAAGGATGTCAAGAGGGCTTGTGACGACCTCTTCCCCCATCTCTTCTCCGTCACGGAGCCTTGTTCCAGAAGTCGGAAGGATACAAGGAACCCTGGTTCCTTGTCGGGGGTTTGGGGGTGTCCCCCAAGCTAATAACGTATTGGGCGGGTGGGTGGGAAGATAGACATTTGCCTTTGTTAACTTTTTGGAGTAAAGCCCCGTCGCGGAGAGGGGGTGAGAATCGCTTGACGAGGGCAATTTGACACATATGCATCACCGCTATAACATCGCTAACCAGGATCCCAATCAGGGATATCCGCTCCCCCTAAGCCCGAATCCACCGAAGGAGGGCGTCGGGTCAGTGTCCGTTCTCGAAGGGCTATAACGTGGAGCAGTCTCACCTAGCCACAGGCATGGCTTTCATCATGAACATTTCCACCCTGGGCATGAATGTTGACCCTTCCAACTGGGATACACAGGACGGAAGACGCCCATCCGAAGGCTACCAGTTGCCGCCGTCTACCAAGGACCCCAAAAGTGCGCCAGACCTACGGGCAAAGTCAGTGGTAGATACGTGGCTTCCTGCCCACCAGGCTTTCGGGCAGCGACTGGACAGCATAGCATCTATCATGGGCCAATGGGGTATCGGCGGTTGGATTGATACATACGGACCACCTCTGAACTACACCACTTCAGGGGTATCTCCCTCTGCTGATGAACTGGTGCTGAACCTCATTTACCCAGACCAAATCTTGGGATGGACCATTGTAGTAAGGGCCATGATGGCGACGGCCAATGCGTGGGTGACCTCCGGTAAACTCAAGAATAACCCAAATGTCATAGAGCGGGCGACAGGCATGGGCCTGACTGCCCTGCTCAATAGAATCGGGCTGCTATCCTGAGCGATAGCGTGCAGCCCCCGTCCAATCGCCGCTTCCGGTTCTGACATGGGGGTAGCCTGAGTTACCGCTACCCAAACCCCAGCTTCTCAAGCTCGGCCTTTAGCGTGGGAAGCCAGGCTTCCAGAGGCGCGGTGAGTGGTACGACGATCTCCAGAAGGCCTCCGGCTCCGCGACGGACGGAACCCGGGTCTTCCTTGGTAAGTTCTACTCGCAGGGCCTCCCGGTCTATGCCCAACTCGTCGGTCACATCGAATATCATTCCCATGTCGGCCATGTTTATGATGTCTTGCATGGTGGTATCGGACCATCCCCCTGATCCTCTTTCCTTCGGCAAGCTCAGGACAGGCTCTTCGAGGAAGGTAGTAGAAAGGGAAAGGTATGGGGGGACATCCCCAATTCCCCCGCCAAGGGGGCTACGCCCCTCTGGACTCCGTTTTCCCACGGCGTGGTGGTCCCGCTCATGTCCTTCGACTGGCTCAGGATGAGCGGGGGCTGGCTCTAGTCCGGCATGGCTTCCATGTCGCGGCGAAGGACGTAGTAGTCCACCATCTTTTTGAGGGAGCGCGCGGCCCGGGCCGGGCTGGCAAAGACAGGGATCCTTAGCTCCTGGAGCATTTTGTCCGTCTCCAGCAGCGATTCGCCGTCCCGGTAAGGTATGGGTGCCCAGAACATAGCCATGACCGGTTTGCCAGCTTTGATTCCGGCTTTCTGATACATCTCAAACTGGGCATAGACCTCTTCGTGAGTCCGCCGCCCGCCGCCCGCCGCTCCTATCATGAGGGCCAAAGTATTGACATTGGGGTCCAGAGCCAGCAGGTCAATGATGGACTCTAGGTTGCTCCGGTTCATCATTCCTATGTCCACCGGGTTGTAGAAGCTGGCCCCCACAAGCTGGAAGAAGCTGGACATAGCTTCCAGGGTGTCATCAGACAGCCTGGGGATCCTGAGCCCAGCCCTGGAGAAGTCGTCGCTCATGGAGACCGATTGCCCACCACTGCCGCCAATGACGCCAACGCCATCGCCCGTGGTAGGAGCGAGGTAGGCCAGCGCCTTCATCATGTCAACGGCTTCTTCAAAGGAGTCCACTCGAATAGCGCCGGCCTGTCTGGCGACTGCTCCCCAGATTTCCGGAGAGCCTGCCAAGGAGCCGGTGTGGGAGTTTGCGCTCCTTTGCCCTGCCTCTGTCTGGCCACCCTTCCACAGGATCACAGGCTTGCGACGGCACGCCTCCCTTAGCTCCTGGAAGAAACGCCTACCATCCTTGGGGCCTTCGATGTAGGCGCAGATGATGCTGGTGTTCGGGTCCTCGCCGAAATACTTTAGCAGGTCGGGGCTGTCCAGAACGACGGCGTTGCCGAAGCTCACGCCTTTACTGATGCCGACGCCGCTGGCCTCCGCCGCCTGAATCAGCGAATTGCTGTGCGCACCACTCTGAGAAATGATGCCTACGGACCCCACGCTATCCACGCCCTGTCCAGCGCTTGTGCGCATTCCACGCTGTGGGTTGTATAGCCCCATGCAGTTGGGCCCAATCAGCAGCAACCGTGCCTCCCTGGCCATGTCGGTTATCTGCTGCTGTAGCTGCACCCCTTCCTCGTTGCCCGATTCCGCGAAGCCCGAAGTGAACATATGGACTGCCTTGACTCCCTTGGCAATGGCATCCTTGAGGATGGCGGGTGCTATGCGGCGGGGAACGGCTATGACAACATAGTCCACGCGCTCCGGTATCTCCGCCAGGCTCTTGTAGTTGGAGATACCCATCTTTTCTATGCCTTCAATGTCGCCAGGGTCAACCTGCACAGAGTACAGCTTGCCCTTAAAGTCGGTCATGTTACGCAGCCAAACATAGTCGTCGGCGCGCCTTGACCCTACGACTGCCACCACCTCCGGGTGAAACCTGCTGTCCAAGTCTTTGAAATCCCAAGGCATGTTATGCTCCCTCTGGCTTCAGGACTACCCTGGCGTCCACGGCCAGCACTCCATCCCGATAGGCGAACACGGGGTTCAGATCCAGCTCGTTTACCTCAGGGTGGGCGTCTATGAATCTAGACAGCTTCAGCAAAGAGTCTTCCAGAGCCGCCACGTCCGCCGGCTCGTGACCACGATACCCATTGAGGATGGGATAGCCGCGAATCTCCCGTATCATCTGCCTGGCATCATACCGGTTCAGGGGCACCAGACGAAACGCCACGTCTTTGAGCACCTCCACCATGACTCCACCCAGGCCAAACATCAGCACCGGCCCAAACTGGGGGTCCTGGGTCATACCTAGAATAACCTCAATCCCTGGAGGCGCCATGGCCTGTACCGAGACTCCAAGGATATGGGCAGCCGGGTTAGCCATCCGGGCCGCCGATACAATCTCGCTGTAGGCTCGGCGCACCTCCGCCCGGCTCTTCAGCCCCAGTCTCACGCCACCAACATCGCTCTTGTGGATAATCTCTGGAGACACAATCTTAAGAGCGGCAGGAAAGCCCATCTCTGCGGCAATGGCCACCGCCTCTCGCTGAGAGGTGGCCAAGCGAGCCTGTACCACTGGAATGCCGCTTGCCTGGACGAACTCCTTTGACTCTACCTCAGTCAGTACGGTCCGGCCTTCCCGAGCGCCAGAAACTGCATCAGCGATTACCACAGGATTGCATCCCCTTTTTTGATTTCAGGGCAGAATATCAGCGAGGTGAACAATGTGTCAAATGTGGCGGGCCTACCCACGCTCATATCCTTCGCCAAGCTCAGGATGAGTCAGATTATTGCTCTGGTCGTGGTGAGCCTGTCGAGCCATGCGAGCGCAGTAAGGTGTCACTATAATTCCAGGGCTTCCGTAGCACCACACTCCTAAGTAGGGTGATGAAGAGCTCTTTCGACCATCCCCCTGACCCCCTTCCTGACCAGGAAGGGGGTAAAAGTTATATCTGGGGGGTACCCCCAGACCCCCACCAAAGGGGCTTCACCCCTCTGGACTCCTCTTTTTCAGCAACCTGCTTGGGCGGCTCAGGACACCACGGGGCGGCGGTCTGCCCAGGGACGAGCCTGCTCAAAGGCAGCGGAGGCTCGCAGCACCGTGGCCTCGTCGCCACGCCGGCCAATGACGTGCAGCCCGATGGGGAGTCCCTCTGACGAGAACCCGCACGGCACGCTGGCGGCGGGCTGGCCGCTAAGGTTTATTGGGAAACAGAAGGGAGTAAACCCCCAATCTGGTTCCACCTCTTGTCCATCAATAACCCTGGGGCGTTGACCCACGGGAAAGGCCGCGGTGGCCAGGGTGGGCGTTAGCAGGAGGTCATAGCGCTCCATCACTGAGTCCATGAGCGCGCGGTGCCATTCCAGGTTTCGTAGGGCGGCAGCCAGCTTGGAGGCAGGCCATTGCACCGCCCCCACCAGCATATCCCGAAAGAATGGCGACATCTCATCGCCCCGGGTGGCCAGCATCTCGCCGTAGCTGGCCACGAAGTCAGACAGGAACAGAGTGTTGAATATGTCGCGCACCTGCTGGTAATCCAGGGGGACGTCGGCCTCTTCCACGTGAGCGCCAAGCTGTTCGAACACCCGCACTGCGTCGGCTGTAACCTGTCGCACCTCCCGGTCCACCGGCACGGACCCCATGGCGGGGCTCCAGCCAATGCGCAGGCCTTTTACTCCAGTTTCCATCGCCGCCGAGAAGTCTGGCGGTGGCTCCTTGATGGTCGTGGGGTCTGCCGGGTCCGGGCCAGCCATCACCTGTAGCAACATAGCTGCATCTCCGACGGTGCGGGTCATGGGGCCGTTCTGGGCTAGCTGTCCCCAGCCTCCGGGGCCGATATACAGCCGAGCCACACGCCCCTGGGTGGGCTTCATGCCGTAAATCCCGCACAGGCTGGCAGGGATGCGTATGGAGCCGCCTCCGTCGCTGCCTTGGGCCAGTGGTGCCAGGCCAGCGGCCACTGCCGCCCCCGCGCCGCCGCTGGAGCCGCCGGAGGTGCGCTCCGGGTCCCACGGATTGCGACAGGCATCGCCCAGGAGGTTTTCGGTGGTGGCAGAGATGCCGAACTCCGGCGTGTTGGTCTTGCCCAAGATGATGGCGCCGGCCCGGCGAACGCGGGCCACCAGGATTTCGTCCACATCCGGAACAAAGTCCTTGAACATCAAAGAGCCCCGAGTGGTACGCATGCCACGAGTGGAGGTGAGGTCTTTGATGGCGATGGGGATGCCGTGCAGGGGGCCCAGGCTGGCACCCGGCTGTACCGCCGTCTCCGCCAGGCGAGCATTGGACAGGGCCTGCTCCGCTGCCACGGTTATGTAGGCGTTCAGGCCTGGGTTGAGCTCCTGGATTCGAGCCAGGAACAGCTCCGTTAGCTCCACAGGGGAGATGTGCTTGGAGACGATAAGATCACGCAGCCGCCAGGCCGGTGTGAAGGCCAACTCCTGATCTGTCACTATGCCACTCCTTCCCCACATAGATAGTCCGCCGCGGGAGCAATAAGAAGCTCCGAGGTTGCGAAACATATGGAGTATATGAGATGGTACACCTAACAAGACAATAGCAGAAACCGCTCCTACTTTGGAGTTGCGCTTCGCCATTCCAGTCTAATCTGTGCCGCTTCGTCTGATACGGGCCACAGTTGGATTTTCCACTCCTGGAGATTCGGAAAGTTCGAACGGATGCTGGAATGTTAACCACCAACGTCTGGAGGCCATACCTGTCATTGCCTCTTCGGACTCTCCTACATGGACTGTAGGCTTTCGATGGCATTATTGTGTATACCCTACGCGCGGAGACCCCCATTGACAATCCGTAAGAGAAGATGTACCTCTTGTCGTTAGTGAAGTGGGGCAGTGAGCGGCAGGCCAAGGAACAGCCGGAGGTTTTCAACATGACGAAAAGCAGCGCTCAAACCGTGGGCGAATACGTTGCCGAATTGCCATCAGAGCGTCAGGACGCCATTGTGGCCGTTCGGAAAGTTATCTTGGATAACCTCCCAGGAGGATACAAGGAAACCATGATGTTCGGCATGATCGGCTACGGTGTTCCGTTAGAGACGTATCCGGTAACGTATAACCGACAGCCGCTGATGTATGCCGCACTTGCTTCACAAAAGAACTATATGTCCCTTTATCTGATGAATGTCTACGGTGACAAAGAGACCGAACAGTGGTTCGCCGAGCGATACAGGGCAAGTGGCAAAAAGATGGATATGGGCAAGTCCTGTGTCCGTTTTAAGAATCTAGAAGACCTACCCCTGGATCTAATCGGCCAAGCGATCGCCCGCACGACAGTGGCGCAATTTGTGGAGCGTTACGAAGCATCTAGAAGAAATCCGCGAAAGCAGGTCGCTTCCTCCCACGGACGAACCAAGGGCCTGTAGAACCAACGGCGAGAGAACTACACCGACGTGTCTGAGGTAGTAGCGTACGCTGACGAGATGCGGGCACTACTGGCAAAGAGTAGCCTCGTAGAGCGGAGGGCCTTCATCAACTCATTCGTCAAGGAGATCGAAGCCACCGGGCGGGATGCTATTCTCAGCTACACCTTACCTCTACCACCAGACACGGCTGTCGGAACCGATGGCAGCAGGGGTACCTCCGGACAGGAAGAGGTTCTCGCTATTGTTGCAAGTGGTACCCCTAGTCTTACCGAAGACAGAACCTTTGAGTGGGTCGTGGCGCTATGAACCTGGGAGGTCGCTCGTCAGCCGAACTGTATTTCCTACAGAAGGGGCGAGCTACAGGCTACCATGCGCCTTCGAGCCTGGGACCACTCTGGATTTGCTAGGTAACCTTCCGCTCTCTAGGGGTGGCCCCATCGAACCCCAGGCCGACAAGAGCTAGTGTTTGACAATAGAGCTCTTCGACACTGACTCCCTATGAGGATCATCCGGGAAGGAGAATCCCCCCGGTTATGCCTCTGGTGGTCTATCAGCGATACCATCAATATACGAACATTATCCTGCAAAGTTACAGTAATGACAATAGGAAACTAGCTGCAATGCCATGTAGGTGTCGATCTTGGATGAGTATCCAGGTCTCCTCCCCGAAGTCCTCGTACAGTTGCATCTGGACGCAGCGGAAACGCCAGCCGGAGCTCTATGGCGATTCGGGTCTCTCGTGTATGCCCTCTGGCAGCGGGTACAGATGTCGAACCGGCTCCAGTCGTCGTGGCGCCTACTCGCTTTCTTCTTTTTCGCCAACCTGCCGACTACGGGCGCGGTAGTAGTCACTGGCGACCTTTTGGCGGATGGCTTCCGGGTCACCGTCAAGAATGAATCGGGCCATTTCCCTCCAGTCGAAGGACGCGGACTCATTGGCCATTAGGCGAAAGACCGGCTCCAATTGCTGGCCGCTTGCCCGCGATTTGGATCACGGACCCCGCAGTATGCGGTCCCCATGGTGGTGGTCCACGCCGTGCTTTGACCTCCTCCCGCTCTTCGCTGCTCACAGTGTCCTGGGATGAACGAGGCTCTGGTATGTTCGGCGGGGGGATGGCGTAGGTTTTGAGGGTGGTGGTGTCGCGTTGAGCGGCGACGCAGGCGTAACGGACTGCAGGTCCGAGCTTGTGGAGCATGGCCGACTCGCTGCGGGACAGCATGGACTCCGCCGAGTACAAGCACGTCGTCCTTGGCCTGGTTTTCTTCAAGTACATCTCCGGCGCCTTCAAGGAAGCCCATGCGAAGCTGGAGGCCGAGGTCGCCGAGGGGGCGGACCCCGAAGACCCGGACGAGTACCGCGCCTAGCGCATCTTCCGGGCACCGCCGGAGGCCCGCTGGCCAAAGCTGCAAGCTCAGGCTCGTCAGTCTGCAATAGGCCGGGCCGTGGACGACGCTATGACCGCCATCGAGCGGGATAACCCTGCACTCAAGGACGTGCTGCCCAAGGACTACGCCCGTCCCGCCCTGGACAAGGCCCGCCTGGGGCAGGTGGTCGATCTTGTGAGCAATTTCAAGGTGGGCGGGGCCGAGGAGCTGGCTACCGATGTACTGGGTGGGTGGGCGGGTAGTGTCAAGAGTTGCGTGTAATTGGGGAAGGGGCTTTGCCTTCCAGTTGGTGTTCAAATGGCTGATGACTCCGAAGATTATCCTCTCGACGCTGGCTGAGTTCTGGAAGCAGCTGATGGGCCGCGTCCTTCGGCGGACTGCCCTGAAGGCCCTCTCGATGGCATTGGTGGTGCGCACCTTCTTCCAGTGGGCTTTCAGGGCAGTCGAGGAAGGGCAGGAGCTCGTCCAGGTCGTCCTCGATGCACCGGACGGCGTTGGGAGCGATGCTCCGCGAGTGGGCAGCCCACTGGCGGAGGCGCAGGTGACCGCAGTTGACACGACGCGGGTCAACACATCGAATTGGGCCTATTTGTACAAATGGGACGGGTCAAGTTGGATCCACCAGGAAGGTGCGTTTGTATCATTAACCCACAGTCCCGCCTTCGGAGAAAGGCTCCAGGTCGATTTTGACATTGGGAGTGAGATCGGCACATTCCGAGCGGGAATGATCTCCTACAAGAATTCAACAGGTTGGAACTACGATGAGCCTGTTGAATGGAGCGATATGATTACGGTGAGTGCGGAAACAAACTCAGATATCCACCCACCGTGTACGGCCATTCCACGGAGAGCCGGCGCAAACGTAACCCATCTCGACTGGGTTCAGTCGTCCCAGGACGTAGACAACGTTGTGGTGGACTTCCGGGCGCTGACGGGACACAATACCATCACGGATCAGCCGTTGGCGGACAGCGATTGGACTTTTGTGGCCAATGTCACATCAGTCTCGGAGATGTGGCACTGGTTCTCATCAAACCCTCCAAAATATGTCCGTTTCGCCTATCGGTTAAAGGCGGAGAACCAGGATGGCCAGAGCCTCTACTCCGATTGGGTGCTCGTGCAGCCAGTCGATCATATGATTCCTTAACCTACAGAGAACAGGCCCAGCCTAAAGGCCGTGTCCACTTGACCGGGAAAAAACTGAAACAGCTTATGGTTGTATATGCGACCATAAGCTGTTTCATGCGGAGGTGGTGTTGAATCGTGCGTTATCTGTAGCTATTCCTGTGCTGTGGTCAGTGGCTCTGTTGATCTGCATCACAGCCTGCTCAGGCCAGAGCTTGAGCCCTCCAGAGAGACTGAGTATTGGTGAGTACGGAAGTGGAGCTCACTCCCGTCTGGAGTGGCACAGTTCGAACTCCGGCCCCGTATCGTTCGAGCTGGAGTGGAGATTTGGCGACGTACCCCATTGGGTACCCCTCGTCACCACCTCTCCAGAGGCGACTTCCTATTCGGGCTCGCCCTATCTCGTTGAATGGAATTTGACCACCTATTGCTACCGAGGGCGTGCAGTTCTCGGCGACGCGAAATCTGATTGGTCGGATGAGGTCTGTGACAGGATTGTTGGGTGTCAGCGGTTTTGGACAGTTCTGGGTCCGAGAGATTGGGGTGAAGAAGCTCCTGGTTTGAGGGTTTCTCTGACCTCCTGATTGTACCGCCTCCGCCGGTCAAAAGTCTCTCGCTGTACCTCCTTCCTCTGGGCTAGAATTGCCTCCAGACGGCCTTCCAGCACGTCAGCCGGAGTTACAACCCTGAGCGCCTGATGATATCTTCGGTAGTTGTAGAACTCGACGAAGTCCCGGATGGCCGCCTCCAGGTCTTCCACCACCTCGTATGGCACCTGGTTAATGTCGTCTTTCAGGGTTCGGTGATATCTCTCCAGCTTCCCGTTGGTCTGAGGGTGATAGGGTGCTGCCAGGACGTGGCGAATGCCCACCACCCGCATGTACTCGCGGAAGGCCCGCGATACATAACCTGAGCCATTATCTGAGAGGAGCTTGGTCCGATCCTCCAGAGGTACATCAGTCATACCAGTAGAGTCAACAGCTTCCTGGACCACCTCTATGAGGGAGTTGGCCGTCATGTCCCGTTGCACCTTCCAGGCCAAGATGAACCGGGAGTAGTCGTCCATCACCGTCACGAGGTAGTAGTAGCCCCATCCCACTACACGGAAGTAGGAGGCATCGGTGGCCCACAGCTGGTGGGGCCCTGTGGTCTTGTGCTGGTACTCTTTGCTCGCTGCCAACTGGTATTCGATCCGTTTCACCAGACCCTCCCGTCTCAGAATACGATAGACTGTGGAGGCGGAGACCGATAGGCCTCTGTGGTCGGTGAGCGAAGCCGCCAACTGCCGGCTTCGCCAGGTCGGCATCCCACGGGCTGCCGCCAGCACTACTGCCTCCTCTTCTGGACGCAGGCGATTCCAGGGCCTCTCAGTTCCTTCCGTACCCTCCCAACTACCCTGCCGGTGCCTCCACCTCCACCAATAATACGTGCTCCTGGAAATGCCAAGCTCCCTGAGTCGCCTGTTCTTCCCTCTACCATGTCGCTCCACCTCAGCCACGACCTTCGATTGTTCCACTACGCTCATGCGACGGTGCCGTTGTCGTGTAGGGGCGGCAGAGCTGTTTTTTTGAAGCGGTGCAACTCCAGGGACAACTCACCCACCAGCTGCTTCAGTTCACTGTTCTCCCGCTTGAGCTGCTCTATCTCTTGCCGGGTCGCATCACGCACACTGTCCCGAGTCAACCTCTCCTTCCCAGCTTCCATGAACCCCTTCGTCCAGGCGTAGTAGGAGTGGGGTTTGATTCCTTCCCGTCGGCACAGGTCATTAACGGTAGTCTCCCGTCTGAACCCCTCCAAGACGATGCGGATCTTCTCTTCAGGGGTATACTTACGGCGGGTCGCTGCACGGACCTGACGCACGAAGCTTCGTGTCTCCTGGCTTCGCTCCTCAGCTTGGCTGGCCTGATCCTCTACCTGGGTCATCAATGACTCCTTTCACTTAGGGTTAATCTACCCCTCTGAAGGAGCCTCTACCACCCCCAACCTCTTCGGTTTTCTAGGCCTCAATAGTGTCCAATTGCGCTGACACCCTACAGACAGGATGTATGCCGGGGAGCCCCATCCCCCTCCCTTATGGCCGGGATCTCCGCTTGACGTTGTCGCTGAAGCGATGGAAGAGGGGGTCAGGTTCACCTGGGCAGTTGAGGACCTTGGCGAATACGGTCAACCTCAATCCCAGGTACTGCGACGAGAATCAACGTCGGGTGCATACGCCGTCATCGGTGAGCTGCCTTTTGCGACTTTCTCATCCTATGAGTCCGATGGGCCGAACGACGGATATGGGACCTTCGAGTTCATCGACCACGAGGGCAGCCGAGAGTACTGCTATTGAATCGCCACGAGCTTCGAGCACCGCTACGGCAAGAGCATCGGTGATGACGTGTGTCTACCCTAAGTTATGATGGGAAACCTGCCGACCAACCTATGGCATGATTTCGGCTCACAGTTGTCTTTCTTGCATGAGTTCGCGCTTATGCCCATGTATTGGCCAACCCATGCATAGACGTAGAGACATCACTTCCCATGAAACGCAAAAAGGCCCCACATATGGGCTCATGGAGGAGGGGGAGGCCGCCGCTTCATAGGGCGGCCTCCCCCCTGGCGTCAGTCAGCGTTGCGGGCCGATCATCTCTTCTTCCCCTTCCTGCTCAAGGCCCATCGCCCATTCCACTTTGCAGGTTGTTCCACCCAGGTCCTTAGAACAACCTCGGCGCCTCGGGCTGGGGTTGTTCTGCTTCGCCCTCGCCACGTGAATCCTGCGCCGACCTCTGTTCACGCCGGGTCCGACGCTTAGCCGGGGGAGCGGGTCGTTCGTGGGTCGGATACTTGGGTTCGTTTTCCCACTTGGTCCTCGCCTGTAGACCGTCAGCGATAATGGGACACGTGAGAGGGGTAGAAAACCCGAGAACTAGCCTTGTAGAGGCGAGTGTCGATGTTCCCATAGCCTTCCCATAGGCAGAAGAAGCAGTTGCCTGGGGTTGAAGTGAAGCTCCTGAGCACCTCGCCCAGGGTGCGGCACTCCCTTTCGGGGATGGAGCGATGCTGTGGTAGGGAACCCCACGGCGGGTTCTTGTACATCTTGTGAGGGTCCTCACTCAGACCTGCGATACGTTCGAACTGCATCAACGGATGGACGGTCCGTCCCGTCCACTCGGCCACCGTAGACCACCGGACCGGCCTCTCCTCATCTCTATTCAGATGGGCCGGGTGAAATATTCGGGCGTACGCCGCAAACCCTTCGGGCAGCAAGGAACGCAGCGTCCCGAAGGCTGAGAAGCTCTCCTCCACCCAACGGGCCTCGGACACGTCCTCGGAGAACTCCAGACCATCGGGTGCCAGCTTCGTCTGACGGATGGGAATACCGCCTCTAGTGGAGGGTGTGTACATACGGGGCATGCCGCCCCGGTTCGTTCCCAACGCCCGGCGCAGTTTCTGAATCCATGATTGTCGGATGTACTTCATACTCTATTGCCAATCGAGTCCTGGTACTGACGGAGACTGTCTCCAGTAGGGCCTACAGAGCCAAGCTGAACCTCGATACGCTTCGCATTGTTCTAGGATGGTGTGCTGCGCTGGGGGCTTCTCCTGGATCTGTGGCCCCGCTCGTATTCCTGCTGGTGTCCCGCTAGGGTTTCAGGGTCCCTTTGGAGCACTACCATCGTCTTGAGTAGGCTGAGCAGCCGTACATGCGTGATGCCGATCGACGTAGCCAGGATGGAGTCACCGTCTCGCATGATGTGGGCCAGACCCACCGGTTCCGGCTCCCACCAGAAGGCCAGTTCCACGTCAGCTGGTGCTCCATCCACTTCGACAGTCAACCTTCGACCCTCGGCGCTGCTGATGCGCGCCAGATTCCAGTCGCGGTGGATGTTGCCTCTGCGCTGATACTCTCGCCTCAACTTCTCTGAGCCGTGAGACTTCACCAGGATAAGGATGGCGTCTAACTCCCTAGAAAGACGGCTTTCGTTGGATACTCCGGTGGTGTCGGCATGCTGGCTTAGCTCTATGGCCTGTTGAGCGCCCTTCGGCCCCCCTGCAACGTAGGTGAGTGTGACACGATCAACATTGCGACCATTCCCTTTGCTACTCCAGCCTACGTCCTCTAGGCGCAGTCCCAGGGGACTACCCTTGAGACCATAAACCGGGAATGCAGCATCGGCCACCAGGCGGGACAGATCAATGAGGCCCGTTACAGTCTCGTAGGATGCGTTGCGTCTCAGGGCGGCCACGAAGAGATGCCTCTCCTTCAGCCGATACAGTAGCCGCTTGAGCACGTTGCCGGTGTCCTTCTGGGAGTGCGTAGCTGCTCTTCCTTCAATCGACTTCTCCCCACATGTGCGACAGAACATATCACCCTTGAATGCCGCGTAGCCGAAATAGCCTATCGGGGCAGGGCCTTTTAACATCCGGCGTAGCCTGAGCAGTAACCTCCTAAGCGGGTGGACGTTACCGCTTCGCGACCGGCCCGCATGCTTCCGGAGCTTTTCGAGAACACCAGCCGGGTCACTTGCCATCTCATCCTTGTACCGCTTGAAGGATGATTCGAGGAGGCCAAGTTGGTCCTGGGGGATCTGATCTACCTGGCCTGTTTCCGCACGCAGTAGCATTGCCTGCCCCATGCCCAACAAACCGCCGCACCTGTGGCAACGGGTATTGCGCGCCTGAGCCTCCACAAAGCCGTCTGGTTGATTATCAGCCATAACTATCGCTCAATCGACCATCGTCCCTTGGGAAAATGACCACTTGCCCAACTCCCAATGGCCGGGAAGCCTGCTAAGCAGACGTTTCGGGCATAGGACTTTCGACTTGCCGGATGAATCGTGCGGCACGACATCCTGCCTGACCCGCAAGCAGGGATGCGCCGCATCCAAGGTACTCTACTTTCGTTTGGGGACCTCACACCACTCACACTCTCGGGTTCTGTGTCCCTCGGACGTGTCCAACCCTCGTTGACGGTCTACGGAGGCCATTAGTGCCCACCTTTCGCGCGACTGCACGAAATATTGAGCGGAGGCTATGCCGCACTAAAGTGTCTCCAGAAGGTGCATGTACGCCTCCTGCTGGGCGTCATGCCACCGGGCCAGGGGGCTATCAGCCACGATCGGAACAAGCCATTTCAACAGGCTGAGGGCCTCCTGCCCGTCCATGGCCGACAGTACGGCCACGAGCTCGACTCCACCCAGAAAGCTCCGTACGACCTGATAACTCCGCCGTGGGCCTTGCCACGAGTCCATGACCGCATTCGGCCACAGAGCATCTATTGCAACAGCCTCCTTGGTGGTGTGATGGAACCATAGCTCCCGGTCTGGTTCGGGGTACAGCTCCTGATGTCTAATTAGCCGGACCTCTTGCCTCCCTTCGTCTGAGACGGATGGATCGGGGATAACGTTAGACTTTACCAGGTCGCGCTGGTCGACCTGGACGCAGCGTGACGGACTGTCGAATGCGGGCGACACGTAACACATGCTCAGGAAGTTGCAGCGGCCAGATTCGGTGTACCCCCGCTGTTTGAGGCGGAACCCAATGCCGAGATGAGAAACGTCCAGCACCAATGGCTCGAACGTGAAGCTGTCCGGCTCCGCAAAGTGAAGAATAGGCAGGTCTACAACCTGCCCGCTGTTCGATACCCTGTGTCCTGGCGATGAGGAGAAGAGCTTCTCACCACGTAAGGCGCTGTAGAACCTGTGTAAGAGACTAAGCCGTTTCATCTAGTGCACTCTGCCGCTAGCCGATGTCAAACCAACTGCTAACGCTCGTGCCGACTCCCCAACTGCCAGGGCACATAGCTGTATACTTGATGGCCTGGACCGCCTATTCTTCAATCTCATCCTTTTCGATTTCGATAATGGTCAACACAACGGCAGTACCGTCATCGTTTACGAATCACCCAAGTCGGCTCTTTCGCTGCCTTGCCTCCATTTGAGAATGTTCCAAACCGCAAGCCCGACCAGAGCCAGCGCGACCCACCCAAACCCTGTTGCCGTGTAGACCAATACTTTGACGACAGATGCCCCCCAGTAGACCGGCGTTCCTATTGATGCCCCCAGATAGAGCAGGGAAAGTCCAAGTCCAAGCGAACTCCAACGACCCCTGTGGCGATCACTCCAGATGATCGCGGTCCCCGCAACGACTCCTATCAATCCACTCAGATCGGGAATGGCAGCGAACCCAAAGTAGAGCACAGTGAGGGCGAACGAGAGACAAACAGCCACCAGAGACGCCATGGCCAGGTGGCTCATGGGCATCCTATGTCCCCGTAACCGGAGAAGGTACTGCCTCGCTATCCAGCCCACACAGAATGCCACAGATGCCCCGCCACCATAGAATATTGTGAGGACGAAGATGAACCAGATGGGATGTGAATCTGAAGAGAGCGGCCCGTCCATAACCGACGCGACTGAAAGGCCGAACAATACGCTGATGGGGAAGAGCGCAACATTTCTGAGCGGTGGCGATAGCGAGCCCGCAAGAAGGGGGTACACGCCCACCGTGACTACCGCAACCAGACCAAGGTACCATGTGCTGGCGTTGGCGAACACCGTGAAGCTCGACGCGACACCCGCGCCCGCAATAGCGGCAAATCCAGCCGTCACCAAGAAATCCCCTTTGGGGAGAGCAATCGTCACGGCGTCTCCCTCATAATGGCAACCTCAGAGCAGGGCCGTCGCACGGCCTGACCTGCCCTACAGGAACGACCATTTCCGGTCCGTCGTTGGCGGGGCTGTTGACCAGGGAGGAGACTTCGTATGCCTCCATCTCGTCGGTGATGTAAGGAGTCAGGATTCCGGCGAGGGCGGCGTAGTCCTGGATGTCATGGTCCAGCCAGAGGGACTCCAGTTCCCTCGGTAGGATGACCGGCATCCGGTCGTGGATGGGGCTAAGCAACTCGTTGGCCGACGTGGTGATGATGGCGCAGGACCGGACGACCTCGCCCTTCGGGTCCCGCCATGCATCCCAGAGACCCGCGAAGGCGAAGGGCTCACCCGACGCCATCACGATCCGCATGGGCCTCCTGCTGGAGCCTTTCCCCTGCCACTCGTAGAACCCGTCGGCGAGGACCAGGCACCGTCGTCTCTGCAACGCAGTGCGGAAGCCGGACCGCTCGGCCAGGGTCTCGGCGCGAGCGTTTATCATGCGGCTACCCACCGATGTGCTTTTGGCCCAGGAGGGTATCAGTCCCCACCGCATATAGGAGCCCCGCCTTCTGCCGCCGCTAGTCACGGAGAGGGCCATCTGGGTAGGGGCTATGTTGTAGCGGGGAACGTGGGTCAGTTCAGAGCCGTCGAAGTCGAACCGCTCTTGCAGCTCTCCTATGTCCGCTATCAGGCTGTATCTTCCACACATCTACGTTCAGTTGGGAAAGACGATTGCACGTCCCGATTCCACTAAATTAGCGAAGCAGAATCGCCGTTCCATTCCTTTCATAGTTCCTCTCAATTATCCCACTTTGGCGGCATCTCCGCCAAGAATGGACCTCGGTTGCACTACCAGCGCCAGCCGGTATGTAAAGTAGGCCGCCGGCGAGTTACGGTCACGTCCCATAGAGTGGTGTAAGAGTACGTCATCCTGTTGATATCGTCTAGGCCGCTGCCTCTGCGAGTTCGGCTCTGGGTAGAGCTTCGTTGGAGGTGGTTACCTCCTGTGTCATGTATCGACGGCCGACGGCCCACTCGTCGTGCTGCTCAGCTAGGACGGCGCCGACCAGGCGACGGACAGCTGGGCGGTTAGGGAAGATGCCCACCACATCGGTGCGGCGCCGTATCTCCTTGTTGAGACGCTCCAGGGGGTTGTTGGACCAGATCTTCTTCCAGTGGGCGAGTGGGAAGCTGGAGAAGGCCAGGACGTCGGGTCCAGCCTCGTCCAGTCGAGAGGCGACCTGTGGGAACGGGTCCTGGAGCTGAGCAATCACCCGCTCGAGTTGGGCATGCACCTCCTGAGGGGACGGCTGCTGGTAGATGGTGCGTACCATGGTGGCCACCCAGGGCTGAGCGCTCCTGGGGACCCGAGTGAGCAGGTTGGTCATGAAGTGGGTGCGGCACCGCTGCCAACTGGCCCCACCGAAGACAGTTGCGATGGCATCCCTGAGTCCCTGATGAGCGTCCGATACCACCAGTTCCACCCCGCCGAGGCCCCTGGCGACCAGTGAGCGCAGGAAGGCTAACCAGAAGGCGCCGTCTTCACTGGTACCCACGTCCATCCCAACGATCTCACGCTTGCCCTCGCTATTGACCGCCGTCGCCACCACCACGCTGACGTTGACTATCCTACCGGCCTCTCTGACCTTCTGGGTTAGTGCGTCCAGCCACAGGTAGGGATATGATCCGCCGTCCAGCGGCCGACCCAGGAAGCTCTCCACCACCCCGTCCAGCTCCTGGCAGATACGCGACACTTGGCTCTTTGAGATACCCTCGCACCAAAGAGCCTTGACCAGATCATCCACTCGCCTCGTCGATACACCCTCCACATACGCCTGCTGGATCACCGCCAGCAGAGCTCGCTCGCTGCGACGCCGTGGCTCCAGCAGGCTCGGAAAGTAGCTCCCCTCCCTCAGCTTGGGTATCTGCAACTCCATGGTCCCTACGCGAGTGTCCCATGCTCGAGACCGGTACCCGTTGCGCTGGGTCACC
This sequence comes from Dehalococcoidia bacterium, assembly GCA_965248595.1. GTDB lineage: Bacteria > Chloroflexota > Dehalococcoidia > Lucifugimonadales > SHYF01 > SHYF01. The sequence continues at coordinate 203,662 of CBDFJM010000007.1, forward strand.
CGCTCAGGGTTGCGTTCTCCATACCCAGCGCCGGTCCTCGATGACACATCAGCCTCCATGATCCCCTCGACCAGCACTCTCAGTGCCTCTCGTAGAAAGTCCACGTCACCGTCGACTCCCCTCTTGCGCATTAGCTCAAGCAGGTCCATCCTTTCCTTGACCACCGTTGTCCTCCTTTCTCAGGCTCGTCTTTGCCCGCTAAGGATGACGTGGTGGTCTCTCTTCATCCAGACCCTCTACTCTTGTTACACCACTTCCTGGGACTCTACTCGCCCTGGATCGCATCATGGCAGCGATGCGTGTAAACTGGTCTCGGGAGACTATTGCTGGGAAGGTGTTCTCCACGCGAACCGGTTCCGATTTGTCCTTGGCATTGGTTCCCCAGACAAGAGTTCCGGTATAGACTTCGTTGGTGAGGACATAATGGACCATGGTTTTCGACCAGAGCTTGCCGTTGGAGCTGGCGATGCCCTCGTCGTTCAGCATTTTGGTGATGTCCAACACACTGCTTCCCGACTCCGCCATGCGGTACATGCGCTGGACCACCCGTGCTGTCATCGGGTCAGGTTCCAGTTTAGGGCGCTTCTTGGCGCCGTCCTGTACAGAGACTCTGGCGTACCCGTAGGGCACCGAGCTTGCGACCCAGAATCCTCGTGAAGCAGCCTCTCGCATGCCCCTGGTAACCTCTTGGGCCAAGATATCAGTTATCCAATCAACACAAAAAGCTCAGGTATACGTGGGGGGTGGGATTTGAAGCCAGTTGACTGCGGCCACGAGTCCTCTGTCTTTCAATCAACACAAATGGTACGGTTCTCAGGGGCGGTCGATTTGGATGCGACAGGGACTGAATAGATATCAACAGGCTGCGGAGGCTACAGCCCTTGTTAGCAACCAGCAAAAGTGGGACACATTGGGAGCCGAGAGATCAGGGGCTGGATGGAGGTCTGGTGAGCTCCCTGAGGGCCCTGTTGTAGCGTCGTCGCCGTTCGGTGGTTTGAGCCTTCACCTCCTTCCTGCGTTGTAGGATCTCTTGCCGTCTTCCCTTGAGCACGTCTGATGGTGTCACGTTGCCCAGAGCCTTGTGATAGCGCCGGTAGTTGTAGTAGCTGACGAAGGCCGCGATAGCAGCCTCAAGGTAGGCGGGCAACTCATAAGGCACCTGGTTGACGTCCCGTTTGATGGTCTGGTGGTAGCGCTCCAGCTTCCCGTTGGTCTGAGGGTGGAAAGGAGTTGCTAGGATGTGCTTGATGCCAACCATCCCCAGGTAGTCCCTGAATGCTCTTGAGACATAGCCTGGACCGTTGTCACTCAGCAGCCTGGTGCGGTCTGTGACTGGACTTGGTCCATGCTGGTCGTGTCCACAGCATCCTGGACCACCTCGATGAAGGAGTCGGCCGTCATATCTTGCTGAAGCCTGTGAGCCAGGATGAAGCGGGAGTAGTCGTCCATAACGGTGACCAGGTAGTAGTAGCCCCAACCAACCACCCTGAAGTATGAGGCATCGGTGGCCCACATCTGGTGAGGCCCTGTGGTCTTGCGGTGGTACTCCTTCCCCGCGGCCAACCGCATCTCAGGCCTCTTCACTAGGCCCTCCCTGCCCAGGATACGGTAGACGCTGGACTCTGAGACTGAGAAGCCCTGGTTGTCGGTGATCCACGCGGCCAGCTGACGGCAGCTCAGCTCTGGCATCTTTCTGGCTGATAACAGGACTGAGCGTTCTTCCTGAATAGTAAGACGGTTCCATGGTGGCTGATGAGTTGCAAACATTTTTCCGAAATATGAGGAGGAAGATCAAATGGCCTGAACTCGGCACCAGTTTTCTCTAGTCTCCAATCACCTTGAATCGGCTTACCACTTAAAGTCACTGATGCACAAAAGACTTGATCACCTACGACGGTGACTCTGAGGTCAAGTTTATTGTCTAGAGCTTCTTGAGCAATCAGAGGTGCGGATGAGAGATGTGAATGCTCCGCAGATGCAGTATCGACCAAAGATGTGTAGCCAAAAGTCTCGAAACCATCTTGCCACACCAGCACGGTATCGAGTCCCTTCACTGCAATTGTACGATCACCCTGCGCCACTTGTAGAATACCCTTGGAATTGTTTGTAATCACAGTACGGGGAATGTTGAACCCTAGTTTGTGTGCTACTGAGAGTTGGACAGCTTTGTGTTCGGCCTTGTATGTGGCGGCTGGATGATTGATCAGAGGTGGTCTCGTTTGTCTGAACAGCGCTGCCCGGTTTGATAAGTGGAATCGCGCTGCCGTGCGTTAGGCCGCCGCGGACTCGGCAGGCGCTCTGTCAAAGAACTGGTCCGGCGTCATTCCCCCAAGGCTCGAATGGGGCCGTCCGGCATTGTAAAACTCGAAGTACCGCCCGAGTCCAGTTCTGGCTTCCGGGACCGATTCGTAGGCTCTCAGGTACACCTCCTCGTACTTGACGCTCTTCCACAGCCGTTCGACGAACACATTATCCTTCCAGCTTCCCTTCCCGTCCATGCTGATCTGGATCCCATTGGCTTTCAGCAGGCCGGTGAAGGCGTCACTTGTGAACTGGCTTCCCTGATCTGTGTTGAATATCTCCGGCGCGCCGTGGCGTCCCAGGGATTCTTCGAGCGCCTCCACGCAGAAGTCTGTGTCCATTGTGACCGATACCCGCCAGGCCAGCACCTTGCGGCTATGCCAGTCCATCACTGCGGCTAGGTACACGAACCCCCTGGCCATCGGAATGTACGTGATATCCATTGCCCACACCTGGTTGGGCCTGCTCACCTCAAGCCCGCGCAGCAGGTACGGATACACCGTATGGCCGGGCCGTCGCCGGCTGGTGTTGGGCTTGCGGTACAGCGCCTCGATGCCCATACGCCGCATCAGTGTGGCGATGTGTCTACGCCCGCAGGAGAGTCCCTCCTGGCGGAGCAGGCCTCGCATCATCCTACTGCCTGCAAACGGATACTCAAGGTGCAGCTCATTGATGCGGCGCATCAGTCCGAGACCGGCTTCGCCCACCGGCCGTGGCCGGTAGTAGATGCTCCCGCGGCTGATGCCCACTGCCTTTGCCTGGAGGGCGAGAGGCAGCTTGTGATCGCGGTCGATCATCGCCTTGCGCCCGGCAATCCCGCCTTCGTGAGCGCGGCCTCTAAAAAATCGTTCTCCAACGCAAGCTCACCGATCTTAGCGTGAAGGACCTTCATATCTACCGGCTTTTCAGCCTGCCCTGTCCCGGCCCCAAACAACTGCGCCGCCCGATCCAGCAACTGGGTCTTCCATTGCGTGATCTGGTTCGGGTGCACATCGAACTGGCTTGCCAGCTCCGAAAGTGTCCGGTCGCCGCGCACTGCGGCAAGAGCCACCTTCGCCTTGAACTCTGCCGAGTGGTTACGGCGGGGTCGTCTGCTCATCTCTCGCTCCTGTCTCCGAGAGCGCTATCATGCCCTCAATCAGGCAGCGATTCCACTTATCCCCCTGTTCAGATTTCCGGAACCACTTCTATCCATTTGCACGAATCAAAAACCATAAAGTTACGCATGAAGGCGGAGCGATGTGATCTGCTCAATTGCTCATGGACTGAATGCTTGGCAGTAAATGGCTCTTGAGGGTACACACCCCGTCGGAAATAAATGGCCTTTAGAGTCTCTGGATTAAGTTGGATAGTCAAACCTTGGGCATCAAGATAGACTCCGGGCTCGCTTGGAACTGCGATTATGGCAAATTGTTCGAAGTCCTCGGAATTGAGGCGGAAATACGGTCTGCCGCGGCGTTTGAGTTGGGCCACGACGTAGTCGCAGGAAAGGTCAAATCTGCTCGCTAGTAACAATACTTGGGGGATGACATGTTTCTCGATCACGAACCTATCTCGCCAGGGGCTGGTCACTCCCCTTTCTGATCCTCTCCGGTTTCAATGTCGCGCTTTTTTGACATAGGCCGTGGCCGATTGGGCGACTCGACGAGCAATGACCCAAGACCGCCGAGAAGCCATGCTCCTTGGAACACATCGTACTGACACCCTTGTGGAGCCAAATCTCCAGCAAATGCTGGATAAGTCTTGGCCATGGTCAAAAGCAGGTGTTTGGGTAATGCGTCGTTACTGATTGGCTCATTCATATTCTACTCCTACAATGGTTGCATACTAGCTATATGAGAACCGCTGAGATCCGCTTCAGCCTTTCATGCTGGGAAGAGCAACGAACCTCTTCAGCATTATAGCGGAGACTGGCAAGGACAACTACAGTGCTCGGCCAGCTCGATGGCTGGACTGGTTCTTCGTCGGCAGCCGCGCTTGGTGTGAATTGCATTAATACCCACCTGACAAGAGGCTAAGGAGGCCCCATGTTCTATGCCACCAATTCCCCGACTGCCTCCTCCACGGCCTTGCCCTCCGTCGACTCGCGCAGCCATTTCCGGAGCTCGCGGCGGGCTATGGTGACGGTTACCTTGCCACGGTCTTGGCGCAACTGGGCCATCTGCTTAGCCACGCCTTGTGCCGCCGCTTCCCCAGCCTGGGAGACCTGGACGTGCAACGAGTTGCCAGCGTCGAACTCCGGGATTGACAGCTTCCACAGGTGCTTCTGGAGATCACGCGCACCGAACTGACCCTTTGACATCAGCGGCGTCACGAGTTCATAGAGGGCATCGCTGTTTATGATAGCCAGCAGGTAATGGGCTTCCATCGTATCTTTGCAGGTAATCCAAAATAGCTTGTAGTCAACTATCACGTCTACGTCGTGGACCAGCGCTGCTGTCGGTATGCCGTACCCGCCGTACACCACTCGGACCGGCCTGTCTCCGGGATTTCGTTGCCACTCAAGTTGGGCCGATAACTTGCCGTAGTAGTCCAACTGCCCCAGCAGGTCTAGCCTGTTGGCACGTGCCTTGTTGTCCTCCCACAGGCGACTAACTGTCCGCCAGCGGTCGCGCAGCCGTTGGCCCAATGCGCCTAGGTTGACACCGCCCACTCCTTCACTATCGGCAGGGAGACCGCGTGCGCTTCGCTTGAATGGTAGGACTGCCTGGAGTGGGGTGAGAGTGGCGTAGGGGACTAGTGTCTCTCCTAAATGGACATCGAGTACGTGTTGAGCCTCAATGGTCTGTTCGGAAATGGCAGTAAGATCAAGGTTGCGCCAAGGCTTCTTATCCTGAGAGCCGCGACGGGGGTTGACAGTGACCGTCTGGCCAGCCTGGACTACGGAAGGGTTGATAGTCTCTTCTACAAAGAAGAAACAACGTGGATAGATGTCCGCTCCCTTACGGGAATAACCATCGTAAGGCGAAACAATGTTAGCCGAGGCGAGTAGAGTCCCAGGAAGTGGTGTAACAAGAGTAGAGGGTCTGGATGAAGAGAGACCACCACGTCATCCTTAGCGGGCAAAGACGAGCCTGAGAAAGGAGGACAACGGTGGTCAAGGAAAGGATGGACCTGCTTGAGCTAATGCGCAAGAGGGGAGTCGACGGTGACGTGGACTTTCTACGAGAGGCACTGAGAGTGCTGGTCGAGGGGATCATGGAGGCTGATGTGTCATCGAGGACCGGCGCTGGGTATGGAGAACGCAACCCTGAGCGGGTGACCCAGCGCAACGGGTACCGGTCTCGAGCATGGGACACTCGCGTAGGGACCATGGAGTTGCAGATACCCAAGCTGAGGGAGGGGAGCTACTTTCCGAGCCTGCTGGAGCCACGGCGTCGCAGCGAGCGAGCTCTGCTGGCGGTGATCCAGCAGGCGTATGTGGAGGGTGTATCGACGAGGCGAGTGGATGATCTGGTCAAGGCTCTTTGGTGCGAGGGTATCTCAAAGAGCCAAGTGTCGCGTATCTGCCAGGAGCTGGACGGGGTGGTGGAGAGCTTCCTGGGTCGGCCGCTGGACGGCGGATCATATCCCTACCTGTGGCTGGACGCACTAACCCAGAAGGTCAGAGAGGCCGGTAGGATAGTCAACGTCAGCGTGGTGGTGGCGACGGCGGTCAATAGCGAGGGCAAGCGTGAGATCGTTGGGATGGACGTGGGTACCAGTGAAGACGGCGCCTTCTGGTTAGCCTTCCTGCGCTCACTGTCGGCCAGGGGCCTCGGCGGGGTGGAACTGGTGGTATCGGACGCTCATCAGGGACTCAGGGATGCCATCGCAACTGTCTTCGGTGGGGCCAGTTGGCAGCGGTGCCGCACCCACTTCATGACCAACCTGCTCACTCGGGTCCCCAGGAGCGCTCAGCCCTGGGTGGCCACCATGGTACGCACCATCTACCAGCAGCCGTCCCCTCAGGAGGTGCATGCCCAACTCGAGCGGGTGATTGCTCAGCTCCAGGACCCGTTCCCACAGGTCGCCTCTCGACTGGACGAGGCTGGACCCGACGTCCTGGCCTTCTCCAGCTTCCCACTCGCCCACTGGAAGAAGATCTGGTCCAACAACCCCCTGGAGCGTCTCAACAAGGAGATACGGCGCCGCACCGATGTGGTGGGCATCTTCCCTAACCGCCCAGCTGTCCGTCGCCTGGTCGGCGCCGTCCTAGCTGAGCAGCACGACGAGTGGGCCGTCGGCCGTCGATACATGACACAGGAGGTAACCACCTCCAACGAAGCTCTACCCAGAGCCGAACTCGCAGAGGCAGCGGCCTAGACGATATCAACAGGATGACGTACTCTTACACCACTCTATGGGACGTGACCCCAGGGCGCCGAGCAAGGTCAACCCCAGGCGCATTTCCAGCTCCTATCTTCTTAGCGGACTTGTCAAGTGCGCAGAATGTGGGAAGGCACTTACAGGCCATGATGCGAAGAGCGGCAAGTATGCTTACTACATTTGCCAATCCCTCGCGAAGCGGGGCAACGGAGCATGCAGCGCTCCCAGACTGAACGCCAAACGCTTTGAGCAGCTAATTGTCGATCAGATACGGGAGAATATTCTTACCGAAAGCAACATCCGTGACCTTGTTCAGATGGTCGACGAGGAGATGGATGGTGTGGCCCGTGAACAACGAGACCAGGACGAAGCTATCCAGGGGGAACTAGCAGAAGTGCGCAGGCGACTGGACCGACTTTGGCACGCAGTTGAGACTACCGAGTTGGACATAGACGACATTGCGCCCCGAATCAGAGAGCACCGCGAGCGTCAAGAACGCCTGGAGATCGCAGCAGAAGAAGTGCGTTCCCTGCTCTCGGAACGTAGACACATCCTGGATGACGTGGAGACGATCACCATATTCGCTCAGGACATGAGCCGATTTCTCACTGAAAGCCCAATCACAGAGTCCAAGGCATTTATCAGGTCCTTCGTGAAGGAGATCGCCATCCGTCCCGATAGCGCCACGATCCGGTACACAATCCCCATGCCGAAAGATAGCCCGATTGGTGGTAAGGATGCAGACGAGATCGCTCTCCGAAGATCGGTTCTGTCTTCAGTAAGGTCTGGTACCCCTGGGGAGACTCGAACTCCCGCTTCTGGCTTCGGAGGCCAGCGCTCTATCCACTGAGCTACAGGGGCATGCGGACTTTACTATAGCGTGGAGTGCTCTCTGCGGCAAGAGAAATGCCAAGCCGGCTCTATTTACTCTTGCATAGTGACACCAACCGAAGTGCAATTTGGCCATTCGTGGTAGAGAGCGTTACGCAGTCACCCCGCTTCGAACTACCTTTGAACTGGAGCTTGTGCGGCAGAGCCCTCGCAACATCTATATGTCTACGGTGCTGCTTGCTATTGGATGAGCAAGTGGCGCCCACAACAAAACTGCAAGGCTTCGTCTATTCCTTCATTCGTGCTACACGGTCCGGCCAGATGAGGATGGCGAGCAGGTGCGTATGGAAGTAGCGAGAATTAGCCATGCCGAAAACAAACGGTTGGATGCGGCAGGTCACACATGAAGGAACGGACGACGCCCCTCGGATACAACGAGACCAACAACTGCGAGACATATAAGAAAGGGGCCTCCTGCGGTAGGCCCCTTTCTTATCGCTGCACCTGATTTTAGGTTCAGCCCGCGACCCCACTCGGCGCTGTCATCCGAGTGGGGGCTGCCCGTTCCTTAGTCCGGCTGATGCCCATGCGCCTCGCTACGACCACCTTGTTGATATTGAGACTCCCAGCCCCGTGCTCGGTGTGTCGCTCGCGCTGCTCGAACTCCTGCATACCGCCGTAGGGAGCAAGAGGATCGTGCTTGTTTAGCTGTGCATACATACCCATTACATCACGTACCCTAGCTTTGGTGCGTATGGTTTGTTCTCGGTTAAATAGGCTGCCAGTAGGCCCTTCCCAGCTCATCTCCTGCCTATTCAGGAACATCGAGCGGTTACGAGTGCTGAACAAGGCTTTTTTGTGGTCGTCAATCCAGGCGTCCACGGCCTTCCCCTGTATCACAGGGTCGCCGCCTGGTTGGCTCCCTCTCTTCCTACTCTCCTGCATGTAGTCAACCAAGCTGGTCACCACATGGTCCTCAGACGGAGCGCGGCCCCCCCCGCCGTGTTCGTTCTCCAGAAGGGTCCCCATCACCTGCCAGCCCTGGGTAGGACCGCCAATCAGATGGTCCGCGGGCACCCGCACATTGTCCATATAGACGAACTTCTGCACGCCGCGCATCACAAGCGTCATAGGCACAATCTGCAGCCCCGAAGAGGGGTTGGGAATTATGAAGAATCCGGTGTTCCGGTGCCTGGGCGCTTCTGCGTCAGTCATAGCCTGGCCGGAGAGATAGTCGACGCCCTCGAAGGTGCTGATGAAGACGTTCTGCCCGGTGATCAGCCAGTCATCTCCATCCTTGACAGCCCGGTTACGGACCGTGGCCTGGTCGGAGCCGCTCTGGGGCTCGGTTAGCTTCTGATGGCACGTCTTCTCCCCTCTCAGTAGAGGGGTCACGAACATCTGCTTCTGCTCCTCGGTGCCCCAGACCAGAATAGGGTCGATAGTCGTGCGATCGGAGTGATGGGGTACGACGCCTCCCTTACTGAACTCCTCCTGGATGACTGCTTCATGATCTCCCGAGAGGCCACCACCACCGTATTGCTTTGGATAGGCGGGATAGAGCCAGCCCTTCTTTCCGAGCTCCAGGTGTTTCTCGTTCCAGAAAGCCGTCATCTCCGGCGCTCGGTCACCGGCTTGTTCTTCCCCAATGATGCCATGAGTCGTGTCCATGGGCATCCGCATGTCGTCGGGAATGTTCTTCTTGATCCACTCCCGGACCTCCATGGCGAACGCCTCAATCTCCTTGGTGGGGGCGGTGATTCCAAAGTCCATGGTCCACTCTCCTTTTTATAGCAGCCTGAACTGTGCCTATCCCCTCTCTTCTTGAGAAGGGCCCATAGACGACGACCCGAATTATAGTAATGGTTTCCAGTGGCGTCAACCCTTGCCAGAAGCAGGCATCAACAAAAGGGGTGACTAATAAATGAAAGGAGGCAAGCCCATGAGTAACCGAAAGATGGTAGTAGCCTGGTGTAGGGTTCCGACGCACGCCCAACGTGAAATTCTCGTGGTCCCACGGTAAGCGCCGTCGTTCGTCAAGCTCTGAAGGCACAGGGCTGCGAAACACCAACTCAGTACGTGGTAAAGGTAGCCTGGTCGGGCCTGGACCTCATACCCTGCTCTATCCCCCCAGCAGGCTTTCACCGCGGATGATGCGGCTCAGGTCAGCAAAAGCTATGAGCAGCATCAGGGTAATGAGCAAAACAAACCCGACCAGGTGCACCAGGCCCTCTTTTTCGGGGGCGATTCTTTTCCCGCGCCGTACCCACTCGATAGCCACAAAGAGGATGCGTCCTCCATCCAGGGCCGGTATGGGCAGGATGTTGAAGATACCAAGACTTAGGCTGATGAGCGCTGTCAGGTTCAGGGTTACCATGACCCGATCGCCCACGGAGATCTCCGGTGCCTGGGCTACCTCACCAACAAAAGCGACCATCCCCAGAGGCCCTGTGACCTGGGGGGGGCTGCCCCCCCTAGCCCATTTGCTGAACTCGTTTTTCACCAGCACCAGCACATCCCCCATGCGTTGGAGGCCTATGACGGGAGCTTTCCAGAAAGGCTCAACTCGGCTCTCGATACGGTAGTTCACATTGCTTATTACGATGCCAGTGGCACCCTGGCCCTCAGGCGGATTGAACCGCGGGACCAGGTTAACGGTCAAAACCTGGCTGTCTCGATGAATAAGCCACGACGTCTGAACACCTAGCTTGAGGTTCACCCTGTAACTCAGGTCTCCAAGGTTATCTATGCTATGACCATCTGCGGCTGCGATAATGTCACCCGGCAGTATACTCGCCTCCTGGGCAGGCGAGCCTGGTGATACCTCTACCACCGTCACCTCACCCACCACCACGTCCTGGGGTATCATGACCAGCACACTGAGGAGCAATAGCGCCAGCACCACATTCATGAAAGGCCCGGCAGCCATAACCAGGAAGCGGATCCCCTGGCTCTTGCTCGCCAGGCTACGGAGTTCCAATGGGTCCTCTTCCCCCGCCAGTTTTACAAAGCCGCCAAGGGGGACAGCGTTTACGGTGTACAAGGTCTCGCCACGGCGGACGCCCCAAAGCCGTGGCGGAAAACCCAGGCCAAACTCCAACACTTTTACGCCAGCAGCCTTGGCCACGAAAAAGTGTCCCGCCTCGTGAATAAGGATCACGACGGCCAGGATGACTATGAATACAAGAGCGGATAGGACGGTGACAAGCATATCTATGCCTTGGCCAACTCCATGGCACGTCGCCGCGCCCAAGCATCAGCTTCCATAATGTCTTCAAGAGAGGCGGCGCTCCCTGGGCGGTGCTCGTCCACCACCTTTTGCACCAGGCGTGGTATCTCCGTGAAGCCCAGCTTGCGCTCCAGGAACAGGCCCACAGCCACTTCGTCAGCGGCGCAGAGGGCTGCAGGATAGGTCCCGTCCGCCCGTGCAGCATCCAGGGCCAGGTCGAAGCAGGGGTACCTTTCCCTGTTCAAATCCTCAAAACTTAGCTGGCCCATCCTGGTGACGTCAAAACCTTCGGCCCACTTGCTCGGCATTCTCTTGGGATAGAAGAGGGCGTATTGAAGGGGCAGGCGCATGTCTGGGAGAGCCATTTGCGCCTTCAAGGTCCCGTCCCGGAACTCCACCAGGGAATGGACGATACTCTGGGGATGAAGCGCGACCTGTATTTTATCCCAGGGCGTCTGAAAGAGCCAGTGCGCCTCTATAACCTCATACGCTTTGTTCATCAGCGTGGCCGAGTCCACCGTGATTTTCTTCCCCATGCTCCACGTGGGATGGTTGAGCGCCTCCTCTGGGGTCACGTTGGCCAGCTCCGAAATAGGCCGCTTGCGGAAGGGGCCTCCGGAGGCCGTGATAATGAGGCGAGCGACCTCCTGGTCTTCGCCCCGGAGACATTGCCAGATGGCGCTGGCTTCGCTGTCCACTGGCAGGATGGTGGCCCCCGCCTCCATCTCCTGGGCGATGAGCTGTCCACCCATCACCAGAGCCTCTTTGCTAGCCAGTGCCACCAGTTTGCGCGAACGGAGTGCCTGCAAAGTGGGCAGAAGGCCCGCGGGACCAGCCACCGCCATTACCACCAGGTCAACCTGAGGATGGGATACCATCTCCTCGGGGGTAACTATGGTGGCGTTGCCCAGCGAAGACGGAACAGAGCCGCGGGCCGTCTCCTGGCAGCTTACCAGGGCAGGCCGAAACTCCTCTACCTGCTCCTCGAGCAACGTGAGGTTTCTCCAACCGCCAAGGCCGACTACCGAGAAGTGCTCGGGGAAACAGCGGATGACTTCGAGGGTCTGGCAGCCAATGGAACCGGTGGAGCCAAGGATAGCAATGCGTTTCAAGTCGCTGCCCATCTGAAACCATGATACACCAGCACCAATGTGAAGACAATGGAGTCCAATCTGTCCAGGAAACCACCGTGGCCGGGGATGAACCATCCCGCCTCCTTGGCTTTGGCGGCGCGTTTCAGCGCCGACTCCAGCAGGTCGCCGGCCTGGGCCACCACACCAATACCGGTGCCCAGAATCGCGGCTTCCCAGGTCTCCATCGGCAAGGAGAGGATGGCTTCCAGCAGCACCGTTGCCGCAACTCCCGCCACCAGGCCGGCCACAGCGCCCTCCCATGTCTTCCCCGCGCTGACCCTTGGAGCCATGCGGTGGCGTCCGATGGCCTTGCCCACCAAATAGGCGAAAGTGTCCACTGAGAAGGTGGCCAGCAGGGCCAGCAGCACCCATTCTATTCCTTGAACCAGGCCCCGCAGGGCCACAGCGTACGAAAGAGTGGCTCCCAGGTAGAGGGGTCCAGCCAGTGTAAGAAGCCACGGCCGGGAGGAGGACAGAACCCCCCTGCGGTGAGCTGCCATGAGGGCCAAGGGGCCAGCCAGCACCAGGAGTCCCATCCAGCTGGCTGTCTGGTTGCCTGCAGCCACCATAAGCGCCGTGGCCACCATTCCTGGGGCGCGTTGTAACCATCGGCTTCGGACGTCGCTGAGCCTGTAGAATTCTAGCAGGCCTAAGAGGGCCACCAAGCCCACCAAGACGGAGAACCAGTAGCCCCCGGCCCAGATAAACAGGAGAAGTACGGGAATGCCTGCGGCGGCGCTTAACAGCCGGCGTAGCAGCGAATCGCTTGCGGCGGCGGTGCTGGTGGAGGACATCTACTCCTCTGGAGGCAAGGCTCCAAAGCGCCGCTTTCGCTGGCTGAAGGCCCGCAGGGCTTTGGCCAGCGCTACTTCGTCGAAATCTGGCCAGCAGACCTGGCTAGAGTAGTATTCGCTGTACACCGATTGCCACACCAGAAAGTTGCTGAGCCGGTGCTCTCCGGCGGTACGGACTATGAGGTCAGGGTCCGGTACGTCGTGGGTGTAGAGGTACCGCTGGAGTAGCTCTCCATCGATCCGCTCAGGGGGCACACTTTCGCTAGCGATTTGACGGACCGCCTGGAGGATCTCGTCCCGTCCACCGTAGTCCAGGGCCACACTCAGTGTAAGTCCCGTGTTGTTCTGTGTAAGCTCCAGCACCCGGGCTATGGCTCTCCTGAGTTGGGGAGTCAATCGGTCGGTACGACCCAGGTACCTAAAGCGGACGTTCTTTTCGACCAGAGTGGGCGTTTCCCTATCTATGGTCTCTTCCAGAAGGGTCATTATGGCCTGAACCTCCATGCTAGGACGGTTCCAATTCTCGGTGGAGAAGGCAAAAAGGGTAGCGTAAGGTATGCCGTGCTTTTCTAACGCCTCCAGTATGCGACGCACGTTGCGGGTTCCAGTCCGGTGCCCCTCCATCCGCGGCAAGCCGCGGCGCTTGGCCCAGCGGCCATTGCCGTCCATTATGATGGCCACATGAATAGGGACGTGGTGCCCGTTGGTGTGCGCCTGGCTGCTTACACGAGGGGTGGTGATGCTGGGAGAAGATACCGTGGGTTTGGCCAACTTGGGACCTATACCTCCATTACCTCGGCCTCTTTTTCCTCGGCTGAGGCGTTTATTTGAACTATGGCAACGTCGGTGAGCTTTTGGAGACGGTCCTGTAAGCGACGGCTCTCGTCCTGGGAAATCTCTTTGCTGCGCTCCATTGCCCGGAGCTTGTCCTGGACATCCCGGCGCACGTTGCGCACGGCAATGCGGGCCTCCTCAGCATGCTGCCACACTACTTTCACAAGGCCCCTTCGACTCTCCTCGGTGGGCTGGGGAATGGGCACTCGAATCACGACGCCGTCGCCAGCCGGGTTAAGCCCCAGGCCAGATTTGAGGATTCCACGCTCGATCTCCGTGACGGATTGCCTGTCCCACGGCTGAATGACCAACAGTCTGGCCTCAGGTGCGGAAATGGTGGCCAACTGGTTCAAGGGAGTGGGCACGCCATGGTAGTCAACAATCACGCTTTCGACCAGGACCGGACTGGCTCTGCCGGTCCGAATGGTGTTCATCTCCCGTTTCAACACCTCTCCAGCCTTGTGCATTCGGGATTCAGCGTCCGGAAGTAGTGAGATTTCCATGGCGACTGTCCTTGTGGTTAGAAACTTCTCAGCTATGTTGATATGTCCAATATGGAACGCCTTATTCCCATCCACCCTGCGCTGCATACGTCTGCGCTCCACCCCAGGAGCGAGGCCCATCTGCGGAAGCGGCTTAGGACCGAACGGCTCTGGCCACTGGTTTGTTGGTCGGCTCCTGGGCTACCAGCGTTCCCAATTGCTGTCCGGCCAGCACCTTGGCCATGCTTCCCTGCGCAAACAGGTCAAAGACCACAATGGGAAGCTGGTTCTCCATGCATAAGGATAAAGCCGTGGCATCCATCACTTCAAGTCGCAGGTTCAATGCCTGGATGTACGTTAAGTGCTGGAACTTCTTGGCGTTGGGATTCTTGTTGGGGTCTGAGTCATACACACCGTCCACCAGGTGCTTGGCCATCAGGAGCACGTTCGCGTCGATCTCGAGGCCCCTCAGGGCGGACGCAGTGTCGGTGGTCATGTACGGGTTGCCTGTGCCGCAGGCGAAAATGACAACCCGTCCATCCTCCAGGTGAGAAATAGCACGGCGGCGTATGTAGGGCTCTGCCACAGCGTGGACATCCAGCGCGGACATGGTCCTGGTTTCCACTCCGTTTTGCTCCAGGGCGTCTTGCAACGCCAGAGCGTTCATCAGGGTGGCAAGCATTCCTGCGTAGTCAGCGGTGGCGCGGTCCATGCCCCTGGCTTCCCATGTCTCGCCTCGCCAGAAGTTACCACCACCCACCACCACGGCCATCTGCACGCCATTGCTAGAAGCCCCCTTAATCTCGTCGGCCAGGTATGCCAGGGCCTCCGGGTCAATGCCGTGGCTGAGGTTGCCCTTGAGGGACTCCCCGCTGAGCTTCAGAACCATACGGGTGTAGAGCGATTCCGGCATATGAGGGGTTCCTCATTCGCCCAGGGCAAAACGCGCGAACCTACGCACGAGTATGTGTTCTCCTACCCGTCCCGATAGGTCCGTCACCAGGTCCTGGATTACCCTGGCATCGTCTTTGATAAATGGCTGCTGCAGGAGGCATACCTCCTCCGGGTCGCGCGAGTCCTCTGCTGGCATTTGGGAGCGATCTACGTACTGAGGGGTCATGGCCACCACTTGCATTGCCAGCTGATGCGCCAGCTCTCTGAACTCGGGGAGCCGGGAGACAAAATCGGTCTCACAGTGTAACTCTACCAGTGATCCTATGCGGCTGCCACTGTGGATGTAGGCCTCCACCAGCCCTTCTTTGGTCTCCCGCCCCACCTTGTCCGCTGCGTTGGCTATCCCTTTAGCCCTAAGGAGTTGCTGGGCCTTGGAAGAATCGCCCTCCGTTTCTTGAAGGGCTCTTTTGCAATCCATGATGCCGGCGCCCGTCAGCCCGCGCAGGGCCTTGATCTGGTCTACGGAAATCTCCAAAGGGTGCTCTCCTATGGGAAGCTACGCCTCGGCCGTGGCAGGAACAACGCTGCTGGGCACCGCCTCCTCGCCAGGGTCCGCCGTCTCGGTCTCAGAGTAAACTTCTGTCTCTCGCTGCTGCTTTCCCTCCAGCACAGCGTCGGCCACCTTCCTGGCCACAAGGCGTATGGAGCGGATGGCATCATCGTTGCCAGGAATAGGGTAGTCCACCATCCGTGGGTCACAGTCGGTGTCTACCAGAGCAATGATTGGAACACCAACGCGGCGCGCCTCGGCCACGGCAATCTTCTCTTTGCCAATGTCAACGATGAATATGGCACCCGGGAGCCTGGTCATTTCCTTAATGCCTCCCAGGTACCGGTTCAAACGGTCTATCTTCTCCTCCAGCTTCTGGGCCTCCCGTTTTGTCAGGACCTGGAACTCGCGCTTCAGCTGCCGCTCTTCTAGCTGGACCAGGTAGTCTATGCGTTTCTGGATGGTGGTGAAATTGGTGAAAGTGCCACCCAGCCAACGGCTGGCGACGTAGAAGGACCCGGAGCGAACCGCCTCTTGAACTATGGACTCTTGGGCTTGTCTCTTGGTGCCAACGAACAGGACAGATTCGCCGCTGCTTACCACCTCGCTCACAAAAGAGCAAGCTATCTCCAACATGCCGAGGGTCTGCTGCAAATCAATGATATGTATGCCGTTGCGGGTGGCAAAAATGTGCCGCTTCATTTGAGGGTTCCACCGGCGCGTCTGGTGCCCGAAGTGGACCCCCGACTCCAGCAGGGATTTCATTGTTATGGGCCCTGCACCAGCCTCTGGGAGTACGCTCCTGGTTTCTTGGGCAACTGGCGCTGCCGCTTCCAGGACGCTCCCGCTCTGTTCCACCATAAAACCTACCTTCTTCCTAGAGTGTTAGTCTACACGTGACGGAGAGTATAGCATACCGTGCCACGACGGGCAACGGCGAGGTGGTTCTGTTGAAGGCGGAGGCTTGGGCGCCCCACGCCCCGATGGTCATCAAGTTGTTCTATTACGATGCTCGCCTGAACGGTGACTAGCGGAGTGCAGAAACAGGGAGGTTCCTAGTCTGATGGGCGGGAGACTACGTAGCAGCAGACACTATCGTTGTTGTAGATGCATTTCTCCTGAGAGACGCCTGTGCCCAGGATAGTGGAAAGGACCAGGCTATCGTAGGTGCACACGGACCCGTTCTCCAGGGCCGCGCTCCGGAATGGGCAGTTATGCAGAAGAATGCTCACCGTGCCATTGGCCTCCTGGACTTCCGGTTCGAACCTCTCCTTTTGTAGCACAGCCACTGCTTTTGCCAGTCGCTGAGGAAATGGTTCATCAACGCTGGCCTGGGTCATGGCCGCCGTCTGAGAGGCCATCCGCTGGAAAAGGAGCTGGAGCAGTTCAGTCCCACACTGGTCCGTCACATCCTCAGGAGAAAGGCTGGATAGCTCCTGGAGCAGCCGACCAACGAGACGTCCGTAGTCCTTTGGCATGGACTCCTGGCCCAGTTCCGTAAGGTAGTAGGTATACTCGGGCCGGCCGGTCTTTTTCTTCAGTTGATCATAAGTGATCAGATGGTCGCGCTGGAGAATATCCAAATGGCGTCTTATGGTAGCGGTGGCCAGTCCCACTTCTCGGGACAACTGGTCAACGGAGGCACGGTCATGCCTCTGCAACAGCTTCAGGATCTCTTGACGGGGTCCATCCATGCGGTTGGTGTCCTTACCATAAATCCAATCGGAGGCGTGCGACGTAATTACTGGAAACAGGTCAAGTGTACCTCTAAGTGGACAAGTCGTCAAATATTTGTAAAAAAGGCTTTTTATATATTATTGCACACAATGCTTGACAAACGCTCCCCTCTCTGATACAGTGGCGTACCCAAATAGGGGAGCAACCTGAGTTGCTCAAGTAGATTCGGGAGGTAAGAGCAGTGGGTATATCTGAAGGGACTGTGGTGGAAAGGGCGGACGAGAATGAGGTTCTATGCCGGCACTATTGGGTTATAGATTCGGCAGGAGGGCCTACCAGCAAAGGCGTGTGCCGCCTATGCGGTGTACAAAGGCAGTTCAAGAACTACCTTGAGGACGCACCGTGGGACGATGAGAAGCCAGCGGCACGCGATCAGATAGCATCCGTAGTATCACCCGCGAAGGGATCTGATATGCTGGAAGAAGAGAATTAACCTCTCTTCCATCTTCCCGCTTTCTGGCACCCAGCATCATTGGTTGGTGTTCCTTCTGGCACCGAGCCGAGCCATTTGTTTCCCGCGGGCCGTAGCCCCCGATAAATGCCTCGCCGCTGCCGGCAAGGTGGCGATGGTTTGCGCTTGATTGGACTGGAAACCCTGGACTTAAGTCCAGGGTTTCTTTATCGCCAGTCTCCTTTTTCCGCCTCAAAGGGCAGAGGTCGCTCAATCACATTACGGTGCGGGGTCTCAGGAAGGTTACTCTCCATTGCTATCTGTTTCATCAATTGGGGTTCAGTAAGTTATCTATGTTGTCAAGGAGACTTCCAGAGAGGTTTAGGCGTGCTTTTAGGCCCAACAATCTTGGTTCTTGGTTCCGTATTCCGGATTCTAACGTCATTATCAAACTTTGGAAGGGCGAGTCTCTTAGTGACGCTTGCTGTTCTTATCGCTGCGGCATTGAGCAGTGTGCCCGCCTACTATGTCCTTGATAAGGACGTAGAGCCCCTCCTGGCCGGTTTTGTTTCAGCCCTTGGGGCCAGCATTGGGGCAATAGTAGGCTCCCTTGCTGGCGTATCTATTGATAACCGTGTCAGGAAACCCGATTAAGAACACGCGCGTTGGGTTACGGTCCCGTCTGCCGTGAAATATGCAACACGCTCACCTTGACGCTTTTTCCTTGATGGTGCTACATTCGTAGCTGCGCCGTAAGGAGTGGACATTGCTTCAAGAGTTGACCCAACGCCTCCTAGCGGGGGACCGCCACGCCCTTTCGCAGTTGGTCTCCCTGGTGGAGCGTCAGGATGCCAGCGTACCCGATCTTCTGCAGACCATCGCCCCGCACACGGGACGGTCGTACTGCGTGGGTGTCACTGGGCCACCGGGCAGCGGCAAGAGCACGCTGGTGGATGCCCTGGCCCACGTCATACGCCAAGAGGGCCGCTCGGTGGGAATCCTGGCCGTGGACCCTACCAGTCCCTATACCGGCGGTGCCGTTCTGGGAGACCGCATACGGATGCAACGCCACTACCTGGACCAGGGCGTCTTTATCAGGAGCATGGCCAGCCGGGGCAGCAAGGGCGGGATTGCCGCGGCTCTAATGGGGGCGGTACAGCTTCTGGATGCGGCGGGGAAAGACACGGTGCTGGTAGAGACGGCAGGCGTGGGCCAGGCGGAGATAGATGTGACTGCCGTGGCCGATACGGTGGTGGTAGTCCTGGTGCCAGAGGCCGGCGACGCCATTCAGACCATGAAGGCCGGCCTTATGGAGGCCGCCGACATCTTCGTGGTGAACAAGGCTGACCGTGAGGGCGCTGCGGCCATGGTCAACGCTTTGAAGGGTATGCTTTCCCTGGGGCAGCGGGTGCCAGGCTGGACGGTGCCCGTGGTCACCACCCAAGCCCATACAGGAGATGGTGTGCCTGAGCTGTATGACAGGATACAGCAACACTGGCAGTTCCTGGTGTCGTCGTCACAGACGGAGAAGCGTCGTATGGAAAGAAGGCGACTGGCTTTTCTATCGCACCTGGAGGGAGTGCTCCGCTCTCGCATTGAGGGGCTGCTTGAGGGAGAAAGCAAACTGGCGGAACTGGCCCAAGCGGTGGAACGTGGCGAGATTGACCCCATCAGCGCTGCGGAGAAGGCCATCGCCATGGTGGTGCCCACCCTGTAAAGTAGAGTCCCAGGAAGTGGTGTAACAAGAGTAGAGGGTCTGGATGAAGAGAGACCACCACGTCATCCTTAGCGGGCAAAGACGAGCCTGAGAAAGGAGGACAACGGTGGTCAAGGAAAGGATGGACCTGCTTGAGCTAATGCGCAAGAGGGGAGTCGACGGTGACGTGGACTTTCTACGAGAGGCACTGAGAGTGCTGGTCGAGGAGATCATGGAGGCTGATGTGTCATCGAGGACCGGCGCTGGGTATGGAGAACGCAACCCTGAGCGGGTGACCCAGCGCAACGGGTACCGGTCTCGAGCATGGGACACTCGCGTAGGGACCATGGAGTTGCAGATACCCAAGCTGAGGGAGGGGAGCTACTTTCCGAGCCTGCTGGAGCCACGGCGTCGCAGCGAGCGAGCTCTGCTGGCGGTGATCCAGCAGGCATATGTGGAGGGTGTATCGACGAGGCGAGTGGATGATCTGGTCAAGGCTCTTTGGTGCGAGGGTATCTCAAAGAGCCAAGTGTCGCGTATCTGCCAGGAGCTGGACGGGGTGGTGGAGAGCTTCCTGGGTCGGCCGCTGGACGGCGGATCATATCCCTACCTGTGGCTGGACGCACTAACCCAGAAGGTCAGAGAGGCCGGTAGGATAGTCAACGTCAGCGTGGTGGTGGCGACGGCGGTCAATAGCGAGGGCAAGCGTGAGATCGTTGGGATGGACGTGGGTACCAGTGAAGACGGCGCCTTCTGGTTAGCCTTCCTGCGCTCACTGGTCGCCAGGGGCCTCGGCGGGGTGGAACTGGTGGTATCGGACGCTCATCAGGGACTCAGGGATGCCATCGCAACTGTCTTCGGTGGGGCCAGTTGGCAGCGGTGCCGCACCCACTTCATGACCAACCTGCTCACTCGGGTCCCCAGGAGCGCTCAGCCCTGGGTGGCCACCATGGTACGCACCATCTACCAGCAGCCGTCCCCTCAGGAGGTGCATGCCCAACTCGAGCGGGTGATTGCTCAGCTCCAGGACCCGTTCCCACAGGTCGCCTCTCGACTGGACGAGGCTGGACCCGACGTCCTGGCCTTCTCCAGCTTCCCACTCGCCCACTGGAAGAAGATCTGGTCCAACAACCCCCTGGAGCGTCTCAACAAGGAGATACGGCGCCGCACCGATGTGGTGGGCATCTTCCCTAACCGCCCAGCTGTCCGTCGCCTGGTCGGCGCCGTCCTAGCTGAGCAGCACGACGAGTGGGCCGTCGGCCGTCGATACATGACACAGGAGGTAACCACCTCCAACGAAGCTCTACCCAGAGCCGAACTCGCAGAGGCAGCGGCCTAGACGATATCAACAGGATGACGTACTCTTACACCACTCTATGGGACGTGACCGCCTGTAACCCTCGCCCACACAAGAGCAGGCGTGGTATTTGCGGGGATATACCTCACCCCCTGCCCCCTCTGGACTCTCCAGGCAAAGGATTCCCGGATGGCCGTTAGCTGCTGCGGTGGTACTCAGCGACCATGCCAGCTACGTCCGCGGCAGTGGTACGTCCCGCATCCACCATCTCGCTCAGGCGGGCCGCCCGCGCAGCCAACTCCTCAGGGCTGCCGCTCACTTTCTGGGGCGCGTTCACCACCTCAAAGCGGTCCTCATCCTCCACCCACCGGTGAAGCAGGCGCCCTGAAGGCCGTCCGGCCTGCACCTGGTCTATCTCGTGCACCTCCGACAGGCGGCGCCAGAATGTGTCGGGGTCATCACCGAAACGGCGAGTGTAGAGCATCATGCCGATGCGTGACGCCTGCTCGTCGGTAACGCCGTTGCCCACGCAGATCGCATCGAAGGTCTCCTGGAGGCTTGGAGCGTGAAGGGCCACGGCCAGAGAGTAGCCGGAGGTCATGGTATCGAAGACGCGGCGAACAGGCGCTCCCCAGATGTAGGTGGGCACTGGAGCCTGGGAGAACTCGCCGACCACCAGGTATCCTCCAGTGGTCTCCGTCTTCAGGCTGGCCATCTCTGCCTCGTCTCCGCTCAGACGGTGAACAGGCACTGACGGAGGCAGAAGCTCCAGTGCAGCGTTGGTCGTAGTCGTCTTACCTGCAAGGCGCGGGATAGCCACCGTGACGAATGAGACACGCTGGTCAACGGCAGCCCACAGAGTAGCGGCCATCTCGGCGCTCATGGTGCCGTTGCGTATTAGGTCCAGAATCGTGGGTGCTTCAGTCATCAGAGCGGCGATTGTACCATTTCTCCGCTTTGGCGTCGAGTCTGTAATATTGTGACCATTTAGCTTGTAACAACATAAGGAGGGCCATATGAACCGACATGAAGTCCGACAGTGGTTAAACGAACACCTGAAAGAGCTCTACCCCGAGCCGGTAGAGGCCTCGATAGTTGATGGGGAGCTCCTGATCATGGGACGCCTGCCTGTAGAGGGCGAGGTTGCGGAAGAGGATGCTCGCAACCGTATCAACCAGCACCGCGAAGAGAGCCGACCTCAACGAGTTGATCTAGCCCAAGAGTTGCAGCGACTCACGGGCCTGCCCGTAGCGTGGGGCGTAAGGTACGGGCAGGTCACCGCCTACTTTTCATCGCTGCGGGTGCCGGTTATGACCCGCCTGGGTAGAGCCGAACGCGACGTTCTGGACACCCTGATCCGGGGTGGCATTGCCCGCAACAGAAGCCAGGCGGTCAACTGGGCCATTCAGGCCTTTGCCCGCGGCCAGCGCGACTGGCTCCGTCAGATGCGGGAAGCGGTGAATAGTCTATCGAACATCCGTGAACAGGTCATGACCAACGAACCCACGGGAGGAGATGAGCCGCCAGAGCCTGTGGAGCCAAACAGGCCCCAGGCCACATCCGGCCCCATCGTGACAGCCTAGAGCGCGGTCATACCTTTAAGGGGCTTGTTAGCCCGGCGTGCTTCTTGTACACCTACTTCGTCGCCTTCTCCAGGCGTGCAGGGGTGATGGCCAGGGCAGGCACTCGGGCCATGGGGTCAGGGTCTTCGCTGCCTTGCAGGCGGGTGGCCAGTTCGCCAAAGAGGGTGGTCATGGAGAGTACACCGCGGCGCGCTCCTTGGGATAGAGATGCCACACCTGATATTCGCTGTCCGGTGGGCAGTACCACCTCCACCGCTTCGCCCGCCTGAATGCCGGACTCCGCCAAATCCAGCTGATGCATTTCCACCAGCTCTTTCCTGGAGATAAGGTTGACGCCGCCAACAAGGACCACACCGGTGTCGCGCCCCTCCTGGAGCAGCACCCGGCCCGGTACAAAGAGGAGAGGGAAGTCCGGAGCAGGCAGGGTCGCCGGTATGGGTGCCGGCAAAGGCATCAACCGGGCGTGGCCCCTGGGAAATCCATCGCTGTAGAGCACAGGCGTCCCTGGGGCAGTGGCGTCCGAGCAGGGCCACTGGATGCCCCGGGAGACCCGGTCGGAATGCAAGAGTTGCGTGGGCTGGGGGTTCACCGGATCGGGCCTTAGTGTAATAGTCGCCTCTTTTACTAGCCGCTGATGGGATATGCCGGCGTAGATCGGCACCAGGGATGCGATCTCATCGAACACCTCCGCCGCAGTCTGGAAGGCGAATCCCTGGGCACCCATGCACTCGGCCAGACGGCAGATGGCCCCCCAGCCAGACTCAGCCTGGGTGTTCTTGGGGGATATGGCCTTCTTCAGAAGCTGGACTCTACGTTCCAGGTTGGTGTAGGTCCCATCCTCCTCGGCGAAGGTGGTTGCGGGCAGCACCACGTGGGCGCGCTGTGCCGCTGGCCCCAGGAACGTATCCTGGACCACCAGAAACTCCAGGCGCTCCAGTGCCTCATACCCCATATCCAGGTCTCCCGTGGCGGAACTGACGCTATCACCCAGCAAGAACATCGCTTTGACAGAACCTTCCCTGGCTGCCTGGAGGGCTGCGGCAACGCCCAGGCCGGGCTGCTCAGGTAGCTGGGCATCCCAGCCCTGACCAAACCTCTGCCGCGCAGGCTCGTGGTCCGTACGGGCGTATCCAGGCAGCATGTCAGGAACACAGCCCACGTCCATGGCACCCTGTCCGTTCGCACCGCGAGGCAGGGCGTACAACCCAGTGGATGGCTTGCCTATATTGCCTGTAAGAAGGGCCAAGTTAGCCAGAGCGTGCGCCTGTGCAGGCTGCTCCTCCACGAGGACGTTGTCGAGGGCGTACAGGATGGCCGAGGCACCGCTGGTGGCGTACACCCGCGCCGCATCCTGGACCTGCTGCTCGGGAACGCCTGTCACCTGAACCACCTGCTGCAAGCTGTACGGTGCCAGGGAAGCCCATAGCTCCTCCACTCCCTCGCACTGCTCCTGGAGAAACGCCTGGTCAGCCAGGCTCTGGTCGAGGATGGACCGCAGTATGCCTGCCAGGAGAGTCAGAGTGGTGCCAGGGAGCGGGCGCAGCCACAGATAGGCGTAACGTGTTAGCTCCACCTCCCTGGCGTCAATAACAATGAGCTTGGTGCCATTCTTGGTGGCGCGCTTGATGGGCACGCCCACCACGTTATGCTCCTCGGTCGTGTTGGTGTCCACGGCCAGGATGCACCCGGCGCCTTCCAGGTCCCATATGGGGTTGGTGGAGGCCGCGTACCCCAGAGGCTCCGCCAATGCCCGGGCTGGAGCCGGGATGGTGTTGGACTCCACATCAACGTTATTGCTTGCCATCACGGCGCGTGTGAACTTCTGCAAGAGGTAGTCTGTCTCGTTGGTGTTGCGGGCCGAGGCTATGGCGGCGAAGGCAGTACCCTTGTATTTCGGCAGCGTCTCAGCTATGAGGGCGATGGCCTCATCCCATGTAGCGCTTTCCAACTGGCCGTCGCGCCGGATGAGAGGGTGCCTCAGCCTATCTTTGTGGTTCACGTACTCTAGTCCGAACTTCCCCTTGAAGCAGGCCTGGCCGTGGTTAGCAGGGGCGTTGATCTCAGGGATGGCACGGATCACCTTCTCACGCTTGTTTACTTCCAGGTTTAGCTGGCAACCCACGGGGCAGTGAGGGCAAATTGTGCGCTCGACGCGCACCGCCTTGTCCCACTTGTTATCGCGCTCCACCAAGGCACCCACGGGGCAAACATCGAGGCAAGCGCCGCAGAACTCGCACCCCGACTCCAAGAGGGACGTGCCTCTGGATGTGCCAACCAGCGACTGCCCTGCCCGCTCGATGAATGTGATGGCGCTATCGCCGCGGACCTCCTCGCAGACGCGGACGCACCGGCCACAGACGATGCACAGGTTGTAGTCGCGGTCGTAGAACGGGTCGGCCTCCTCCACGGGCAGGTCACGTGTCTTGTAGGAGAGGGGCGACTCCAACTCCATACCAAAGAAACGGACTGTATCTTTCAGCTCGCACCGCTCGTTCTTGGGACAGATAACGCACCGGTCGTTCACCGAGACGTGGCGCAGGCAGATGTCCTCCGGCCCGCACAGCTCGATACGGTGGCAGGTAAGACATCCGTGGGGATGCTCCGAGATGAGCATTTCCAGGATGCCACGCTGCAACTGGCGCAGAGTATCCGTAGCAGTATTGATTACCAGGCCTGGTCTGACAGGCAATGTGCACGAGGCAGTGGGTGGCCTGAGCTGCTTTTCCTGAACCTTCTGGCCGTCCCGCTCCACCTCTACCTCCACCTCCTCCTGCACCACGCACATGCGGCAGGCAGCGAATGGTTTCATGCCCGTGTGGTAACACAGGTACGGGACGTAGATGCCCGCCTCGAGGGCCGCCTCCAGCGCCATGGCACCGGGCTTTGCCTGGACTTCCTGGCCGTCAACGGTGATTGTGATGCGGTTGTCGGTAGTCATGCTTTCCCTGCCTGAGATCCCTGGTATATCTGCGGGATACCCCTTCTTTGAACAATAACTCGGTCAAGACCAACGTTTTTCTTCCTCCTCCCGCCCCGAAACGTTGTTAGAAAGGGGGACACCCTCTTAAACCCCTGGCAGTCCCGACAAGTCGGGACTGCACCTTCCCGCCTCTGCAGCAGTCCTCTTCAAGGCGTCCTATCTCCTGGAACGCGCAGGTGTCAGGTACTCGCCGGTACATACGCCTGCCGGGCACCGCTTGTCTTGAATGTGGGCCGCGAACTCGTCAGCGAAGGAGTCCAGCGCCGACTGCACTGGATTGAACCCCAGTTGACCGTGGCCGCACAACGAGCCCACCGCCATGTCCCTACCCACGCTGCACATCAGGTCTATATCGCCTGGCTGGGCCTGGAAACGGCATATGCGCTCCAAAATCTCAAGCATGTGGGTGGTCCCCAACCGGCACGGGAAACATTTGCCACACGACTCGTACTGGCAGAAGGCCACCAGCAACCGCGTCAGGTCCACGGCACAGGTGGTGTCGTCGGCGACGATAATGCCTCCGGAGCCCAGGATAGCCCCCGCGCGGGCCATAGCGTCAAAGTCCATGACGATGTCCAGCTTGTCGGCGCTGAGCACGCCGCCCAAAGGCCCGCCCGTCTGCAGAAGCTTCATCTGCTTGCCATCAGGCACGCCGCCCGCCATCTCTTCCAGGGCGTGTCGCAATGTCATGCCCATGGGGACCTCCATCATGCCGGGCCGCCGGATGCTGCCCGAGAGGCATAGGATGGCCGTCCCCTTGCTGCGCTCCGTTCCGATGCCCGCGAACCAGCTGCCGCCCCTGGCTATGATCTCGGGCACGTAGGCCAGGGTTTTGATGTTGTTTATGTTGCTGGGCTTGCCCCAGGCTCCCACGGCAGCGGGGAAAGGCGGACGGTATCGCGGCATGGCCCGCTTCCCTTCCACGGCCTCCATAAGAGCCGTCTCCTCGCCGGACACATACGATTCACCCACCAGGGAGACCTCTGCTTCGAAGCTGAAGCCTGTGCCCAGGATGTCATTGCCGAGAAGGCCTGCTCCATACGCGCGGCGAATGGCCTCCCTGCTGCGCTCGATGGGGCCTTCGTGGCCGTGGCGGATGAATATAATGCCGTTGGATGCCCCTGTAGCGTAACCCGCCAGGATCATCCCCTCTACAAGGGTGTGAGGGTCGGATTCTAATATGCCTTTGTCGTTGAAAGCCCCGGGGTCGCCCTCCTCGCAGTTGCAGAGGATGTACTTCACTGGGCCTGGAGAGCCGGTAATGAACCGCCACTTGGTCCCCGTGGGGAAGGCCGCCCCCCCTCTGCCTCTCAACCCAGATGCGGAGACCTCCTCAGTCACCTGCTGAGGAGTCATCGCACCGAGGGCTTTGTCCAGGGCGGCATAGCCACCGGCGGCTATATACTGGTCCATGTCCAATGGGTCTATGTGGCCCGCGTTGCGCAAGGCGACGCGTACCTGACCATTCATCATAGGCAGGTCGTGCAGGTCTGGAAGGCCATTGCTTGGCTCACCGCCCAAAGCCGCCAAGGCACGGTGTGTCACGGGACGCCCGTTGACCACGTGGGAGAGCACAAGCTCAGACACCTGGTCCGGGGTCACGTTGCCGTAGAGGATACGAGGCCCGCCAGGTATCTTTATGTCAACCAGAGGTTCCGCATAGCAGAGGCCCAGGCACCCCACCTCGCTCACCGTCGCCTCCACGCCCTGGGCCTGAAGCTCCTTCCGAATGGCGTCCACCACGCCAGCTGCGCCCGCCGCGAGGCCGCACAAAGCGGTGCCCACCCGGATACGGGGCCGGGTTTCCAGAAAGCACTCCCGCTCCAAGGCGTATTGCTTCAAGGCTGCATAGGTCTGTGTCATGGTAATCGAGTCCAAGCTGACGCTACGTTGCAGACAGTGGTGTAGTTCATTGGCGGGCACCCACGACGCGGCCCTGACCGGTGGCGTCCTTGGGAGCTTGTAGCTTGGAAACGAGCTCCGCCGCCATATGCGGCGTCGCTCTGCCCAAGAGCTTGTGGTCTATGGCCATCACAGGGCCCTGGGAACAGGCGCCGAGGCACGTGTTGTACTTGAATGTAACGCCACCATCCGGCGTGTCTCCCTCGGAGGCCAGTCCCAGGGAGTCCAGAGCCACTTTCACTATGGCCGGGGCACCCAGGAGATGGCAGGTAGGACCCCAGCACACCTCCACGACGTGCCTGCCAGGCGGGGTGAAGCGGAAGTTGGTGTAGAAAGAGGCCACGCCCCAGACATCGTTCACAGTGGTGTGGGTGAGTTCAGCCACCTCTTCGATGGCCTCCGGCGGTATGTAGCCCAGAGCATCCTCAACCACCAGGAGAGAAGACAAGACTGTAACCGTGCCATTCTGGCGTTCGGTTATCGCCTGGCGGATGGTCTGTTGCAGTGATTGGCTCTCAGAGGTCACAGTCGCTCCCCGATAGAAAGTGGAAAACAGTATGAGAATATTATCACAATGTCGGAATTGGGTTCAATACAGGTGGCCCGCCACAGAATGAGAATAGGACGCTTTGCCCGTTCGAATAGTTCGACGAAATCACCACGAACTGGCAAACCATCCCACTCATCCCAAGCTCGTCGAAGAACATGAATGGGATAGGAGGTTAGGTCGGCGCTACTACTCACGCGGGGGCACAGGCATCGCCAACAAGTGCTCGGCTATTGTCTGGTAACAGTCCCATATCGGTCTTAGGCTTGCCACCTTGGTCCACTTCCTCATCTGGCCTCCGTATATTAAACCCTCATCTCTCTGTCCAGCCGACAAGCTCCAACCGCCGTCTCCACGATCTTAACTTATCGTTACGGCGCTCCCAGCAATTATCCCTTCCGTCACGACCTTGTTCCGACTCAGACCAGAAAGGCTTGGGGTTAGAAAGAATCCCTCTCTCAGGTCCCACCGCACTCCAATGACTCGTCCGAACACCGAAAACGCCTTCTCGCGAACCGAGCCTACCTCGAACTCAGGAAAATCTGGCCCTATCCGCGGGTCAGGCACGAAACATATGATCGTGTACTCGTCCTCAAAGTATGGATTGGAGTCGGGATCATCTATAGAGACCCGTTGAATCGGACCATCCGCTATTTCGATGGTCTGTCTGTCCTGATCCGATAGGCATGCCTTTACGCCTAATCCCAGGAGGGCGGCGCAGATTTCTTCCGGCGTGCTCATGGTGTTCATCGCCTGTTCACTACATCGTTATATTAATGCGCACAGAAGGATATGTTGGTTTCCCCGATCATGTCAACAAGGGTGGCCGCCTACTCGGCGCGGCAGATGCGGTCGCCACGGCCCAGGAGCTTGTCACAGTAGGGGACCCTGCTCAGCATCTCGTTGCCCTCCTCTGTTATGAGCATGCAGGCCTCCAACCGGACGTCGCCTCAGCCTTGGCACCGGGTCTGGCCGCAAAAAGTTCGAGTACCGTCCACTGAGCCACACCGTAGGGGATTCGAACTTTGCCTGGTTCGCCCCGCAGGTATTTCTTCACTTGTTCTTCGACAACCTCACACTGCCAGCCCATCCCCTCATGCGCCTCCATCCCCCATCTCCTCTTCCGCCTGGCGCGCCACATCCATCCCCAACTTGATGCTGTAGTTGGTGCCACGGTCCTCGGGATATACCTGGCTCATGGCAGCCAGCCACAGGCCTTTGACGGGCGTCCTTGTGGAAGGCATCTTCTCACTGTAGTTGACGGTCACAATGGGTTGCGCGGCCGGCTCCTTGTGCACGTAGTAGGTCTCTATCCACGACTCGTCAAAGTCAGGGTTGATCTTCTTCAGATGAGGAATGTAGTCCCGGACGATCTCCTCAGGCTCCTTGGCCCACCGTGGGTCGTCCCGGGTGACGTAGTTGGCTGTATAGACAATGTGCTTCCCCCCGTACTCCGAAGGGGGCACCAGATTGGTCTGCTCCAGCACTAGAAGGAATGGGATGTCCGGGTCAGTGATGTTCAGCCAGTAGATGGGCGAAAGGCTGTGCCTGAGCACCCAGATGACGGCGATAGCGCCTTCGTAGTCAATCCCCTGAAGCTTGGCCGTGTAGTCCTGGGGCAGCTCCAGCAGGCGAGGCAGGGCAAAGCTGGGAATGGTGGCAATGACCAGGTCGAAGGGACGCTGCGCGGGCTGGCCTTCCTGCGGCTGGACTTCCAGCCCCGTGACGCTGCCTTCCTCCGTGAGAATACGGTTGACGGAGGTACTGATGTGTATTTCGCCGCCCCTTTGCTTTATGCGCTCCTCCAACGTATCTATCAGAACTCCCCAGCTTCCACGGATGTAGCCCAGCTTCTCCTTGAATGTCCTGTCCCGAGAAGAGACCCGCGTGGCGAACTTGGTCCATAGCCACGGCATTGCAATCTGGTCGTAGTAGGTGGTGAACTTGCCTTTGAGCAGCGGCTCCCAGATCACCTCGTAGTTACGTTTCCCCGCCCACTTGCGCATGAAGGAAGCCGCCGTAATGCTTTCGAACTTTTGCCACTTCTTCACCCGTTGCAAGTACACCGTCACCAGCCCCAGGCGCACGCGGTCTATGAGGCTGACGGGCTTGAAGCGCAGCAGGTCCATAGGCGTGGAGAATGGATATATCTTGCCTTTGTGGAAAAATCCCGTCTTGGAGTCTTCCCATATAAGCCGGTCGCCTAGGCCCAGCTCATTCAGCAGCCCAATGATAGTGGTGTCCGAAAGGAATAGGTGGTGGTAGAACCGCTCCAGCCGTCCGCCACCAACTTCGAAGGTTGAAGCCAGGCCGCCCAGAAATGGGGCGCGCTCGTAGAGCGCCACCTGGTGGCCCCGCTCGGCCAAATAGTAGGCTGCGCCTAACCCGCCGACGCCGCCTCCGATTATTCCAACCCTCATGGCACCTCCCCTGTCTTGCTGGGTTGCTCCGTGGAAGCGCTGCCTGTTCCCAAACGCACCAGTTGCACCAGGGACTCCTTGCCCATCCACAGGTACAATAGCCCCAGGATGGTCACTGGCGCCAGTAGCGCCACGTGCAGGACGACGGTAAAGGCTACAGCGACCTCTCGCTGGATGCCCAGGACCACCAGAGTCGCCACGGCGAACAGCTCGAAAGGCCCGATGCCACCTTGAGAGGATGGCAGCGCCGTTCCCAGGTTGGAAGTGGATACCACGGCAAGCATTGCCGCAGCCATGCTTGCCAGCCCGCCTAGAGACGATGCCAGGCCAAAGGAAAGGCCGACCAAGTAGTACATTGCTCCCTCGGCCAGCCAGACCAGGAGCGACAGCAATATGAGCAATGGAATACGCCCCGGATAGCGCAGGACACCCAGGCCCGCAACAAACATCTCCACGGATCCCAGAATCCGCGCTTTCACCATCCCTGGGAGAGGCTTGGCAAGAAACCCTGTGAAGGACAGTGCCCTCGGAGGGTCATAGGCCATCATTACCATGAGGCTCAGCACCAACACGAATGGTGCCGCAACCGCCGTCACCAGAAGGGGCCACGGTATGCTCACACTCTTGGCAACGCCCGCCACCAGGCCAGTTCCTGGCAGCACCAGAGATAGCGCAACCAGGAAAAAGAGAAGCACCACGCCATCCACCACTCGCTCCACCAGTATGGTGGCCAGAGCCGCGGACTTGCTCACGCCTTCCCGTTCACCCAGGTAGTAGCTGCGCACCAGCTCTCCCAAACGCACGGGCAGAAGGTTGTTGGCCATGTACCCTACCACCACCACTGGAAACAGCCTGCCCGCGGCTATGGGCTGCAAGTGGAATAGCAGCAGCCTCCACCGCAGAGTACGGAAGAGCACTCCCAGAAAGTAACCTGGCACGCCCAGGATAACAAACCAGTAGTTGGCCTCCCGTAGGCTTCGCATCGTCTCGTTGAGGTCGACACGCCAGAGCAGGAGGCCCAGGAAAAGCAGGCTAAAGGCCAGTCCTAGCCAAACACGAGGACTACGCAAGGTACGACCACCATCTCCTTGGCCGGTTTGTAGAGTTCAGTATACGTGTTGGAGATTTGCGGGCACAAGGCGCAATGATAGCGGGTTCCGTTGGCGTGTGGATGGACAGCGGGACTAGTGTCACGTCCCTGAAATCTGCGTACGAATCGTCATTGCGAGGAGTCCCGATCCCGACTTGTCGGGAGGACTACGAAGCAACCTGGAGGAGGGGTGGACCCCACCGCCAAATTGCCACGCCCCGATTCGCAAACTGACCGGGGGCTCACAATGACGATTCCATCACAAGCTTTCAGGATGGGCGGGAGAGCCATGTCATTCTGAGTGAAGCGAAGAATCTTGCTTGCCTAGAAAGGCATATGCCATAACCTAGAGCCGTGGTCGTTGAAGGCGGACAAGATTCCTCGGTCGTCCCGATGCCATCGGGACTCCCTCAGAATGACAACAAGCGCGCCTCCGCTCTTGGTGAGCTTGTCCAACCATACAAGCATGGCCTGGAGGCCCTACCGCCACGGCCAGCCATCACCCAAGCTCTGGGCGGTATGCGGGTACCTGGCCTCCATGAGCGACAGGTGCTTGGCATCCAGCAAAGGCAACGGCAGCCTTTCCAGCCGGTCCATCCACTCCGCGGAGGCACCCCGGACGCCGGTTATGGCGCTGGCATCCACGTTCTTGCCCTGCACCAGTACCTTGAAGTCGCCCATGCCGCCAGCGCGCGCCAACTCCAGCATGGCCATGCGGTTGGCATCCCTCTCCCTCTGGCCCAGACCTGATGTTGCCAGACGACGCTGGAAGGCCCGCAGCCCCAGGCTGTTGAGAAAAGACGCCTGGGTCAGCAAGGGCTGGCTGGCAAGGCCGTACCCGGCTCCCAGAGATATTACGGCGGTGAAGTCCACGTGGGCCGTGATGTCCTGCTCACCCAGCCGCACATAGGGGCTGGACGCTAAGGTATGCTGGTAGTAGCAGCGGAGCGTCCCGGGAAAGCGCTGCCGCGAGTACAACTCCTGGGCCTGATACCCGTAGTCAATGGTGAGCACAAAGCCGCGGTCCAGGGCGGCAGCAACTTCCTGCACCCAGGTCTCCAGTTCCAGACACACCTCCGCGCGCTGTCCCTCCTCCAGGGACACCCCCTCCTCGGCCAGCCGTGCGGCGAGAAGGGGTGTCAAAGGTTCATCCTCTACCTCCTGAAATCGCCCGTCTTCATAGGCCACGTATATCTCCCGGAGACGGCCACTGCGAAGAGTAACGCGATGGACAGGCAGGGCATCCAGTAACTCGTTGGATAGGACGCAGCCTGTCACGCCCCGCATGGGCAGTCGGGCGGCAATGAGCCGCCGAAAGGGGGCGTCTCCAGAAGTGGAGGCCAACCTGGCAGACCTGTCCACCGCCACGTATTGCAACGCCTGCCTGAAAGAAGCGTCCAAATGGTCGGCATAAGCGGTGATGTCCCGGGCAAGCTGGCCAGTGCCGGCGCCTGGCTCAACTACAACAAAGGGGCGAGGACAACCAAGCAGACGCCACATCTCCTCCAACTGGAGGGCCAGGAGACCCCCAAAGACAGGGTGCGCGGCAGGAGATGTGAAGTAGTCCCCGGCCAAGTCAGAGGCGCTTGTAGTTGTATAGTAGCCGCCCCAGGGCCAGTAGAGCGCCAGGGTCATGAACTCAGCGAATGTTATTTTGCCCTGAGACGTGACCCGCCGGATCAGGAACTGTTCCAGTGACAGGGGTGCCATACAACTATCCCTAATGTCATTCTTTGCCCCGACGTGTAGGGATCTGGGCTCCTCAGAGTGACATGCGCAAGTCTGCAGAGGGATCACAGGCGTTAAAACCAGAGACGATCAGTGGAAAGAAAAGAGCGGGGCAGTTTGTCCAGGATGTATCAATCATTGACCGACGAAAGAGGCCTTAGACCTACAACCATTCGTTCTCTCGTCTGGCAACACCCCTGTTCCAGGTGGAGCTAGATACGGAATTGCGAAACAACTGCGCCTTGCCACAGTGCTTGCAAGTACCTTGGCTGGTAGGGCCGTTGGGAGTCTCAATCAGCCAGAAGTGGACGCACTCTTCAATGGGAAGGAGGCTTGACTGGGAAACACCCGTCGCCTGGGAAAGGATACCATTCCCTAGCGAGTCTTGAATCTGACTTAGCCTCTCACCGATGGCGTCTCGCACAGAAAGCCCCTCACTTCCAGTTGGCGGGAAACTGT
The DNA here is from genome assembly GCA_965248595.1 of Dehalococcoidia bacterium. Lineage (GTDB taxonomy): Bacteria > Chloroflexota > Dehalococcoidia > Lucifugimonadales > SHYF01 > SHYF01. Next base: position 236,848 of record CBDFJM010000007.1, read on the forward strand.
TGACGGCGGCGACAAAAGCCAGTATATACAAAAGCTCAAACGGTGTCAATGCTGAGAGTCTCAGAGGCCGGGGTAAGAGAGACTACGGATTTCGTAGTAATGAAAGGCCAGACAGCTAGCGGTCATGTTGACATGGGACAAAGGCCGATGCTAGACTGTAGCCGCAGATGCCACCGTTGAGGATAGGCTTCCTTATTGAGGGTCTCGTATGGGGGAATGAGATTGTTTCCCCAGGGGCGGTTGGCATCCTGGTTTTCTGACGCAGCGGCGCAATTATGACTATGCACCAAGCTCAGGTCTACCTCCCCCACTTCGGCAGGAAACCGTTTTTTCTCATCAGATGTACTCTCGCTGGCCCCAGAGGTTGCCCAACTCATTCAACTAACATATGCCTTTTTTCTTAGGAGGGGTTAATGAAAGCTAACCAAGACTTCGTGGTCCGCTTTGCCGGAGAAGGCGGCCAAGGCATGGTCACCTCTGCCGAAGGGTTGGCCCAGGCTGCTTGTACGGTGGGATATCACGTTCTGACCCATGTCACTTTCCCATCCCAGATCCTGGGGGGGCCTACTTTCGCACAAGCCCGAATTAGCGCTACGCCCATCTTGGGTCCCGGCGATGAGTTGGACGTGCTTGTGGTGTTCAACAAGGAAGCCTATGAGACTCATCGCGAAGATGTGCGCCCGGGTGGTGTCATTATCTACAACTCTCAGGATTTCCAGTTGGAGTCCGACGGCCAGAGCTTTGGTATGCCCTTTGGAGAGTTGGCCAAGTCCACCGGCAATATTAGGGCCGAGAACATGGTGGTCATCGGCGCCTTCGCCCAACTGATAGGTATGCCGCAGGAATACCTGGAGAAGTTTGTGGTCACGCGATTCACCCGAGGACGTCCTGGCGACGATGAGATCGTCCGGTCTAACATTCAGGCTCTGGGCCTGGGAAGGGAGCGGGCGGAGCAGAGTGGCTTCAGCGTCGGTGAGTTGCCCACACCCAGGCCAATAGAGGGAAAGCAAATTCTGGTCAAAGGTAATGATGCTTTCTCGCTCGGCGCCATAGCCGCCGGGCTGGACCTCTATATTGGTTACCCTATCTCACCGGCTACTTCCATCCTGGTCTACATGGAGCGCAACCTCATAGGCCCAGGCAAGGCGGCTTATCAGGCCAGCTCGGAGATCGAGGCCATCAACGCAGTGGTTGGAGCAGGCTTCGCAGGAAAGAAAGCTATGACCGCCACAGCTGGGCCAGGCTTTTCCCTTATGTCAGAGGGGATTGGCATGGCCTGGATGACCGAGATTCCTTCAGTCATCGTAGACGTGCAAAGGGGCGGACCAGCTACCGGGCTCCCGACCAAGACAGAGCAATCGGACTTTTCCGCAGCCCTAACCCCAGCCCACGGCGATTCGATGCTTCCAATTCTGGCACCAGGCACTGTGACAGAGTGCTTCGAGGCTGGAATAGTTGGTTTGAACTGGGCGGAGCGGTACCAAGGGCCGGTGGTGGTTCTCAGCGAACATATGCTGTCCGAACGCTCCCAGAACATACCCAAGCCAGACCTCAGCAAGTTCGTCATAGAGGACCGCAAAACTTACCAGGGAACTAACGGGTATCGGAGGTACGACGGCTTTGAGCTATCGCCAATGCCGATACCTGGGCTCCCGGGGGCTTACGTTGCCAACGCCAGCGAGCACGATTCTATAGGGGACACGACGCACCTGCCCAGTCGCCATATCCAAATGACTGAGCGCCGTTTCAGCAAGCTGGCCCTTTTGCAGGACGGCACTTATGAGCGCGAACACGCCGAGGAGCCTGTGGCTCTCATGCCGTGGGGCGGCTCTAAGGGGCCTGCTCAAGAGGCGTACAATGCGATGGTGGAGCAGGGAGTAAGGCTGGGTTGGTACTTCACCATGTACCTTCATCCTCTGCCACCAAAGCTCCTGGAAGAGCTACTCAGCAAAGAGTTGGTGATAGTGCCTGAACTAAACTACCTAGGACAGTTCTCTAGCTACCTGAGGACCATGGGTGTGCGAGCGGAGTCTATAACCCAATATTCGGGATTGCCATTCAAAGTTAGTGACGTGATCAAAAGAGTCACGCAGCGCGTAGAGGTTTATCAAAGAAGGGCGGTGACCGTATGACCACGAATCCTCATGAAGAGTACGATTTCAAATGGTGCCCGGGTTGCGGAGACTTTGGCGTCCGCCGCTCCATGGAGTGGGCCATGGCGGAGCGCATGGCTAAGCTGGAAACCACCATGGAAAACAATGTGGTAGTAGCAGGTATCGGCTGTTCCGGTAACCTGGTACACCTTCTTGAAGGGCCCCAACCCTATGGGTTCCATGGAATCCACGGAAGAGCCCTACCCCTAGCCTTGGGGATCAAGCTGACCAGGCCGGACTTGAATGTGGTGGTGGTAGCAGGCGATGGCGACTTCCTGAGCATAGGTATGGAGCACATAGCTCCACAGGCGGCAAGAAACCTGGATGTTTGTGCAGTTATAATGGACAACGGGGTGTACGGCCTGACCAAGGGCCAGAGCTCCCCAACCACTGATCTGGGCGTGGTGACTTCTTCCACTCCCTACGGTAAGGTGGAAGAGGCTCTAATTCCGCTGGCACTGTACCTTACGCTGGGCGTCACTTTCATAGCCTCTGGGTTCTCTTCGCAGCCTCGGGAACTGGCAAAGCTCATTGCGGCCGGGATGGAACATCCAGGCTTCGCCTTAGTGCACATACAGTCGCCGTGCACCACCTACAACGATAACTATGAATTCCTGAAAGGGGACCGCAAGAAGGGCATAGCTCCAGCGGTTTACGCCGTGCCCGACGCGCACGATCCCACAGACCGCCAAGCAGCCAGCGACCTCGTCTATTCGCCGGGGATCCCGTTAGGGATCATTTACAAGGACGAAACGCGGCCCGCCCTCCACCAGGGAATGGAGCAGATTCAAAAGAAGTTGAAGCCCAAGAGCGTTCAAGAGTTGGTCGACTCATTTAATATCTAACCCTCACCATCCAAACGGCTGGCATGCAAGCCCAGCAAGAGCCCCGACCGGTCGGGGCTCTTACGTTATATGGTTCTGCGTCCTCTGGGAACAGCAGCCTGTCCACTATCCCTCCCTTGACCTGGAGTAGACTTGGGTATCTTTGTGGATGGCGGCCCAGTAGAACCAGAAGCTTTGAGTGTGGAAGAAGGGCGGAAGACGCTGGCCCTCAAGGGGACCGCCCACGGCGTAACCAAGGGTATTCCAGGTACTGCCCGTCTGCCGGTCCACAAAGACGCCGTTCCTGAACTGGAATTCCAAGTCCATCTCCCCGACCCGTGGCACAAAGACAGAGGCGGTGCCCACGCTGCGAGACTCGCTTATGTACGTATGATCCAATGTGGAGAGAGTAGCAGGCTCATAGAAGAGCACAATGCTTTTGCCTCCCACTACATCTTGCACCACGCGATCCTCGGCGGACTGGACCCCCACCACCCGCTCCATAGCCGGCAGGCGTCGGTCCAGGGCATCCTTGAAAAGGAAAGGGGTGTCTGAGGTGTCGTACCCGTAGTAGGGACTGTAGGCGGAAGAAGCGAAGGCCCCTCCTCCGAGCACTGTGCCCTGCGGAAAGGCGGCTTTGAACTCTATGAACGAGACTACCTGAGATGGAATGGTGTTCAGCCGTGTCCCGGTCATAGTACCCACAATGGCTTCCAAGGTACCCTGCTGCCACCACGACTCGGTCTCACGGTCCCACATGACCAGGTTACTCTGACGCAAGAGCCCGGAAGGCGCAAAGGTGAAGACCTTCCCGTTGATGCTGCGGCCAAAAACCATGGCCGTATTACATAGCGGTCACCATGTCACCGCTATGGGCACGCCTCCCAGAGTGTCGTTCGCCACCTCTGTCGCTACATATATGAGCATGCTCTGCGGGTAGGCCCGTACCTGGCCATTTACCTCAACGACAATGACTGGCTCAAGGTCCGACAGCCTTTCGCTAGCTTCCTGCATGGTTTCATGGATGGGAGCTTCGGCGGGGCTGATGGGCACCCTGGAGAGACCAAGGTACCGGATCTCCTCGAACGGAACGCTATGCTTGGAGAAGTCGGTGGTCCACACTGTACCAAACGCTTTCCCGAAGTCCAAGTCGCTAGGCGTCGCCGTGGCTACAGGCGTCGTCGTGGCTACAGGCGTCGTCGTGGCTACAGGAGTAGCCGTGGCTACAGACGTCGTCGTGGCTACAGGAGTAGAAGGGACAGACGGTGATTGAGTGGCCCCGGGGGACTCTTCTAGGGTTGGCTCTGCCAAAGGGATCACGCCCTGACCACAGGCCAGAGCTACCGCGCTGATGGCCGGGACAATGTAGAACTGTATGGATTGCCACCGATACAAGGCTACGTGTACCCCCATGTCTCATGTGTTCTCTTCAGTAAGTTAGATGCCCGCAACGGTTGACAGGTGCAGCCCAAAGTTTCATGCACCTGAAAGTGAGGCTCTGGAAAGGTGCGGTGTATGTCGGTTGCAGGCAGGCGCTAACCACGGTGTCCACAGGCTCCTGCCAGAGACGACAAAGGCGCCCGTAAACCTGGTGCAGTTATGCCTACCCGCCGCCGGTGGCCCGGACGTAATCATCTAGGTACTTACGCAACAATAGGCGGGCGCGGTGCAGCCGCGCCTTCAGGGCAGATTCGGTGATACCCAGGACTTCGGACGCCTCGGTGGTAGAGAGGCCCTGTACGTCTCGAAGTACCACTGCGGCCCTCAGCTCTTTGGGCACGAGTCGTAGCCCATCCTCAAGCCTGTGGCGAAGCTCCGCAGTCAATGCGGAGCGCTCCGGCCCCTCCGCCCAGTCAACCACATCCTGGTCCGCCAGCCCTTCCTGCGTCATCTCACGGGACTTCTTCTCTTTTCGGAGCTTCATCAGACTGCGGTTGATGGTAATGCGGTACAGCCACGTGGAGACCTGTGCCTCATCCCGAAACCGGTCCCAGGCACGGAAGGCATCTATGAACGCCTCCTGGGCAATATCCTCAGCATCGTGAGGGTTACCGGTCATCCTCAGAGCAACGTTGTACACGAAGGCACTGTACTTTTCCACCACTTCTTCAAAAGTGTTCGGGTCCTCTGTGCTCATGGGCAGGAGTGTGTCAAGCTGATGGTGTTGCCAGCGGTAGGAAAGCCAACGCAGCTAACACTATGCCGCTTGGCTGTGAGTGTCAACTGCGAGGTCACTCAAGATATTCGCGCCTGAAAGGAGGTCGCGCCGGCCTTGCCGAAAAAGTCATTCTGAATCCCGATAGATAGGGCTAAGCTCCGTGAAGAATCTGGTGCTGGGCGTCAGCCAAATATGATGTGCCACTCTGCCCCAGACCCTGAGTCCCGACAAGTCGGGACTCAGGGTGACGCGCTTTGCCATCCAAGTGACTTACTGTGCAAGTAGGTTGCACCCTTTCGCACCCCAGGAACATCCAATGGTTGTCTATGAGTTTTTCATCCAGGGCGTTGCCTGGGGCACACCCTGTTCCTACAATTATATAGGGGTAGTGACGTTGCCAATGAAACTCCCGCGATTTCTCAGGCCCTCCGCCGGTGGTCATGACTGCGTGGAGCTAAGAAAGCGCGCCTCGGACTATTTGGAGGCCGCCGTCTCCGATGAGGAGAAAGAGCATATCCTGGGGCAACTGGAGTTGTGCGGCAACTGTAGAAGGTTCGTGGAGACCCTCCGCACCACCATCGGCATGCTGGGACACCTCTCTCCGCACGCCGTTCCAGAGGACCTCAAAGACAGGCTGCTCAGGGTTCCTAAAGAAAAGCCCCACGGCTGATCCTATCTCCCTGGCCACCTGCATTTCCGTTTAGCGCTCAGAAGGTGTCAGACCCCAGACTTATGGCGTGAACGAAATTAGGTTACTATTCGCTCTCACCCCCACTCTAACTCTCCCACTTGATTAAGGAAGTCTGATAGTTAAAGGCCATCGAGATTCCCGACGGAGTCGGAGGTGAGGATGTGGGATTGGTCACCGTTTAAGCCGCCGCCAGCCTGCAGGTGCTAGTGTCATACCTTGGGCCAGGCACACCCTGCTAGCTGGCCTGGGCCTCGTATTTGGAGGGACACTTCACTATAGGTGTGGTCACGGCATGGAACACGCCATCGCTCCCGTAGTAGCCCTCTAGCACTATCTGCGACTGCTCGTTGAAAAACAGCTCGGGTACAATCCCGTCGTAGATGGCGGGCAATACTTTCTTTCCGTCGGTGAGGCTGAACCGCGCCACTGTCCCTTGAGGTTCCCGATGGAAGGAGGCCGGCACCAGGCTGCCGTTGACGCGTACCGTTTTCCCGACCTCAACGCGACCAGTGAGCAGTTCGTCCACGGTGAGGTAGAACATGGCAGCGCCCTGGAAGGCGTTGAAGGCGAAGTATCCCAGGGCAACCGCCAGCAACGCTATGGCGAAGAACAGCTTCCGCTGGCCGGAGAAGAGGCCCTGCCTGGGTATCAGGGCAGGCTGAGGCTCACCGACGGACCCATCGTTCATGCAGGTTGCTCCTGGAGACCAATATCTAAACGCGCTACGCCTCCATAAAATCGTAGCCTCTTGGGAGGAAAATTGCAACCAGACCCTGGCCTAAGTTTTGCCTCCAACCCCCTCCAAAACAAACCTAACCATGGTTGACTCCTGACACCAGAGTTACTACCATGCCTTAGCGCACTGACACCGCTGACCTAACCTCATGCTGAACCGCACTCCCCTCTACGACACCCACGTCTCTCTCCAAGGCAAGATGGTGCCGTTCGCCGGCTGGGAGATGCCCATACATTTCCAGGGCATACTGGCGGAGTCCCGTTCCGTGCGCACCTCCTCCGGCCTCTTCGACGTATCCCACATGGGACGTATATGGCTCACGGGGCCTCAAGCTGCAGACCTCCTGGACTGGGTAACCACGGCCAACGTACCCGCTTTAGCTATAAACGTGGCACGCTATACTCTAATCTGCACCGACGAAGGCGGCATCCTGGACGACGGCATTATCTACCGCCTAGGCGAGGATGAGTACCTCCTGGTGTGCAACGCCGCTAACCGGGAGGCCGTATGGAGCTGGCTGGCACGCTGGCGGGACGACGGATTCGTCAAGACAGAACTGGTTGACCGCACCCTGGATGTGGCCATGATAGCGTTCCAGGGGCCCCATGCGCTGGAGGCCATGGACCGCCTGGCCCCTGGCCTGGCCCAAAGCCTCCGCCCTTTCCGGTGCTCGACGACCCAAGTGGCTGGCATCCCAGCCCTGGTGGGTCGTACCGGATATACTGGCGAAGACGGGGTTGAGATTATGCCTGCCGCCGGGGACGCACCTGTCCTCTGGCGGCGTCTGCTGGATACGGGCGCGGTGCCCTGTGGCCTGGGATCGCGAGACGTTCTGAGGCTGGAGGCCGGGATGTTACTCCACGGCACCGACATGGACAAACACACCAACCTTTTTGAGGCCGGGCTGGACCGGTTCGTCTACATGGACAAGGAGTCGGTTTGCTCCGGGCCACTGCGACAGGTGATACAGCAAGGAGTACCGCGAAGGCTTGCGGGGTTCGAGATGGTCGAGAGAGGCGTGCCGCGCCACGGCTTCCCTATCGTGCAGGACGGCGCAACCGTGGGCCAGGTGACCTCTGGTGGCTACTCCCCAACCCTTGACAGGTATATTGGCTTGGGCTATGTTTCTTCGGAACTGGCAGCGCCTGGCTCTTCCTTCTCCGTAAACATAAGAGGCAAGCTGGTGGAGGCCAAGGCCGTTGCACTACCTTTCTATTCCCGCAGGAGAAGCCAATGAACCCTGATGACCGGCGGTACACCAGGGAACACGAGTGGGTGTTGTTGGGACAAGATGGCCGAGTCCTGGTGGGGATAACGGCCTACGCCCAGGAGCAATTGGGGGACGTTGTGTTCCTTGACCTGCCAAAAGCTGGCACACGCCTGGAACAGTCCCAGAAGCTGGGCGAAATCGAGTCGGTGAAGGCGGTCTCGGACCTCTACACCCCCCTTGGCGGCGAGGTGGCGGAGGTGAACCAGGAGCTGATAGAGCATCCGGAGCTGGTCAACGAGGACCCGTATGGGAAAGGGTGGATGGTGCGCCTGGTCAAGGCAGACCCTGCCCAGCTTGAGAGCTTGCTCACCGCGCAGGACTACGATGAGTTCCTTGCACAGCTACAGTAACAAATCATAGATGGACAACCCGTCTACCTTTTCTCCCTACGTACCCAACACCCAGGCCGACCGCCAGGCGATGCTCCGAGCTATAGGCGTTGCGTCGGTGCAGGCGCTGTTCGGCGATATCCCTGGTGCCTATCGCAATCCTACGTTGAACATACCCGCACCCCTGTCCGAGCTGGAGCTGATGCAGGAACTGGCAGCCCTGGCTACGGAGAACCGCCACGCCCTTCAAGGGCCGTGCTTCCTGGGCGCTGGAGCCTACAGACACTTCATACCATCGGTGGTTCAAGCCATCGCCAGCCGTGGCGAGTTTCTCACCGCCTATACGCCATACCAGCCGGAGGTAAGCCAGGGCACCCTTCAGGTCATTTATGAGCTCCAGTCCCTTACTTGCCAACTCTTCAATATGGACGTTGCCAACGCCGGCATGTACGACGGCGCCACCAGCCTGGCCGAGGCGGCACTGATGGCCTGTCGACTAACTCATCGGTACCGGGTGGCCTGCCTAGATACCCTTTCACCACTTTATCGCCAGGTGGTGGAGACGTATGCTCGCCCGCAAGGTGTCGAGGTGTACACCATAGCTCCTGGGATTTCACTACCTCTGGAACCAGACACGGCCTGCCTGGTGGCCCAGCACCCCAACTTCTTCGGACAAATGGAAGCCCTGGGCCGACTGGAACACGAGGCCCACCGCCAGGGCGCTTTGCTGGTGGTCTCCACGGACCCCGTCGCGCTGGGGATGTTCCGGCCTCCAGGGAGCTATGGCGCAGACATAGTTACGGCGGAGGGCCAGCCCCTGGGCATCCCGGTGAGTTTCGGCGGGCCGTATATAGGCCTCTTCAGCTGCAAGAGCCAGTACGTGCGGCAGATGCCCGGGCGCATCGTGGGCCGCTCGGTGGACGGCCAGGACAGGACCGGGTACGTTCTGACCCTCCAGACCCGCGAGCAGCACATAAGAAGGGAGCGGGCCACCTCCAACATATGCACTAGCGAGGCCCTTATGGGGCTGATGGCCACGGTGTACCTCGCAACCGTGGGCAAGCAGGGGCTGCGCCAGGTAGCGGAGCTATGCTATCAGAAGGCCCACTACGCCGCCTCATTGGTCCAGCAGATTCCGGGCTACAGCCTTCCAATTCGCGGCACCTTCTTCCAGGAGTTCGTAGTGCGGTGCCCGCGGCCTGCGGCGGAGGTCAACGCCGCCCTGCTGGAGCGCGGAATTATGGGCGGGCTGGACGTGAGCGACCAAATCCCCAACGGCCTCCTGCTGTGCGTGACGGAGATGAACAGCCGGCAAGAGATAGAGGCGCTGGCAAAAGCGTTGACTGAGATAGGTTGAGCCTATGACCCAACACCAAGACCCCCGCTATCCACAATCCTCTGACCGCAAGCTGCTCATGGAACGCAGCGTTCCTGGCCGCAGGGGCGTCCGGCTGCCACCGTCGGACGTGCCGGAGCAGCCATTACCCGATAAGGCGCTACTCCGGGAGGAACTGCCTCTGCCGGAGCTTTCCCAGCCGGAGGTGGTGCGCTACTTCACGCTACTGAGCCAGCTAAACTATTCCGTGGACACCCAGTTCTATCCCCTGGGTAGCTGCACGATGAAGTACAACCCCAAGATCAATGAGCAGGTGGCATCGCTGCCAGGGCTGGCGTTCCTGCACCCCCTGGCTCCATCAGAGGCCACCCAGGGCGCATTGAAGCTAATGCACCGTCTCCAGGACTACCTGACGGAGATCTCAGGCATGGCGGCCACCAGCCTGGCACCCATGGCAGGCGCTCATGGCGAGCTTAGCGGCGTGCTCATGATCCGGTCATACCATGAAAGCCGCGGCGACTCAGAGCGCAAGGTCATGCTCGTCCCCGATAGCGCCCACGGCACCAACCCGGCATCCGCGGCCATGGGCGGCTTCCAGGTGCAGAGCATCCCTTCCGACGGACGAGGCAACATGGACCTGGCGGCCTTGAAGAAGGCTGTTGGCCCCAACCTGGCAGGCATAATGCTCACATTGCCCAGCACCCTGGGACTCTTTGAGAACGACATAGTGGAGATATGCGACGTGGTGCACCGGGCCGGCGGCCTGGTGTACGGCGACGGGGCCAACATGAACGCGCTACTGGGGCAGGCCAAGCTGGGCGCCCTGGGCTTCGATGTGGCTCATATCAACTTGCACAAGACATTCAGCACACCTCACGGAGGCGGCGGACCCGGTGCCGGCCCCGTCTGCGCAGGGGAGAGTCTTTTCCCCTTCCTTCCCGCGCCACTCGTAGAGCTAGAGGAGGGCTCTGACTGGCAGACGTACCACCTGGGCACGCCGGCGCAGAGCATCGGCAAGGTAGGAGCTTTCCACGGCAACTTTGGCGTCCTGGTAAGGGCTTACGCGTACATCCGCTCCCTGGGTGCTGAAGGGCTGCGTCAGGTGAGCGAGGATGCGGTCCTCAACGCCAACTACCTGCTGGCCCGGCTCAAAGACCAGTATGATCTTTCCTACGACCGCACCTGCATGCACGAGGTTGTGCTTTCCGCCAGCCGGCAGAAGACGCAGGGCGTGCGTGGGCTGGACATCGCCAAGCGGCTGCTAGACTACGGATTCCACGCGCCCACCATGTACTTCCCACTCATAGTGGACGAGGCTCTAATGATTGAGCCTACGGAGACGGAGAGCAAGGAGACCCTGGACGCTTTCATTCATGCCCTACTGTCTATAGCGCAAGAGGCCGCCACCAACCCAGACCTGGTGCACAACGCACCGTATACAACTCCCATCTCCCGCCTGGACGAGGCGCGGGCCGCCCGGCAGCCGGACCTGCGGTGGAAAGCGCAGGGGTAGGCGGGCATCAGGATGGATTTTGAAATCTTAGGATCCATCCAAGACGAACAGACCTTCGCAACTGGAAGATCCATCAGGGAGTTGCCGCGACTGAGACGGCTTTATGGCAAGGGTCGATGGCGTAAACGCAAGGGAACTGCTACCATAAGGCTCAGGGACGGTGCAATGCGCCTAGCTGAAATCCATTGGTATGAAGCTACTGGCATAGGCCGAAAAGAGTTCGAAATCAAGCGTTCTCTGGACTGACAACCATGGCAATAAACTCTCCTTCCACAACGGAATTAGCCATCTGTATTCGCAATGATGGGTATGCAGCGTCCTTGGAACGCCGCAAGCTGTACCAGGTAATTCCAGACTCCGAAGCCGCAAAACACCACCAGTTGCGTGTGGTCGACGAGTCCGGTGAAGATTACCTCTACCCTGCAGACCGTTTTGTTCTGGTCCAACTTCCTGAATCGGTGGAGCGGGCTGTCATTGAGGCAGCATAGCGCTTAAGGCATAGAAGCCATGCTTGCCATCGCCAGGGAAGCGTCCACCAACCCAGACCTGGTGCACAACGCACCGTATACAACTCCCATCTCCCACCTGGACGAGGCGCGGGCCGCCCGGCAGCCGGACCTGCGGTGGAAAGCCACGGCGTAGGGAATCCTGTCAACCTCGCCCTGTGCTGGTATAATCAATGGAAGGGCAGAATGATGAAATATAAGGTTCTTTTACAGCAATCCGAAGAGGGTTTCAGCGTCTCGTGCCCGGGTTTGCCTGGGTGTTGGTCCCAGGGGGAAACGGAGCAAGAAGCCATCGAAAACATCAGAGATGCCATTCGCGAGTATCTAGCCGCCATAGCTAGTTCTCTTAATGGCACCGATATGCGAGAAGTCGAAGTCTCCGTCTAATCGTGCCAAGCATCCCTGGTGTCAATCATCTTCAAGCAGTCAGAACCTTGGAAAAGGCAGGTTTCCACATCCTCCGTCAGGGCAAGCATATCGTGATGTCTGACGGAGTTCGCTTTATCACGGTCCCACGTAACAATCCCGTTAACGCATTTACTATGGGTGGTATCGTTCGAGATGCTGGCCTAACGGTCGAAGAGTTTCAAGACTTGCTTTGATTCCACCTATCCAGAACTAGCCAGACCTGCGCTGGCACTCGTAGGGGCGCAAGGCCTTGCGCCCCTACGACAGACCTCCCATCCGCCATCTCCCCCTTCCACAACTCCCTGCGTCTCTGCTAACCTGGTATCACATTGAAGGCCCACGGCGCCTTTTACGAATCTCGGATTTGTTTCCCTAGAAAAACAAAACAAATCCCCCCCCCACCTTTTCCAAGTCGCCCGTACCTGATACCCTAGTACCCATTCCATGATTTCAGAGGCTACGCTATGTCCATCGCCTTGCTAATAGATTTCGGTAGCACATACACCAAGGTCGCCGCCGCAGACCTGGATACGGACCGCTTCCTGGGCCGGACCCAGGTCCCCAGCACCGTGGACACCGACGTGACCCAGGGCCTGTTCCGCGCGCTGAACCTCCTCAAAGAGCAGACCGGTCTGCGGGATGAACAGGTGACTCTCAAGCTAGCCTGCTCCAGCGCCGCCGGCGGACTCCGCATGGTGGCCATAGGACTGATAGGCCGCCTGACCGCTGAAGCGGCCCACCGGGCCGCTCTGGGAGCAGGGTCCAAGGTGATCGAGGTATTCGAACGGGCCCTGACCACCCGCACCGTTGGGGAGATGGAGTCAGCGATGCCAGATATCATCCTCCTGGCGGGTGGCGTGGATGGCGGCAACCACGAGGTTATTGTGCACAACGCCAGGCGGATAGCTGCTTCCCGGGTGAGAGCGCCTGTGGTGGTGGCTGGCAACGTTGATGCCCAAGAGGAGGTGTGTGCCATTCTTGCGGAGGCGGGTCAACCTGCCTACCCGTGCGCCAATGTAATGCCGGCACTAAACGTCCTGAACGTGGAGCCTGCTCGCCAGGCGGTGCGGGAGGTGTTCATCCGGCACATTGTCCACGCCAAGGGCCTGGACAGGGCCAGCGAGTACGTGGGCGATGTGGTAATGCCAACGCCCATGGCGGTATTGAACATGACGGACCTATTGGCCAAAGGCGTTGGCCGGGAGACCGGCCTGGGCGACACTGTCGTAGTGGACATTGGCGGAGCCACAACGGACATGCATTCTGCGTGCTGGGGTACACCCGTGGCACTTGACGTGCCTATGGTGGGGCTGGAGGAGCCTTTTGCCAAACGCACTGTGGAAGGCGACCTTGGGCTGCGGGTCAGCGCCAAGTCTCTTCTTGAGGTGGCCCAGCGTAACTCGTTGCCCAGAGACATTGTCATGGCCCTGAAAACCAACCAGGCCTGGATGCGGGCGGAGTACCTGGCCTCCCATACGGAGACGCTGCCACACGCCCAGGCGGAGACGGAGATGGATGTCTCCATGGCCAGGGCGGCTGCCTACCTATCCATGGAGCGACACGCAGGGGTGTTGGAAACCGTGCAATCGCCCTTGGGCTACCAAACTGTGCAGCGAGGCAAGGACCTGACGGAGATCAATGTGCTCGTAGGGACCGGTGGCGTTTTCAGCTTTGGTGTCCAGCCTTCCACGGTCCTGGCAGCTTGTCTGTCCGGCGGCGTGAACCCCAATTCGCTACGACCCAAACACCCGCAGCTTTATGTGGACGGGAACTACATACTGTACGCCGGCGGGCTTCTATCCACGGTCTACCCGGAGAAGGCTCTCCGGCTGGTCAAAAGCTCACTGCGGCTGGTGGAAACGCCCGACAACAGCGCACCGGCCACAGGGAATTAAGAAAGCGATTCGTTCTTGCCATCAAGCACCATGCGTACATACAAGCAATGATTGAAGTCAGAGAAGAGTCCCCCACGCTGGCTGTTATACGAATAGCCCCATTCGCAAACGTTGTAATTCAGCGTGTCTGTCGGCCATATACCCGGCTAGATCAGCGGCTGACCCACTCAGCACTTGCCCGTAGGTAGCTAAAATGCCATGGTTACACAACAAACCAAAGGGTCACGTCCCATAGAGTGGTGTAAGAGTACGTCATCCTGTTGATATCGTCTAGGCCGCTGCCTCTGCGAGTTCGGCTCTGGGTAGAGCTTCGTTGGAGGTGGTTACCTCCTGTGTCATGTATCGACGGCCGACGGCCCACTCGTCGTGCTGCTCAGCTAGGACGGCGCCGACCAGGCGACGGACAGCTGGGCGGTTAGGGAAGATGCCCACCACATCGGTGCGGCGCCGTATCTCCTTGTTGAGACGCTCCAGGGGGTTGTTGGACCAGATCTTCTTCCAGTGGGCGAGTGGGAAGCTGGAGAAGGCCAGGACGTCGGGTCCAGCCTCGTCCAGTCGAGAGGCGACCTGTGGGAACGGGTCCTGGAGCTGAGCAATCACCCGCTCGAGTTGGGCATGCACCTCCTGAGGGGACGGCTGCTGGTAGATGGTGCGTACCATGGTGGCCACCCAGGGCTGAGCGCTCCTGGGGACCCGAGTGAGCAGGTTGGTCATGAAGTGGGTGCGGCACCGCTGCCAACTGGCCCCACCGAAGACAGTTGCGATGGCATCCCTGAGTCCCTGATGAGCGTCCGATACCACCAGTTCCACCCCGCCGAGGCCCCTGGCCGACAGTGAGCGCAGGAAGGCTAACCAGAAGGCGCCGTCTTCACTGGTACCCACGTCCATCCCAACGATCTCACGCTTGCCCTCGCTATTGACCGCCGTCGCCACCACCACGCTGACGTTGACTATCCTACCGGCCTCTCTGACCTTCTGGGTTAGTGCGTCCAGCCACAGGTAGGGATATGATCCGCCGTCCAGCGGCCGACCCAGGAAGCTCTCCACCACCCCGTCCAGCTCCTGGCAGATACGCGACACTTGGCTCTTTGAGATACCCTCGCACCAAAGAGCCTTGACCAGATCATCCACTCGCCTCGTCGATACACCCTCCACATACGCCTGCTGGATCACCGCCAGCAGAGCTCGCTCGCTGCGACGCCGTGGCTCCAGCAGGCTCGGAAAGTAGCTCCCCTCCCTCAGCTTGGGTATCTGCAACTCCATGGTCCCTACGCGAGTGTCCCATGCTCGAGACCGGTACCCGTTGCGCTGGGTCACCCGCTCAGGGTTGCGTTCTCCATACCCAGCGCCGGTCCTCGATGACACATCAGCCTCCATGATCTCCTCGACCAGCACTCTCAGTGCCTCTCGTAGAAAGTCCACGTCACCGTCGACTCCCCTCTTGCGCATTAGCTCAAGCAGGTCCATCCTTTCCTTGACCACCGTTGTCCTCCTTTCTCAGGCTCGTCTTTGCCCGCTAAGGATGACGTGGTGGTCTCTCTTCATCCAGACCCTCTACTCTTGTTACACCACTTCCTGGGACTCTACTTTGATAGCTTACTGATGACACAGGAGGTAACCACCTCCAACGAAGCTCTACCCAGAGCCGAACTCGCAGAGGCAGCGGCCTAGACGATATCAACAGGATGACGTACTCTTACACCACTCTATGGGACGTGACCGCTATCAAACCTCTATAAAAGTGCCGTAGGCGGTTCATTAGAGCCATGCAAGAATAATCACGAAAGGAATGGATGGTGCAAAGGCTTCTGAAATTCAAGAAGGCGGTCGATCTATTCATAGAGGCCGAGACCCACGATCCCAGATTCTAATATTGTTGCCGGCGGCGTGTGGTCATCCCAGAATGACATCTTGCACAAAGGGGGCACATCCCCAACCCCTCTGATATCCTGAAAAGTCGGGCTGGACCCCCACGCGACGAATTGATACAGAGGTAGCAGCGGACTTCTCACGTGAACAGCAGCGCGCCACCAGAGCCCACGGTCCAGTAGTAGACAAGGTATGAACCCGTGGCAACCAGAGCCAGCGCCCCAACGCGCTCCACGTATGGCATAACGGCACGACTCGCCTGGGTGACCGCCGTCTTGAAAAAGACAACGCTCAGGGTCACGCCTATGAGCACTGTGCCCATGCCCACGCCGTAGCTGACGAACTGTACGATGCCAGGAAGGAACCCTTTGGCCGCCAGAGCGCTCCCTACCACCACGAGGAAGATAGGCAGCGTGCAGCTCAACGAGACCAGAGCATAGGCCACGCCGAACAGGAAGAAGCCCCTAGCACCTCGGATGGCCTGGGGTCCCTGCACGCGGCTCAGGGATGTCAGGCCCAGATGTCTCCGGCTCACCAGCAAGAAGAGCCCCAGTAAAAGTACGCCCACACCCACGCCCAGGCCCCAGTACGGGAAGAACTTGATGACTACCCGGCCTCCGGCGGTGATGAGCAGCCCCACGACGCCAAACAGTGCCACGAAACCTACAGTTGCTATCAGGCCCATGAACGTGCCGTGGCTGACCCGGCTAAAGATGCTCCTGGACTCGTCGGCCAGGCCCATGTGGTAGGCCATGTAGGCAGGGAGCATGGCGAACCCACAGGGGTTGATGGTAGCCACCATCCCTGCAAAAAATGCATACGCTATGGGGATATCAAACACGCCATTTGCTCCCGGCAAGCTACACCAAAATCGTCTGGGCCTTCTGCCAACCCCCTACAGCCAAGGGCACTCCCACTGAATTATACCTGAAAGGTGATTTGCCCAACACCTGGCGTGACAGGGATGGTTGACACGGGCCAACGATGCTATACTAAGGGTATACAATCCCTCCAACTGCCAGGGTAATCGGGGCTGGGCGTTGATGAGGAGAAGTGAGGCGGCCAAAGCCAAGCCGCCGACCAAAGGCAGGGAAACTGCGCGCCACATACACCGAATCGCATTCCTCAGGCCAGGAGGGAAGCATGTCGCAAAAGTATCAGCGCGAGATTGAGGAGATTCTAGACAACGTAGAAGACCCGCGGTCTCACAAGGCCAAGCGGGAACGACGCGGCTTTCTGAGGGTCCTTGGAGCGGTTTTTGTCCAGTTTATCGGAGGCCGCGGCTGGCACATATCGCCAGGCAGGATCATGCTGGGAAGCCTGGTCCTGCTGCTGGTAGCCCTGCTTATAAAGGGCAGCATGCCAGGCCTGGTGGCTCCAATGGTGTGGACTGGGATCGTCCTGTTTATATTGGGCTACGCACTGTTCTTCATCAACCCACCACACTACGAGAAGCGATGGCGGGGTCGTGTGATAGAAAGGCCCCCACGGTGGCGCTTTCGCTTCATCAAGTGGCGCAACGGCGGCTAGGAGCGTCTAGAAAGCCTCCTGTCGCTGAACCCGCTCCCAGTCGAAGAAACAAGCTCCTGTTTCCGACAACCCTGTTTCACTGCTCTTCGGGAAGCTGCGGCACATCCCCTCCCCATCATCCCCATTGGCAGGGCGTGTCCGCCAGCCCAATTGGTCCGATCGACATCTTGCTAACTGCCCTGACTCTCCATCAGCACCGCCGCTACCTCCGGCCTGGTGAACTCCGGCGGTGGCATTTGCCCCTGGCTCAGCATGGCGCGCACCTGTGTGCCGCTGAGAGAGACCTGGAACTCCTCGGAGTGAGAACAGGTCTTGGCGGTTGCCATGTTGCCACATTGGCGACAGAAGAAGGCGTTCTCGAAGAAGAGGGGCTGGATTCCTAGCTCTCCAGGACGGAACTCCCGAAAGATGTGCTGGGCGTCGTAGGTGCCGTAATAGCTGCCCACGCCCGCATGGTCCCTACCCACAATGAAGTGAGTGCATCCGTAGTTCTTGCGCACCAGGGCATGGAGGATGGCCTCGCGGGGGCCGGCGTAGCGCATAAAGGCAGGCAGCACGCCCAGGATTACCCTGTTCTTGGGATAGTACCCATCCATAAGAGCCTCGTAGCAGCGCATCCGCACATCAGCAGGGATGTCCGATGCCTGGGTCTCGCCCACCAGAGGATGAATAAACAGCCCGTCTACCATTTCCAGGGCGCACTTCTGGATGTACTCATGGGCCCTATGTATTGGGTTGCGGGTCTGAAAGCCCACCACGGTCTGCCACCCCTTCTCCATGAACGCCTTGCGGCTCTCCTCAGGTTTTTGAATGTACGCGCTGTAGAGACCCTCGACATCCTGGTGGAATACAGTCACGTTGCCGCCCACCAAAAGGTCGTGCTGGGCCAGCACGTTGGCAACACCTGGGTGCTGTTCCTCCGTGGTGCGGTATACCAGACGTGCCTCCTCGAGCTTGTCGTACTCGTACACATCCTGCACATTCAAAACGCCCACCGCCTGGCCGGAGGGGTCTACCAGGGCCGCCAGTGCACCGCCGCGCAAGGCGCTGGCAGAGTCCCGGTCAACGGAAAGCGTGATGGGGATGGACCATGGCAAGCCGCTGGCCAGGCGCATGTCTTTGACGACACTGGCATAGTCATCACGGTTCATGAAGCCAGACAGTGGGCTGAAGCCGCCGTGTCCGATCATTGCCAGGTCGGATGCCTGCCTGGCATTGAGGGCCAGAGCCGGCAAGGATGGAAGTGAAGCGCGGAGTTCAGTCTCCTGCTTGGGGCTGGCCATCCTGTTGCCTAGAGGGCCTCTGTGGGGGTCAATCACAATAAACCTCTCTTTGCGTACAGTTCCGAATGTTATACAGCGTGGGCCAGGACATTGTCCAGATCGGGTAGCCCTGTTTCGTTCGCCTGGGAGTTCCGAATGTTAGGCCAGGGCGATGTGAGGAGCGAGAAGGTGCCATCAACATTCGGCATGCTTGGCACAAGCTCCGAGCGGGTATGCCTCGTTAGATTACGATACCATACCCCTTCTTGCGAATCGCCAGGTTCACGAAGGTCTCGGTTCGGCGTACCCCAGGGGTCGCCCCCACTTTGCGGCGCAAGAAGACGCCCAAATCCTCAGCAGAGGCCAGGGCCACCCAAATGAAAATATCGAAGGAGCCGGTGGTAAGAGCAACGTATTGAGTCTCAGAAAGCTCCGCCAGGCGCGTCGCCACATCGTCTTGCTTGTCGGGATCAGCCTGCACTCCAATCAGGGCCACAGTGTTGAACCCCATCTTCTCAGGATCGGGCACGGCAACTACCCGTACGATCTCATCTTGAACCAGGCGACGCAGCCGGCGACGCACCGTACCCTCGCTGACTCCAACCTCTCGGGCGACCCGTGCGTTGGAGGCCCTTCCGTTTACCTGTAGGAGTTCAATGATTTTTCGGTCGAGGTCGTCCATATTCCACCACTCCCCAAATAGATGCCTTGCGTAAAATTATACAACTCTAAGACGAAAACTGTCAATAGCACCGCCATATGGGTTTTGTTTACCTTCCAGTGGGCCGAACTCCGATGATGGTGACGTCCTGCTGATGTGGTCCAACAACCTTGCTTGTTATTATACGTCTTGATGGTGAGGCCACGGAGCGAACTTGGGTCCCCATCTAGCGTGACAGCAGGAAAGGAACCAGGTTGTGCAGGGCGTCAGCAATAATGATACACTTGGTAACACTCCAACTGTCCCTGCTCACCCGTGACAGGCACCCGAAGACCATTGAAAGCGTACCAGCGATAGGGTCCTTCCAGACGTTGTCACACCACTAGCTAGTAGTATGCCATCCCCTGCCTTTTCAAGCACCAGGCGCCCCTGGGTCGCCCGCCTCCCCATCCACTATGGATGGGTTATCCTGGCAGTCGCCAGCACCGTCACGTTCATGTCCGGGCCAGGGCAGACCTACGGGGTGTCCGTGTTTGTGGACCCTATGATCGAGGACCTGGGCTGGTCCAGGACCATGATCGCGGGTCTCTACACCGCCGGGTCACTGACCGCAGCTACGACCATGATCCTGGTGGGACGCCTTCTTGACCGGTACGGCGCGCGAGTGATGCTAATCGTTGTGGCTACCCTGTTTGGCTTCGCCGCCGTCTGGATGAGCAACGTCAGCCACACGCTTCAACTGTACGCTGGATTCACTGCCATCCGCATTCTTGGCCAGGGGTCCCTCACTTTGATCCCCACCACTCTGGTCGCCTTATGGTTCGTGCGTCTTCGTGGTAGAGCAATGTCGCTGCACCTCCTTGGCTCGGCTGCCAGCCTGGCCTTCTTTCCACCATTCATCCACGCTCTGGTTTCTAGCCAGGACTGGCGTGGTGCCTGGATGGTGCTGGCGTTCCTGATCTGGGGCATCCTTCTCCCACTGGCTGTATTGCTCGTACGACGTACCCCCGAATCTGTAGGGCTGCTCCCTGATGGTATCAGTCCACAATCGCCTGAGCCCGGCAAACAGGTGACTCTACCCACCTCCAATGAGGTCAACTGGACGGCGAGCGATGCCATGCGCACCCGCACCTTCTGGCTTCTGCTGTTTGCCGGATCTTCCCAATCACTGATTGGCACTGCTCTTGTGTTCCACCACGTATCCCTGCTAGCTAGCCACGGCTTGGAGGCAGGTGTCGCGGCTTCTGTACTAAGCGTCCTGGCGCCCGCATCCCTGGTCGGAACGTTCATAGGAGGGTTTCTATCCGACAAGATTCCCAACCGGTACATCATGGCTGGAGGACAGGCTACCCTGGCCCTTGCCATGCTCCTGATCTTGGTCATATCCCAGCCCTGGCACGCATTCGTCTACGGCGGGCTGCTGGGCCTGACCAATGGCACGCTTATGACCGCCAACGCAGTCATATGGCCCAACTACTACGGACGCGCACAACTGGGAACCATCCGTGGAGCGGTAACCACAAGCATGGTGGCATTTGCCGCCCTGGGCCCTTTGCCTTTTGGTTACCTGTTCGATCTAACAAGAAGCTACACGAGTGCTGTTATTGTCTTCCTTGCATTGCCCGTCGCCTGTGCCGTGGCGGCCCTGCTAGCCTTACCGCCGCGCAAGTACCACGCCTGATGCACTCGCCACTATTCGTCAGCCTTGTGGCTCTTTCGTCCCCATGCTAGCATGAATCAATATGGACTCGCGATTCATCCGCAACTTCTGCATTGTGGCCCACATAGACCACGGCAAATCCACCCTAGCCGACCGCCTGCTGGAGACCACCGGCACCATCGCCAGCCGGCAGATGGTAGACCAGTACCTGGACACTATGGACCTTGAGCGGGAGAGGGGGATCACCATCAAGGCCCAGGCGGTGCGGATGATGCACCGCAGTGCCGATGGCCAGGAGTACCAGCTAAACCTGATAGATACCCCTGGCCATGTGGACTTCAGCCATGAGGTCTCAAGGAGCCTGCGAGCGTGCGAGGGGGCGTTACTGGTGGTCGACGCCAGCCAGGGGGTCCAGGCCCAGACCCTGGCCAACGCCTACCTGGCCCTGGAGAACAACCTGGTGCTTATACCAGTGATCAACAAGATTGACCTGGCCGTGGCGCAACCTGAGAAGGTTGCCCAGGAATTGGAGCACACGTTCGGCTTCCGGCGAGAGGAGATTTTACTCGTCTCCGCCAAGGAGGGAACTGGACTGCTTGACCTGCTGCGCGCGGTGGTGGAGCGCGTTCCCCCTCCCACCGGAGACGCCGGCGGGCCTCTGCGGGCGCTGGTGTTTGATTCTGCATACGACCCGTACAAGGGGGTGGTGGCCTACATCCGGGTGTTCGACGGCACCCTGCGCCGGACCGTACCCATTCGCCTGATGGCGGCGGGCAACCGCGCTGAGGCGCTGGAGGTGGGAGTTTTCCGGCCTCACCTGGTGGAGATGGAGACTCTCTCCGTGGGAGAGGTCGGGTACGTGGCCACGGGGCTAAAGAGCATCCATCAGGTGCCGGTGGGAGACACCATTACCCTTCAGGAGCGGCAGGCAGCCGAGCCTTTGCCAGGGTATCTGCCGCTAAAGCCAATGGTGTTTGCGGGGGTGTACCCCGCCGATGGCGAGAGCTACCGAGCGCTGGGGGATGCGCTGGAAAGGCTCCAGCTAAACGACGCAGCTTTGTCGTACCAGCCGGAGAACAGCGTAGCCCTGGGGTTCGGGTTCCGATGCGGCTTTCTGGGGTTGCTGCACCTGGAGATTGTGCAGGAGAGGCTGGAACGGGAGTACGGGCTGGACCTGATTACCACGGCGCCCAGCGTGGCCTACCAGGTGGTCATGGCCGACGGAGCAGAGCTGCATATACAAAACCCGTCCCAACTACCTCCGCCGCAACAGTTTGCGGAGGTCCAGGAGCCTTGGCTGAACGTGAGCATCATAACTCCCGGCCGGTTCATTGGAGAGATGATGGACCTGGTAATGACCCGACGGGGCGAACTCAAGAGCATGGAGTACCTCCAGGGAGGCGGCGAAGCGGCAACCCAGGAGGGCAGCCAGTCCCAAGCTTCAGACCCGCGCGTGCTCCTGGAGTTCAAGATACCTCTGGCGGAGATCCTGATGGAGTTCTACGACCAGCTCAAGTCCAGGACTCAGGGTTACGCCTCCATGGACTATACCCCCGCCAGCTACAAATCTGGACAGCTGGTCAAGCTGGACATCCTTGTAAACAACCAGCCAGTGGATGCCCTTTCCCTGATACTGCACAGGGACAACGCTGTCCATCAAGGGCGTGCGCTGGTGGAACGGCTGAAGGAGCTGATTCCCAGGCAGATGTTCGACGTGCCAATCCAGGCCAGCTTCAATGGACGGATCATAGCCCGGGAGACCATCCGGGCCATGCGGAAGAACGTGCTGGCCAAATGCTACGGCGGCGACGTGACCCGCAAACGCAAGCTGCTGGAGAAGCAGGCCGAAGGGAAAAAGCGGATGAAGCGCATCGGCTATGTGGAGGTGCCTCAGGAGGCGTTCCTGGCCATCCTGAAGGTGAAGCGGTAGAGACGCGATGAAACTGTTGCATACCCCCGCTCACCCTGGGCTCCGACCGAGGGTCGAGAGTCTTGACAGAGTCGGACTTGTCGAAGGGAATGAGCGTGGGAGGGCCTGTTTTGTTGTCAACAAAGCCAGACTCGTTGTCCTGGGTAGGTCCGTGCCACGGTACTGCCTGCTAACGCTGGTCGTTCTCGCTTCCACGGCCTGCACCGCGCCCCAGCCGTTCCAGAATGGAACCACCACTCCCACCATTGAGCCAACCCCCACGGTGTTGGCCGCGGCTTCTCCCACACCGACCAACCCATCCCTGGCACCAAGCGCCCAACAGAGACCCAGTAAGCTGGAAGTGTCCTTCCCCAACCTCTCCTTCCACCGTATGGTGCTGCTTACCCACGCGGGGGATGGCACGGGCCGGCTCTTCCTGGTGCTTCAACCCGGGCGCATCCTGGTGTTCCCGAACGAAGAGAACGTCGGCGCCGCGGAGGTGTTTCTGGACATCCAGGACCTGGTCAACGACAGCGGCAACGAGGAGGGCCTGCTGGGGCTGACCTTTGATCCTGAGTATGCCGCCAATGGCCTCTTCTACGTCTACTACACGGCGGCAAATCCGCGGCGTTCCGTGGTCGCGCGGTTCTCTACCCAGCGCGATAGTCCCAACCGCGCCGATCCCAACAGCCAACACATTATCCTGGAGGTGCGACAGCCCTTCCCCAACCACAACGGCGGGACCATTCTGTTCGGCCCAGACGGTTACCTCTATATTGGCCTGGGCGACGGCGGCAGCGTAGGAGACCCTCAAGGCAACGGCCAGAACCCAGACACGCTCCTTGGCTCCATTCTCCGGATAGACCCCAGAACACCAGTCCAGGGCCGGAGCTACTCCATTCCATCCGATAACCCGTTCATAGGCGCTCCGGGCTTCCAGCAGGAGGTCTTCGCCTACGGCCTCCGCAACCCGTGGCGCTTCTCCTTTGACCGGCAGACAGGACGGCTCTGGGCAGGCGATGTGGGCCAGGACTCCTTTGAGGAGGTAAACATTGTTCTTCCAGGCAAGAACTACGGCTGGAACCGCATGGAGGGGTATCATTGTTACCCGCCCAGGGTCACACCATGCGACCAGAGGGGCCTGGAGCCACCCGTAGCGGAATATGCGCTGACAAAAGGGAACTGTGCTATCACCGGAGGCTATGTATACCGGGGCGCTCTCCTGCCATCTCTCAATGGTGCCTACGTCTATGGCGACTACTGTAGCGGCCGCATTTGGGCCCTTTACTTTGACGGTGAGAGGGTCACGGAGAACGTGCTGGTAGTGGACTTCGCCCTGGAGATATCATCCTTTGGAGAAGACCAGGCAGGCGAGCTGCATATCCTCTCATTCGACGGCAGGATCTACCAGTTCAACCCACCAACGTAAGTTTTGCCTGTTTGGGATTGGTGAATGGCCAACTTAAAAGAGAGGGTGAGTGGTCTGTTCCCACTCACCCTCCACGGGTTGTATCCGCTACCCATCAGCCGCTCCCAACCAAGCAGTACCAGCTACTGCGATACCCTGATGGTACACCTCATGTCGTGCTGAGCAGCGTTGAACTCCTCAAAGCAACGGAAGTCCCCCGCCGTGTCTGGCACGAATGCCTTAGAGACCGGAGAGTCTTTCCCAGCCTGAGCAAAAAGCAGTATGCTCCACCGCGGCACGCTCAGTCGATAGGATTTGTCCCCATGGTTCAGGAGCTGGAACTGATAGCTTTTCCCAATCTTCAACTCCACGATACTTGGCTCCAGTGTAAAGTCCTTAGTACCGGTCACTTGGATCAACTCTCCCTCTCCCACCACGGCTGTAGGAGTCTGGGACGTGGAAGTAGGCGTTTGGCCACCGGTAGGAGTTGTTCCGCCACCACCAGTGGTTTCTCCGCCACCTCCACAAGCGACGAACGTCAAAGCTACGATCCCCAACGCAACCAGAATCCCTGCTTTTCTCATCGCTCACCTCTATTAACAGGATACCCAAGATACAAAAGTCGGAATATCTTAGAACAAGGTTCCGTTTCTAGCAACACGCCCTTTGGCGGATGGCGTAACCAAGGCCAAACCCCTTGGCGTCTCTCCGCTAGCAACTAAGATAATAGGCCAATGTTACCACCAAACAAGCTTAATAGGATAGCCGCCCACCGCATTCGCTGGATTTGTCCAGAAAGGTAATGTGCTGGCCTAGCACCCTCTCTTCAGCAGCCCGATTTGTTGCCGCCCACGTCCCGCCCTACAGGAGTTGGTGTGAACTCCTTGGGGAAATAGGCATAGCTCTCCACCGAACCCAGGGGTAGCCCGAAATCCCTATACAGAAAATAGTCTACCACTCGGCACCAGGACTCTCTATTGCGAAGACCCTCCCAGACCGTCTTTAGGGTTATGCCGCGGTAGCTTTCAGGAAACCACCATCGATGTTTGTATGCCACTGGGGTGCCATAGTCTGACATGAATCGCTCCGCCGATGCCTGGTTGCGCGCCGCCAAGAGCACCACGTCGGCCTCCGGCGCTTCCTCCATATCGCGACAGCTCGGTTCATTGCTGAAGCACGGGTACCCCACAAACTTGTAGTTCCTGAGATACCATGCCCACGGCCAGCTAAAGCCATAGGTGGAGTCCACAGTGATTTTCAGGTCGCGCCCTTTGCCCGTCTCGTTTCCCAGGCGCTCTATCTCCGCCATGATCTGAGGAATGTCCGGGGCCGTCTGGGTGTAGACCAGGAGTTCCACGGGCACATCCGGGTTGGCATACGTCACGCGGAAGGCCGCCTGCACGCTCAGGGTCAGCATGATCCCAGCCACGGAGACCACCACCAGGGCCAAGCGCTTTTCTTTGCCTGACTGGCCCACTTGCCGCAGCAGATAGACGCACGCCGCAACCAGAGCAGGAATAACGAAGGCCATGAGCACCACCTGTCTGAGGCCCAGGCCCGACTCCTCGGCCAGAGCCAGAACCAGCCACCTGCCGACTACGGCCACCAGGAGGACCAGCATAGATGTGAAGGCCACGGCGGGCCAGTGGATGCCACGTATCGCGCTGATCAGGCGTAGCGTCACCCCAGACCTCCCAATGAATTCGGGCACGTATGCCGCACCGGCTGCACCACCGCCGCTCCGCTGCCAGGGCTGTCGCTCCAGCAGGCGGCCCAGGGCCTTTCCCGCCAGCAAGATAAACGGCAACGCCACGTTCACCAGGAGCCACGGCATCTTTTCACCAGCGTAGCTGTAGAGCAAGAAGCTGGATATCGTCCAGTAAGCCAGAAAGAGCGAGAACCTATCGCCCCTTGCCAGGTAGTAGACCGCGGCAGCGGTGCCCACCAGGAATGGAAGGAACTCGTAGTTCAACCCCAGAATTATGTAGTAGTACCATGGCTGACCACCTCGAGCAACCTCTTGCTGCACCACCCAGTAGCCCAGGGACTGCCACAGGCCGCTAAATAGGCCGCCCGGGAAGTTGGCAAAGAAAGAGGAGTAAAGCAACGTCCACACGGTAGCGAAGGCCCCAAAGCAGACCAGCCAGACCCAGGGCCGCCACCGCAGCCCCACAACCACCGAGGCGACGATTGCCGCTACCACGGCGAAGAAGGCCACGTATAGCCCTGTGCCCTTGGGCATCCCTATGGGACCTGCGGTCCAGTCCGGGTTGGCCAGAGTCATCCCTAATGGACTCTGGAACAGTGCGATTGCCGCTGCGCTCAGGGGGAGAGCCAGCGTGGCCATCAGGATAAGAAGCTCTCCTTGCGGAGAGAAACTGCGCAACCTTTTCCGTCCCATCACCCAGGGTACAACATCTGTGGCAGAGGCGATGACCAGATAGCTGCCGAGGACGGCTACCAGAATGTAGACTGTCTCTTTGTTGGCGAAGGAAAAGGCCAGAACCACGGAGGACAGCACCAGGTAACGCGTCTTTCGGGTGTCAAGATACCCCCACATGAAAGCCACCAGCAACAGCGCCCACACTGCCATGTAGATGTCATTGCGGGCGAAGCGGCTGAAGTAGAGCATGGTGGGAGACAGTGCCAGCAATAGGGCAGTTAGCAGCGTTCCGGTCCTGCCAAGGTGGTTACGCAGCAGGAGAGGCAGCGCCACCAGCGCCGTGCCGAACAGCGCCGGAAGGAGGCGTACAGTAGTGTCGCTGTCCCAAAGGAGCCGAAACACCGAGGCGTAGCCAAAGAACTGGAATGGGCCGTGCATCATGGGGTCGTGGCGATAGCCGCGACCGTCGAAAATATACCAGCCGTAGAGGGCGTGAAGGCTTTCGTCGTGGTGAAGGGCCTGGGATCCCAGGTCCCACATGCGCAGGCCAAGCGCTAGTAGCACTATGAGGACAACCGTCACAAGTTCCCACCGTGCCCACGGCAGTCGCCTATCCATTGGGCCAACCGCATCTTGCTGTAGCGAGACGACCTCGCTCTGCTCCTCCAGGACCGCTTCCATTCCGCTATCTTCGGACACGGTATATCACCACGTCGCCTTCCTGGAACGCCACATCACCCAGGGCATCGAACTTCTTGGCGTCCTGAATGCCGTATTTGGCCCTCTCTCTAGGCCCTACAATAATATACGTCACGCTATATCTGTTCTGGATCTCTCTGGCCTCCTGAGGATCACCGGTCTGGTACAGCCTTTCCACAGCCTCCGGCCGTCCCTCAAAAGGCTTTCTAGACCCGCGCCACTGCTCCTCATGACCCGGCCACCCTAAGATCGTGGGTATACCAGTGCTAGCCGAGACCCGGCCGTGGCTAGAGTAGTCGTCTCCTACCGCCTCCACGATAACGTCACCCTGGCTGTGGTTCTTCTTCAGCCATTGGATGCCCGCAAGCTCCCCAGGACTTTCCTGGGCCACGTATGCCAAGCCGTCCAACGTAGCTTCCCCGGCCAGGCCGGAGGTCTTAGTGTGGCCTGCGGCCAATGGATAGTAGACCGACACCACCACCCCCAGGACGACTAACCCGGCCCACACGTACCCAGGGACGCGGACCCATGGGCTTGCGCGGCTGTATCTGGAACCAAGGTAGTATAGGGCGTAAGAACCGGCCACAGCAAGGAGTACCCACGCCTGATAGTACAGCTTGAAAATAGTATTCATACGATTGTTGAAGACGTCCACCAGGTAGAACAGCTCCGGGCCAATGAACAGCAACGCGGCCAAGGCAATGAGCGTCAGTGGAAAGGTGCTGGCCGCCACGGAGCCGTCCCCCTGGAAGTGCTGCAGCCCAGCAGACACGGAACTGGGTTCCTCTGCGACCTCGCTGTGAACCCTGCGGAGAGCCACGTACACTGCGGCTGTCGCTAATAGCACCAAAGGCAACAGATGGAGGAGCCGCCGCCAGACCATACCTACAACCTCCGGCACAGTGCATGGTGTCGTACCTCCGTATATTCCGCACTCAATCCAAGGCACCAGCGCCAGAACGCCCTCCACCAGCGCCCATACAAGCCAGGCGGCCAACGGAACGGCCACGGCCAGGGCCACCGTTTGCCACCTCCCCAACCCGCGACGGAAAACTGACGCCAGCTCCCATACCACAAATGGCACAGTTATGAGAAGGAATATCCCCCAGATAACCAGGAAGTGAAAGGGCCGGGTGACGTACTCCTCTACTGGCAAGACCCCTTTGGCCTGGCTATTGAAAGAGAGGTAGAATGGCAGATACAGCACCACCGCCAGAAGTATAACCGGGACTGCCGTGGCAATGGCGTTCTTCACAGCTTTGCCCAAGGTCCCTTGTCCACTGTATGTCTTGGCCAGCGCCACCCCGGTAAACAGCGCAGCGAATACCGGCAAGTCCCACAGATTGATGA
Source organism: Dehalococcoidia bacterium (assembly GCA_965248595.1). Taxonomy (GTDB): domain Bacteria; phylum Chloroflexota; class Dehalococcoidia; order Lucifugimonadales; family SHYF01; genus SHYF01. Next base: position 265,398 of record CBDFJM010000007.1, read on the forward strand.
AGCCCAACGCTCCCAGGACCATGGCTATGACAAAGGCGTCTCGGGCACCGCGCCGGCTGATCAGCCACCGCAGACCTGGCCTGACAGGACTAGCACCAAAGTTCAACACCAGGCCCAAGAACATCAGCACGAATGGGAGGCTCATGACGTGGGGATGCAGGTCGCCCAGCAGAAAGCTGAAAAATGGGAACTCCGTGATGGTATAGTCCAGGCTGCGACCGTCTTGCACGGTATCTATGACACGGGTAGCGCGCCACCACCACCAGCCTGGTTCCGAGGGATACCAGGTCGACGATTTCAAGGGCCCGTCCAGATCTTTGATGTCCACCCACTGCCATAGCTCTGGGGAGCCTCCTCCACCAGCCCTGATAAGCTCCAGTCCTGAGGTTAGATTGGCGATGCCCAGAAGCAAAAACACGCCCAGGACCCCGCTGACCGCTGCTGCCCGCAGGTTGCCTCCCACCAGTCGCACTATATTCATCACCAGACCGAATATCCCTACGGCGGCCAAGGCCGCCACCAACACCAGCGCCAGGTTGTACCCCACCGCCGTGGAAAGACCCGCCAGACGCGTCAGGCCGCCGAATATCAGGTATCCAAAATAGTAGTAGCTTACAGTGTGCCCCGACAGCCACGGGTCCTGGGGCGGGAAGTGAGGGCTAATGACCGTGGCGTTCAGGAAGGCGAAGTCCATGGGCTGTTCAGTGTGGTTGATGGCGGCATCGTGAGACTTGATCACTGCCCAGAGGGCGAAGACGCCAAGAAAGACCAGCTCCGCCAGAAGCACCGCCCTCCATTCCCGCTGGAAGAAGCCCCGCAAACCGGCACGTAGTCGCCAGGCCACGAGCCCGGAGGCCAGGGCGAGGCCCAGAAGAACCAACAGCAGTATCGGAATCGTGTTGGGAATTACAGGGCTGGAAGCGAGAAGCCAAAGGGGATAGAAGGCTAACAGGAGACCCGCCGGCTTCGCCAGGCTATACCCGCGGTCGGGGAGCCGGGGCGTCAGGGTAAAGAGGATAGGAAGGGCCAGAAGGCCCAGGAGTTCGATGGTGAGGAGCCAGAGAATTACGTCTAGCACGGTGCGATATGTTTATGGGTGGCAGAGGCTTTGCCATTCATGCCCGCGAGTCCACAGCAAGAGGCGTGAACAACGCCTCCACGAACTGGTGCGGATCAAAGGGCGAAAGGTCTTCTGCACCCTCACCCGTTCCGATGAACAACACAGGCAATCCTAGCTCCCGGCGTATGGCGAACACCGCACCACCTCTGGCGGTGCCGTCCAGCTTGGCCAGGAAAATGCCGTCACAGGCCACCGCCCCGGTAAAGGCCCGCGCCTGCGCCAGGCCGTTCTGGCCCGTGGTGGCATCCATCACCAGGAGAGTCATGTGAGGAGCCTGAGAGTCGAGGCTCTGCACCACCCGACGGACCTTCTTCAGCTCCTCCATCAGGTTGCTTCTGGTATGGAGCCGCCCGGCCGTGTCTATGATCACCACGTCGGCTCCCCGAGCCTTGGCCGCCTGTACCGCGTCGAAGGCCACCGCCGCCGGGTCGCTCCCAGGCTGGTGGGCGACAACCTCGACGCCCATCTGTTTGGCCCAGACCTGAAGTTGCTCAATGGCGGCGGCGCGGAAGGTGTCCGCGGCACCAAGGACCACCCGGTCGCCGGACTCCTGAAAGAACCGAGTCAGCTTGGCTACGCTGGTGGTCTTCCCCGAGCCGTTCACCCCCACTACCAGGACCACCAGCGGCCTGGGCCGCGATTCCACAGCCTCCAGGAGACCTTTTACGGACGGGAGTTCCTCCCCTAGCAGCGCCAGCATCTCTTCTTTCACCGCCTGCACTACCAGGCCAGGAGTGGCGGTTTCGCCTGCGGAGCGTACCCGCTCCCGGGCGTGTTGCAGCAGTGCTTCAGCCGTGGCAACGCCCACATCGGCGGAAACCAGGGCCTCCTCTAGCTCCTCCCAGGTTTCTGCACTAACCTGGCTACCTTGAAAGATGTGGGACAGTCGGCCAAACCAGGTCTCCCTGGTGCGGCGGACACCCTCTTCCGTGCGCTCCTTGCGGCCAAAGAAACTTGGCATATCTACACCAAACGGTTCTGACTACCCTCGCTAGCTACGCCATGATAGCATCTGGCGGGAAGAGGCGCAAAAGCTACAGGAGTTGGGTATGGGAACCCCTACTTAAGTCGTGGGGTTGAAGCCACAACCCCACTCATCCTGAGCTCCGACCGAAGGTCCAGATGAAATCGAGGACGCTCGACAGAGTCGGCGCCGAGAGTTCCCGACGTGGTCGAGGACGCCCGATTAAATCGGCTCTCGACAGAGTCGGACCTGTCGAAGGACATGAGCGGATACTGGAAGATCAACCCTCACCCTTCACCGCCTGGGCCGCCGCCTGCCTTTCGGCATCAACCCTGCGAGGGCCCTCCCCTGTACCAAGCACGTGGCCGTTTACTACCACCTGCACCGTGAAACGGCGCTGGTGCGCCGGCCCTTCCACGGACACCACCTCGTAGCTAGGTGTGCCCTTGCCATCACGCTGCATCTGCTCTTGCAACTGTGACTTGGGGTCTTTGGAGACGACTTCGGTGCGCACTTGCGCCAGTTCGGGTTTCAGAATGCGCGATACGAGCCTCTGCGACGCCGCGTACCCACGGTCCAGGAACACCGCCCCTACCAACGCCTCCAGAGCGGCAGCTAAATTGGACTCTCGGTCACTGCCACCAGCGCTGGCTTCGCCCTGCCCAAGGAGCAGGTACTGCCCCAGACCCAGACGGCGCGCCACACGGGCCAGCACCTGGCCCCGGACCACCTGGGAGCGCATCTCGGTCAGGTCTCCCTCGTCCAGCCCCGGCAGGCGCCGGTACAGTTCTCTGGCAACCACCAGGTCAATAACGGCGTCTCCCAGGAACTCCAGCCTCTGGTTGGAGCCGGCTGGCTCCTCCGGATGCTCGTTGACGTAGGAAGGATGGGTGAGCGCCAGGTGCAGCAGCTCCTCGTCTCCGAAAGAGACGCCTAGCGAGTCTTGTAGCCGCTTTGTGTTCGTATCTTCCACAGTTGTCCAGCTTTACCACGTCCGAGAGATAAGGACAGCGCACTGATTACACCTCTACGTTACGATTATAGATGCCCCCACGGCAAGGGTAGTGGGGATATAATGTCGCCATGACCACCCCATCAGACATACAGGCCCGTCTAGGCGCGGCCCTTCCAGAGCAGGGCAACCTGGTGTTGTCAGAGGCCACTAGCGCCGCCCGGCGGCTAGGGCTTTCCCTATATCTGGTAGGTGGCGTCGTGCGGGACGTGCTGATGGGGCGCGCCAGCAAAGACGTGGACCTGGTGGTGGAGGGCAACGCCATGCGCCTGGCTTCAGCTCTGGCAGAGGCGGTCTCGGGCGATGTGGTATCCCGCTCTCAGTTTGGCACGGCCAAGCTCCGAGTATTAGGGCAAAGCATAGACGTGGTCACGGCGCGGCGCGAGACCTACAAGAAGCCCGGCGCCCTGCCTACCGTGTTCCCAGGCACCATCGCCGATGACCTGGCACGGCGCGATTTCACCATCAACGCCATAGCCCTCCGTCTAGAACCAGCCCCCACGCAACTGCTGGACCCCACAGCCGGACAGCAAGATATCCAGCAAGGGCTGGTACGTGTGCTGCACTCCGCCAGTTTCCAGGACGATGCCACCCGCATCCTGCGGGCCGTGCGTTACGAGCAACGCCTGGGGTTCCGCCTGGAGTTGGATACGGAGAGGCTCCTTCGCCACGATCTAGGGATGCTGGACACCATCGGTGGCGACCGCCTGCGCCGGGAGCTGGACCTCATATTCCGCGAAGAACAGGCAGGCCCGACCCTCCTGCGCGCCGCGGAGCTGGGTGTGCTAGCAGCCCTCTATCCCCACCTCCCGGATGCGCCGGCGCTGAAGCAACACCTGGCACACCTCTCCTCTTCGTACAGCATTACACAGCCCCTTCACTGCCTGGCACTGCTAGCCTATTCCATGAAAGACGATGAACGAGAGGGTTTCATCCGGCGGCTGAGATTGGCCGCCACCTGGGCCAGGGTAGTGCGAGACGTGGCGCTAGCCAGAGAATCGGCTGCTTCCCTGGCTACGGAGTCGTCACCGGCGGTCGTATGGCGGCGGCTGCGCGAACTGAGTCCGGAGGCGGTGCATATAGCAGGTGCACTGGCCAGCAGCGACGGTGCACGGCGCAACATCCAGCGCTACGTCAAGGAGTGGCGGCACATGCGTCCCAGGCTCACCGGCCACGACCTGGCAAGGCTGGGCGTGCCGGCAGGCCCCCAGATAGGCAAGCTGCTGGAAGAGCTTCGCGACGCCCGGCTTGAAGGGCAGGTACATACCAAGGAGGATGAAGAGGCAATGGTAACGAAACGCCTAGCTAACCTTGCTCAGTAACCGTATGTGATGGAACAGGTACTGTTGAGCATAGCCGGCGCGCTGCCCCCACCGCTCCTGCGCCCACTCCAGCAACTCCCGGTACTGAGCTTTCTCGCGGTGCCCATACCACTCTTCCAGGGCGCGGCGCACCCACCTATCTATGGGAAACCCCTCCAGCTTGTCCAGAGAAAAGACCAGGACACAATCGGCCACCTTATCGCCCACGCCCGGCAGTTCCATCAGCACAGCTTTGGCCTCGCGGTACGGGGCCAGTCGCAGCGCCATCAGGTCTATTCCTCCCTCGGCCACCCGCGAGGCGGTATTGGACAAGTATCCGGCACGGAAGCCCAGGCCCAGGTCTAGCAGCGCCTTCTCTCCAGCTTCGGCCAGCGACGCGGCCCCAGGGAAGCGCCACAAACGGCGGCCCTCCAGTGTCAACGGCTCTCCGTAGGACTCGGCCACCGAACGCAGGTTCCGGCTGATGCGCGGTATGTTGGACGCCGAGGAGCATATGAAGCTGGCCAGGCACTCCCAAGGGTCCTGTCGCAGCAGCCTCAGTCCGCAGTGTCGGGCCACAGCCTCCGCCAGTGGCTTGTCCGTGGCCATCTCCCGGCAAATGGCTTCCATGTCGTCGTCCAGGCGGAGGAAGTCGTGGAGGGCTGCCACGGCCTCCGACCCCGACGCAGCAGAGGTATGAAAGAGCAGGCCACCATCCACCTGGCGCAGGGTGTAGACGTGCTGGCCAACCACACCCCAGTGCCAGCCCTGGTCGTACCGCCAGCGGAACACTTGCCCGCTCTCCAGGGTGGCCTGCAAGTCTAGGGGCTGGCTGATGGGCATGAACGTCGCCCCATCACTCTGTACTGCCGGGTCTGATGGTAATGTTTCCATTGACCCATGTACTCCTCGGCATCTTGCATCGTGATACAACTCTTCTCCGACCATCCTCATAGCGCCCTTCTTGTGAGGAAAGGAGAATAGGCTAAAAGGCAACCTTGCCAACACCACGACCCGCGGCAGGTCGCTGGGAAGGTACACACTCTACTTGATAGTTATGTCGCCCCTGCCTACTTGGACGGTCAGCGTGCACAGTGGCGAATCACCGTTGAGACAGCACAAATATCCTGCCTTCTGGGTGTGCGGGGTCAGGCTTATACAGGTACGACCCGTTCGGAGCCAGCACCTCCTCGTAGAGTACCTCTTCGTGACCGTCGTAGCTAATCACTATTGCATAGGTTTCGCCAACATCACTCAGGCCGATGGATGGAATGGGGGAAGAGTAGCTATGCCCTTGCAAATCCAGCTTCGCGTATCCCTGCTTATCAGTCTGAAAGCGGCCCACTCCCACAATCCTGACTCCGGCTCTGTGAACAGGTTGACCGTCTTGATCGAGAACCCTCAGCCTCGCCACATTCCTTGGATGCAAGAAACCAGTGAGGAGCCGTTTCAGTTGTTCCATATACCCGAGGTCAGGTTTCTCAGGTATATTGTCCACCACATCTTTTGCATACCCGAGTTGCTTTGGAGTCTGCCAGTTTGGGCCGTACTTTATGCGCAGATACTCCTCCGGTGGGTTGGGCACCAAGAATTTCTCCCCTATGAAGTGGGTCTCTTTCATCTGGTTGAAAAGCGTAACTGGGAACCAGATTCCGGGCCAGTGATATACCCATCCCTTTATGATCCGATGAAAGAGCAGGTCAATCCTCATATTGTTCTTCAGCAATGTCGAGATGACGAGGCTGTCGGAACGTTCGGCTTGAACGTAGTAACCGCTTTCCCGAAACTCTGCTAGGACCGGATCTATTGACTGCTCAGTGAACCCGTTAAGTCCAACTATGACGCCGAGGTCCAAATCATCGTCCCAAGGAATGAAAGCGTTGTCTCTTACAGCACCCAGGCAGGTCCCCTGACGCAGGAAGAACTGCACTCCGAGGCGGTCCATGATCTCTTTGGCCTCGAGTAGCAGCTTCTCGGCTACAGCCACGTCCATGGGTGGCGTCGTTCTTGTCAATCGGTCCTGCACGGCATCGTTGGCCGCATCGCTCGATGACATATATGACTCCTCCCTGTGATCAGTTACCGACCCTGTCGGTTACGAAACGACTGCCTTTACCGTACTATTGCTATCATCGTTATGACCAATTGATTCCAGCTGGGGCCACTCCCACCGCCTGTGGCCTACTCAGCCCAGCCTGGCGCGGACCTGTCATGACTGACGGGGTCCATCCGGAATAGCTGCTCAGCTTGTTGCAGGTCTTCTTGCGTATCTATCTCCGCCCACCGACGGTTCTTCGTAAGGAGGACAGCCAAACGCCAATCGCCCTGGGCAATCAACTGTGCCAACACTACCTCGTAGAACTGGTCTGTGCGCTGACCGGCCACGTATTGGTCTAGGATCGGCAGGATCCTATGGCGCATGGTGTCTTGTGAGAAGGAATACATGTTCACCGTCTTGAGAGCGCTACGGAAGTCGAAGCCGGTCCCCTGCTCCGACTTCAAAACCATAGAGGTGACCACTCCCTTGTCGGCCAGTATTATCGTCCCGTCCATGGAAGGCTGGAACTCGGCTACAACTGCCACATCTGGATATGGACTTTGAGTGAGATTCCGAAGGATGTCCTCTTCAAACACCAGGTCCCCCTCCAGCAACAGCATGTCGTCGTTCAGTTCCTGACGTGCCAACCATAGGGAGAAGATGTTATTGGTATGTTCAAAGAGCTCGTTGTAAACGTAGGTGATTCGAACGTTACGGAACCTGGGGCCAAAGTGGTGCCGCACCTGGTCATCGCGATACCCCACCACAATGACACAGCGATCGATGCCACACCGGTCCAGGCACTCCAGCTGGTACTGCAAAATGGGCTTACCATTTACCGGCACAAGGCACTTAGGCAGGTAGTCCGTCAGAGGTCGTAGTCTTGTGCCTTTGCCGGCCGCGAGAATCACTGCTTTCATATGAGACTCCTATCTCTGTCCCCGTTCCTCACTGGTAACGGTAGCAGACAGCGACTGTAGGGCCTGAACAAGCTGGGCATTTTCCTCGACTGTACGGGAGGCCATCCTAACGAAACGGTTATCCAGCCCTCTCTTGCCACTGCAATCGTTGATGAGAATATTGGACTCCTTGAACAAGCGGGCTGTGAGTTCCCCTGCTGTGATCCCGTGAATGACCTGGGACAGTACAAAGTTCCCCTGGGTGGGATATGGATGAAGATAGGGAACCGATTGCAGTCCGCTGTACAACGTTTGAGTTGCATATCTCACCTGAGAGCACGATTTAGCATACTCCTGCAGATAGGGTCCTATCTCCTCTAAGAAGTATTGGGCCAGGGAGTTGATGCTCCAGATAGGTACATCGCTACGCAGGCTGGCCGTCACATCCCGATTCCCGGAGACAGCATAGCCCAGCCGCAACCCCGGGATGCCATATATCTTGGAGAGGCTCTTCAGGATGATCAGGTTGGGAAAGTCCACGATCATATCCATGATAGACGGAGCCGGGTCGCAGCTCGTGAAGCCTATGAAAGACTCATCAACCAAGACCAGCTCCAGATGTCGCAACGACTCCATGAGGTAAATCATGGACTCCTTAGAGATGAGGGTGCCTGTGGGATTATTGGGGTTGATCAGCAGAGCGGCGTTGGCTTTAGAGTTCTGCACGTGCCGAATGAAGCCTTCCACGTCCAACTCAAAATCGCCCTCCAACTGATAAGGGCTCACCTTCTTGCCTTGGCTCACGGCCCGATTGATGAACTCATCAAAGGTGGGTACCGGAACTGCCAGGTTATCGACGAAGCGGTCAGTGATGGCAGCGATAAGCTCGCTGGCCCCGTTGGCGATGACTATTTCATCTTGGGTCAGCCCCAAAGGCTTGGCAACCAGGGATGAGATGTACCAGTTGGTGGAGGGATAGGACTTGATGAGCGTCCTCAAGTTCGCCCCCAGGGAATCTATGAACTCCTGCGGTGGAAAGTAGGGGTTGGTCATGTAGCAGAAGTCTTTGACATCGAAGTTCCAGAATCCTCCGTAAAGCGAAGAGATGTAACGCATATCACGCTGCTCCATTGCCTTCCTCCTCTGACATAACGTCTAGCGAATGCATAAACTGAACCCGAAGTCCAGCCCGCCAGATAATCTGCTAGTGGGCAACCTATGGCGACTTTGATCTCGGCTGCCGACCGGATGAATAGCAACTTACAATAACCAACCGAATGCGTCAACTTGATTATTGCCGAAAGTCGAGTTGGTTACAGTGCGCAGTGCAAGCACTCAGGCGCCAGAGTCCCCATCTTGCTCCTAACCTTCTAATACCCTAATGTAGTCGTCAATGCAAAGGCTCCCTACTGTCCCCATTCCTATGCCCACCCGGCTTTACTATGGCTGGGTCATCGTCGCAACGGCGCTTGCCATAACCATCGCCTCGGCGCCACTCAACCCCGTTGTTTTCTCATTCTTCATCGCACCAATGACCAAAGAGATGGGCTGGAGCCTGGGTGCGGTCTCACTGGCACTCACCTTCCGGATGGTGGTTAGCGGCGTCACAGCGCCACTTATTGGCTTGATAATCGACAGGTTCGGCCCGAGGTGGCTAGGGTTGTTTGCCGGTCTGGCGGCTGGAGCCAGTTTGATAGGCTTGTTCTATACTCGGCAGCTATGGCTGCTTTACCTGCTCTTCGCACTCTCCGGTGGAGTTGGACTGGGCGGAGGTCCGGGAGGCAGTATGCTCACTTTGGTGCCTGTGGCCAAGTGGTTCATATCGAAGCGGGGCCGTGCAACGTCCATAGCTACTACCGGCTTCGCAATAGGCACGGTAATTGCCATCCCCACGGGTCAGTGGATGATTCAGACAATCGGATGGCGCGAGGCCTGGGTGATCTTCGGCGTGCTGGTCACGGTCATCATCGTTCCTCTGAGTCTTCTCTTTCTAAGAGGTTCCCCGTCCGACTTAGGGTTGGAGCCTGACGGCTTTGACAAGACGCGGCTCGAACCATCGTCTGCAGATAAGGACAACCACTATAACACAGAATTCGAAACAGACTGGACGGCTAAGGAGGCACTGAGACACCCCGTATCCTGGTTGATACTCACTGCTCTGGCCATGGGCGGGTTCGCCCTGGCGGGCACCCTACTGCACAGGGTAACCTACTGGGAGGGAACCGGAATGTCGCCATCACTGGTGGCATTCGGTACGGCGCTGGACCCACTCACTGTCATCTTCTCAGTTGTCATATTCGGCTTCATCGGTGAGAGGGTAAGAGTAAGGTACCTGGGACTGTTCGGTGGGCTGGGTTTCAGCCTTTCCATGCTGCCAATGATCTTATCCACAGGGCAGGGGTACACCATAATCGCACATAGCATGATCTGGGCTACCGGAGCGGGCGCATACATCACGGCGAATAATCTCATCTGGCCCAACTATTTCGGGCGCAGGTTCCTAGGCGCTATCCGTGGCATCGTGTTTCCAGTGCAGGTGACTGCAACCGGCCTAGGTCCTCCAATCTATGGATTCCTTCTCGATGCCGGGCTGGCTCCGACAATGTTGTGGATGATCTCGACAGGCCTATTGGCGACGGCGGGACTCCTTCTGTTCCAAGCCAAGCCGCCACAGCGCAAAGCGCTTGGGAAGTGAGGGGGTGGGGGGGCCTAACCCGTCAGTATCTTCTTCCCGGCCAGCCCAATCTCTACAGCTGAGGTCGCCCCGGCTCACCGCGGACATCAGCACTCTCACGAGCAGTTATTCGCCCCAACTGACGAGTCAGACACCTTCCTCATGCTTAAGGGCGTTTCCTCGCCTAACTTGTGGATCCAGATCGCCTTCATGCCTAGTATCAGCCTCTCTCGAGAGGTAGGGTGGTCACGCCTTGAGCCTGGCCAGATATTCCTTGCGGAGCTTTGCCACCTTCGGCGCTATGATGTACTGACAGTAGGGCTGCTGGGCATTGCGCCGGAAGTATTCCTGATGGTAGCCCTCTGCCGGGTAGAATGTCTCAAGGGGCGTCACCTGCGTCACGATAGGTTCACTCCAGAGTCCCTTAGCGGCAAGCTCGTGGATGATGGCCTCGGCTGTGACCCGCTGCGGCACATCCCTGTAGAAGATGGCCGATCGATATTGAGTGCCATCGTCAGGGCCCTGGCGGTTGAGGGTGGTGGGATCGTGGATGGCGAAGAATACTTCCAGGAGCTCCCTGTACGAGATAACTTCCGAGTCATACGTGATCTGAACCACCTCGGCGTGCCCTGTCGTACCTGAGCATACCTGCTCATACGAGGGAAATGGGACGTGGCCGCCGGCGTAGCCAGACTGGACTTTCAGAACCCCAGTCATCAACTCGAAGACGGCTTCCAGGCACCAGAAGCATCCTCCTGCGAGGGTGGCCTGCTGAGAGGGGTTGTGGCTGTCTTGCTCCATGTTTTTGGCCTCCTTTGAGGGGTGCTCTCCGCTTGGGGTCTCTTTTGCCAATTTAGGTGAACATCTCCCTGGGAGGGCTGCATCCTTCAACGAGGGTTCCCTTGGTCCGCCGGCCGGAGGGTCTTGGGTTTGGTCTGAAGCTCGTCGTCAACGTAGAATGCGTCCACGCGCTCACCGTAGAAGGCCAGAAGGCCCGCGATCTTCACGGACTCCAGGAGGGGGAACTGGTAGTACCAGACGATGTCCTTGGCAAGGGTGTCCCCCACCGCCACGGAATAGTAGTTGGACTGGCCCTTGTAAGGGCAGCGGGTAACGGTATCACTGGGCACTAAGAGGTCCATCCGAGCGTCCGTCTTGGGAATGTAGTAGCGGGTAGGCAAGTCGGTCTCAAAAAGGAGGACTGGGTTGTGGGTGTCGGCGACGACCTCTCCCGCGATTATGACCTGGACATGGCGGTTGCTCTGGATAATGTCAATGCGCTTGTAGGGGTCGCGGGCATGGGCAAAGACCTCTTCGTTCTCCTCGAACCAGGCGTCCATCTTGCCCCACGTGAAGGCAACGCACTCCTGGAGAGGCGCTGCTTCAGAGGGTGGGCTGGATAAGGCCCAGGCTCCTTGCTCAACAGTCTTGGCGCCCACATGGATTGAGTAGTGAGTCACCGGGCCCATGAGAGGGTCGTCATCAGTAGCATCCCCGGGAGTGAGAAAGTCCATACAGACGTCTTCCACTGGGAAGTAGTAGGTGGGGCGCGCTCTGCTGCGGCGGAGGAGCCAGACGCGCTTACTGCTGGCGATGACCTGGCCGCCGAAGAGGACGCGCACCCATTTGGAGATGGGGATGAGCTGGAGCCACGCCCCTTGTTCGCTGCCAGGGGTCTGCTGTATGAGGGTTGATATTTGCTGGGTCATAGTGGCGCCTCTTAATGTCGTGTTGAAGGTGGTTACATCTTATCATGCAGCGGGCGTCTAAATCCTGGACCCCGTGCAGTCACTCATCCCAACCAGCCTGCCACCTCGGCGCCTAGTTGACGCAACGATACCTCGCGCTGAGTACAAGGCGGAACGGAGCGCAGGAACACGCTGCCATAATTCTTAGACTGGACGCGCCGGTCCAATACCACCACCACGCCTCGATCACTCCTGGTCCTTATTAGCCGCCCAAACCCCTGACGGAACCGGAGCACCGCCTGGGGAACCGCGAACTGGCTGAAAGAGTCGGCTCCAAACTCCTCGGAGCGCGCGGAGAACAGGGGGTCCGTGGGTACGCTGAAAGGCAGCCTTGCCAGGACCACGACCCGCAGCAGGTCACCGGGAAGGTCCACCCCCTCCCACAGGCTGTTGGTGCCCAGCAAGACGGTGTTCTTGTTGGCCGTGGCCGCCTCCACCAGCCGGCGGGGAGAGCCATCCACCCCCTGTGCCAGGACCTGAATCCCTTCGGCTTCCAGGACAGGCTTGATTGCCCGGCGGGCCGCTTGAATATCAGCGTGGGACGTGAACAGTCCCAGCACACCCCCTTTGGATGCCAGCGCCACACGTATCAAGGCGTCCTGCAACGCCGGCCCAAAACCCGTCTGACCAGGTTCAGGAAGGTCGGAGCACAGCAGCAAGAGAGCCGCGCTTTTGAAATCGAAGGGCGATCCCAACAGCAGCTCTTGTGAATCAGCCAGCCCAACCCGGCCAGCCATGTATTGAAGGGACCCCGCCACGCTCAGTGTGGCGCTGGTGAGCACAACGGCTCGCTTCTGAGAGAAGAGCAGCTTTTGCAGCAAGGCACCCGCATTCAGGGGCGCGGCGCTCAGGACTGGCATGGCCTCTTGGCCAGCCACCGTTACCCAGTAAACGTACTCCTCCTTTGGCTGCACCACAAAGCTCTCAACACGCCTGCGCAGCTCCTCTGCCCTCTCCTGCCAGCTTTTAAGCTCCGGCACCAGCTCCTTCAACGGCGCCATCCCCAAGGGTTCCAGGGCCAGTTGCAACCGGTCTAGCGTGTGCCCCAAACCCACCAATGTCTCATTGAACCCCTCCCACTCTACCTCTATGTCCGACCAGCCAGGCTGCGTACGAGAGCTCCTGGTGATGCGAAGCTGGTTACCTCGCTGGTTGGCAGTCTGATGGCGCAATACAAAGGTGGACAAGCCAGTCCCAAGGCGGTCCCACACCTCACGCAGCCGGGATATTGTGGTTTCCAAATCGGCGCAAACTATTGCCACTTGCTCTTGGCGCGACGCCTCCAGGGAGGGAATACGCACAATGCTCCGTGTGTCCTGTACCTGCCGCCCAAGCTGAGAGGCCAGCTCATCCATTGCACGCCAGGGTACTTCAAAGCCGAACTGGAGACTAGCCTCCTCTTCCAGATGGTGGGCCTCGTCTATGATCAGGTGGTCGTATGACGGAATCACACCTCCTCCGGCGGCCAGGTCCGCCAAGAGCAGGGCGTGGTTCACCACGACAACGTGGGCACCCTCAGCGCGGGCCCGGGCGTTACGCAGAAAGCACACTCCTCCCCTGCCGTCGCACTCCCCGGCTCCCAGAGCAGACAGCCTGTCCCACAGGTGGCCCTCCCGGACAGGTAGATTCAACTCCGCCCGGTCGCCAGTGGAGGTGTCCTGAAGCCATACCAGTGTCTTGGAGGCCATCCTGGCATCCTCCGTAGATAGGTTGCCGCTTTGCACCAGGCGCGCCCACCGACGGAAGCACAGGTAGTTGCCCTTGCCCTTCAGACGGGTGAAGCGGAACTCGCTCAGGGGCTGCCCCGGCTCCTCCTGCAACGCCGTCAAGAGCGTCGGAATGTCCTTGGCCACAAGCTGCTCCTGGAGGTTGATAGTGCTGGTGGATACCACTACCCGCTGCCCGTTGCGCACGGCGAATAGCATGGCAGGAAGCAGGTACGCCACTGACTTGCCCACTCCAGTGCCCGCCTCCACCATCAGGTGATGCCCCTGGTTCAACGCCTCCGTCACCGCACGGGCCATCTCCACCTGTTGGGGCCTATGCTCGTAACTAGGAATGGCCTGAGAAAGGGCGCCGCCATCGCCCAGCATTGCCGAAACCACGTCTGGGTCAACCTCTTCTATGGTACGGCGTTGCTGGAGCGGCCTGGGCCTTTCCAGTCGTCCCGCCAGGCCTTCCACTGGTACACCAATCAAGCCCAGCGCGGGGGGCACACGCTGGCCTCCCTGGTCCCGGGACGCTGCTTCTTCCAGCCGCGCGAGCAGCCCGCGCATGGGCCAGGTGGACCGGGCGGCGATGGCACCCACTGCAGCCAGCAGGCCAGGATCGTGCTTCAAAGCCACGTTCAACAACGCCAGGAACAGGTGGTGACATATGCTAGCATCCTCCAGGGCGCGATGGGGCCTGCCATGAGATATGCCCAACGCGTTGGCCAGCGCCGATAGGGCGTAGCCTTCCGCGCTTGGAAGGAAGACCGAGGCCATATCCTGGGTGTCGTAGCGGGGGTTGGAAAGGCCCATGCCTGCTTTGGCCAGGAAGGCCAGGTCGAATGCTACATTGTGCCCCACCAGTGGCAGTGACCCCAGGAACGCCAGGAACTGGCCCGCCACTTCGGTCAGCTGCGGCGCGGTGTCCACCTGGCGCTGGGCGATGCCAGTGAGCTGGGTCACAAAAGAAGAAAGCTCTCGTCCCGGGTTTACAAATGTCTGAAAAGTTTCCAGCACCTGGTCACCGCGGAACTTCACCGCTCCGATTTCGATAATCTCCTCCCGCTCCGGATCAAGTCCCGTGGTCTCCAGGTCCAAAGACACACACACCTCGTCCAGGGGGGAGGGAGCAGGAGGCAAAAGAGTCAACGCATTACCTTACTCGGCTACTAACGTGACAAGCTGTAACGTACCGTCTATCTTACCACCTTCCCCGCTGCAAACCGTTAGCTGGGGCAGTGTGGCATCGCACAAAGAGTGGTCTTGGTGAGTAGGTCCGTTTCATCCTTCGGTCGTCCGCCTTCGGTGGCATCCCTCAGAATGACATACTTTGCCAGGCCGCTGAGGATACTACGCACCGTTGTGGACCGGCTGCATGTTGCCGACGTTAAGCCCAGTTGCGGGGTAGAACAGGCCCGCATGCAGGGCCTGCAAGAACTGTTCGTGGGTAGAGAGCGGCTCTGGAAACACCGTGACGCATCTTCCCAGGCCGCCGGCAGAGTGAGCATCGCTACCACCCACCATTGGCTTGCCCAGGCGGTTGGCCACCTCCAATGCAAAGGCGTTCTCCTGGTCTGTGTTGCCGCCGTTAGCCACCTCTATGGCGTCCACAAGCTGGAAGACGGGATGCTCCAGGGCCTCCTCCGCTGTGGCGGGATAGAGGGCCGGCTCTTTGAATAAAAGATTGGGAATGAATGATATCTTATGGAACATATTGCGAAAGGGATGGGCCAGCACCACATACGCACCCGAGGCATCTGCCACACGCCGCAACTCCTTGAGGTCGGCTATGCCTCCGGGGTAGCGGTCCAGGCCGAAGATGGTGATATGCCCCACTTCGGTCTCCACCTCCAGGGCCGGCACCAGGAGCAGGCCGTCCTGCTGGCTGGCGAACTTCTGGAACTCGAACCTGTCCCAGGGGCCTGCGTGCTCGGTAAGGCACGCCCCTTGAAGGCCGATGCGTCTCGCCTCTTGGACTAGCTCCTGAGGCGACAGGCTGCTGTCGCCGCTGCCGCGGGACGTGTGGACATGCAGGTCTATGATCATAGCTTAGTAGTTAGCGAACCGGCTCATTGTAGAGGTCGCTAGTGCAGGGAGTCAACGAACTTGCCTGAACACCCCAATCCCTGTGTCCCCCTCGCCCACCCAAAGCAGGAGATGGGAAAGAAAGTTAGCCTGGGGCATATTCCCCGAACTCCTTGCCAGAGAGGGAGTACTTCTGCCACCCCAACGAACAATACTACCTCAAGCAGTGTCGCCAGCACCCTCCCCTGACCCCACCAGTGCCGCCAAATACGCCTCATGCCTACCAGCCTTGAGCTGGTCAAGGATAGCCTCGCCCTCTTCCTGGCGCTCCACCAGGGTGTACAGAGCGGGGCCGGTGCCAGTGAGCCGTGCAAACGTAGCGCCCGCCTCCAACAGTGCCCTGCGTCCCTTCGCCAAGCCTGGAAAAGCCCTGGAAGCAACGCGCTCGAAAGCGTTTCCGGCCGCCGCCACGTCCGCAATAGAGGCGATGCCACTACGCAGCCGGCTGGCCAGCGCCCTGGTGACAGAGCCATCCGTGAAATCTGCCTCCGTCAGCATGGCGTAAAGGCGCGCCGTCTTGTCGGGTAGGCGCAGGTTGGGACGGAGGACCACCGCCCACCAAGGCGGAGCAGGCTGCAGTGCCTGCACCACCTCACCCCTGCCTGTCCCAATGGCGCACCCGCCGCGCAGACAGAACGTGACGTCGGAGCCCAGCTTTGCCGCCAGGTTCCTCAGAGTCGCCGGGGGGAGTTTGAGACCCCACATCGTGTTCAGGGTCTTCAGAGTAGCGGCTGCATCGGTGCTGCCTCCGCCGAGGCCAGCGGCTTCAGGGACGCGCTTCTCCAGTGTGATGGACACGCCCTTGGACGAGGCTGCCGTTTCACGCTGTAGCAGGAGAGCGGTCTGCCACACGAGGTTCCGCTCGTTAGACAGGCCCGGAGCATTGCATTGCAGCGCCAGGAACTTCGACGGCTCGAAAGTCAGGCGGTCGGCCAGGCCGATGGTATGGAGCACCGTAACGACTTCGTGGTAGCCGTCGGGCCGGCGGCCTATTACCTCCAGGCTAAGATTGATCTTGGCGTGGGCCAGCACCAGCATAGTCACGTCCCCCTTTCACCGAGCGATACAGGGACCCCCACTCCTCCAGGTCCAGAGTAGCGGGCCTGCGGCTGGGGTCAACTCCCGCTCCCTCCAGCAGCGCCTGGGCCTCATCGGCACGGATTACCAGACCCTGGGCCAGGGCGTTGCGCAACTGCTTGCGGGGCGCGCTGAACCCGGCCCGCACCACCTTGAAGAACGCCTCCGTATCGTCCAGAGCCAGGGCCGGCTTAGGGTACACGTCTATCCGCACAATGGCGGAGGTCACCTTGGGCGGCGGGTAGAACGACGCAGGAGGGACATATTTCACGATGCGTGGCCTTCCATAAAGCTGTATCCCCACCGACATCAGGGACATGGCCCCCGGCTGGGCCGCCATGTTTTTGGCTACTTCCCGCTGCACCATGACCACGACCCGCGTGGGATGATGCGTCGACTCCAGGAAGCGACGCGTGATAGGGTTGGCGGCATAATACGGGAGGTTGGCCACCAATTTGTACGGCTCGCTGCCCGATAGCTCCGTTATGTCCACTTGTCGGGCGTCGGCGCATACCATGTTGAGGTTGACGGCACCCAGCTCCCGTTCCAGGGCCACAGCCAGCTCCTGGTCCAACTCCACGGCAACCACCCGCTTGGCCCTCTGGACAAGCTCCGAGGTCATCACCCCCAGGCCAGGGCCAACCTCCACCACTGTATCCTCAGGCCCGATTTCCGCCGCCCGTAGGATAGTGGCCACCGCTCCCTTGCTCACCAGAAAGTGCTGGCCCAGCCCCTTGCGGGGCGACAGGCCTAGTCTGGCGAGGGAAGCCTTTATCGAAGGGAAAGTGGTGGGAGAGTCCATGTGTTCAAACCAAGGGCGTATGTAAAAGCGATAGGCCGTGCACCTCCCGTCGATTATGACCCCAAGGCGTATCTGCCGGTAGGACTCGAACCAGGCTACCTGCGGCGCTCGGAAGGGTCCGCGTACCGCTGCTTCCTTCCGGACCTGACGGGGTTAACGGTCTTCCGCCGCGCAGGGCCCAGCTCTCAACATCTTTCTCGGAGACAGAGGCCAGAGGCTGAACCTTGGGGAGGAGTTCAACCCCGCTATAGCGGATTGCGGGTACAGGGCACCGCTAACTCCCCGTCTAGCACGGCCATTGCAATCATAGGGTGGCCTCAAGCCAGTGTCAACGACGGCCACGGCATGGCGCGGGCACTCGGGCATGCGGGGAAGGAAGGCGCCTGGGGACTCGTTTCCAATTTAAGGAACCGATGTGATGGTTGACGGCATCCTTGAGTGATACTACCACGGCTCTCGTCGAAGATGGTGCGTCGCTTGGGCCCAGGCAGCTTGATATGGGGAATTCCGGTAGAGAAATCTACAACCCGGTGCGGTAACAAGAGGCCAATTACAGTCGGAATCAAAGCTGTAGGAGAGGGTTTCATGATCTGGGTGTACCTGCACATCCTTACTCTGTTCGCAGCCGTCGGTGTCGCCCTGGGTTAGGGGATTATCCTGCACCGGCGATGTGCGGTCCATTCGTGCCGCCTTCGGTCTGGCCAAGCCCCTCGAACCGATCATACCCTTTCTGTTCACCCTTGGAGGCATCCTGGGGTTTATTGCGGTGTTAGTGCGAAAACACGGCTTTTTCGAGTCGTGGCTGGTTCAGTCGTACGTGATTTTTGGCATCGCATTCCTACTTGGCGGAGCTATACAAGGTGATTGGATCGGGAAGGTACGGCAAGCGGCCGAGTCGAGCTCGGACGACCTTCCGTCTGACGAGCTTCATCGTCTGCTCAACGACAGGAAGGCCCGATATGCCTTCTGGGTCCTTTACGTGGCCGTCGTGGTAGTGGTCTACATCATGGTCATAAAGCCCTACAGCTACGGCAAAGGCTTCTACTAGAGCGCTTCGGCCAATTTGCCGCACGGAGGTGCGAATCCGCTGGCGTTTCCACTAACGGAGGGTTGGGGGGGCCACAGAAGCTTTAACGACTGCCCGCCGTTCG
Source organism: Dehalococcoidia bacterium (assembly GCA_965248595.1). GTDB lineage: Bacteria > Chloroflexota > Dehalococcoidia > Lucifugimonadales > SHYF01 > SHYF01. The sequence goes on from CBDFJM010000007.1 coordinate 283,978, forward strand.
CGTTCGGACACAAAGCGACCAGTGTGGGCCTGGCCGGCACCTTCTAGCCATGCCTTAGCCCGAATCCACCGAAGGAGGGCGTCGGGTCAGTGTCCTGAAGCGGCAAGAGGGTGCTCCGTGAATCTGGGATAATGGTTTTGAAACAGCAAAGCCGACCCCAGAACAAGGAGCACCCAATAGATGCTACCACGCAACCATCCCGATCGCATCCAAATCGCGTTTGACGACCACCGCCTCGTGGCCAATGCTGGGCTGCTGCTCCCGGTGACCCTAGCCCAGCACCTGGGCCTGCGTGAAGTCGTCGACAGCCACGTCGACCTGGGAGACGCGCCGGGGCGGGCGAACCCGGAAGACAAGCTGCTGAGCCTGGTGGCCTCGGCGCTGGCTGGGGGCGACTTCATTGACGACGCCGACGTGTTGCGTACCGGCGGGACAGCTGGCGCCATCGGCTGCGTAGTCAAGGCGCCATCCACCCTGGGAACTTTCCTGCGCAGCTTCCGGTGGGGCCACGTCCGCCAGTTGGATCGGGTGAGCCGGGAGCTGCTGTCCCGGGCCTGGGCCGCTGGTGCGGGACCCGGTGAAGGGCCGTTGACCATCGACCTAGACTCCACCATGTGCGAGACCTACGGACTGGCCAAGGAGGGGGCGCGTCACCATGGTTACACTGGCCAGCGGGGCTATCACCCGCTGCTGGCCATCGCCGCCGGCACCGGCGACGTGCTGATGTCTCGGCTTCGCGAGGGCCGGGCCAACACCGTTCGTGGCGCCGCCCACTTCCTGCGGGAGACCGTGGGCCGGGTGCGCCATGCTGGGGCTACAGGACAACTCACGGTGCGGGCCGACAGCGGCTTCTATGCCCACGCCCTGGTCGTCGTCTGCCGCGAGATGGATGTCCGCTTCTCCATCACCATCCGCCAACACGCCCGCCTCAGGGAGTTGATTGAGGCGATTCCCGAGGAGGACTGGACGCCCGTCCCCTACTGGATGGACGGCGGCGCCGACGTGGCCGAGACCACCTACACTCCCTTCCAGGGTGAGCCCGAAGCCGCCCCAGTGCGGCTCATCGTGCGGCGGGTGAAGCCCACGCCCGGTTCCCAACTGGCCCTCTTCGCCAGCTACAGCTATCACGGCTTCATCACCTACCGGGACGGGGAAACCTTGGAACTGGAGGCCGACCATCGCCGCCACGCCGAGATCGAGAATGCCATCCGAGACCTCAAGCACGGCGTCGGCCTCAATCATTTCCCCTCGGGCCGCTTCCCCGCCAACGGCGCCTGGCTGGCCGTTCAGGTGCTGGCCCATAACCTGGCCCGCTGGACTGCGCGCATCGGTCTGGGCGAGGGGGTGGTGACCACCAGGACCCTCCGGCGGCGCTTCTTCTCCCTGGCCGGACGGCTCACCCGCTCGGCCCGCCGCCTCACTTTGCATCTGCCACAGGGCTGGCCTTGGGAAACCCAGTTCATTCGCGCCCTGGCTCGATTGCGAGCCCTGCCATTGCCTGCCTGACGGCACCGACGGCGCCTGACACGTCCACCAGACTACTCAACCACCCCACAGAGTCGCACCGGCCCGGTCCGCGATTGTCTTCCCTTGCATGCTGTCCCGCCGACCCCGCCCCAGCGCCGCTGCCCAGGACCGCCATCGGCGCCACCAACTCCAACCAAAGGCCGCCACCGGCCCCATTTATCGGAATCGAGCGCGGACCGTCGCGTCCCACGGCCCTCACCCCTTGTTCCAACCCCAAGGCCGCTCCGCATCGGTGGATTCGGGCTTAGGCTCCTCGTTAACCGCACGTCGTACCGTCCGTGGCCGAACTTAGCTATACGCCTACCTCGACCCCACGCCGGCACCCCGATATGATGGTTGCCGCCTTCCATGCTTGTCTCCTTCCTTTATGACATATCCCCCATAAAGGGCTTGGGCTGGTGACGAACACCATGCCCAGCTCAGGCGACGGCTCCGCTCTCCCTGAGCGCCTGAATGCGTTGAGGCGTGTAGCCTAGCTGGCCCAATATCTCATTTGTGTGCTCCCCCAGCTTAGGGGCCGGCAGTCTAAGCCATCGCTCCTGGGCATGAGCCGAAAGTCTTACGGACTGCCCTGTTGCTCGCATCGCGCCAACATCCGGTTGCTGGAACTCGATAATCATATCATTAGCCACAACTTGTGGGTCCTCGTCAACCTCGTCCATCTCTATCTCTTTAACCACAGTGGCGCTGAGTTCCTTGCGTTTGAACATAGCCTCCCATTCCGACGCAGGTTTGGTAGCAAAATGCTGGGATATGACATTGGCGAGTTCCTCCACGCCCCGCTCGCGCTTTTCCAGCGTGTCAAACCTGGGATCAGTGGCAAGCTGTTCCAGCTCCACAGCCCCGAGAAACTCCTCCCATCGTCGTCCGGTATTGATGGTTTGAGAGAGAAGTTGTTTTCCGTCACTACACATGTACTGTATGGGAAGGCTGTCGGGCCTGGCGGGAGACCTTTCGCTGCTCCCGGCCAGGTGCGTCATTTGGAGCGCGTGGAGTGCCAAAGCGGTTTGTAGGAGATTCACCTCAACCTGCTGCCCCGTACCTGTCTTGTGGCGCTCGTGCACTGCCACCATCACACCGTAGGCTATGAGCATGGCTGTAGCCATATCGTAGTGGAACAGACGAGTATATCGTGGGAAAGGCCCGTCAGACGTCCGGCGTGCCGCTATTTCTCCCGCCCTGCCCTGAATGGTGATATCGGCCCCTGGCAGATTGGCCTCAGGTCCGGTCTCTCCATAACCTGTCAGGGAAACGTAGATGAGGCGACTGTTTATGGCCGCCAGGTCCTGATAGCTGTAGCCGTGCCGGCGGCGAGCGGCGAGCCGTGAGTTGGTTATGAACACGTCCGCCCAGCGGGCCAAGTCATGAGTCACGGCGCGTCCTTCATCCTTTGTGACATCCACCATGATGGAGCGTTTGTTACGGTTGAAGGACATAAAGTATAGGGTCATGCCATTGATGGCAGGAGTATTGGACCTGGAGTTGCCACCGCCTGGCGGCTCCACTTTGATTACGTCCGCGCCCTGGTCTGCCAGCAGCATCCCACCGGAGGGCGCTGCCACATTTTGGGAGAAGTCGACTATTCGGATGTCTGACAGCGGTAGAGTCATCGTCGTCCTCCATGTCCTGCAATTTTCCTGGGCATTTAGGCCCTATTCCTGTCCCGACTGGGTCGAGGAGTCGCGACGAAGTCGGAGGAGAAACCTCCCAAGGTTCCAAAGTCTTGTGTAAGTTTATCCTTGGAAAGCGCTACGGTCTATATTACCCCAATCGGTTCCTTCGCCACTGGCAACAACGAAAAGGAAAGGCAGAGGGCAGGTCACTCACGTCCTGAACGAGAACGAGACCTTTGACTTGCACCTGCCAATCCTGGTAACGTACCTCTACCCTAGCAGGAGCGGACCCACCACATGCCTGATATGGATACCATCGTATCCCTGGCCAAGCGCCGGGGGTTTATCTTCCAGTCCAGCGAGATATACGGCGGGCTGGCATCCACCTGGGACTACGGCCCCCTGGGCGTGGAGTTGAAGAGCAACGTCAAGGCCCACTGGTGGCGCACCTTTGTCCACCAGCGCGACGACATGGTGGGCCTGGACGCCTCCATCCTCATGGCCCCGCAGGTGTGGGTCGCCTCTGGACACGTGGGCGGCTTCTCCGACCCTCTGGTCGAGTGCAAGAACTGCCACCACCGGTTCCGTGCCGACCAGATCAACGGCTCTGCCTGCCCCGACTGCGGTGGTGAGCTCACCGAATCCCGCCAGTTCAACCTCATGTTCAAGACATTCCTTGGCCCAATTGAGGACGAGGCCGCGCAGACTTACCTGCGCCCGGAGACCGCCCAGGGCATATTCGTCAACTTCAGCAACGTGCTCACTACCACGCGCCGCAAGCTGCCCTTCGGCATCGCCCAGGTGGGCAAGGCGTTCCGCAACGAGATCACCGTCGGCAACTTCATATTCCGCACCCGCGAGTTCGAGCAGATGGAGATCGAGTTCTTCGTCAAACCAGGCGACGACGACGAGTGGCACCAACGCTGGATTGAAGAGTGCATGGCTTGGTACACCGGCCTGGGCATCGCCCCGGACCACCTACATATCCGCCAGCATGAGGCCAGCGAGCTTTCCCACTACTCCAAAGCCACCTCCGACATCGAGTACGCCTTCCCCTGGGGCTGGGGCGAGATCCAGGGCATCGCCAACCGCACCGACTTCGACCTCAACGCCCACTCCAAGGCCAGCGGCAAAGACCTGACCTACTTCGACGAGGAGGCCAAGGAGCACTTCACGCCCTACGTCATCGAGCCATCCGCCGGCGTGGACCGCGCCCTCCTCGCCTTCCTGCTGGACGCCTACCGTGAGGAGGATATCCCGACGGCAGATGGCAAGTCAGAGAAACGCGTCGTCCTCAAGCTCCATCCAGCACTGGCCCCAGTCAAAGTCGCCGTACTGCCCCTATCGCGCAACGAGCGCCTGGCCACCAAGACCCGCGAGGTCTACGACCTGGTGCGCAAGAGCTTCGTCTGCCAGTATGACGACGCCCAGAGCATAGGCCGCCGATACCGCCGCCAGGACGAGATAGGCACACCTCTGTGCGTGACCGTGGACTTCCAGACCATTGACGACGACGCCGTCACTATCCGAGACCGCGACACCATGCAGCAGGAGCGCGTCGCCATATCGGAACTGGGCTCCGCCCTGAGGGAGCGCCTCGGCGCATAGCTGTTCGCCCTGAGTCCCGATAAATCGGGACTCCCTCAAGCACTACAGCCTTAGACGTAGCACGGTAAACTCGCGCCGAGCGGAATAGCAAACCCGCTTGTTGTTGACAATCACTCCGTGCTGAACCGATACTTAGGCGTTTGTAGCAGCTTCGCCCTATTGAAAAGGAGTATCGCGCCTTGCTGACCAGACTTGCGCTCCGCGCCAGAATCGCGACCATTGCCCTCATGGTGCTGTTGATGGTGGCTGGGGTTTACAGCTTCTCAAAGCTGCCCCTGGAGATGCTGCCCGACATAGACTTTCCTCTCATCACCGTAGTCACTGCGCTCCCGCAAGCCAATACGGAGACGGTGCTGCGAGACGTGACCATTCCACTAGAGCAGGCGGTGGCGGGCGCAGAGAACGTTACGACGGTGAGGTCCACGTCGTCGCCAGGCCTCTCGCTGGTCCTGATTGAGGCCACTTTTGGCAACGACATGAAGGCCATGGAACGGGACATAGCCCAGCGCGTAAGTCAGGCAAAGCTCCCCGCTGGCTTGCCACCGCCGCGGGTTGGGCGGATCAATCTGGATGAGTTCCCCGTGCTGGAGATCAGCGTGCTCGGCGAAAGGAGCATCGGCGACCTCAACGCTCTTGTAACAGAGGAGGTGCTGCCGGAGCTGAACAAGGTGCCCGGGGTATTCGGAGTAGAGTCCCAGGAAGTGGTGTAACAAGAGTAGAGGGTCTGGATGAAGAGAGACCACCACGTCATCCTTAGCGGGCAAAGACGAGCCTGAGAAAGGAGGACAACGGTGGTCAAGGAAAGGATGGACCTGCTTGAGCTAATGCGCAAGAGGGGAGTCGACGGTGACGTGGACTTTCTACGAGAGGCACTGAGAGTGCTGGTCGAGGAGATCATGGAGGCTGATGTGTCATTGAGGACCGGCGCTGGGTATGGAGAACGCAACCCTGAGCGGGTGACCCAGCGCAACGGGTACCGGTCTCGAGCATGGGACACTCGCGTAGGGACCATGGAGTTGCAGATACCCAAGCTGAGGGAGGGGAGCTACTTTCCGAGCCTGCTGGAGCCACGGCGTCGCAGCGAGCGAGCTCTGCTGGCGGTGATCCAGCAGGCGTATGTGGAGGGTGTATTGACGAGGCGAGTGGATGATCTGGTCAAGGCTCTTTGGTGCGAGGGTATCTCAAAGAGCCAAGTGTCGCGTATCTGCCAGGAGCTGGACGGGGTGGTGGAGAGCTTCCTGGGTCGGCCGCTGGACGGCGGATCATATCCCTACCTGTGGCTGGACGCACTAACCCAGAAGGTCAGAGAGGCCGGTAGGATAGTCAACGTCAGCGTGGTGGTGGCGACGGCGGTCAATAGCGAGGGCAAGCGTGAGATCGTTGGGATGGACGTGGGTACCAGTGAAGACGGCGCCTTCTGGTTAGCCTTCCTGCGCTCACTGTCGGCCAGGGGCCTCGGCGGGGTGGAACTGGTGGTATCGGACGCTCATCAGGGACTCAGGGATGCCATCGCAACTGTCTTCGGTGGGGCCAGTTGGCAGCGGTGCCGCACCCACTTCATGACCAACCTGCTCACTCGGGTCCCCAGGAGCGCTCAGCCCTGGGTGGCCACCATGGTACGCACCATCTACCAGCAGCCGTCCCCTCAGGAGGTGCATGCCCAACTCGAGCGGGTGATTGCTCAGCTCCAGGACCCGTTCCCACAGGTCGCCTCTCGACTGGACGAGGCTGGACCCGACGTCCTGGCCTTCTCCAGCTTCCCACTCGCCCACTGGAAGAAGATCTGGTCCAACAACCCCCTGGAGCGTCTCAACAAGGAGATACGGCGCCGCACCGATGTGGTGGGCATCTTCCCTAACCGCCCAGCTGTCCGTCGCCTGGTCGGCGCCGTCCTAGCTGAGCAGCACGACGAGTGGGCCGTCGGCCGTCGATACATGACACAGGAGGTAACCACCTCCAACGAAGCTCTACCCAGAGCCGAACTCGCAGAGGCAGCGGCCTAGACGATATCAACAGGATGACGTACTCTTACACCACTCTATGGGACGTGACCGTATTCGGCGCAGACGTGCCCCTGGGGTCCGGCGAGGGCTTCACCATCACCCGGACCAACGGGCTGCCCAGCCTGACCATCAGCGTGCTGAAAGAGCCGGATGGCAACACTGTTGAGGTGTCCAATGCTGTGACCGCCAGGCTGAAGGGCTTGGAAGATGGCCTGCCCTCGGACGTGCAGTTCGTCGAAATCTCCAACCAGGCGCCCGGTATCCAGAAGTCCATCAACGAGCTGACGCAGGAGGTACTACTGGGCGCTGTGCTGGCGGTGATGGTGATCTTCACGTTCCTTTTGAGTGTGCGTCCCACGCTGGTCACCAGCATCTCCATTCCAGCCAGCGTGCTGGCGGCGTTTATAGTAATGGCGTGGCAGGGCATGAGCCTGAATCTATTGACCCTAGGCGGCCTGGCTATTGCTGTTGGGCGGGTTGTGGATGACAGCATTGTGGTGATGGAGAACATATTCCGGCACATCCAGCTAGGCGATGACCGGTGGACAGCGGCGCTGAACGGCACCCGCGAGGTGACTGTGCCCATCGTCACCTCCACCATGACCACTATTGCGGTGTTTGCACCACTGGGCATCATCGGCGGTCATTGGCGTGATTTTCGTGCCCTTTGCCCTGACCGTCACCTACGCGCTGCTGGCGTCGCTGCTGGTGGCGCTGACGGTGGTGCCAGTCCTGGGAAGCCTGCTGATAAAGCAAGGTGATCACCGGGATTGGCAAGGGTCGTGGCCGGCGCGGACGTACGCTTCGCTGCTGCAATGGTCTCTGACCCACAAGGGCCGCACGCTGCTGTTGGCGGCGGCCTTGTTCGTTGGTAGCATTGCGGTGGTGCGCTTTATACCGGTGAGCTTCTTCCCGAGCATGGGGCAGCCTGTGCTAAGGGTGGAGGTATCGGTGCCTGGCGCTGCCTCCGCGAACGACCTGCTCCAGCAGTTGGACCAGGTGGAAGCTACTCTGGAGCAGGAGCGGCGTGGCGGAACGGTCAACGTGTATCAGTCCAACATTGGAGGCAGCAGGGTGTTTGGCCAGGGCAGTGGACGCTTGGATACCGCCTCCATCCTGGTACAACTGCCAGAGGGGACGAACGTGGAGGCGACAGCGGACGCGTTCCGGCGAGACCTGGTCGGCCAGGGCCGTACCATCATTGTATCGCAGACGAGCGGCGGCGGGCCGGAGTCCAACAACCTGGAACTGACGCTACGTGGAGAAGACCAGGCCGCTCTGTCCACGTCGGCAGAGGACATCACCACTGCCCTACAAGGGATGGAGGGGCTCATCAACGTACGCAATGATGTCGCAACATCCCCAGCCGGCCAGGGGAACGGCAGCCAGGCTCCAATAAGCCGAGTGGACGGCCAGCGGGCCGTCACAATAAGCGGTACGATTACGGCAAGAAACACCGGAGCCGTCCAGCAGCAGGTGCAGCAAGTCGTGGACCAGGTGGGGATGCCCGCAGGCGTTGAGCTTGTCGAAGGAGGCGTCTTCGCCGACATAAACCAGGCGTTTTCCCAGATGGCCATTGCCATGGTGATGGGTGTGGCCCTGGTGTACCTGGTGATGGTGGTAAGCCAGCGGTCTCTGGTGACGCCCTTCGTGATTATATTCAGCCTGCCGCTGGCATCGGTTGGTGCGCTAGGCGGGCTGCTGGTGACCCAGCGCACCCTGGGTCTGCCCGCGCTCATCGGTCTGTTGATGCTCATTGGCCTGGTGGTGACCAACGCCATTGTGCTGATAGCTTTTGTGGAGCAGCTACGTGCCAGAGGGCTTAGCTTGACGGAGGCGCTGCTTCAGGGCGGGCGGACGCGCCTGCGGCCCATTCTTATGACGGCGTTGACTACTATATTCGTGCTGATGCCATTGGCGTTGGGGCTGGGCGGCCAGGGCGGCGGACTTATTGGCGCGGAGCTTGCCACAGTGGTCATCGGCGGGCTGATGACCGCCACGTTGCTGACGCTGGTGGTTATCCCAACCATCTACAGCATTATGCGGAAGAAGCCACCCAAGATGAAGGCGGATGCGACGGGTGGCCTGGAGCAAAGCGCCACAGCGTCGCAGCCGCTTTCCCGGTAAACAGATGGCTCGACTATGGACGCTTGGCAAAGTGTGCCAGGGGGTACGTTCTAATGAAGCGGTGGATACTCTTGGGAATAGGCCTGTTGATGTCGCTTACTGGCGTCATCTGGATACTCCAGGGGATCAACCAACTGGGAGGCAGCCCTATGACGGGGCAGCCTTTCTGGGCATGGGCAGGCCTGGTGGCTCTGGTATCCGGATTGGGTATGCTTTACGCAGGCAGCCGCTTACGTTGAGCATGTCGAATTGGTGGTTAGACCCCCCCTCTGACTCTCCCCCGATGCGGGGGAGAGTCTATTTCCTCCCCTCGTAGGAGATGGCCAGGGAGAGGTCAACCCTACGCTGTGCGTCCGGCGCGTGCCCTGCGGGTGCCGACCAGCAACACCAGGGCCGCCAGCCCGGCGGCCAGCGCCAGAAGTCCGGGCCAGCCAACCACGGGAACAGGCGTGGGGGTAGGAGTTGGCGACGCAGGCTCCGCCGCCAGGTAGCGCGCCAGGGCGAAGTCGGGGCTGCCGCCTCCGTTGTTCCCTACTACCACGATCTTACCATTGCTCTGTATGGTCACCGAGCGGACATCGTCATTGCCGCCGAAGTCTGTCGTCACCTTGCCTCCAGTGCCAAACGTGGTATCCAGGGCGCCGATGGCGTTGTAGCGCGCCAGCGCGAAATCAGCGCTACCTCCCCCGGGGGAAGTTCCCGCCGCCACGATCATACCGTCGCTCTGAATGGCCACGGAAAGGCCGCGATCGTAGCCCCCGAAGTTGGTGGTCACCTTGCCTCCAGTGCCGAAGGTGGCGTCCAGGCTGCCGGCAGCGTTGTAGCGCGCCAGGGCAAAATCACCGGAGCCGCCAGCGAACTTGGTGCCAGCCACCACAATTTTACCGTCGTCCTGGAGAGCCACGGAAAAGCCGCGGTCGTCGCCCCCGAAGTTCGTGGTCACCTTGCCCCCGGTGCCAAAGGAGGTGTCCAGGATACCTCCAGCATTGTACCGCGCCACAGCGAAATCACCGGAGCCACCAGTAAAGGCGAAACCAGTCACTACGATCCTGCCGTCGCTCTGTACTGACACAGATCAACAGAAGTCATCGCCCCCGAAGTCAGTGGTCACCTTGCCCGCGCCGCCAAAGGAAGCGTCCAAGGTACCGTCGGCGTTGTAGCGCGCCATTGCGAAGTCGTCGGTGCCTCCAGCGGTGCTGTATCCCACCACAACGATCTTGCCGTCGCTCTGAATGGCCATGGATTGGCCACGGTCTTCGCCCCCAAAGTTGGTGGCCACCTTGCCCCCGGTGCCAAAGGAGGTGTCCAGATCACCGTTGGCATTGTACCGCGCCAGGGCGAAATCACTGCCGCCACGATCCTGCCGTCGGTCTGAAAGCCACCGAGTAGGCTACGTCATTACCACCGAAGTCGGAGACCACCTTGCCCCCGGTGCCAAAGGTGGTATCCAGGGTACCGTTGGCGTTGTACCGGGCCAGAGCAAAATCGCCGTCGGAGTACCCTGCCACCACCATCTTGCCGTCGCTCTGCATGACCACTGAGAAGCCTTGGTCGTTGCCACCGAAGTCCGTGGTCAACTTGCCGCCCGTGCCAAAGGTGGTGTCCAGGTCGCCAGGAGCCAGCGCCGGAGCGGCGAAGACCAGAGCGAGAGGCAGGAACAACAACAGTAGGGGGAATGAGGCAACAGCCAGAAAAGCCCGTATCATGACCAATTTCCCTCGCCTAGAGCCCGTTGGTTTGAGCAAACACACGGCACTCTATATCAGCTGGCATTATAGGCTCCCACCTGTGCATGTCAATTCGCCACAACAGTCTTATCATTCTGCCGAGTCCCGACACGTCGGGACGACCGAGGAATCCGGTTTGCTCACTGTCTACTATCCTCAACTACCCTAGAGGAGAGTTCATAAAAGCATACAAGATTCTTCGCTGCACTCAGAATGGCAGGGGCCGGCGGCCATCTTCTGGACGGAAGTCGTGTAAAATGGTGTCATGTCCGCCACAGCCACCGTACGCACCGCCGTCATTCCCGCAGCCGGCCTTGGCACTCGCTTCCTGCCGCTGACCAAGGCCATCCCCAAGGAGCTGGTCCCCGTGGTGGACCGGCCCCTCATGCACTATGCTGTCCTGGAGGCCCTGGCCGCGGGCATGGAGCACGTGGTGATAGTCACCTCTCCGGGCAAGGACGCGCTGGAGGAGTATTTCACGCCATCGCTCCAGGTGGAGGAGATGCTTCGCCGCAGAGGCAACGAGGCCGTGGCCTATGAGCTACGACAGTTCGCAGAACGCCTCACCTTCAGCTACCCCATCCAGAAGGAGCAGCTAGGACTGGGACACGCCGTGCTGTGTGCCAGGGAAGTTGTGGGGGACCAGCCCTTCGCGGTGCTCCTGCCCGACGACCTACTGGTGAACGAGCAGCCCGCCCTGGCCCAGATGGTGCAGGCGTGGAGCAGCCAGCCTGGCAACTACCTGGCCGTGGAAGAGGTCCCCGCGGACCGGATTTCCGCCTATGGTGTGGTGGACCTGGCCGAGGAGGGGCACCTGGACGAGCGCACGTACCTGGTGAAGGGCCTGGTGGAAAAGCCGGCCGCGGAGGTAGCGCCCTCCAACCTACGCATAGTGGGTAGATACATTCTGACCCCGGACGTGTTCGACGCCTTGGATCGAACACCACCAGGCGCAATCAGTGAGATCCAGCTCACCGACGGCATCGCCCTGGCCATGGAGCGACAACCCACCTATGCTTACCGTTGCGCGGGCACCTGGTACGACTGCGGCACACCCCTGGGCCTGCTCCACGCCTCGCTGCAAATAGCGCTGCGCCGTCCCGATACAGCGGCACAAGTGCGGGAGTGGGTACGAGGGCTGTGAAAGAAGGAGGCTTTTATGAAGGTCGTCCGCATCTACACCGGCTCAGACGAGAAGTCGCATTTTGAGAACGTTGATTTGCCCTTTGCCACGGGCGGAGGGTCCGAGGCCACCACGCTGGGAGCTGCCAAAGCAGTCCGGTTCAACCGCTACCCGCCTGGCTTCTTCCTGGACTGGCACTGCGCCCCGCAGCGGCAGTACGTGGTGAACCTGGCGGGACAGGCTGAGATCGAGATCGGGGACGGGACGGTGCGGCAGTTTAGCCCAGGCGATGTGCTCCTGGCAGAGGACCTGACAGGCCAGGGCCACATAACCCGCGTGGTGGGGGCTAGTCCGTGATCTGTAACAGGAATGCATCCTGTTTCCCGGCACTGATCTGGCCAAGCAACGTATCGCCAGTCTGGCCTGCGACATAGACATTCCCATCTCTGTCGACAGCTATGCCAGAAGCCGCATCGTATCCAGAAGTCCCAAACTGATGTGTCCAAGTCTCCAACCCCTCAGAGTCGTACTTGCGAACGTAGCCATCGAAAGGTTGGAAGGAACCTAGGCCAGAACCTGAGTTGTATTGGCCTGGCAGAGAGCCCTCAGTTTGGCCCACGATGTAGACGCTCCCGTGTGCATCCACCGCCAAACCCAAACTTATATCAATCTTGGGCGTCCCAAATTGACGGGTCCACATCACAGTCCCCCCATTGCCGTACTTCCGCACATAGACGTCTCCATCCCCTTCAATGGGATCGCCTGTCAAGGCACCCCCTGCCCCACCAACCACATAGACGGCTCCTTCCTCATCAACAGCTATGCTCGAGGCTGAATCGTATGAATCAGTCTCGAACTGGCGGGTCCAGAGCTCCGCCATCGCCGAGTCATACTTGCTAAGGAAGGCGTCTGAGGGCCTGTAGCCGTTCTGGTCCAGCAGCACTTGTGGCGTCTTGCCTGCCACGTAGATACTCCCATCCTCGTCCACGACTATGCTTGTTACTGCGTATGTTCCACCAACCCCGAACTGATGAGCCCAGACTTCTACACCTGCTGTATCGTACTTTCGAAGGTATTGGCCGTAGTCGGTATTTTTAGTTTGATCAGGCACGACGATCTCATTGATCCCTGCTACGTAGACATTCCCATTGCCATCCACGGTCATATCGGCAACCCCGTAGTTCGTACCCGTTCTAAACTGCTGAGTCCATAGCTTATCCCCCTCGGGGCTATACTTACGGAGAAAAACGTCGTCTACCACTGGGCTAGGTTGATCTCGCTTGATGCCCCATGCGGTGTATGCAACGTATACGTTTCCCTCCCCGTCTACAGCCACGGTCCTCACACGATCATCCCCGCTAAAGCCAAACTGGCGAGTCCACAGTTCAGCACCGCCGGGCTCGTACTTGCGAAGAAAGGCATCTGCTCCCCCTGCATTGACCTGGCCGACCAGCACACCCTCAGTAGTACCTGCCACATAGACGTTGCCCTCTACATCAATGGCCACACTAGAAGCCAAATCATTCCCGGCAGACCCAAACTGCCTGGTCCAGCCGATTGTCACGGGAACAGCAGAAGGAGGCCTTGACAGAGAAGTCGCTAGTTGAATGGCTATGGTATAGGTCGCCGGATAGGTACCGAAACAACAGATGACTGAGTCGGATTCGTCGACACCCAAGTAGTAGGTGCCTGATGCTGGGGCCGTCCACACGATCCTAGATGCCAAGGTCTCGTCATAGTCATCGTTTTGAGCCAGAATGGTGGCAAAATCTGTATCCCACAGCGTCAGGTGGCTGTCGTCCAAAGTACCAGGTTCCACTATAATTATATATTCCTCTCCGGCTTCAGCATGGAAGCTGAAGAAGTTCTCGTCCACCAAGTTCTCCATGGCCCCATTGACAGGCTGGCCGGCCGATATGGGTGTGGTTTGAGGGATGTGCCCACCCCAGTATTCGAACGCGGGTGAGACCACCACTTCTGGGAGTTGGATGTCCACGGGTTGATTGTGCCTGGACAGAACCAGAGCCAATCTACTTCTATCTCGCCCGCCGTAGCCTCTGTCCCCAGGGCTTCCCCACCTGTTTCATCAACTGAAAAGACACTGAAGAGAGTGAACTTGTACAGAAGCAAGTCCTCCTTGCCGATCCACAGATCAGCCAGCAAACGTGTCTCAAACGTGGAAAAGGGCTCGTCCACAATATCGGCGTCGGCAGTGGCCGTGAGATGATATGTAACGGTTTCATCCACTTCCTCCTCACCTTGCAGAATCACATCCTCGAAATCCCTGGTTGAAATGCCGCCTTCATTAGAAGGCAGGAAGTCACCAGGCCTCCCATTTGGGATGAAATCGATGCAGTCAACACAGCCTATGGTATCTCTATGTTCTTCCCAATCACCTGTCGTCGCCGCCGCCTACCCCTTCTTCTCTTCCAGTTGTCGGCGCAACTCGTCTATCTGACGTCGCAGCTCCCTTTGCCGCCTGGTGATGTAGAAGGCGTAGGCAAAGAATGCGAGCCAAGTGACTGTGTACACGCCCAACAGGTACGGAAGGGTTGCCTCGGGGTTGGATGCCGCCTGACCGTGTTCCGCCGCCAGAACGCTCCCCGTCAGCATCAGCCAGAGGGCCAGAACCCACGTCAGCACCAGAATCCTTTGTGCGCCTACAAAGCTAGGAAACCGCATGCAGCTAAGTCCTTTCTTGGTAACGCATCTCCCGCAGGGCGTCCTCGTCGTTGCGAAGCGCCAGCCGCTCCCACAAGAGGTATCCAAACAACACTGTAAAGGTAAGCAAAGAAAACAGCAGCGTGACCAGCATGGATGGGTCCAGGCTCCCCGGCTCGGAGGCGGGGCCAACCACGAGCTCCGGGTGGATGTTCCGCCACCACACCACGGAGAAATAGACGATGGGCACGTCTATGAAGCCAACTACGCCCATGACAGCGGAGTAGCGTGCCGCCTGGGATGGCGTAGGCGCGTAGGACCGCAGCATAAGGTACCCCACATACAGAAGCCAAAGGATAAGCGATGTGGTGAGACGCGGGTCCCACGTCCACCAGACGCCCCACACCGGCTTGGCCCAGGTAGCGCCGGTAATCAGCATCAGCGTCGTAAACAATACTCCTATTTCGGCGGCGGAATGTGCCAGAGCGTCCCACCGTCGCTGCCCTTTCCATAAGTAAAGGACGCTGGCGCAGAACACCACGAAGAACGACAGGAACCCTACCCAGGCCAGGGGCACGTGGAAGTAGAAGATGCGCTGCACCACGCCCATGACCTGCTCGGTGGGCACCCAGAGAAAGATGAGCACCAGATCAACGGCCATGAGAAGTGCGCTGAGCGCCAGAAGTCCGGTGCGAATAGCGGAGGCTTCAAGAATGCCCCCCACCTTCCCGGAACCTTGTGTGCCCGCTGCTGACACCGATCTGCTTGCCATTCTTACTCCTCTAGCACTGCGCCAAACACGAAAGACGATACTACCAAGAATATCACATCGAAGGCAAGGAGAAGCTGCCACCAGCGTGCGGCTTCCCCAAAGGACGCCCCGCTCAGAATGACGCGAGTGGCCTCCACGGCAGCGATGACCACTGGAGCGGCCACTGGAAGAAGCAAAACGGGCAGCATTATATCACGAGAACGGGTGTTGACGGCGATGGCCGAAAAGAGGGTACCCACTCCGGCAAAACCAAGGGTGGCCAGGGCAGCCACAAGAAAGAGCCAGGGGTCGAACAGGGAGAAGTTGTATAGAATGCCGAATACTGGGAACAGCGCCGCCTCTGCCACTAACATAAAAGCAAACAGGCCCAGAAGCTTGCCAAAGTAGATTACATCCCGGCTCACCGGGCACAGGAGCAGCCCTTCCAGGCTGCCTTTGTCCTTCTCCAGCACAAAGGAGCGGTTGAAGCCCAAGACCCCCGCAAAGGTAAAGGCCACCCAAAGTATCCCAGGCACCACCAAGGCCAACACAGCAGGAGAAGGAACGAAGGCGAAGTTGAATATGATGGCTGCCAGCAGGGCGAACATGAGTACAGAAACGACCACGTCCTTGGTCCTCAGCTCCAGGAGGACGTCCTTCCATGCCAGAATCAGAATAGGCCGGATGAAGTCAGTCACGGAGCCGTCCCCAGATAGCTCATGAATGTGCCACGAAAGGTCGCCACATCCAGAGCATCACGGCGCTCCAGGAAGGCAATGCGTCCTCGCGCCAGGATAGCCACCCTATCCGCCAGAGCTAGCCCACGCTCCAGGTCATGGGTGGTCATCAGCACAGCCCTGGGAGAGCCTTCTTTGGACGCCAGCAGAGCATCCAGCCTCTCCAGAGCCTCCTGGTCCAGGCCTGTTTCAGGCTCGTCCAGCAGCAGGACGGGAGGGTCGTGCAGGAGGGCTCGGGCCAGGGAGAGGCGTTTTTGCATCCCGTGGGAGAGGGTGCGTACCCGGGCCGGTAGATGTTGCGCTACGCCCACCGTTTCTGCCACAAGTTGAATGCGTTCTTCGAGGCCTGGAACGCGGAACATTCTACCGTAGAAGCGTAGGTTCTCGTAGCCCGTAAGCTCATCGTAGAGAAGGGGTTGGTGGCCCACCACGCCTATGGACCGGCGCAGCATAGCGCCCTGACTACGGCTGTCCCATCCGGCTATGCGGACCAGGCCGGCATCTGGCCGCGACAGGGTTGCCAGGGTCTTGACCAGGGTGGTCTTGCCAGAGCCGTTGCCTCCGAAGAGGACAAGCCGCTCCCCCAAACCCACGTCCAGGTCAAGGTTTTGGAGGACAGGGCCAGCACCGAAGGACTTGTACAGTCCCTTGACATGGATCGCAGCAGGCTGGTCCATAGTGGCGCTGCTCATCGCTCCGATTCCTCCTGACAGGAGGTTCTAGCAGGGTGATGAAAAACTCCTTCGACCATCCCCCTGGCCCCCTTCCTGACCAGGAAGGGGGTAAGAGAGATATCTGGGGGATACCCCCAGACCCCCTCCAAAGGGGCTGTGCCCCTCTGGACTCCTCTTTTTTTCAGCAACCTGCTAAAGAACATAGTCCACAACGCAATAGCTTACAGACAAACGGCGAAAAGCGCCACGCTTTACATGCCCGCAGGTTGGGAGGTAACCTGATAACTTCCACCCTGTAGCAATGCGCCCAGAGGACCAGACATCAGCCAGGAGAGCGTTTCCATGCTAAAGAAACTCGGCCGCCATACGAAAATCGACCAGAATCACAACGGCTCGCAAGTCCCCCCAGGTCAGTACGTATCGGAGAAGTTCCCCGTCCTCACCTACGGGGCTACTCCCCAGATTGACCTGAAGGCGTGGCGGCTCCGTGTATTCGGCCTGGTGGAGCAAGAGGCGGTGTTCAACTGGGAGGAGTTCCTGGCCCTGCAGCAGGTGTCCCTAACGCGGGACTTCCACTGCGTTACCCAGTGGAGCAGGATGGACAATCTATGGGAGGGTGTGCCGTTCCGAAAGGTGCTCCAGCAGGCCTCACCACGGCCAGATGCCAAGTACGTGATGGTGCGCTGCTACGGCGGATATACCACCAACCTGCCCCTAGACGTGCTCATGGAGGAGGACGTCCTTTTGGCCCATCGTCAGGAAGGCAAGCCCCTGGAGACTGCCCAGGGAGGCCCAGTGCGACTGGTGGTGCCCAGCCGCTACGGCTGGAAGAGCGCCAAGTGGGTCAACGGGCTGGAGCTAATGGCCCAGGACAAGCTCGGCTTCTGGGAGCAATTGGGCTATCACAACAACGCCGACCCCTGGAAAGAGGAGCGTTTCAGGTAGGCGGCACAGGGATAGCGCTCGGCCGACGTCACGCCGCCACGGCCCGGTCTTTATCATTGGCCTCGGGCGGAACTCCGCCACGTCCCGCCTGGTCAGCTTCCGTCTGATACCCTCACTGAAGGCATTCCAGGTAACGGCCATACATGTCCTCGCCGAGATACAAGTCGCCCCGGCAGCGGGGACAGGCCTTGAAGTAGATCATGGCGTTCACCTCCTTTGGAAGCGCCTATTGTGCCAAGGTGATTATCTCTTGACATCATGTAAGCTAAATAGGCCTTGGTCTCCTCTGTCATTCTGAGCAAAGCGAAGAATCTTGTTTGCCACAGCAATTCACGTTGTTGAGGTAACTGCATCACGTGGAGGACAGCCATCAAGATTCTTCGTCGTCCCGACAGGTCGGGACTCCTCAGAATGGCATGAATAAGCTACGTGTTCTGGCCGAATAATCAACTACGCTTATGGGTTTACGCCCTTGGGGTTTACAGCCTTCGAGAGATGATATATAATACGCCTTGATATGCTTCATATCAAGTAAGCCGATACGCATTGATAACTTTCTGAGAAACGGCTAGACTAACTAATAACGTTCTATGATTGTGAAACGTCAGCGCAGGCAACCTCCGCTGGACCTGGGTCCAGCCATGGCTCCACCATCCCATCCGGCGGGGCCTGTTCCCGTCCAGTCAGTCCAGCCTCCGGCAACGGGCTCCCAGAGGCAGAGGGCCTTTGCCGAGAGGAAAGAGGCATCGGATTCAGTGGAGGGCGGCCTCTACATCATCAGCGTGGCGGCAAGGCTGCTGGAGATGCACCCCCAAACGTTGCGCAAATACGAACGGGTGGGCTTTGTGAGCCCTCCGCGCACCGGAGGAATGCTCAGGCTCTACTCCTCGGAGGACATAGCGCGCCTGAGGCTCATCAAGCATCTGGTGGATGACCTTGGCCTCAACCTGGCAGGAGTTGAGTTTGTACTGGACATGCTGAACCGGCTGCACCAGTTCAGGGAACGCGTTACGGCCCTGGAAGAGGCGCGGCAACTGAAGGAGATGGCAGGAAGGGAGCTGGAGGCCATGCTCGCCATGCTCATCACAGCATTCGACCAGGCAGCCGAGGAGTAAAGATTTCGGGGGAAGCGACGTGCTAGAAGCGGACATGCCAGAACCAGACAACGAGTCCCAGGAAGAACGAGCCGCAGGAAACTATCCCCTAGAGGGAGCGTCCATGGAGGCCCTACTTGCGGAGATGGAGGAGGCTGGCCGAGAGCGGGGCCAGTTCAAAGCCCTGGCGCAGCGCGCCCAGGCAGACCTGGAAAACTTCCGCAAGCGGATGGAGGATGAACGGGAGGAGATACACCGCTCCACGGCGGCGCGGCTGATCAACAAGCTGCTACCCATCCTGGACGACATGCAGCGCGCCCTGGACCATCCCCCTGACACCGCCCAAGAGGCCTCATGGCTGGACGGAGTCCGCATAGTGGAGCGTAGCCTACGCTCCATGCTGGAATCGGAAGGCGTCACGCCAATTGAGGCGGACGGCAAGCCATTCGACCCCTGGGAACACGAAGCGTTGTTCGCCGTGGAGAATACTGAGAAGCCAGAAGGCACAGTGGTTACAGTCATACGGTCTGGCTACAAGCTTCACGGCAAGCTCCTGAGAACAGCCCAGGTGTCGGTAGCCCAGGATGCCAAACCTAACGATTAGGGGCCTGCGAACATTGGACCGGGCCTCAGTCCCGAAGTAAAGGAGGAATAGCAGTGGCAAAGGTTATTGGAATAGATCTAGGCACCACCAACTCCTGCATGGCAGTGATGGAGGGTGGCGAGCCTCGAGTCCTGGAGAACAGCGAAGGGGGACGCACCACGCCCTCAGTGGTGGCCTTGAACACGCGCAACGGCGAAAGGTATGTAGGCCAGTCCGCCAAACGACAGGCCATCACCAACTCAGAAAACACTATCTTCTCCACCAAGCGGTTCATGGGCCGCAAGCACAGCGAGGTAGTGGAAGAGGCCCGGCGAGTGCCTTTCAAAGTGGTGGAGGCCAAGAACGGCGATGCCAGCGTTATGCTGGGGGACAAGGCCGCGTCACCAGCCGAGGTGTCCGCCATGATACTTCTCAAGCTGAAGCAGGACGCGGAGGCCAAGCTGGGAGAGTCGGTGACGCAGGCGGTCATCACCGTTCCAGCTTACTTCAACGATAGCCAGCGCAACGCCACCAAGGACGCCGGGCGCATCGCCGGTCTGGAGGTGCTGCGCATCATCAACGAGCCTACGGCTGCTTCCCTGGCCTACGGCATGGACAAGACGGGCGACCAGACCATCGCCGTGTACGACCTGGGCGGCGGCACCTTCGACATATCCATCCTCCAGATAGGCGAAGGTGTGTTCGAGGTGAAGTCCACCAACGGAGATACGCACTTGGGCGGCGATGACTTTGACCAGCGCGTAATTGACTGGATGGCGGATGAGTTCAAACACGAGCAGGGCATAGACCTGAAGCAAGACAAGATGGCGCATCAGAGACTGAGAGAGGCGGCTGAGAAGGCCAAGGTAGAGCTGTCGAGCGTTGCGCAGACAGAGATCAACCTGCCCTTCATTACCGCAGACGCCTCGGGCCCCAAGCACCTGACCATGACCCTCACCCGCGCAAAGCTGGAGCAACTGGTGGACGACCTGATCCAACGCACCGTGCAGCCAGTCACGCAAGCGCTGAAAGACGCCGGAATGACTCCCAGCGAAATCAATGAGGTGGTCATGGTTGGCGGCATGACTCGCATGCCGGCGGTATTGCAGAAGGCCAAGGACCTGTTTGGCAAAGAGCCTCACCAGGGCGTGAACCCGGACGAGGTAGTAGCCGTGGGCGCTGCCCTCCAGGCAGGCGTGCTCAAGGGAGAGGTGAGGGACATCCTGCTCCTGGACGTGACTACCTTGACCCTGGGCATCGAGACCCTGGGAGGAGTGTTGACACCCCTCATAGCCAGGAACACCACCATCCCCACCTCCAAAACGGAGGTCTTCACCACCGCTGCGGACAGCCAGTCCTCCGTGGAGGTGCACGTCCTCCAGGGAGAACGGAGTATGGCTGCGGAGAACAAGACCATAGGCCGCTTCATTCTGGACGGGCTTCTTCCGGCGCCTCGCGGAATGCCCCAGATAGAGGTGGCCTTCGACATAGACGCCAACGGCATCCTAAACGTCTCCGCCCGAGACCGCGGGACAGGCAAACAGCAACGCATCACAATCACCGCCAGTTCCGGCTTGGCAAAGGACGAGGTGGAGCGTCTGGTCCAAGAGGCGCAGTCCCATGCTGAAGATGACCGCCACCATCGCGAGGAGGTGGAGACCAGGAACATGGCTGATAGCATGGCCTACAACGCGGAGAAAATGCTCCGAGAGCATAAGGACAAAATCCCACAGGACATGCAGCAGGAGGTCACCGACAAGGTGGCAGCCTTGCGTTCCGCCCTTCTGGGCCAGGACATGACCACCATAAACGCCGCCACCAGCGACCTACAGGAAACAGTGCAGAAGGTGGGCGCGGCGGTATATAGCCAAGAGGGGACAACCGAACCCGCGCCAGAAGAAGAGACGCCGCCAGAGCCAGGGGATGAGCAACCGCCAGACGACACTGTGGAAGGACAGTACCGAGAGGTGTAGCCAGCCTTTTCCTTCGGTGCCGGGAGAGTCCTGGGAGCGCAAAGCCCTCCCTACCAAGGGTCCAAGGGAGGAGTGAGTTAGGAGCAAGCATGGACCGTAAGCAGTTGGCCATTCCGTGGGGCAGTCGTGTAGTGAGCGAAGATGGCTGGAGAGGCAGGCTTCAGGGAGCCTACATGGCCCCGCGCTCCCAGCAGATCAGCCACGTCCTGATAAAGCGAGGCGTATTTGGACGCCCGGAGCCGGTCAAACTGGAAAACGCACGACAGGAGGCCGATGGCACTCTGATGCTCCCTTCACAACAGCAGGGCAACGCCGCACCCGCGAAAGGCTCCGTGCCATTTACATCCAAGACGGTGGTCCACTGCTCCGGCGGCGCCTCGCTGCCCCTTCGAGGGCTGATCCTGGACCGGGAGCGCCTGCGCGTGGAGTATGTTCTGGTGGGCACCGGTGGCGAAGCGCACGCCGTGCCTATGAATCTGGTGGAGAAGCTGACCTCTGGGTCACCCTCCGTATCCCTGGAGAAGGCCATGCTGCAGACGCTGCCCATCTTCAAGCCAGACGTCGAAGCCCACCGGAACGCCCAGGCCACTTTGGAGAAAGCAGACCCTACGGAAGACATCTTCCACTCCATGCAGGTCCAGGTAGTTGACGGGACGGCCTACCTGACCGGCAACGTGCGGTTGCCCGTGCAGAAAGAGGACGCAGGGAGGGCCGTGGCCAGCGCCAGGGGAGTCTTGACCGTGCAGAACACCATCGCCACCGACTGGGACCTGACCATATCCATCGCCCAAGCTATGGCGGAGAACGGCCTGATGCGCCAAGGACTTGTGACGGTCAAGAGCTCGCTGGGCCGCATCCGCCTGAGCGGGCACCTGACCACCCAGGAGCTGGTGGACAGCGCCGTGGCCATGACCGCTGGAATCGCCGGAGTGCGCTCTACGGAGCACGACATACAGGTACAGCCCCTGCCGGCCCAGGAGCCTGCGACCGTGACGGAAGTCGCGGCGGAAACTCCGAACCCTTGAGTAATCGGCAGCGAAGGCGACTGCTCCGGCGATACCCGGCTAGTCCCAAGGCTGGGAGGCTGTCACTGGGAATTGCTCTGTTATTAATCGTGATAGTTCTACTCGTTGGGCTGGGGAGAACCCTCAAATAGACTCGTGCAGGTGTTCTGCGGAATCCGGCCATGAAAAGCCAACCACCACTCTTCATAGCCCGTGGTACGGGAAAATCCGCTGACGCACCTCAGCCACAGTGGCCTCGGCGAAGCGGCGGCTGGCCTCCCTGGTATGGTCCGGTATCCCAGGAGGTGCTTCATCGCGCAGCTTGGTTGTACCCAGTCGCTCCCACTGCGCCTCGGGCACCGCATCCGGCCACTCCTGTCCAGCCATCACGCCATAGGCCAGTGCCCAGCACCTGGCCACCGCCGAAAGGTCGTAGCCACCACCCCCCAGGGCCACCCACGGTATGGAGCGGGCCGCCTGCGCCAGCAGCCTCACTGCCTGCACAAAGCCGGTGGTGGTGAGCGCCAAATGGGTGATGGGGTCGCTAGCGTATGTGTCTATGCCCAGTTGCGTGACCAGCGCATCGGGCCGGAATGACTCCAGCAACGGAGGCACCACCTCCTGGAAGGCCCACAGGTACACATCGTCGTCGGTGTAGGGGGCCAGTGGCACGTTCACCGAGTATCCAGTCCCCTGCCCTGTGCCCAATTCATCCACGGACCCCGTGCCTGGAAAAAGGTAACGTCCCGACTCGTGGAGAGATATGGTGAGGACGGCATTCGTGTCGTAGAAGGCGTGCTGAACGCCGTCGCCGTGATGGGCGTCTATATCCACGTAGGCCACCTTTAGACCACTGGCCGCCAATGCCTGTATGCCGATGGCGGGGTCGTCGAAGATACAGAAGCCGGAAGCGGACGCGTGCATGGCATGGTGAAGACCTCCCGACGGACTGAAGGCGGCGGAAACGCCGCCATCCAACACCTGCTCCACCGCGACCAGGGAAGCGCCGGTGGATAGAAGGGCGGCTTCGTACATGCCGGGGTAGATGGGGTTGTCGCCGCTTCGACTGAAGCCGTACCGGCCTGCGTCCGGTATCAAGGCCCCGCTGCTCAGGCTCCTGACTGCCGTTATGTATTCCTGGTTGTGGACGGTCAATAGCTCCGACTCAGTAGCAGGCCGTGGTTCCACCAGCAGCGAGTCTGGCAATCGGAAAGCGCCCAGGGAATACAGAAGGTCGTATGTGTAGCGCAAGCGTACGGGCCGCATGGGGTGGTCGTCCCGAAGCACGTGGCGCGATAGCTGGTCGGCATATATGAAGGCGGCGGTAGCCACTTACCCTCACCTCGCTTTGCACAAAAATACTCCGGCAGGAAGGTGCTTACATTCCCACCCACACGCCCCAATGGAGCCCCACTGGACTGTCTGCACGTTGAGTTGGTGCTTTGATGTGTCTACCGTCGTCAATGGTCACCCTCTGGAAATGGTGGACCGTTCATTCTAGCAAAAAGGCGGCGTGATTTCGCCTGCCCCCGGAGGCTATATTGCAGGGTGTAGTGGTTGGAGATGCGGACAGCGGAAGCTCCGACTGTGTTAAGAGTGCCGACTTCGTCGAGCGCCGATTTTATCAGGCTTCCTTGATGGAGTCGGGACATCTCCGCCAGCGTCGAGAGCCACGATATACCGGGCCTCGACGAAGTCGGGAGGCCGTGATGAAATCGGACGAAGGATAACGCAAACTAAAGGGGAGACTTCATTGACGTGCCAGATATCTCATGTTAGTGTGGATTGGGCAATTGTCATATTCCTTTGACCCAACAGGCTGCTTATAAAGAAAGAGCCATGTGGATGACCGAAAAGGTTTTTCATCACCCTGTTAAGCAAGCTTGATAATGGGAATTCCTAGTAATATATTCCTGCAACAGTATTTATACTCCTAAGAGAGAGGCTATGTTTCATTCTGAATATCCGCTATTAATCCAAGGTGGCATGGGGGTTAACGTTTCCAACTGGCAATTGGCAAGAGCCGTATCCTTAGGAGGGGAACGCTTAGGCGTCAATACAATGGGTGTGGTTTCCGGTACCGGAATTGCTCTCGTGGTGGCCAGGCGACTGCAAGACGGCGACATAGGTGGGCACCTCCGGAATGCCTTTGATGCTTTCCCGTATCCAGAAATGGCGGAACGTGTTTGGGAGGCTTGGTACCTCGAAGGTGGAAGACCCGAGGGCAAACCTTATAAGCCCATCCCAATGGTCAACTTTAAGCTGAGAGCCGACGTAGCTGAACTGATAGTTTGCTCCAATTTTGCCGAGGTTTGTCTAGCAAAACAAGGCCACCACGGTCCAATCGGCATAAACTACTTGGAAAAAATACAGACTCCCCGCCTAGCTGAAATTCTGGGAGCGATGATCGCGGGTGTAGATGTGATATTGATGGGAGCGGGGATTCCACACCAGGTCCCCGGAGTACTTGATAGCTTCGCCGACTACAAGACTGCCTCTTACTATTTGGAAGTTGCGGGCGCTGGCCCCAGAGAGTTTGCGATGGAGCTTGATCCAGCCAGCATCGTACCGGAAAAGTTCATCGAACGATTGAAGAGACCAGACTTCTTTGCTATAGCTGCCACCAATGTACTTGCGCAATATCTTTCCGATCCCCGCAGAACAACGGGACGAGTTGACGGGTTTATCATGGAAGGCCCAACCGCTGGAGGTCATAATGCACCTCCAAGAGACAGGTCAAAGTTCAATGACAGGGGTGAGCCGGTATACGGCGATAAAGATGTAGTCGATCTAAGAAAGATGAGGCAATTGGGAATGCCTTTTTGGGTGGCCGGTTCATATGCCCGTCCTGAGAGGCTGGCAGAAGCCCTGGCAGAGGGGGCTATTGGATGTCAATTTGGCTCCATATTTGCTCTTTGCGAGGAGTCCGGCCTGAGAGAAGACCTTAAGCGGGAGGTCACTAGGTTGGCTTTCAGGCGGGAGGTAGATGTGGTAGCGGACCCCAAGAGTTCCCCTTCTGGTTTCCCTTTTAATGTGGTCCAGCTTTCAGGAACCGTATCTGACCCAGCAACCAGTGACGCAAGGACAAGGATTTGTGATATCGGTTACCTAAGGCTCGCTTACAAAAATGAACGTGGAGCAGTTGCATTCCGTTGTCCATCTGAACCAGTTGATACATATGTAAACAGAGGCGGCAAGATTGAAGACACTAAGGGCAGGCAATGCCTTTGCAACGGGCTTATGGCCACAGTCGGGTTAGGACAACTGCATCGCTGGGGAGAAGAGCCAGCGATTGTAACTCTGGGCCGAAATACAGATTTCATTCATGCTTTAATTGACAATGAACAGGGGCGTTACACCGCTATGGACGTGCTCACGTATCTGCTCGAAAAACAACCTCAAGCGGTGGGCGTCCAGGCGGAGATCGAGTGACACGCCTAGCAGTGTGATCAATCCCGACACGTCGTGACGACCATCCCCTCCAACTTTGTCCCGACAGGTCGGGATGAGCGGAGCTCCGACTTAGTCGAGAATCCTTGATGTAATCGGGACATTATCGGACCTGGCCTCCTTTCCTTCGGCCTACTCAGGATTTGTGGTAAGTCCCGTTTCAGGGAGGAATCTGGCCGCTGGCGGGCCTGGCTTGGCTCTTGCTAAGTGGTTTCACCTATACGGCAAGCGTCGTGTTCTACGCCGCACAGCGGCTCCGCTACGCCCATTTCTCTGGCACCTCTTAGTGCTCGGGGGAGCCACAACTGGGCGAAAATGATGAAGTGCTGACTGAACTTATACATTCTGCAGGTTTACTGCACGATCCGCTGGCAGTATATTCCTTTGTCAATCGCCGGTAGGTCACTCGTAGTGGCAGCCACCAGATTCCAGCAATCTCCTAGACCGTGTGGAAAGGAAGCTCATGAGCGAATTCGTCGGAAGAGAAACAGCATCTGGTGGCCATGGAGGCCTGTCATTCACTGGCCGCATCTCCGGATGGAGCGCAGTTCACCGTTGGGTTGTGCTCGGGAGTACCGTTGCAGTTCTCCTAGTGGCCGGCCTCTTGAGCAGCATTCTTGGGACGAGGATCACCGAGGTGTTTGGAGCAGGCGACTCCAAGCGAGGCCAAGAGCTTATAGAGGAGCGATTCGCGGAGATAAAACCATTTGCAGAGATCATCATCTTTAGAAATCCGAACTTGGCCGTGGAGGAAGAGGCCTTCCGATCCACAGTAGACCGATTGGTGGCAGAGCTGAGGACCCTGGATGGCGTCAACTCTGTCGTGAGTTACTACGAAACGGGCTTTCCGAGCATGGTGTCGGACGACAGAAGTGCTCTCATGGCACGTCTGCTTTTCGAGCCCGGAGAGAGAGCCGATCTGATCGATCGGGTGCTTCCCGTTATCGATGCGGTTGTCGCCGCCAACCAACAGGCCGGCGAAGATTTCGAGATCGAGATGTTTGGCGATACGTCAGGAAACAAGGCCTTTGACGATCTCATCGAGAAGGACTTCGGTAAGGTCACCCTCACTGCCCTCGTAGGTGGACTTACGATAATGGTCCTGGCCTTCGGGTCAGTAATCGCGGCTATTATCCCTTTGGTTATGGCATTGGCTGCAATCTTTGCTGCCATGGGGGCGGCAGCACTCGTGAGCCAGTTCTATGCGCTGCAGGAGTTTTATATCCAGTTGGTCCTGTTGATGGGCTTGGCTGTGGGAGTGGATTACAGCTTGTTTGTGGTAAATCGATTCCGAGAGGAGCGCGCTGCCGGCCGGCCGAAATTAGATGCTATCAGGGTTGCCGGTGATACGACAGGTAGGGCTGTCTTCTATGCTGGCATTACTGTTGTTGTATCCCTTAGCGGCCTTATGCTCACCCAGGATGCCCTCTTCATAGGCCTAGGAATAGGTGCCATAATTGTGGTCCTCTTCTCCATCGTTGCCTCCATGACACTTCTTCCGGCTGTACTAGCGGTAATGGGTGATTGGGTGAATCGGCTGCGGGTTCCGGGCCTCTACATTGACTGGGGGCGCGCTAATTGCGCTGTCAGTACCGGTCTTCTCACTCCACATAGGACAGGCCCCATTTAGCAGTAACCAACTCCCGAATAGTTTTCAGTTCATACGTGGCATTGAACTGTTGGAGCAGCATTTCACTTTGGCCGAATCATCTCCGCTATTTGTGGTTGTAGATCCCGGTGAGGGTGGGGATGTCACCACGCCGAAAATCCAGGCTGCTGTGGCCGGTTTCATTGAGGCCATGGAACCGGATGATGATTTCGTGCCCCCGTTCGATGTCCAGGTAAGCCCCAGCCGAGATCTACTGCTTGTGAGTGTGAACGTGGCCCAAATCGACGACGAAGACAAGGCAGAAGCGGCGCTGAGGAGGCTGCGAACAGAAATTGTGCCAGAAACGTTGGAAGCGAATGCTGACGTCGACGTGTTCGTTTCTGACCAATTTGGGGTCGCCTCAGGCGTAGACTCCAGGGATAACGTGAAGGCCAAGGCGCCCCTGGTGTTCACCTTCGTCCTTGGTCTCGCCTTTTTCCTCATGCTACTAATGTTCCGGTCGATCGTTATTCCTGTGAAAGCCATTATTCTGAACCTTCTGTCCGTGGGAGCGGCCTACGGGGTTCTGGTGCTGGTGTTCCAGGAGGGAATCGGCGAAGACATCTTAGATTTCAAGGCAACCGGTTTAATAGAAATCTTCATGCCCTTGTTTCTTTTCACGATCCTGTTCGGTCTATCCATGGACTACCATATGCTTCTGCTCAACCGAGTCAAGGAGACATATGACCAGGGGTACAGTAATGAGGAATCGGTGTCTATTGGAATCAGGAGGACGGCGGTCTTGATCACAAGCGCCGCAGCCATCATGGTACTGGTTTTTGGTTCCTTCCTTCTCTCAGGGTTCCTCTTTTTCAAACAGATGGGGGTCGGCCTGGGCGTTGCCGTTCTCATAGATGCCACTGTAATTCGTGTGGTACACTTACCCGCTAGCATGAAGCTCCTAGGTGACTGGAATTGGTACTTTCCTCGGTGGCTACGGTGGTTGCCTAGGCTCTCTCCAGAAGGACAACATGAGGCCAAAGCAGCCGCGGATGACTAGGAGTTGAGGCTGGCAATACCGCTAGAGGCATCGTAGATTGTGCCACATACCACTGGGGGATGCCCCCTAGACCCTTGCCCATTC
The DNA here is from genome assembly GCA_965248595.1 of Dehalococcoidia bacterium. GTDB lineage: Bacteria > Chloroflexota > Dehalococcoidia > Lucifugimonadales > SHYF01 > SHYF01. Next base: position 312,310 of record CBDFJM010000007.1, read on the forward strand.
GGCTTCGCCCCGGTGGACTTTCCTTTTTCAGCAGCCTGCTAGCAAGCTACAGCGTCCCTTCAGGTGGCCGCCAAGCCCAACGCGCCACGAAGTAGCATCGCCGCTACCATCTTGTCCAATGGGTGGTTGCCGTTGCCGCACTTGGGCGACTGAATACAACTGGGACAGCCCTCCTCACAAGGGCACTCCTCCACCACTCGGAGGGTAGCGGCCCACAGTTCTTCTATGATCTCGAATCCCTTCTCAGCTATGCCGATGCCACCTTCGTGGCCGTCATATATGAACACCTGGGGCCGACCTGTGTCCGGATGCAGGGGCGTGGACACGCCGCCGATGTCTGAACGGTCGCACAGGGCGAACAGAGGCAGCACACCAATGGCGGCGTGCTCCGCGGCATGAAGCCCTCCAGTCAGGTCCATCCTCTGCTTCCGTATCTCAGCCACCAGGGCCTCCGGCACATCGAAACCCAAAGCCACCGTGAGAAAACGCTGGGGCGGCAGGTCCAACATCTCCTCGCCAAGAGAGTCGTCGTTGAACTGGGCCTTCTTCTCGTAGCTCACCACCTGGGTGGTTACCTCCACCTCACTCAGGAAAACACGGACCGTCCCTGCCCGTTTCTCCTGGAGCAAGCCCAGAAGCCTTATATCCGTGATGTCCCGGCACTGAGTGTAGTAGGGCACATCGCGGGCGGAAGCGTACGCCGTCTTGGATACCAGGTCCAGCTCATCTACCACGTACTGCGCCCCGTAGTGGAGGTACACCGCGCCTGGATGTAGCTGGGAAAAGGCCGCCTCTCCCGACACCTGCTCCAGCAACGCTCCTGAAGGGCGCTCCACCACGGCGTAGGTGTCCGTGGAGCCGGAGCGGATGCCAACATCCCCGGCCGGATAGGCGATTCCAGTGTCCAGAAACCAGCGCTCCTGGCGGAACCGCAGGGAGCCTTTCTCTTGCAGAGCCGCCACTCTTTGCTCAAAGGTGTTGCCAAAAAGCTCGGCGTCCCTGGCCATCAGAGGAGACTCGTAGGCGGCGCACAGCAGGTGTTTATCCAGGATATGCGGGTTTTGCGGAGCGATAAGCGCATGTTCGTGGGGCCGGCCAAAGAAGAAGTCGGGGTGCCGCATCAGGTACTGGTCCAGCGGATCGTCACGCGCCACAAGGGCGGTGAAGGACTCCTCCTGGTGTCGCCCGCTGCGCCCCGCCTGCTGCCATGCGCTGCCGATGCTCCCGGGATAGCCGGCCAGCACCGTGGCGTCCAGGCTGCCTATGTCAAGGCCCAGCTCCAGTGCGTTGGTAGCCGCCACGCCCATCAGCTCGCCGTCGAACAGCGCCTGCTCAATGCGACGCCGGTCCTCTGGCAGGTAGCTGGCCCGGTAAGGGCTGATACGGTTGACCAGGTGCGGGGCCTGCTCCGCCAGGCGTTGATGTACGGACAGATACATCATCTCCGCCTGGCGGCGCGTCCGCGTAAAGGCCAGGGTGCGCACCCCGTCCAACAGGAGAGCGCCGAATAGGGTCGCGGCCTCGGATGTGGCGCTCCTTCGCCTGCCCTTAGCTTCGTCCAGAATGGGCGGGTCCCAGAAAACGAATCGTTTCCCGCCAAATGGCGAGCCATTCTGGTCAACGACGGTGAATGGCAGGCCCACCAGGGCTTCCGCCAGCTCTCCGGGATTGGCCAGGGTCGCGGAGCAGAGGATGAACTGAGGATTGCTCCCCTGCTGACGGCACAGCCGGCGCAGCCTGCGGATGACGTTGGCCACGTTGGAACCGAAGACACCTCGGTATACGTGGGCCTCGTCCAGTACAACGTACCGCAGGTTGCTGAACAGGCGGGCCCAAGTCTTGTGGTTGGGCAATATCCCCAGGTGGAGCATGTCGGGATTGGTGATGACCACCTGGGCCGACCGCTTCACCTGGTTCCGCGCCTCCCTGGGAGTGTCGCCATCAAAGATGTCGGCCCCCGAGAGAATTCGGTCCGCGCCCCGGGCACGCAGCGACCGGAGTTGGTCCTGGGCCAGGGCCTTGGTGGGAAACAGTAGCAAAGAGCGACTGAATTTGTCCTGCAGCAGGGCTTCCAGCACGGGGACCTGGTAGCAGAGGCTCTTGCCGCTGGCAGCACCCGTGGCCACCACGACGTTCTGCCCATCGCGCACGGCCTGGATGGCGGCTGCCTGATGCTCGTACAGACCGTGGATGTCCTGGGCGGCCAACGCAGCTTCAACCCTGGAGTTCAAAGGGCGCGAGAGGGTGCCGTACGTGGCGGCCTTCTGCGGTATCGCCTCCTGGTGGACGATCTGGCCCCCATAGCCGGGGCTGGCCTGAATGCGTTCCAGAAAGCCTGCGACATCCACTATGAGCTACACTCCGGAGATGATCTCTAGCTGGTAGTCCACCAGCTCGGCGTCCAGCCGCAACGACTGGATGTACTCCACCACATGGGAAAGGACCTCATTGGCGTGACGTGGGTCGTTGCTCACGCAGGTGACGCCCAGGGCCAGCAACTGGTGGTGGTCGTTGTCCGCCACCTCAGCGATGGAGACGTTGAACTTCTGGCGTGTGCGGCTGGTGACGGATCGAACGACCTGGCGCTTATCTTTTAGCGTGCCGTTTTCTGGCAGGTGGAACTGTATCTGGCAGACGCCGACGTGCATGGCATCCCGTGCGTGGCATCCAAAAATTGGAGTTATGTCTACAACCAGAGAGTACAGTATAGCACGGCATGAATGAGGCGGGAGATCGCTGCGGTCAGCCTGCCCCAAAAGTTAGGACTCAGCGTCCCCAGGCTGACCCTTGGAACTCCTGCGAGGCTAAGTCTTGGGTCGCCGCTGCACCTGGACGCCGGACTCCTCCTCCAAGGGCAAGACAAGGGCAGCAACATCTTGGCCCCACAGTCCCTGGCTTCCCGCCTCTGCAAGCAGTTCACGTGCAGAATCGCCCTGGGGAAGCGGTATGCCAAACTGACGGGCCAGGTCGCAGGCAAGGTCCAGGTCCTTTGCCAGGAGCTTCAAGGGCGCCCGGTCGCCAGCGAAGGCCCGATCCAACGTCAAAGGGCCGTTGCGACCCAGCATGGTGCTGCTCCCCCAGCTCGTCTCCAACACCTCCAGGGCCAGCCCCGGATCAACCCCCGCTCCTTCTGCTAATACCAGGGCTTCAGCCGCAGCTGCAGCGTGCACGCATACCAGGAGTTGGTTCAATAGCTTGGTAATGGTGCCGGCACCGGATGGTCCCAGATGGTAGATGTTCCTTCCCATAGCTTGAAAGGCAGGCAGGGCCTGGACAAATGCTTCGCGTGCCCCTCCAACCATGATAGTCAGAGTAGCTTCGGAGGCCCGTTCCACCCCACCGCTGATGGGCGCATCGAGGAATTGGGCTCCCCGGGCCGCCACCGCTTTCGTAATAGACTGGGATGTGGCAAGTCCCACGGTGCTATGGTCGGCCAGCAATTGACCGTAGTAACAATTTGCGGCTAATCCGTCGCGTCCCAGGTAGACCTCTTCAACCGTTGTCACATCAGGTAGGCAGGTCAAGACCAGGTCACATGTGCGGGCTACTTCCGCCGCGGAGCTACTGGGGCGTGCGCCCAGGCGCACCAAGTCCTGCACCACGCCCTGGCTCCGGTTGCACACCGTTAGCTCAAAACCAGCTTTTAAGAGATTGGTGGCCATAGGTCTTCCCATGCGGCCCAGGCCTATAAATCCAATTCGCATGATCTTCCGTAACGTGGAGGAGTAGCCCATACCTTTCTGATTCTTGAGGGATTGTAGCACAGGTCTATCACCATCTCTCACCAATCTTGCCAAGATACTTCCCGCTCTTGACCCTCAGCCGCCTTGCTGCTACCATGTAGCCGCAGCCCACCAAACGGGGGCCAGCAACCTTCATATCACATAGGCAGCCGCTGGGATCTTATGCAGACCGAGACGGCAAAAACCAGGTTTGGTAACGTGAAGCGTCCTTTCCGGCATCGCCGGAAGGGCGCCTTTTTGTTTCATACGTGCGATGAGTAACGCCACCGGAGCCATCACCCAGGTTCAAGGCATAGAGGTCGGCCACTATACCGACCCCGAGCACGCCACGGGGTGCACAGTGGTCCTGTGCCGCCAGGGAGCTGTAGGCGGCGTAGATGTCCGCGGTTCGGCGCCGGGCACCAGGGAGACGGACCTGCTGCGGCCAGGCAACCTGGTGGAGCAGGTGCATGCCATCCTCCTCGGCGGCGGCAGCGCCTACGGCCTGGATGCTGCGTCGGGCGTCATGCGATATCTGGAGGAGCGCGGCATAGGGTTCCGCATGGGGGACATAGTGGTGCCCATTGTGCCCGCGGCCATCCTGTACGACTTGGGGCTGGTCACATCCAAGGTGAGGCCCGGCCCTCAAGAGGGATACATTTCGTGCGAGGCCGCTTCTTCCGGTCTGGTGACCGAAGGCAGCGTGGGAGCTGGCACCGGCGCCACGGTGGGCAAGGCGCTTGGCATGGCGCGAGCCGTCAAGGGCGGCCTGGGCACCGCTAGCGTCAACCTGGGCGATGGCCTGGTTGTGGGGGCAATAGTAGCGGTCAACGCCGCGGGCAGCGTGGTGGACCCGAAGACCGGACGTATATTAGCCGGGCCCCGCCGGGAGGACGCCCAAGGCTACCACGACACGGTGGAACTGATGGCCCAGCCCGGTTTCCGTCGGCCATCCCGACTGGTCGGGACGGCAGAGGCCCGGGCCAACACCACCCTGGGCGTGATTGCCACCAACGCACCATTGACCAAGGAGCAAGCCGGCAAGCTGGCGGAGCGCGGCCAGGACGGGCTGGCCCTGGCCATCAGGCCATGCCATACCATGGGCGATGGCGATGCTGTCTTCGCCCTGGCCACGGGGACGTGGGCAGGCACGGTTGACCGCGCCCTATTGACTCGTTTGGGAGCGGTAGCCGCCCAGGTGATGTCGCGGGCAATCTTGCGGGCCGTCACTCAGGCCACCGGCCTTGGTGGCGTCCCATCGGCGCAGGAGTTGGGATATGCCTAGCCAGTTCACCACGTTGGGCTTTATTGGCGCGGGGCGTACCGCCACGGCCCTGGCCCTGGGTCTTGCCAAAGCCGGCTACCGGGTGACGGCCACAGCCAGCCGTTCCATGGCCTCGGCCCAGGCACTGGCCCAAAAGGTGCCTGGATGTCGGGCCCTGGCCCATCCCGCGGATGTCATCCAGGAGTGTGACGTGGTGCTCCTCACCGTGCCCGACGATGCCATCGCTTCGGTGGCAGGTGCCTTGTCCTGGCGACCAGGACAGGGCGCTGTCCACTGTAGCGGAACACTCTCGCTGGACGTTCTGGCGCCGGCGAGGGAGCGCGGTGCTCTGGTCGGAGCGCTACACCCACTGCAGACCTTCGCCACCCGGGAAACGAGCAACTACGGCCTGACGGGATGCACATTCGCAATCGAGGGTGATGGGGAGTTAGGCCGCTGGCTGGACGAGATGGTACAGCGCATGGAAGGCCATTCCATCCATCTCCAGCCCAACGACAGACCATTATACCACGCATCGGCGGTGATGAGCTGTGGCTACGTTGCGACGTTACTTGAGTCCGCCTGTGCCCTGTGGGAAACGATGGGATTCTCGCTGGAGGAGGCCGTGAAGGCCCTGCTGCCTCTCACCCGCGGCACCCTGGACAACGTGGAAGCCCAGGGAGCCAGAGAGGCTGCCACGGGGCCTATCATGCGAGGCGACACAGGCACGGTGCGAGGACACCTGGCTGCCCTGGCAACCAGGGCACCTGAGATTATCCCGCTGTACTGCCAGGCCGGTCTTGCTATGGTAGACCTGGCCCAGGAGCGGCAATCCATCAATCCAGAGCAGGTCAAAGACATGCGGCGACTGCTCCGCTCCTACCTGGCCAAGGCGACAGATAATGCTGCTGGCCAAGAGAGGCCAGAGGTTGCTGCGACTTTGGAAAGGCACTAGAACTGGGAGGTATTACCATGAGGTACACTATCAACGACATCAAGGAGATGAAGCTAAAGGGGCAGCGCATACCCGTGCTTACCGCCTACGACTATCCCACGTCCAAGCTGCTGGACCAGGCGGGTATCCCCATCATCCTGGTAGGCGACAGCCTGGCCCAGGTGGTCCTGGGATACGAGTCCACAGTGCGTGTGACCATGGACGAGATGCTGCACCATACCCGGGCGGTGGTCAGAGGCACCCAGCACGCCCTGATTATAGGCGACATGCCATTCATGACCTATCAGACGGATGTCCCAACGGCTATCCGCAATGCCGGGCGCTTCCTTCAGGAGGCGGGCGCTCACGCGGTCAAGCTGGAGGGTGGCGAGAGGATGGCGGACACGGTGCGAAACATAGTCGAGTGTGGCATTCCCGTAATGGGCCACATTGGTCTGACTCCCCAGTCGGTGTACCAGCTAGGCGGCTACAAGGTCCAGGGCAAGACCCCAAAGGCCGCGGCGCAGCTTGTCCGCGACGCCCGCGCCCTGCAAGACGCCGGCGCCTTCTCCATCGTCCTGGAGGGCGTCCCGACGCCCCTCAGCCGCCTGATAACCGAGAAGCTGGCCATCCCTACCATAGGCATTGGGGCCGGATTGCACTGCGACGGGCAAGTGCAGGTGCTCTATGACATGATGGGCATGTTCACCGACTTTACTCCAAAGCACGCCCGGCAGTACGCCAACCTGGCCGAGGTCTACAAAGAGGCGGCGACCCAGTTCATGCAGGATGTCCAAGAGGGGGTCTTCCCCACGGCAAAGGAGAGCTTCTCCATGGACGAGTCGGCGCTGGAGGAGCTGGCGGCGTACATGTAACGTCTCATTTCCTTCGACAGGCTCAGGATGGGCGGGATTATTACTCCGCTAGAATGGTTCGACAAGCTCACCACGAGCGGAGTAGGTGGCCATCAGAGTCTCCTGACAAGCGAGTTGAAGAAGGCGCGACTGCGCCAAAACAAATCCATGATCCTAATCACCACCGTCGCGGAGATGGTAAAGGCCCGTGACCAGGCCCAGCGTCCCCTGGGCCTGGTCCCCACCATGGGCTACCTCCACGAAGGCCACCTGACCCTGGTCCGCCAAGCCAGGCAGGAGAACCGTACTCTAGTAGCCTCCATCTTCGTAAACCCCACGCAGTTTGGCCCAGCAGAGGACTTCGCCAGCTACCCCAGGGACGTGGAGCGCGACCTGAACCTGTTACGCACCGAAGGGACGGACATTGTTTTCGCCTCCACGGTGGAGGAGATGTACCCCGGAGGATACTCCACCTATGTGGACGTGGAGGGCGTCACCGCGCCTCTGGAGGGAGCACGGCGTCCAGGACACTTTCGCGGCGTGGCCACGGTGGTCACCAAGCTGTTCACCATCGTGCGGCCCGACCGCTCCTACTTTGGCCAGAAGGACGGGCAGCAGGTGGTAGTAGTCAAACGACTGACCCGGGACCTGGACCTGGGAACGGAGATCATAGTAGTGCCCACCGTGCGGGAGCACGATGGCCTGGCCCTGAGCAGCCGCAACGTCTACCTCACACCAGAGGAGCGCCACGCCGCCCCTGCCTTACACCATGCCCTGTGCCGAGTACGCGAGCTGTGGGAGCAGGGCCAGCGGGACGCTGAGGCCTTGCGGCAGGAGATGGTTGCCATTATTACCGACCAGCCGCTGGCCCACATTGACTACGTGAGTGTCGCTGACGCCGTGACCCTGGAAGAACTGAAGCAGGTGAACGGCCCTGCTATGGTCTCGTTGGCCATCCGCTTCGGCAGGACGCACCTGATTGACAACATTACTCTTTCATAGCGCAGGGCTAGCCATGTCTCAACGCTTCCTCGGCAAAGAAATCCAGGTCAGGGTGGAAGGAGAGCTGCGACATCCCGTCTCCTTCCACCTGGAGGGCAAAGAGTACGACATCCAGGAGATCCTGGCGGCCTGGCCCGACCACGGCTTCGGCAGCACACCACCGAGCCGCAAGAGATGGTGGCTGCGTCACCACCGTAACTACTATACTGTTCGCACTACCAAGGGAGAAGTTTTTGAAATATACTACGACCGTGGTGTTTCGCTGAAGAACTCCAAGTTCAAAAAGTGGTTTGCATCCCGCCAGCTAGACTCCCTGGACGAATCGCCGCAAGATGCCGCTCCTTGAAAAGAAGGCTCTATTGAAGATCCTGGTTACAAACGACGATAGCGTATATGCCCCCGGCCTATGGGCAGCCGTGGAGGCACTTCAAAGCCTGGGTGAAGTGGTGGTGGCAGCACCCGACCGGGAGCAAAGCGGCGTAGGGGCTTCTGTAACCCTCAACAGCCCAGTGCGAGTTGTGGAGATAGTGCCGCCCCTGGAAGGCGTCCACACCTACGCGGTGGAGGGCACTCCAGCCGACAGCGTTATCGTGGCGCTGGAGGCACTGATAGAGAATGTGGACCTGCTGGTGTCCGGGATCAACAGCGGGTTCAACCTGGGGGAGGACATGCTGGTATCTGGCACGGTTGGAGCCGTGCTGCAAGGGTACTTCCGTGGCATTCCCTCCCTGGCGCTCTCCGTAGGCTCGCTGCGCGCCACCGACTTCCGGGCCGCCAACCGATTGCTTACCGCTCTGGCCCGCGAGGTGGCGGAGGGATGGCTACCCAGGCCCACGCTCCTAAATGCCAACCTACCACCCGTGGCACCGAAAGATATTAAAGGTATTGATATGACGCGCCTGGCCCGTCGCAGGTACGCCGACACGGTGCGCCCGGGGGACGACGGCAAGAGGCCGTACTACTGGATCACCCGCACCAGGCCGGCATGGGACATGGAAGAGGGCACGGATGTGTGGTCGGTACGCCACAGGCGCGTCTCCTTAACCCCATTGCAGACAGACATGACGGCTGCTGGCACCCTTGCCGCCACAGAGGGCCTCCCAGAGCTGCTGCACCAGCTATTTCCACCAGTTTCAAGTTGACCCCCAGATAGGCCACTGCTAGAATGAGGTTGGTAGGCGTGTCTTTTGTTGCGGGGGGGATATAGCTCAATTGGGAGAGCGCGGCGTTCGCATCGCCGAGGTTGGGGGTTCGAGCCCCCCTATCTCCACCAAACCTGTTGGCCTTCCGCCAGTCCGGTAGCTTGCCCGTATAGCTCAGGCGGATAGAGCAGCGGTTCCATAAACTGAATGCCCTTGTTCACCATCGTTCCCTCAGATACGAAGGCGGCCTGATTCCCTCAGGCCGCCTATTTGTTCTGTTCCACAATGTATCCACAGGTCTACGGCGGCCAGGGACCGCCTAGCCTTGGCAAACTCATTCTCAGTGTCCCAAATATGCCCCCACAGTGGCACCACATATGCTAGGTGATAGGAGACTCTAATTTGCCGCCGAAGTCGAACTCTATCTTGCTCTTGTCCTTGGGTATTTTCGGCAGGACATGTTCGGCGAGCAGCTCCATCTGTTGCAGTTGCATCTGCTGGTTGTCAAGGCTGCCAAAGCGGTACGAGGGCAACCAGACTACCGCCATGTCAACTCCCTGGTCAGCCATAGTCCGGAGCTGTTGCACATAATCGTCTACGTGGGTCATGTGGTACCTGGAGGCATAGGTCCGCTGTGTACCCTCGTCAAACCGTTCATACGTGCGGCCATCAGAAAGGGTAACGACTTCGGGAGTGCCTAGTTCTGGGCTGTCCAATCCTTTTGTTATGACACTGCCTGCCTGGCTGCGGTCCGTCGTGAGATGGGTCATCGCCAGAGCCATCTGGTAAGGTTTGCCTTGCCGCCCGTACTCCTTCCAGAGGGAGTCGACTGTAGCCCTGTCCTTCTCGAAGCGCTGCAATGACTCGGTGGTCCGACCGCCGTTACCGAACCAACCCTGGTACCGCTCGGCTATGCGCCTGAAAGGTCGGGGCCCATGAGAGCCATAGATGATAGGCGGATAGGGCTGCTGAGCAGGGCGCACGGAGATTGTCATCTCGTCAAAGTTGACGTATTTGCCGTGAAAGGAGGCTACTGGATGTGTCCAAAGCTCCTGCATGCACGCCAGGTACTCATCCGTCATGTCACCTCGTTCCTTCACGTTGAGGCTCAGGGAGCGGAACTCGTTTTCGTTGTACCCGCTGCCAGCCCCGATCAGCACGCGGCCACCCGAGAGGGAGTCTACCGTGGCTATGACCTTGGCAGTCTGAATGGCCGGGCGATATGGTACAACCCATACTCCCTGGGTCAGAATAGGCCTCCATCCTTGGGCGTTGGTCACAGCAGCCACGTAGGACATGGCGGTCCACTCGTCCATGTAGCCGTTGCCGTAGCCGACATACTGGTGTGGCGTGACCATGACGTGGTCAACAAAGCAAAGTGCATCCAGGTCCAGTTCTTTGCCCTTCTCACACGTGGCCCAGATGCCATCGCCCCGGAACCACCGCGCATAGTTGGGAACCATCATGCCTATTTTCATTCAGTACCTCCTAGCGTTCTTAACTCCTACACTCTCATGGCTCCTGGAACAGTGGCCATCCGATCAAACAACCTTGCGCCGATTCCTTACGGCGACGTGGCAGCCCCCTCCAGGCGGTTTCATATTATTTGCACCTCGACTCCATGTCAAGGTGTGGGTCTGCTGCCCGCTCTGTGACGACTTTCGTTGATGACTAAGGTGCCCCGAAATATAGGGCCTAAAGCCATGGCTGGCCCAGGTTTCGGGGTCAAGACCGCTAAAAAGAGAAGGGGCAAGTGGGTTCAAGCTGATGGAAAGTCCTTATGATGTTGACTATACTAGCCTCATGCTAATCGGCGATTCCAAACATGGAGGTTATGAGGCATGATATCCATATTTGTCACCATCCGGGTCAAGCCAGAGTTCAAAGAACGGTTTGCAGAGGCAAGTTTCGGTGATGCCCAAGGTTCAGTCAGAGACGAACCAGGGTGCTTCCGGTTCGACATACTCCAAGACAGTTCCGACCCCAACTGCTTTCACCTATACGAGGTCTACGCAGATGAGGCAGCCCTGGACGCCCATAGGAATGCTCCCCACTATAAGACTTGGCGAGAAACGGTGGGGGACTGGTTTGACAGCCAGACTGAACGTGTAGCCATGACAACAATATTCCCGTCGGATGATGGATGGCGGAAGCAGAAGACTCACCTGTTGAACTGGTAGTCCGCTCGACCGACCAGACAGCTTGTTGCCACAGGTCAGAGCTGACCTCCTTTCATGTAAGCCGTCGCTTCAACCAGCTGCTCCAATTGGCACGGTTGCCCTCAATGCGGTATCATGGCTTGCGCCACGGAGCGGCTTCCATTATGACCGCTCAAGACGTCCATGCAGAGGTGGCGGTGGGGATTCTGGGCCACTTCCAGATCAGCGCGACCTTAAGCATCCGCAGGCACGTTGCGCCGAAACTGCAAAAAGATGGTGCTGAGGACTTTCGCCCGCCCTGTGGCCTGACGGCCCGTCCGCGTTGGTGTCAAACGCACCTATCAATCCGGAAATATGGCCAGCTTGGATACGTGCCCCTGTAGCTCAGAGGATAGAGCGGCGGTTTCCTAAACCGTGCGCCCGGGTTCGAGTCCCGGCAGGGGCACCACCTGAAACAATAGCATATACCTCGTCTTGCTCGTGGATGCCCCAGCCACCCCCAATTGCCCCTAGAAGATCCGCCAAGCAGGCTGGGAGTGCATGAGCGTCGTGAGGTCACCTGGGCTAGCACGGGTGTGGGTCGCCGCTTGTGCGTAGGCCTGATCAAATAGAGTCGCAACCCGTTCGGTGCAAGGGCCTTACGCACCCTGTCTCCTGGCACATGCATCTAAACCTAAACAGAGGGCAGCGCCAGGAAGGAGTGGGACTATGACTAAGGCAATCTGGAACGATGTTGTGCTAGCAGACAGCGAAGCGACGCATGTCGTTGAGGGCAATCATTATTTCCCCCCCGACTCGCTGAACTGGCAGTATTTTGAGCAGACTGATCACCACACCACCTGTTTCTGGAAGGGCATAGCCAGCTATTACGACGTCGTCGTCGGTGGTAAGACGTACGAGAACGGAGCTTGGACCTATCCGCTGACGGAAAAAGCGGCTGAGCAAATTAGAGGCTACGTGGCCTTCTACCAGCAAGTCGAAATAACGAGGTAGCGTAAGCCCAAAGCTGGTGGAGAGGGATGGATAGAGGTGCCCGGCTTTTTCGTTGAGAACTATCCCGCAGTAACGACTTCGAATAGGTTTCCCAGCGCCCTCAATGAACTTCGCGCTCATTTCTATGACGTCATCTTGGTAATCGCACCAGACGAGTCGCTTCTGTGGATATCACAAACGTCCGCAGCGCCTCCTCACCTTATGTGTGGAGCGTAGTCAGTGCCTATGTGGCCCGTCTCCACTAGCTTCTCGTACTCTGCGTCGCCAATCCCCAGCACCTCTTTGTACACATACTCGTTATCCTCCCCCAGCCGCACTGGGCCGCGGCGTACTTCGGGGGGAGTGTTGCTCATCTTCCACATGAACCCTGGGTATAGATGTGTACCCGCATCCTCCTGGGTCTCCTCCACCCAGAAGCCCCGAGCATTGAGCTGGGGGTCGGCATACACCGCGGCCTCGTCCAGCACAGGGCCTGCGGCAATACCGTGTTTCTGGAGAAGGTACATTACCTCGTAGTCCTCATGACGGCTGGTCCATGCCCCTACCAGCTTATCCAACTCATCCTGGTGCCGCTGCCGGCTAAGCAGGTCTCCAAACCTTTCGTCCTTAACCCACTCCTCTCCCACAGCCATGCAAAAGCCCTGCCACTCCTCATCGTTGTTGACCATTATGCTCACCCACTTGTCCTCTCCGCTACACCGGTAGACGCCACTAGGGGCAGCCACGGGGTCACGGTTGCCCAGGGTGCTCTGGACGCGGCCGTTCATAGCGTAGTCCATGAAGGCCTGGGGCATATACGGCATGAACCCTTCCGCCAGGGACATGTCCAGGACCTGGCCTTTGCCGGTGCGGTTGCGATAATGCAATGCCGCCACTATGGCAAAGGCAGCCTGGACTCCCAGAGCCGGGTCCTCAGCCACTGATGTGGTTACCTCCGACTGGTCCATATCAGGGTAGCCCCGCAATGTAGAATGGCCTAGCATCACGTCAATGGACTGGGCCATGGCGCGGTAGTTGCGATACGGGCTTGTGTCCCCCCAGCCTGTCATCTTAGCGAATATGATGTCTGGCCTCTGTTCCTTCAGCATTTCATAGGTGACCCCCAGCTTCTCCATCGCCTGAGGCACGTAGTTCTCTACCACCACATCGCTTACTGAGATGAGCCGTTTGAATATCTCCATGCCCTCCGGCCTCGTTATGTCTACGGTCATGCTGCTCTTGTTTCGTCCCATCACGTTGAAATGTGCCCAGCGGTTCCAGGGCCTTTTCCCCGGGTCTCCATCGGGATATCCGCCCCCGCGGTTTCGGAGCATATCGCGAGTGGGCCTGGCGTTGATGCCACGGGTCTGAGGTGGAAAGTGCTGGATGGACTCCACCAGTATCACCTCTGCCCCCATATCTGCCAAGAACATGGAGCTATAAGGGCCAGCCAGTATTACCGACATATCTAAAACACGGACTCCCGCCAATGGCAAATTGGTCATGACTGCACCTCTTCGGTAATTAATAGCCTAGATAGCGCCTGCTTCCCGTAATCTGACCAGGTCATCCTTGGAGTAGCCCAGTTCCGAGTAGACCTCACTGTTGTGCTGGCCCATGAGGGGGGCTGGACGCCTAAACTGGTAAGGGGATTCCGTCATAACGAAGGGACGGCCAGGATACTTGAGCTTTCCGGTCATGGGATGGTCCACTTCGATGAAGAACCCCCTATCGTTGAAATTGGAGTCCTGGTACACCTCGTCCACCGCCAACACAGGAGCACACATGTTGCCAGTATCGCCTCCCATCTTGAACAGATCCATCTTGGTGTGCTGCATGGTGAAGGCCAAGAACAGGTCCATGAACTCTTCTCTCAACGCAGGATCGTTTGGTGCAAGTGGAGTGTACCACTTGGGGTCCATGAGCTCCGGCGGGTTCCCCATCATCTCTACCACGTGAGGAAACCGTGGGCCGCCTGCTGTGATGCGAAAATAGCCATCAGCGCATGGAAATGTCCCTTGGGGATACTGAGCGCCCACTATGGCCCCTCGGGAAGGGAGTTCCCCGTTGTACTGGTAGGTCATTAGCGCGGTACCCCTTCCGTCCACGGTTCCGGTCTCCGCCTCCAAGATGGACAGGTCTATGTGCTGGCCAGCGCCCTGGTACCGGGTGCCGTAGAACCCAACCATTGTAGCCAAGGCTGCCATAATGCCGGAATGGTAAATGGTGACCGTCAACCCGTACTTGACAGGCTCCCTCTCAGGAAGCCCCTTGACATACATAGGTCCGCCCATCCCGAAGGCCATCATTTCGGACGTCTTGAAGTCCCTGTATGGCCCGGTCTGGCCAAAGTTGCTGATGGAGGTCATCACAAGGTTGGGGTTCAGCATCTCCATCTCCTGGTATCCCAGGCCTAGACTCTCCATGACGCCTGGCCTGAAGTTTTCCACCAACACGTCCGCATCTCTGACCAGCTCCCCAAGTATCTCCTTGCCAAGCTTGCTTTTCAGGTTAAGGGTGATGCCGCGCTTATTGGTGTTGAGATAAAGAAAAAGGCCGCTCTTTTCAGGGTGAGGCTCATCGTGGTAGAAGGGTCCCATGCGGCGCGCCCCGTCGCCCGCACCAGGCCGCTCTATCTTGATCACATCGGCCCCGTAGTCGGCCAGCAGCTTGGTGCACGCAGGCCCTGCAATGTAGTGTGTCAGGTCTACTATTTTCATATCGGACAGGGCCTGATTGGGCATAAGCAACCTCCCTTCCCTCGCACAGCGTTATGCAGTTTCGTCTCGCGCGTGGTTCGGCATGCTGATATTGCCAAACTTTGTGCCGCGAATCATTGCATGGGACCCGTCAACCTTTTTGACGCAGTGCCTGCGGATTCTAAGCGGACTTCTACTATATCTAAGTAGTCCTGGATGGTAGAGCTTTGCCACTGGGCGGAAGGGCGCGATTTGCGGTTACCATTCGCGTTCAACCCTCAGCTAAACTGGCACGGAGCTTATTCCCAAAGCCCCGTGCCTGTTTCTCTCTACGAAGGAGGCATGCCTGCTACTGATCTGTGCTTCCGGCTGTGCTGCGCATGGGCGCTGCCCGCTCCTTGGTGCGGCTGATGCCCATGCGGCGGGCCAGGACTACCTTGGCTATGTTGAGGCTACCTGCCAGGTGTGAAAGGGCAAGGGCATGGCGCACCCGGATCTCCTGGAGGCCTCCGTGGGGAGCTAATGGTTCCTTGGTTCCCAAGAGGCAGTACGGTCCCATGACACCCCGGACTCTTTCATCATTACGGATGCCATGCACCTTGCTGAACAGGTGGTTCAAACCTCCCTCATGCTGCATCTGTGAACCGCTATCATGGATCCAGTAAGCGCGCTGGGCGAAAAGCTCATCTATGTGGGAATCTATGTAGGATGCTGTGATCGCTTGCTCCGCCACGGGGTCGCTGCCCAGGGAGTGCCCGTTGGCCATTGTCTCCCGCGTGTATTCAAACAGTTTCTCCACCTGCTGGTCTTTGTTAAGGGCCTGGCCTCCACCTCCATCGCCACCGTGCTCCTGCTCTAGAGATGTCGAAAGGACTTGCCACCCCTCGTGGTCGCCGCCGATGAGGTGGTCCCCCGGCACCCTCACGTCGCTCAGATAAACGAAATTGGCGGCGTCTCTGCCCATTAGTAGGTCCATAGACCTGATTTCTACACCAGGCGATTTGACCGGGATGCCAAAGTAGCCCATATTGCGGTGGCGCGGCGCATCCTTATCCGTCAACATGGGGCCGAAAAGGTAGTCTGGCCCCACACCCGGGCGCGGTCCGCGCCCGCTAATGAAGACGCTGGACCCGTTGAGAATCCAATCATCGCCATCCCGAACGGCGGTGCTCTCGTAGCTGGCCAGGTCGGAGCCGGAATGGGGTTCCGTGAGCTTCTGCCATGTGGTCATCTGTGAGGTCAAAAGGGGGACTAGGAACTTCTGTTTCTGCTCTTCAGTTCCCCAAACCATGATGACTTCGGGAGGCCGCCTGTTACTCAAGTTTCCGATGGCCCGGGCCATTCTCATTTCCTGAACTATCACCGCTTCATGTGCACCGGTCAGTCCACCACCGCCATATTCCTTGGGGTAGGTGGGATTGAGCCATCCTTTCTTGGCTAGCTCCTTGTGCTTCTCTCGCCAGTACCAGTACTTTTCCTCGGTAAACTCATCGGCGTCAAGAGATTCCTTCATATCCTCGGCGATGTTCTCCTCAAACCAGGTGCGGACCTCCTGGCGGAACCGTTCCATCTCTACATTAGGGGGGGTCAAGTTGAAATCCATCTCCACTCCTGCTTTCTGAGGTGCAATGGTCGCCGATCTACCGTCTTCGACTCCAACCCAGACTTTACGACGATGCGAATTATAGTTGCGGCCTACAGCAGTGTCAACGCCTGTCAGTATCCAGCCAGCGCGACGAGTTCGGCTACCAAAGGTCATATTACTGACGCTTGTGGACTAGCGTCCTTTGAAGGCTGGCCTGCGCTTTTCGCGTATAGCCTCCATCATCTCAACGCGGTCTTCGGAGGAACCCAGAATACCAGAGGCGTTGGCACACAACTGCTGAATAGTGGCGTATGAGCTCTCCAAAGAGGCGCGCATGATCCGTTTGCCTACCCACTGGAGCAGCGGAGGGTTCTGGATGATCCTGTCACACAAGGCCCTTGTCTCCTGCTCCAGGTCATCGCAAGGCACCAGGTGGTTCAGGACGCCGGTGCGGTAGGCCTCTTCGGCCTGGAGGAATCCACTCGTGTAAAGGAACTCCAACGCTCGCCCAATGCCCATGATCTTTGGGAGGAGGTAACTTCCACCATTTTCAATGATCTGTCCAAGAGCCTGGTACGGCTGGAAGCGAGAATGCTCACACCCCATGCGGATGTCGCAGTGGATGGCGATATCCATCCCAGCGCCCACGGCGGGTCCGTTGACCATGGCTATAGTGGGTTTACGTATGTCCGATATTGCCGTGAATAGGGGATGAAAGTCGTGCTGGAAGTGCTGCCGGCTGCTATCTGGGCCTGGTGCCCGAGCGGGCTCGCCATCTCTGCGGGGCCCGCCTAGCTCAGCGCCCGAGTTGAAGCCCCGGCCTACACCGGTCAGGACTATGACCCGAACATTAGGGTCGTCGTCCCCGGCGCGCATGTACTCGCTCAACTTGCGCATGGTGGAGTCCGGCCCGGTGCCACCGTAGTTTGCGTTCATCTTCTCCGGCCGGTTGAACCTTATCCACAGGATGCCCGTCTCCTCAGGCTCGTATAGCAAATGATCTACTAGCTTAGGTTTCATTGCATTCCTCCTAGTGTGGATTCTGAGGTGAGTATATCCTATTGAAATATATCTCTGTAGACAGCAAGCGGAGCGGTGGGCGAAGGCCCACAATGGGAAGTGTCCGCTGCCGCTCCTCGACACCCCGGCTGGGGATGAATCCGCTGGCTGCGTCGAGGCTCAGGTCGCTGCCTTTATTTGCCGGAGGTCTGAAATCTTGGCCGCGGTGTAGCCCATCTCCGCCAGTATCTGGTCAGTATGCTCCCCAAACTTGGGGGCACGCCTGTGTACGGCCCTCCCGGGAGTCTTGCTCAGGTTGAACGGGCTGCCATATTGGATCTCACGCTGGCCATCGTCGCCAACCACCTCCACGTGGATGCCCCGCGTCTTTACCTGCGGGTCTTCTCTGGCCTCGTCTATGGTATTGACCTTGGCCACCTCAGTATCAAATTGACTTATTCGCTCGAACCACTCGTCCCTGGTCCTGGTCTTGAATGTCCTATCGAATATCTTGATTATCTCCTGCCCTCGTTCCCCTGAGGCCCCTCTGCCTTTGACCAGCTCTGGCAGCCCTATGGCCTCGCACAGGTTGCGCCACTGGACCTCTTCTCCCGCCGCGAAGGCGATATACTTCCCATCTTTGCATTCGTAGACATTCCAAGAGGGCCTGACTCGATGGAATATCCCCTCGTTGGCCTCTGGCGGAACAGGAGCATCCTTCACGGCGATGACGCTATCAAACAGGGCCAGGTCCAGGTACTGGCCAACGCCCACCTTTTCCCGTGCATACAACGCCAAAAGGATAGAGACCATCGTGTTGGAAGACCCCTTCATATCTGGCAGGTTGAAGTAGTTAAGCCAGGGGCGTCCCGTGTAGTCGCCGCCCATGTTCCCGTAGCCTTGCCCTTGCATGTGGAGCCAGCCACCTGTGGCCTCCCAGACGAGGCCGTGGCCTGGAAGGTTCTTATAGGGCCCGGTCTGCCCGTATCCGGTGGAGGAGCATACTATGATGCGCGGGTTTATGGCGGAGAGGGTCTCGTAGTCGAAGCCCAGGCGTTTGGCTATGCCGGGACGGTTGGCCTCTATCAGCAGGTCAGCCGTCTTGGCCATCTGGTGGAGGACATCGCGCGCCTCTTCACTTTTCAGGTCCAGGACTATGCTGCGCTTGTTACGGGAATGCACCGCCCTGGCTCGGCCGCCTTCCGCAAAGCCATCACCAGGAGGAATCGCCCTGTTAGCGGGCGATTCTACCATTATGACATCCGCTCCCATATCTCCTAACCAGCCTGCTGCATAATTGGCTGGACCTCTAGTCCCCATCTCTATGACTTTGAGCCCTTCTAACGCCGTTGTCATTTTTCCCCTCCTTGTTGGGACGCTGGATGCATGCCAGATGCAGCGGCATAGTACGACACCACCTTTTCCTGGTCAAACCACGCCTTCCCACTTCACCGACGGAGTAGTAGACTTTCGCCATGCCTAACTGGCGCGAGTACATTGAGTACATGGAGGTGAACC
Source organism: Dehalococcoidia bacterium (assembly GCA_965248595.1). Lineage (GTDB taxonomy): Bacteria > Chloroflexota > Dehalococcoidia > Lucifugimonadales > SHYF01 > SHYF01. The sequence continues at coordinate 331,160 of CBDFJM010000007.1, forward strand.
ACGCCTTTTGGGAGGAGGCGGTTGAGGTACATGTGCGGTCCCACTTTTACGACGTTGAGGCGTTTAAGGCAGGAAGAAGCAGCCTGCTGCCAGTCGAAATTGCCGAGGTGGGAGACGTCAAGGGAAAGACCATCCTCCACCTGCAGTGCCATTTCGGGATGGACACGCTCTCGTGGGCACGCGAAGGGGCGGTCGTCACAGGCATCGACTTCTCTAGTCAGGCGATAGAAACAGCTAGGGCTCTGGCTGATGAGCTAGGGATAAAGGCGCAATTCCTGGAGTCGAACGTCTATGATCTGCCGAAGGTCCTCAAAGGTCAGTTCGACATCGTGCTCGCTTCTTACGGGGTACTAAATTGGATACCAGACGTTGTGGAGTGGTCTCGAATCGCAGCGAGCTACGTCAGACCAGGCGGCAACTTCTATATCATCGATGGCCACCCGCTATTCAGCACAATATGGGACTCGACCGGCCCGAATGACATGAAGATCCGCCATGGCTACTTTTACTCCCCGAATCCAGCGCCGACAGAAGAAGAAGGGACCTATGCGGACGCCACCGCAGTCCTGGAGAATCGCCGCACCTACGAGTTCGGTCATCCGTTGGGCGATATCATCACGTCTCTAATCGAGGTTACGTCAATAGGTGTGTAAACGACATCAGGCGGCGACCTTCTCAGCCGTTGATTCAATGGCGATTCCATCCGCATACTGTGCACCGAGATAGACGTCTTCGATCAACTCAGGGGCCTTCAGACGCCTGAAGCGCTGTTCGGCGACCATCAACATTTTCCAGATCACCGCTATCGCCCGATCGACCCTCTTGTAGCGCTTGGCGGCATCGGTCCGAAGTCTGAGCGCCGCGAAGGGTGACTCCACCGGGTTCGTCGTGCGAAGGTGCCCCCATTGCTCCTTGGGGAAGTCATAGAAGGTGATCATGCGGTCCCAGTCCCGCTCAAGGGTCACACAGGCTGCTTCGTAGGAGTGGTCGCGGCACCATCTAGTAAACTCCGTCCTGAGCCGCTCAGCCTCTGTCCGAGTCGGCGCGTAGGGGATAGTACGCAGCATGAGCTTTGCCTGGTCCTGTTGTCGCTTTGGAAGCTTGGCGAGCACGTTTACGATCTTGTGGTTCCAGCAGCGTTGCTCTGCTGCCTGCGGATAGACGTTGCGCAGAGCTCCCCAGATGCCCAGGTGTCCGTCTCCAACCACCAGCCTCGGGCAGCTCAAGCCCCGGCGCTTGATGTCCCTGAGCACCTCGGACCAGTTCTCTGTGGACTCCCTGTATCCGGGAATCGCGCTCACCACCACCTTCCTTCCGTCGCTCAGGGCCGCCATCACCACCAGGATCGCCGCCTTCTCCCGCTCAAGACCGGCCTTGACGTAGACTCCATCCACCCACATGTACACCACTTCCAGGTCATCCAGGGGCCTAGCGCGCCATTGGGCAAGCTCATCGTTCCACTTATCCTTCAACCGAGCTACCGTGCTCGCCGATATCGGTGCGTCCTCTCCCAGCAGTCCCCGCACCGCCAGGTCGAAGTCACCTTCGGAAAGGCCATGTAGGTACAGCTCGGGGATCAGCTCAGCAACCTTCCTGGTCCTGTTGACGAACAGCGGCAGCAGCCGGCTCTCGAACTCCTCTTCGGTGTTGCGGACTCGTGGCCGCCTCAGCTGTATCGTTCCCGAACTCAGCGTAAGCCTCCGGGCTCTGCCGTATCCGTTCCGATAGCCGGTATCGTTGTCCGAGTCGGATCTGAGCGCCGACTTCGCCCTTCCCAGAAACGCCGTCACCTCCTCCTCCAGCAACTCCTGGATCAGCCTCTGGACCTGGCTTCGCACCCAATCCTCCAACTGCTCCCACTCCGGCCTTGACTCCGACCTACTCTCAGTGCTTTCCTTCCTCATGGGCGGTCTATCTCCTCTCTTGGGCCTCGAGCCCGTCTTGTTCAGAGAGAGGGTACACCGCCTGACTGGTTACACACTTTTTGAAGATACCTCCTCTAATCAACGCCGGCCTGCAAATCGAGTTTCTACACGAGTTCCCGTATACGGCATGGGAAGCGTTACCAGGGATGAAGAAAGTGGCTGATGGATTCTACCACCTGCCACCCGAATCCCCTCAAGTTCCGTTTCTATTCTCAGTCAAGGCTACGAGGCCGTAGGGAAACATGGCCTCCAAGGTGGCTTCACTTTCAGTAGATGAGGCAAGCACGGCCTCAACCACCTTAGTAGGGGCACTGCATCTGGCCATGGGTCACAGCGACTGCGAAGGTGGCAGGACAGTGTGTATCCAGGGGACCAGGTCATCGAGGACCTCCGGGGGGATTTCATGGCCCATGCGGTACTCGTTGTACACTGGCGTGTACCCCTCCGCCTTCAGGAATGCCACGGCATTCCGAGCCCGCTCGACTGGCACCATCGGGTCATCAGTCCCGTGCGCAACAAAGATGGACTGCGTGCGCTGAGGAGGAAGATGGTCTCGGAGCTGCTCCAGGTCGCGTGGTGCGCCGCTGAGGGCTATCAGTCCAGCAAATAGGTCGGGCCTGTCCAGCCCACACCGATAAGTCATGCCAGCCCCCTGGGAGAACCCACCGAGGATTACCCGTCCCGGTGACACCTTGTACTGCTCTATAACTTCGCTAAATAGGGTCTGCAGCATGTCCTCCACGGACCGTTCGTCTTCCGTGGCCCCCCGAGCTCCCCAGCCGTAGCCCACCATCCCAGGCCCGATCTGGAAAGCGACGGGAGCGTTAGGGCATACGTAGACATAGCCTGTGTGGTCGATGGCTGGGGCAAGAGTGGCTAAATCGTGCATGTCCGCCCCGAAACCATGAAGAAGAATGATAAGGGGATAGCTCTCTTCAGGGCGGTAGTTGCTGGGATGGACTGTCAGATAAGTCAGGCTCTCACCCTGATGTTGAATGGTTTCCATAATAGATCTCCGGTCGCGACGCAAGCGAGTCTATTGTAGCCTCACAGCTCTGTCAATCCCAACACGGTCATACCGCCGGTCTCAGTGACGCTCAAACCACACAACTGTGGTTGGGTGCCTGGTGCCCCTGCGGGCCATTCTAGGCAATGCGGCGTGCTGGGACTTGAAATGGGCGGAGTCCTGGAGCGCATCGCCTGGGCGACTGCGTTCACCGCTGTGGCAGCGACGGGAATGTGGATGAGCACGCCCCAATACTTGAGCCTGGAATATGCAAGAGGCGAACGCGTTGAGGATTAGCCAGGGAAACGGCACAAGGAACAGCCCGCCTTGCCCTGCTGTGCCTCCCTGTCAGAGGCGACTGTAACTTCGTCTGGCAAAGTGGTAGATTGTCCCCATACAAGAGCTCTGGAGGTATTAATGGACGCATATTGCATGAAGTGCAAGACGAACCGCGAGATTCGCAACCCGAGTCCAGTCACGTTCAAGAATGGCCGACCTGCGACGCAAGGGACTTGCCCAGTTTGTGGGACGAAGCTGTTCCGGATAGGAAAGGGGTAGGACGGCCAGCCACCGCGACCCAAGTCACTGCGGAAGACCTATGCTCGTCTGATGAAGTCCTCGACATCGCCGGCCCAAATCCGCGAGGCAATTAGGCAGAGCCACTAAGCACAAGCTACCTCGCGCGCCATCTACTCACTGCACACTGTGCGAAGTATGACCGCTCCAAGGTAGTGGATTGAGGGAGGCCACTCAAATGTCTTCTACGTTGCCCGTACCGTTCTGGCAGTCCGCCGTTTTCAGGAGAAGTCCGTGCCGGATGATATGGTGCGCCGCATTGTGGAATCTGCCAGGCTAACGGCGAGTTCCAGCAACCGGCAGCCCTGGAATTTCATTGTCATTCAAGACCGCAGCACCCTGCGACAACTTGGCGCTTTGGCCCGCTCTGGGGCGTACATCGCCGACGCTGCCTTTGCCATCGCTGTTGTAATGGAACGTGTGCCCTCCGCAGGCTCCGACGCCGGCCGCGCCATTCAGACTATGGTCATGACTGCATGGGAAGAAGGCATAGGCTCCAATTGGGTCGGAACAAGAGGCAGCGAGGAGTTCAAGGTACTGTTGGACGTCCCTGCCGACCTCGATATCGCAGCGGTCGTCCCCTTCGGCTATCCCGCCACCCGTATCGGCAAGGGAAGTAAGAACCGCAAACTATTGGCGCAGGTGGCCCACAAAGAACGTTTCGGCCAGGCTTTCCACTAGACATGGGCTGTTAAGCGGCCTTGCCACGCCGCCTGGCAAAACCCGCCAGCGGCAGCAAGGCATGGCCCACCTTGGAGTCAGTCCGGAGAGTGCATATAGCAGAACGGCCTGCCCTTGTGGTGTGCCTGAACAAAGATGGATACTTCAAGGTCGATGTCCGACGGCAGCTCACGACAAAGCAGTGCAGATTAGACAGTAGTAACGTCACGCCCTTCTTGGTCCACCTGCAGCAGAGGGAGTCCCAGCTTCTGAAGTCCGGGCTCCACAATTGCCCGGTCCCCCACGACCAGAATAGCCATCCGGTCCAGATCTATCCATTCGCGGGCAACGCGCCGAACATCGGAAAGAGAGACATCCTCGTACCTGGCAGGTGCGGTGCGATAGTAGTCGTCGGGCAGATCGAAGGCCACAAGCCTCGCAAGCTGGTTTAGCGTCTGCGACGGCGTCTCGAAGGCCGATGGAAGCTGGCGAAGCAGAGACGTGCGGGCGTCATCGAGTTCCGAGGTCTCCACAGGCCGGCTCCCGACGATCTCTCGGAACTCCTTCAGAGTCTCTCGGACGGACTCAGGAGTCACGGCTGTTTGAACAGAGCCACCGGCCTGCAGAAGTGATCCGTTTCGGTGCCAGTCTATGGAGCACTGATAGCCGTAGCTATATCCCTTGTCCTGCCGCAGGTTCATGTTCAGCCGTGACGTGAACTGGCCGCCGAACAGGGAGTCGAGCAGTGTGATGGCGAAATAATCAGGGTGATGACGCGGCACGCCCACACCACTCAGGCGGATCACAGACTGGGCCGCACCCGGCTTGTCAAGAACAAAAAGAGTTGTGGCACTCAACTGCGCTGCCGGTGGAGTCGCCATCTCGTCGCTGGGCGTCCCGTTGGTCCTCCAACTTCCCATGTACTGTTCCGCTAGCTTCATCACCTCGTTGAGAGAGGTGTCGCCGGCCACTATAAGGGCAGTGTTGTTGGGGGCAAACCGGCTTTTATAAAACCCGACCATCTGCTCACGAGACATCGCCGTGAGGGAGCCTTCGGTGCCAATGATCGGATGGCCATAAGGCGACTCGCCGCCCAACAGTAAGGCCGGCCCTACAAGTGCCGCCAGGCTGGCTGGGTCGTCCCGCTGGCGCCTGATGTTCGTCAAGCGCTCCCGGCGAAGGCGTTCCAACTCTTGCTCAGGGAAAGTCGCGCGCTGGACCAGGTCTGCTACCAACTCCAAAGCCTTCGGCCAGTACCTCGAGAGCGACTCTGTGGCGAACAAGGTGTGCTCTCGGCCCGGCCCGGCAGAGAGCCGGCTGCCGATGAACTCGAATTCGTCCGCTATCTGGCTGCTGGTACGGCTGCCCGTACCTTCCTGGAGCATAGCCGTGGTAAATGAAGCCAGGCCGGGTTGGGCCGCCAAATCTGCCACAGCGCCAGCTGTGATCACCAGGCCAAAGGCCACCAAGGGGACGCTATGGTTCTCTACCACCACGACCTCCAGGCCGTTGGACAAACGCTGGCGCTGCGGTACTGGCGCCAAGAAGGCCCCTGGCGCGGCTGGCTCAGGCTCCACCGCCCGGTCCGCAGGTGAAAAGACGTGCGCTTTCGAGGCCTGCGGCAGCACGGCAAGTCGCACATTATTGTCCCGCAAATACGTCTCAGCGACCCGCTGAATGTCCTCCGGTTGCACAGCGATGTACCTGTCCATGTCGTGATTGATCAAGCCAGGGTCGCCTGCAAACACGTTGAAAGAGTTCAGACGGTTGGCACGTCCCGAGAATCCGCCAACGCTCGCCATTTGCCGGACGATGCGTGACTCTACGTGGTTCTTCGCCCGAGCCAGCTCTTCCGAACTGGGCGCACTGGTGCGCAGCCGCTCGATTTCTGCCAAAGCAGCCTCTTCGACCTCGTGGGATGAATGCCCGGCCGCGGCCGTTACCTCCACCTGAAAGTCTCCCGCCAGTGCCGCCGGGCTGTGATAAGAGCTGACGTTCTGGGCGATGGTGCGTTCATAGACTAGCGCACGATAAAGGCGGGAGCTGCGGCCATCGCCCAGGAGGAAGGCCAGTAGGCTTAGAGCGGGCTCATCAGGATGGAACCGGGGTACGGCGGGCCAAACGATGTACGAGCGCGGCAGAGTAACCTGATCATACATCGTGCGGCGCACTCCGCCATTCAGAGACGAGGCCATGGCATTAGGGCGCGGCACACTTTCCCCAGGAGCAATATCCCAGAAATATCGCTCGACCATTTCGCGTGCGTGGTCGGGCTGGAAGTCCCCGGCAATGCAAAGGCTGGCATTGGTCGGAGTGTAGAACTGCCGAAAGAAGGCCTCCACGTCCTCCAGGGATGCCGCATCCAGGTCTTCGGAATAACCGATGGTAGGCCAGTGATAGGGGTGAGGTAGCGGATAGGTAGCCTCTTGCAGAAGGATATTCGCCATACCGTATGGACGGTTCTCATAGCTCTGGCACCTTTCATTCTTCACTACGTCTCGCTGGATGTCGAAGCGGCGCTGATCCAGGGCATCCAACAAAAACCCCATGCGGTCCGCCTCCAGCCACAAAGCCAATCCAAGGTGGCTGGAAGGAAGGTTCTCCCAATAGTTGGTGCGGTCCAGTGTGGTGGAACCGTTCAGGTTTCCACCGATCTTTTGGAGCGGCTCGAAGAAGCTCCGATTGTGATTCTTTGACCCCTCGAACATGACATGCTCAAAGAGGTGCGCGAAACCGGTCTTGCCCGGTTCTTCATCACAGGAGCCAACGTGGTACCAGACGTTTACTGACACCAGAGGCAGTGTGCTGTCCTGGTGCAGGATCACGTCTAGGCCGTTAGGCAACGTGAACTTCTCAAAAACTATTGGGTCCATTATTCCGTCCTTTCAAACCCTCCCTTAACGGTCGTCTTTTGATTGGTTGAGAAGGGGGGAATCGGTCTTGCCCTGAATACTTGCCTGACGGTTTGGGTGATCTCCAGTTGGACTCCGGCTCAAGTCGGTTTGGGATACGACCAGCGCCCTCTCGCCAGACCATTATACCAGTGCTGCCAGAGGATCAGAATCAAAGCAGGAAGCCAGGTGCGATATTTCGTTTACGGAAAAAATATGGAAGTGCCCTGAGACTTTATGCCTTGTTAATGGGCAGTATGTAACAGTACCCAGGTAGTGCTTTCGGGTCATACACCACAAAGCAGCCGATTAGTAGATGCGAGTCATGGAGGACAATTCCGGACGAGCAGCCAAGACCATCAGGATCAAGGAAGACGCGTACCACCAGACGCGGGTGGCTGCTGTGACGTCTCGCAAGAGCCTGGGACAGTGGCTTGAGGAGGCCATCCGGGAGAAGTTGGATCGGGAGCCAGAGCCAGCAAAGGAGAAGGTTTCATGAGCACAAGCACATTGGAGACCATCGACCAGGAGATCACGGGCCTTTTCAAAGAGGTCACTCAGGTGATGTGGAAGAGGCTATCAGGCATGAGTCCGAAAGGAAAATGCCAGTTCCTCTCCACGAGTTGTACCTTTGCTGGCAACACACGGGTGGGAATAGCTCAGAACGCCGGTTCTTCGTGGTTGGGGTGCCTAGAACCTTGTTGATGCTGAGGTGCAAGCTCTGTCCTATGCTGGAATAAAGTCCCACGTCTTGGACATAAAGCCCGTGGCACTGACTAGGGCAGTCAATCGCAAGGAAGCCGTGATCATTGACCTAGAGCACGACAACTCAGATATAGTCTTGGTGGTTGATGGCATCCCTGTAATCATGAGAACCCTTATCTTGCGGGGAGAGGGCATAACCCAGGAGGACAAGGTTAAGCAAGCAGCGGAAGAAGCTTCTCGCACGGTGGATTTTTACAATTCGAGCCATCCGGAGCACCCCATCGGTTCAGCAACGCCGGCCTTTCTCACCGGGGAGTTGGCCAAAGACGATGCTCTCGCCGACCTCGTCAGAGCGGTCATAAGTAACCCGGTCGAGGAACTGAAACTCGCCATAGAATGTCCCGCCGAGTTGTCCGTCACTGAGTATGCCGTCAATATCGGTCTCGCTCTAAAGGGAGTTGCTCCGAGAGGAGCCGGACGATCTGACGCTTTCCAGGCTCTGGATCTCGCCATAGGTCCTGATAGCCACAGAGCAGGTCGACTGCCAATGAGAAGCTGGTTGTATGTATTGACGGCGATGCTTGCTGTGGCCCTCTTGTTCCCATCATACCAAGCGAAACTAGGAGGAGAAGGTGAAGCCGCCCGTCTTGATCTGGAACTCAGCACCATTGGACAGCAACTGCAGGATGCAGCGCAACGGGTACCGGTCTCGAGCATGGGACACTCGCGTAGGGACCATGGAGTTGCAGATACCCAAGCTGAGGGAGGGGAGCTACTTTCCGAGCCTGCTGGAGCCACGGCGTCGCAGCGAGCGAGCTCTGCTGGCGGTGATCCAGCAGGCGTATGTGGAGGGTGTATCGACGAGGCGAGTGGATGATCTGGTCAAGGCTCTTTGGTGCGAGGGTATCTCAAAGAGCCAAGTGTCGCGTATCTGCCAGGAGCTGGACGGGGTGGTGGAGAGCTTCCTGGGTCGGCCGCTGGACGGCGGATCATATCCCTACCTGTGGCTGGACGCACTAACCCAGAAGGTCAGAGAGGCCGGTAGGATAGTCAACGTCAGCGTGGTGGTGGCGACGGCGGTCAATAGCGAGGGCAAGCGTGAGATCGTTGGGATGGACGTGGGTACCAGTGAAGACGGCGCCTTCTGGTTAGCCTTCCTGCGCTCACTGTCGGCCAGGGGCCTCGGCGGGGTGGAACTGGTGGTATCGGACGCTCATCAGGGACTCAGGGATGCCATCGCAACTGTCTTCGGTGGGGCCAGTTGGCAGCGGTGCCGCACCCACTTCATGACCAACCTGCTCACTCGGGTCCCCAGGAGCGCTCAGCCCTGGGTGGCCACCATGGTACGCACCATCTACCAGCAGCCGTCCCCTCAGGAGGTGCATGCCCAACTCGAGCGGGTGATTGCTCAGCTCCAGGACCCGTTCCCACAGGTCGCCTCTCGACTGGACGAGGCTGGACCCGACGTCCTGGCCTTCTCCAGCTTCCCACTCGCCCACTGGAAGAAGATCTGGTCCAACAACCCCCTGGAGCGTCTCAACAAGGAGATACGGCGCCGCACCGATGTGGTGGGCATCTTCCCTAACCGCCCAGCTGTCCGTCGCCTGGTCGGCGCCGTCCTAGCTGAGCAGCACGACGAGTGGGCCGTCGGCCGTCGATACATGACACAGGAGGTAACCACCTCCAACGAAGCTCTACCCAGAGCCGAACTCGCAGAGGCAGCGGCCTAGACGATATCAACAGGATGACGTACTCTTACACCACTCTATGGGACGTGACCCGCAATTACCTTGGATGGTGTAGCAACTGGCCGCGTGTCAGCGGTGGACTACGCGGCATCTCTAGAAAAGACAGGGCTCTTCTCTGCCGTCCAGATCGCTTCCTTGACAAAGGCGGATAGCAGTGCAGCGCCCAGCATTGCAACCTTCCGCATTATCGCCGAGAGATAGAAGCCCAATGGATCTGCTGGGCTACGCTTGGAGATGCGTCACAGCGTATGATGACGGGGCCTGTTGAACTCTTATTCGTCCTTCCATACAGGCGGACGCTTCTCCGCGAAGGCACGCGGGCCCTCCCGAGCATCCTCGGAACTCATAACGTGGCGGGATACCCAGGCGCCCATTCGCAATGACTCCTCCCGTCCGAACTGACGCCAGAACTGGGCTACCGCTTTGGTGCCCTGGACCGCCAGCGGGGCATTCTCCGCTATCATCGCAGCGACCTCAATTGCCCTCGGCATAAGACGTTCGGGGGCCACTAATTCGTGGACGAACCCAATGCGGCTAGCGTCCTCGGAAGTCATGGTATCGCCGGTGAGCATCAGGTACATGGCCTCCCCGAAGGGCATTACGCGTGCCATATTATGAATGCCGTATCCAGCCATAATCCCGCGCTTCACTTCAAAGAGGCCAAAGTAGGCGTTGGTGGAGGCGATTCGGATGTCGCAGTCAGTTGCCCGTTCCATACCAGCCCCTATGGCCAGTCCATTCACCGCCGCGATGAACGGCTTTGGGTTCCCGGCGAACGGCTGACTACCACCACGCTGGTAGACTCGCAGCCTCTGCCCATGCTCCTCAGCCGTAATCTCACCGCGTTTGAGTTGGGCTTCCAACAGCGCCAATGTATCATTCCTCTCCACCATCTCCCTCAGGTCTGCTCCAGCGGAAAAGGCCCTCCCTGCGCCGGTCAGAATCCCCACGCGCATGGCCAGGTCGTTGGTGAAGTCGTGGAGGGCAGCCTCCAGCTCCTGGGCCATGGTGGCACCTTGAGCGTTCAGACGGTCAGGGCGGTTCATGGTAAAAACGGCGTAGTGTCCCTGTGCGTGCTTTTCATAGACTAAATCCGGCATTCCGTACCTCCTGTCTTCTTTCGTACTGCGCCCGTATGGACAGATGATACCTGTTGCTCCGCGCTTCGGCAACGCAATAAGACGGCCTGCTCCAATCAGACGGGAGCCGTTGGTTGCTCAGACTCTGTATGGGCTGGGGACATGCGAGCAACGGGAGCTGCGACCATAAGCTGTGCTAGACCACACTTGACTTTGGTAGCGCGCCTAGATATTGTAGGCTAAGGGTCATGGGGACTATCAGGTTCTGGCAGAGACCATGCGGCCATTGGCGACATCATGTCAGCGAAATCGGTGACAGGTGAAGGAAATGACAGGGAAGCAATTCACCGCTACTGTGCGGTGTAGCCACTGTCAATTTGAAAACCTGCCTGGAGTGCAGCTGTGTCAGGTCTGCGGTAGCCATCTGGCTGATATAGTTTGCCACCGGTGTGGCTTCAGTAATCCAGCGGGCTATGCTTTCTGTGGTGTATGCCCTTTTAGAAAAGGGATGGCAACGGTTCCCTGGAATCCCACTGGCGTTGATCACCCTATCCACGGTTGTTTCTTCTCTGGTAGCTGTGTTGCAGCGCCTAAGCGGGATCCGGGCCCAAGCTACACTCATTGCAGGATTCGTCACGCTTTTCTCCGCCACCTGGTTATGGCAGGGATATTCTGGGTTATCTATATCGGCTTCAGAATCGCCTGTCCCTCCGGAGTTAGGACCGGCCCTGGTTACTATTGGGGCTATCATCCTGGTTGTTGGTGGCATTTGGATGCTGCAGACTGTCGAGCAAGGCCGCGCCAGTAAGAACACGAGTGATTACCCCAGTGACAGCCCCACGGACATCACAAGCGATAGCCCACCGCAACAAGAACCAGAGGAGTAAGCGCCAGATGTCAAAAGTTCCGGGGCGGCGGAGAGTGCTGCGTGGGAACTCCGTGCCTGCACAGGTGGTGCTTTTAGGCTGCGATTCCGAAAGCCGTGGTTCAGGCGGAGATGGTGGGAGGTCATTCTCATGGCTGAATGCACCACCGTCCTCTAAGTGAGGCCTAACCCCTTCTCCCCAGGCAGCAGATCGCGTGAATCTACGCGCCTCCGTCAGTTCTGATACCGTTGAGAGCACCAGCTAGTTGGCAGAAGGGTCCTTGCGGACCTATCGTAAATGTTAGCCTTGGTGGAGCGTCATTCTGACAACCGTCCTAATGACCGGAGGGAACCATGCCTGAAATGGACCTGGGCGATGTAGTCATTCATTATGAAGATGCGGGGCAAGGGCCTCGGGCCCTGGTGTTCTGCCACGGTCTCACTACGAACATGGCCGACGACTTCGTCCAAGAGATCGACTTCTGGAGAGAGCATTTTGGCAGAGCGATGACCTGGCACCACCGGGGTATGGGACAGTCCTCCAAGGCGGACAAGTACTCGCTGCCCCTGTACGCCTTGGACATGTCCAGGCTTATAGATGGCATGGGAATAGAGCGGGTAGTGGTTGTGGGGGCCTTATTTGGGGGAGTCGTAGCCCAGCAGTTTGCCCTGGACTATCCGCTCAAGTGTGCCGCTCTGGTCCTGGATTCCACCTCCAGCGAGTTGAGTGTGCGCAGGTCTGAGCAGTATTACAAGTCGAGCTTGGCCCAGCGGAATAGCCCCAACGCCGTCGCTGGAGACCCCGAATCCTACGTGGCCGCGCACCGAACTGTGGCCGGTTTGCGAGAACACCCTTTGACTCCCCGGTTGAAGAACATCGCCTGTCCCGTGCTAATCGTGTCGGGAGTGGGACGGAACGTGGACCGAAGGGATGTGGGGGCGGCCATCATGGCTCTACATTTGCCCAACAACCGCCTACAACTATTTGAGGACTCTGGCCCAGGGGTGTACCGACAGCAGTCCCAGGAGTTCCAGGCCCTGGTCCTGGAATTCTGCCAGGAGAACGGCATAATCGCTGGCTAGAGATGGGTGAGTTGCTACTGCTAGACGAACTTGGACACCGGGGTAGTGACCACCATTGCCACCCGAGCGGTATGCCAGAGACAATAGAAACAGGAGCCTCTAGGGGGACGCTGAAACAGGGGCGGGCCAGAGTCCCGACTTGGCGGAACTCTGGGCACAACCAGGGAAAACTCCGGATTAGCTTTTGGACTTGCCCGCTAGAACCAAACAGGGATATTATGGCGTCGGCCCAGGCTAGCCATGTCCACAAGACAGGCATGAACTCCAACTCGCTTTTGACAGTGAATCAATGCTGACCAGATACGATCAAGACACCCCGGTATTCTTGTCCCTCTACCGGTTCGTCGCTTATGGACTCGCCGTTATCCTAACGTAGGTGCTGCCCCTTGATAGTCCCGAAGGCCCGTCGTCTCAGACATACATACTTCTCGGCCTGATGGGGCTGTACACCGTCCTGAAAGTTGGCGGTCCGCTAATGGCCTGGCGTTCCGGAAGGACAGGGATGGTGCTCCTTTGGATTGATTTCATACTCTGCTTAGCCATTTTGCTTGGAACTGGAGGTTTGGACAGTGCCTACTCGTTGACGCCGCTAATAACGGCGTCGTTGCTGTTCACGGAATGGCTTTCGCTTGGCCTCACATCCATGTCCGCCGCCTCAGTCACGGTCGCTCACCTAACAGCCATCTGGTGGGATACACCCTATACCTCCCTAACCTCTGAAAACCGCTTATTCTGGCTCATTCTTTATGTGATGTCGGCATTCCTCACCGCAACGATGGTGTATCGGTCCAACTTGAACCTACGCCAGCGTATTCAGATAACGGCCGTTGATGAGGAACGGAGAAGGATCCGGCGGGAACTGCACGATGGTTTAGCCCAGTCCCTGAGCTACATGAGGATGAGAACGGAGATGGTAGCTAAGTTTATTGAAGATGGACGCGTTGAGGAAGCCCGGTCAACCCTGAAGGAGGTCCTGGAGACTAACGAGGATACCTACCAGGAAGTGCGAGACACCCTGCACCAGCTAAGTGCCGAGACCGGGCCTATTACCATGGTTTTAGAAAACTACGTAGCCGCGTTTGACGAACAAAGCGGGATCGAGGCTCACTTTCAGGCCACTCCTCCTAACGTTCGGCTTCCGGCCCCCTTGGACTTTCAACTCTTCAGAATCGTTCAAGAGGCTTTGAGAAATGTCCGTCGACACTCCAGGGCCACGCAAGCTCAAGTGCAACTGACGGCGAACCGTAGGATTGTGCAGTTGATTATCCAGGATAATGGCAAAGGGTTCGACTATAATAAAGAGGTCGGCGGCGATTCGGGACGTCACGGCCTGATAGGGATGCACGAGCGGGCAGAGAGCATGGGCGGCTCGCTAAATGTCACCTCTCTTCCAGGTCAAGGCACCCTAATCCGTGCTATCATCCCACATCCGGACAGGAGGCAGTAATATGGAACGAGTTCGAGTACTGGTTGTGGACGATCACCCGCTATTTCGACAAGGGGTAGTGGCCACATTGAACCATTTCCCGGAGCTTGCGGTTGTCGGGGAGGCCAGCGATGCCCAAGAAGCTGTAAATCTTGCCAAAGAGCTCTCTCCCAAAGTACTGGTGATTGACCTGAATATGCCTGTCATGGGAGGCGTGGAGGCGATCCGGCAGCTCCAATCTCAAGCGCCGAATATCAACGTCCTGGTGCTCACCGTCTCGGAAGAGGAGGATGACCTTTTTTCCGCCGTGGCGGCTGGCGCTAAAGGCTACCTGCTCAAGAACACCACGCCAGACGCCCTGCACAACGGAGTGCTCCACATCGCCGAAGGGGGTGTTCTGGTGTCACCTGCCATGGCGACCGCTCTGCTCACCTCTCTGCCCGTCAGTCATGAGGCGACATCCGAAGCTTCCAATAACCTTAGCCACCGGGAGCAAGAGGTGCTTGAGCTCGTTTCTCAAGGTGCTACAAACAAGGAGATCGCCTCCAATCTAATCCTCTCAGAAAATACGATCAAAACGCACCTGCGAAACATCATGGAGAAGTTGCACGTGGCGAACCGGAGCCAAGCTGCGGCTTACGCAGTCCGCCTTCGTCTTGGTCACTAGGGGCTACCTTCTGGTTAGTAGGGGCACGGAATGCCGTGCCTCTACTGTTTTTCCTAAACCCAAACCTGGCACTTATGGTCATCACTTAAATAACTTCCCAGGCCGTTAGACAGGAGTTTCACCCCCATCCCCACCCCCAGATTGCAACGCCCCGATTCATAAACTCATAGGGGCTCGCAATGACGATTCCCTTACACCCTCCCTCAGCGCGCTCTCTAATCCTTGGGTCACCCATGTGTCACCCGTTTAGGTGATGCCACACCCGCTACGAAAGTCTAATGTTAAATGGACTAGGAATCCCAAAGGAGACGAAATGAAAAAGATCTGGAAAGCGCAAAACGGTTTCACCCTGATTGAGTTGCTCATTGTGGTGGCAATCCTGGGCATTCTTGCGGCTGTGGTCATCCCCAACGTGGGCCTCTTCCTGGGCCGCGGCCAGGAAGAGGCACGCAGGGCCGAGTTCCATGACATCGGCACCGCCGTCACAGCACTGATGACGGAGAACAATTTGAGTGCCCTCGTTTCCTCCACCGACGTGGACGCTGGCTGTGTCACGGGCACCAGGGACCTGACGGCGTACCCAGACGACCAGTCCACCATAGTTGCAAAGGCGACCCAGTTGGGTGGCACCTGACAAGGTTGGCTATGTTCTATTCGGCCATGACATAACAGGTGATTCGTCCGCTACCCCCACCGTTAACTACGTCAACTTCGATACATCGACTTACTGCTACACAGCGGACACCAATGGCACAGTCCACCAGTACCTGGTTGATGGCACCGAGCAGACAACCTAGTGTAGATTGAGTTCTATTAGATCATACCAGCCTCCCTCAGCAATTAGGGAGGCTGGTATGTTTTTGGCAACAATCCCGCCATAACAGTAACCCCAGCGCATGTCATACTGAGGGTGCTTATGTCATTCTGAGCGCAGCGAAGAATCTAAGACAGAACTCTGAGACCAGCCTGCCGCACTCTTGCGGTTATGGTTGCGGGGTCCGGTCGGCTCCAAGGGAGAATGTGAACTCACCAGTCTGAGTCTGGGTGTAATCAACCTTGCTGATCAGGCCGCTCTCCCTCAATGCGTTGACAGAAGTGGCTCCGGAAATCTGAACAGGGGGATAAGTGGAATCGCTGCCTGATTGAGGGCATGATAGTGCTCTCGGAGACAGGAGCGAGAGATGAGCAGACGACCCCGCCGTAACCACTCGGCAGAGTTCAAGGCGAAGGTGGCTCTTGCCGCAGTGCGCGGCGACCGGACACTTTCGGAGCTGGCAAGCCAGTTCGATGTGCACCCGAACCAGATCACGCAATGGAAGACCCAGTTGCTGGATCGGGCGGCGCAGTTGTTTGGGGCCGGGACAGGGCAGGCTGAAAAGCCGGTAGATATGAAGGTCCTTCACGCTAAGATCGGTGAGCTTGCGTTGGAGAACGATTTTTTAGAGGCCGCGCTCACGAAGGCGGGATTGCCGGGCGCAAGGCGATGATCGACCGCGATCACAAGCTGCCTCTCGCCCTCCAGGCAAAGGCAGTGGGCATCAGCCGCGGGAGCATCTACTACCGGCCACGGCCGGTGGGCGAAGCCGGTCTCGGACTGATGCGCCGCATCAATGAGCTGCACCTTGAGTATCCGTTTGCAGGCAGTAGGATGATGCGAGGCCTGCTCCGCCAGGAGGGACTCTCCTGCGGGCGTAGACACATCGCCACACTGATGCGGCGTATGGGCATCGAGGCGCTGTACCGCAAGCCCAACACCAGCCGGCGACGGCCCGGCCATACGGTGTATCCGTACCTGCTGCGCGGGCTTGAGGTGAGCAGGCCCAACCAGGTGTGGGCAATGGATATCACGTACATTCCGATGGCCAGGGGGTTCGTGTACCTAGCCGCAGTGATGGACTGGCATAGCCGCAAGGTGCTGGCCTGGCGGGTATCGGTCACAATGGACACAGACTTCTGCGTGGAGGCGCTCGAAGAATCCCTGGGACGCCACGGCGCGCCGGAGATATTCAACACAGATCAGGGAAGCCAGTTCACAAGTGACGCCTTCACCGGCCTGCTGAAAGCCAATGGGATCCAGATCAGCATGGACGGGAAGGGAAGCTGGAAGGATAATGTGTTCGTCGAACGGCTGTGGAAGAGCGTCAAGTACGAGGAGGTGTACCTGAGAGCCTACGAATCGGTCCCGGAAGCCAGAACTGGACTCGGGCGGTACTTCGAGTTTTACAATGCCGGACGGCCCCATTCGAGCCTTGGGGGAATGACGCCGGACCAGTTCTTTGACAGAGCGCCTGCCGAGTCCGCGGCGGCCTAACGCACGGCAGCGCGATTCCACTTATCAAACCGGGCAGCGCTGTTCAGACAAACGAGACCACCTCTGACGTAGGAAATTGCGGCGGCAGGGCTATCCGCTCTCCCAGTGACACTCACGTCGGTAGGGGTGGCGCCATAGGCAGTGACTTCAACGCCTTCTGGAACAATTGCGTCGATTTTGTCAATGACTCCAGTCAGGTCCCCTTGAGAGGATACCAGCTCGCTGAACTCGCGGATCACCGCCTCCATCAGGCTCATCTGCTTCAACTCTTCTTGCCGCACGCCAACCTGCCGCTCCAGTATAGTCACACGCTGCTGGAGGTTGATTGTCTCTTGTCCGGTCGCTTCGGTACTTGAATAAAACAGCGAAACAATCGCCACGCAGGCCAGAGCCACACCCGCCAGGAGGCGGACCCAGACCGGTACCGAAATCCGAACCCGTCGCGGTCGAAGGTCAATGGTGAGCTTCACGGCCTGGCCGCTCTCATCAGGGCTACTCCCGTTGACCTCCCGCATGGCAAGCCCCAGATTTACCGCATACTCCTCCATCGCCAGATGCGATGGTATTCTGACGGCAGAAGTAAACGATGCCAGGGGAAGCTCGGCCTCACTCGCCACGACCTTTTGGAAATCCGGGTCTCTGGCCAATGGGCCAACCAACAGCAGCTCCGTGTCCGCAGGGAGGTCAGTTTCCGACTGCCTTGCCTGGTAGTAGCTTATGGTCTGCTTGAGAGCACTGGCCACAAACTCAGCCTGCTCCTTAGTCTCAAGGGCCGGCGGCATTGCCAAGGTGCGCATAACCTCCGGTATGCCATCTACCACTATCACTACGTCCAGGCTGGCCGACTCCGTGTTCGCCACCAGGACTGACCGTTTGCCCACTGCTCGCACCAGGGTCATTGCGCTGATCTCCATCGCAACGGGGGTAAGGCCGACTGCCCGCAATATCCTTGCGTGATCCTGCACTATTGTCTCCGGCACGCCTACCACGAGGACCCTGTGCGTCACTCCGTCAGACACCATGGGCTGCCAGTGGAACCGCAACCCGTCCGCAGGAATGGCCTCCTCAATCAGTCGCCTCAGGCGGTCATCTGCGTTTTGCGCTGGCTGAAAGTCCAGGTCTAACACCCGGCTGACTGAGTACAGTCCGCTGATACTGGCGATTACTTTGGTGCCACGCATTCCGGTGGCGCGCATCAGTCTTTTGATGCGAACACCCATCGCTTGAGGGTCAACGATACCGTCCTCAGCTACGGCTCCCTGGAACATCGGTAAGAACCCCCACCGTTCCGCCCTATCGCCCTGGACCTGGAGGATGCGAACTCCGGAGGCATTGATGTCAATGGTTACAATTCTCTGAGCCACGTCTTACCTTTGCTATGGGCCTGCCGCATTTGTGTAGACCACGAAATCAGCGGATGCGGTGGAAATGTTGGTAACAGGTAACGCTAACGACACCTTCACCAGCACCAAAGTGGCCAGTCCCTCAGGGGGTCTATCCAACTCCTTGAGCAGGGCCCAGACATCGTCGTCCGGGCCAGAAACGTTCATAGCGAACGACATAGCCCGGTATGTGGTGTTGCCAACCGTTGTCGGTTTTTCACCACCGTACCTAATCTGGATGTCCAACCTCCTGGTGTCCGCCAGTTCTAGCACCGCGCGATAGACGTCCGTTTCCTTCAGATCACCAGCAGGCATTGACGCCAGAATGCGTTGATTCTCCTTTGTCACTTCCTGTAGCCGCTCGGGCGATATGGCGGCTATGCCGCCTAGCCAGTCTATCCTGCCCTGGAGCTCATCCTGACTGCTGTTCTCGCTGGCAAGCGAATAGGCAATATAGCCCATTGCCGACAGGAACATGACAGCAACAATTGCAAAGGCTATGGCAGATCGCTGATTCGCCGCGGTCCACTGGCGGAGCAGCTCCAGCCGTGACTGCTGGGGCCGTTGAATAATTCCCTGTCCCAACTCTTCCAAATGGTTGCTCCTGATGCTGCGCTCACGCAAGAAGGTCGCCCGCGGAAGGATTTACCAATCTCAGTCTAGCGTAGGGCGGCATTGGTAGAAAGGGGGACTGTGGCCTCTCATTGACACTTATTAACGAACGTATGTGTACGGCATGCCGTGCCCAAACTGGCTCCCCTCGTGGTGAGCTTGTCTAACCATACGAGCGGAGATGCTAGCTGCGGTTACGGGCCAGTTCTTTCAGTCGTTCCCAGTTCTTTTGAACCAGTGCTCCTTTCTTTTGCCGAGTCCACCCTTTGATTTGGCGTTCCACCTGGAAGGCTGCCTC
Source organism: Dehalococcoidia bacterium (assembly GCA_965248595.1). Lineage (GTDB taxonomy): Bacteria > Chloroflexota > Dehalococcoidia > Lucifugimonadales > SHYF01 > SHYF01. The sequence goes on from CBDFJM010000007.1 coordinate 350,394, forward strand.
TCTTGACGGCAAGTCCTGAACAAACACTAACTGAACGGATCGGCGTCTTGAAGTGTACCCTGAAATCTCGCCACGTTGGTGGGCTGCCAGTCGTTTCTCTAGGTCGCCAGTATGTCCCGTATAGTAGGAACCATCAGAGCACTGAAGCATGTAACCGTAGAAGCTCATCGGAAGCACCGTGCGACCCGCTCATTTCCTTCGACAAGCTCAGGATGAGCGGTAAAGATCTTCACACCGCTAATGTGGACTCTGGGAGATGCGGGAAGTGCCGCCACCATCCAGCTTTGCGCTAGCGCCGAAGTCGTACCCCTGTCCATTGCCCTGGACGTTGAATATGCCAACTACACCGGGGGCCTATTGGTCTACAACTGTCCAGGAGTCCAAGCTGGCGACGCTCGCACCGACCGCTACGTTGCCCTGGCCGGTGGTGTCGCCTGTGTCCGCCTGGACATCGTATGCTGGCACCAGCGTTCCGCCGGTGGGCCATGAGTAGGCCGCGCAGTACTCCGCCTGGGTGGTCACCCCTTCACTGACCAGCTGTGAAGGCGCGGAGCAGTTGTTGTCGACAAAAACCTCGTTGTAGTAAGATCCCGACTCGGTGGGCGTGACATGCGCCTGGAAGCGCATGATGAACGTATCATCTACTTTACCTGCCTGCCCCATATTCCAACCTGATCCACCGTTGTCCCACACGAGTTCCCATCGGCTGTTGTTTAGGGTTGCAGTTGGGTCTGCCATTGTGGTGAATCCGGTGGTATCGGTAAAACTGTCGGTCGCGGGATCAAAGGGGTCGGCCACGACCTTGTACATGGGAGCGTCGCAAGAGAACCCAGCAGGTGGATTAGCGGGGTCACACCACTGGAAGCCGCCCTGGGGAAGCACGTCCTTGAACTCCAGTATTGCTGCGGAGTTGTTCTCAATGTTTACAACGTTGGATATGTATGTGAAGACGGTGGTCTGGTTGGGAACTGCGACCAGAGTGTCCACGAACTTCTCCGATGTCATACCACCGCCTTGGCACCCGTCATCCTGTTTGTTACCAACGTTGACCTTGGCCTCTAACTTATTGCTTATTGGCCTTTTCGCTGGGCGGTTGCTGTAGTTTCAGGAAAACGCCGTTGCAATACAGGTTCTCGTCTTTCGGTATGTCGGCCTCGAATGTGAACGTCTTGACCTCGTCCTGCACGAAGGTCACCGGAGCTGCAGAGAAGTCCCACTTCCAGATCTGGTTCTGTGATGATCCGATATTGGTCGGTGTGACACTTGAGATTTCGGGGAAGCTGCTGTCGGGACTGTCTAGTGTTCCGGGCCGGTATTCGAATTTCTCGGGGTACTCCTGATACATGTACTCAAGAGGCACAAGATCTGGACCGATCTGTGTCAGCGAGATGGTATACCGTGCCACCATAGTCTCAACGTCTTTGGGCAGAGTCGTGCAGTCATCTTCGAATCCGCCATCGCCTTCCTCGTCGCATTCAACGGACTGAGTGATGCGGATGCTATTGTCCTCTGCGCCTGGCACGCTGCTGGTGCCCAACTCAGTGCGCATCTTGATGACCACCTCTACATCTATGCCGTTGAGAGTCACCGTATAGGTTTCCGTGTCGTCCGTCTCGGTCAAAACAGTTGTGGCTCCGCCCCACAGAAGCTCCCAGACAGCGTACTCCGCCGCCCCGTCCCTGGCGTACTGCTCCGTGAACGTTTGAGTGTTGACCTGCTTGGCGCGCAGGCTGGCGAAAGCGAGCTGCAAAGTTGGGATAACCATCAGCGTGCCCAGCGCCATCAATATCAGGACCAAAATGAGGACGTAGCCTCGCTCTCCAGTTCTCATGCCAAGGCTCCATCCGTCCTGGGAGTTATGAAGTAGGTAAGGGTTTCCGCCTGTTTCCTAAGCCCGAATCCACCGATGCGGAGCGGCCTTGGGGTTGGAACAAGGGGTGAGGGCCGTGGGACGCGACGGTCCGCGCTCGATTCCGATAAATGGGGCCGGTGACGGCCTTTGGTTGGAGTTGGTGGCGCCGATGGCGGTCCTGGGCAGCGGCGCTGGGGCGGGGTCGGCGGGACAGCATGCAAGGGAAGACAATCGCGGACCGGGCCGGTGCGACTCTGTGGGGTGGTTGAGTAGTCTGGTGGACGTGTCAGGCGCCGTCGGTGCCGTCAGGCAGGCAATGGCAGGGCTCGCAATCGAGCCAGGGCGCGAGTGAACTGGGTTTCCCAAGGCCAGCCCTGTGGCAGATGCAAAGTGAGGCGGCGGGCCGAGCGGGTGAGCCGTCCGGCCAGGGAGAAGAAGCGCCGCCGGAGGGTCCTGGTGGTCACCACCCCCTCGCCCAGACCGATGCGCGCAGTCCAGCGGGCCAGGTTATGGGCCAGCACCTGAACGGCCAGCCAGGCGCCGTTGGCGGGGAAGCGGCCCGAGGGGAAATGATTGAGGCCGACGCCGTGTTTGAGGTCTCGGATGGCATTCTCGATCTCGGCGTGGCGGCGATGGTCGGCCTCCAGTTCCAAGGTTTCCCCGTCCCGGTAGGTGATGAAGCCGTGATAGCTGTAGCTGGCGAAGAGGGCCAGTTGGGAACCGGGCGTGGGCTTCACCCGCCGCACGATGAGCCGCACTGGGGCGGCTTCGGGCTCACCCTGGAAGGGAGTGTAGGTGGTCTCGGCCACGTCGGCGCCGCCGTCCATCCAGTAGGGGACGGGCGTCCAGTCCTCCTCGGGAATCGCCTCAATCAACTCCCTGAGGCGGGCGTGTTGGCGGATGGTGATGGAGAAGCGGACATCCATCTCGCGGCAGACGACGACCAGGGCGTGGGCATAGAAGCCGCTGTCGGCCCGCACCGTGAGTTGTCCTGTAGCCCCAGCATGGCGCACCCGGCCCACGGTCTCCCGCAGGAAGTGGGCGGCGCCACGAACGGTGTTGGCCCGGCCCTCGCGAAGCCGAGACATCAGCACGTCGCCGGTGCCGGCGGCGATGGCCAGCAGCGGGTGATAGCCCCGCTGGCCAGTGTAACCATGGTGACGCGCCCCCTCCTTGGCCAGTCCGTAGGTCTCGCACATGGTGGAGTCTAGGTCGATGGTCAACGGCCCTTCACCGGGTCCCGCACCAGCGGCCCAGGCCCGGGACAGCAGCTCCCGGCTCACCCGATCCAACTGGCGGACGTGGCCCCACCGGAAGCTGCGCAGGAAAGTTCCCAGGGTGGATGGCGCCTTGACTACGCAGCCGATGGCGCCAGCTGTCCCGCCGGTACGCAACACGTCGGCGTCGTCAATGAAGTCACCCCCAGCCAGCGCCGAGGCCACCAGGCTCAGCAGCTTGTCTCCCGGGTTCGCCCGCCCCGGCGCGTCTCCCAGGTCGACGTGGCTGTCGACGACTTCACGCAGGCCCAGGTGCTGGGCTAGGGTCACCGGGAGCAGCAGCTCAGCATTGGCCACGAGGCGGTGGTCGTCAAACGCGATTTGGATGCGATCGGGATGGTTGCGTGGTAGCATCTATTGGGTGCTCCTTGTTCTGGGGTCGGCTTTGCTGTTTCAAAACCATTATCCCAGATTCACAGGAGCACCCTCTTGCCGCTTCAGGACACTGACCCGACGCCCTCCTTCGGTGGATTCGGGCTAAGCGAAGATTTGACTATTACAGTGATGAACCTGCCACTGCGGGAGAACTGGATGTCGGAAATCCGTCTTGCAGCTATGGTGGACGTGCCATCGTAATTTCTTATCAGATTGGTACCAGAAAGGGTGTACTCGACATAGTGTCCCTCTGACCCCTGAGTTGCCCATCCGGTCAGGTCTATCCAGTCCACCCGCAGATTCGTGACGCCCGCATCATCCAGGATAATGGTCCCCTCGTTGGCCAGATTAGTGGTCACTGCTTGCGATAGGTCCCTGTTGAACCAGTTGGACGCAACGTCTATGTCTTGCTGGATAACGAAGTCGTTATTCATGGTGATGGTGCCACGGCTGATCTGAAACATGGAGGTGGCGATGACAGGCATAATCATGCCTGCGATGGCCATGGCCATCAGGATCTCTATTATCATAAACCCCCGTTGCCCACTCATGCTCAACTCCGCCGTGCTTTCAGGTCTTCTATGGTTACAAGACCCTTTCCGCCCCGAAAGACCTTCACTGTGTTCTTCTGGATCTTACCGTCCGGCGTGCAAGGGTCTGGCGGCGGAACGCAGAAGTCTACGGTCTCCACGCTAATGGTATAGCCCGCAGGCAGGGGCACGGTGATGGTGTACGGAGAAGGGTCCGAAGAGGCCTGGTACGACAAGAAGCGGATCTCTTCCAGCGCAGCCCGGGCCAGGTTCTGGGCCCTGACCTGCGCTCTGTTGATGTCCTACGATCGATACCCTGTAGCCAAGGCCGACATCAACCCCACCCCAATGTACCCCAGGATGCCCAGTGCGATCAGGACTTCTAAAAGGCTGAACCCACGCTGGCCGTTGCGTTGGACGGCGGCCTTGTTGAGGTGTTCATCCTGGGGCTCGATATGGATATCAGAGGCGCGGTCCCGAGCGGCCTGGCGCATGAGCATATCAACCGCCCTAACTACAGGGGCTTCCGCTACGGCAGCCGTAGCGAGCTCAATGGAGGTCGCGTCTGGCCCGCTCTCGCCTCCCATGGTGGGGACACGCGAAAGCTCACTTTCGATTTCACTTCCGACGCGGTAGTTTCGGTCAATGGCCTCCTGGATGTCGGCCCGCAGGGCAAGCGCTGGTTCAATGTGACGCTTGCTGATAGCCGCAAGTTCGTCAACCGCGTGGATGTCCCCAGGGTCGTCCATAACCACAATTAGGGAGGCTTCTGGCTCGCGTAAGGGTATAGCATGGTATTTGCGGCAGACCCATTCTGGCAGCAACCTTACCGCCTGGGAGTCCACTTCCTGCTTCTTCAGATTGTAGTATGGGATCCCAGTTTGCAGGCTGGTGAAGAACATCAACCGCTCTGGCTCAACCAACGACGAGGTTACGTCAATAGGTGTGTAAACGACATCAGGCGGCGACCTTCTCAGCCGTTGATTCAATGGCGATTCCATCCGCATACTGTGCACCGAGATAGACGTCTTCGATCAACTCAGGGGCCTTCAGACGCCTGAAGCGCTGTTCGGCGACCATCAACATTTTCCAGATCACCGCTATCGCCCGATCGACCCTCTTGTAGCGCTTGGCGGCATCGGTCCGAAGTCTGAGCGCCGCGAAGGGTGACTCCACCGGGTTCGTCGTGCGAAGGTGCCCCCAGTGCTCCTTGGGGAAGTCATAGAAGGTGATCATGCGGTCCCAGTCCCGCTCCAAGGGTCACACAGGCTGCTTCGTAGGAGTGGTCGCGGCACCATCTAGTAAACTCCGTCCTGAGCCGCTCAGCCTCTGTCCGAGTCTGGGCGTAGGGGATGGTACGCAGCATGAGCTTGGCCTGGTCCTGCTGTCGCTTTGGAAGCCTGTCCAGTACGTTTAGGATCTTGTGGTTCCAGCAGCGTTGCTCTGCTGCCTGCGGATAGACGTTGCGCAGAGCTCCCCAGATGCCCAGGTGTCCGTCTCCAACCACCAGCCTCGGGCAGCTCAAGCCCCGGCGCTTGATGTCCCTGAGCACCTCGGACCAGTTCTCTGTGGACTCCCTGTATCCGGGAATCGCGCTCACCACCACCTTCCTTCCGTCGCTCAGGGCCGCCATCACCACCAGGATCGCCGCCTTCTCCCGCTCAAGACCGGCCTTGACGTAGACTCCATCCACCCACATGTACACCACTTCCAGGTCATCCAGGGGCCTAGCGCGCCATTGGGCAAGCTCATCGTTCCACTTATCCTTCAACCGAGCTACCGTGCTCGCCGATATCGGTGCGTCCTCTCCCAGCAGTCCCCGCACCGCCAGGTCGAAGTCACCTTCGGAAAGGCCATGTAGGTACAGCTCGGGGATCAGCTCAGCAACCTTCCTGGTCCTGTTGACGAACAGCGGCAGCAGCCGGCTCTCGAACTCCTCTTCGGTGTTGCGGACTCGTGGCCGCCTCAGCTGTATCGTTCCCGAACTCAGCGTAAGCCTCCGGGCTCTGCCGTATCCGTTCCGATAGCCGGTATCGTTGTCCGAGTCGGATCTGAGCGCCGACTTCGCCCTTCCCAGAAACGCCGTCACCTCCTCCTCCAGCAACTCCTGGATCAGCCTCTGGACCTGGCTTCGCACCCAATCCTCCAACTGCTCCCACTCCGGCCTTGACTCCGACCTACTCTCAGTGCTTTCCTTCCTCATGGGCGGTCTATCTCCTCTCTTGGGCCTCGAGCCCGTCTTGTTCAGAGAGAGGGTACACCGCCTGACTGGTTACACACTTTTTGAAGATACCTCCCAACGACTCAGCCAAAAGTACATCTTTGACCTTGCTGCCATCACGCTGCTGGACTTCTCGCACGTACTTTGCTTGATCTTCTGTAACAAGCTTGGCGCTCACAAGGATGTCTAGTAGAGTCGAGTTTGGTTTGGTTTTCGCGACTGCCACGCCTACCTCCGTGTCTGCTCGTCTGCCGGAGCGGTATTGCAACCAATCTAGGCATCTGGGAAGTCCAAGGTAATACGAGAGTGTTGTCCTCCGCCATCTTCAGCGCCAGGTTTGCCTCTATTTAATGAGACCTTTGCGCCCAAGGCTGATGGTACCAGGTCACCGACCTCTAGTGGACGGTCCAAGACCACGGTAACCACGGTCCCCTTGTCCCAAGAGCCAGTGGAATGCAACACCCGAAGGCCATTCATCGTCTGTAGATGGTTGTATAGGGCAGCCAGCCGCTCCACATCTGGAAAAGGAGCTACACCAATCTCCACCTCGCCTGACAACGCTTCTTGCAGAGAGGAGATGTCCTCGATTGCCTCTTCTTCTACAGGTTCCACAGCGGCCTGTTCTACGGAGGTTGATTCTTCTACCGTGGCCTGTTCTACGGAGGCTGATTCTTCTACCGTGGCCGGTTCTAGCACGAACAAAGGGTCGGGTACGGCAGCTTCGGCTTGTAGGGGGCTATTTCCTCTCCATTTGGACTACTGGCCTGTCCCTGGTAGTCCTGGTCGTCTTCCGCCTCTGCCTCTTCCTCGGGTGCCGCAACGGGGACGAAATCTGGAGTTGGCACAACAGTTACTTCGCTGGTACTTTCCAAAACCTCATCGGCATCTTCTCTTGGCGCAGTGGAACTGGCACCCGGAGAGTATTCTGGAGCAGCAAGTTGGCCCTGCCCAAAAGAGCCCGACAATTCTGCCTGATACTCCTCCCAACCAAGGGCGGTGCCTGCCCATAGCTGAACGCTACGGTCTTTCCACTCTTTCTCAATGGCATTGCTAGCAGCCATTACGTCCTGGAGCGCTGACATCAACCGGTAGTAGCCTTCCTTGGCCTCTCCGGTGACAATATTATGGACATCCTCCCGCGCGCGGAGGAGGAACAACTGGGCCATTTGTTTGGCCCGCTCCTCAGAGATCTCTGCCCTTTGCCTGGCAGCCGCAATAATGTTTTCAGCCTCGGCCTGGCTGGCCTCCTGAGCATCTCGCCTAGCATCGGTGATAATCTCTTGCGCCTGCTGCTTCGCCTGGGCAACGATCCGAGCAGCCTCCACCTCACTATCCCGAATAGCCCGCGCGCGGAGGCCAGCAGCCTGCCGCTCAGCGTCCTCCAGAAGTTCACGCGATAGGCTGGCAATTCCTGTGGTATCTCGACGTTGGGTTTGTTCTTTTAGTAGGCTCTCCTGCCGGGCAATGAGTTCCTTCAAGACTGGCCCTAGCTGCTCTGTCTCTTGCCGGGCATTGCCTTCTCCAACCTGGCTATCCACCCGCCCTTATCAGCAGCCATCACTGCACCCACTAGATCTGATTACGGAACACGCCATATCCCAGAAAGACCTCCACGCTACCATGCCTCTTGTGGTTCCGTTCTTTTTGTAGTGTGGGCAGTAGTCCTGCGTGCCACACTTTTTCCCAACATACAGGTATAGCTATACGTTGGGCAAGTGTCAAGCTGAAAGACGCCGAGGTTACGTGACCCCCGCCAAATGGGAACCGGCATACTCTTGTCTTGCGGACAGGTAAGGCCGTACCGCCATGAGCCTTGCAGTGGAGAGTGATAAAGGCGTATCTTCACACCGTTGAGGAGGTGAAGCCATGTCAAGATCGCGTGAACAGTTCAGGAGTATCCTTGCCAGGGCCGCCTGCACCCCGGCTGCGCCCATCTTCGACCCTCTTTCGGCCCGCATTGCCGACATGCTGGGGTGGGAGGTGTGCAAGCTTTCCGGGTCAGTGGGTAAGTTCGCTAACCTGGCTGTTCCAGACAGCGTGCCGCTGTCCAACATGTCCGACCTGGTAGATGTGTGCTGGCGTATCAACAGGGTGGCCGATGTGTGCCTCATAGCAGACGCCGACGAAGGAGGCGGCAACGCCCTGAACGTAATGCGCACCGTGCAAGAACTGGAGGCCGCGGGCGTGTCGGCCATAGAGATAGAGGATAATCTGGTGCCCAGGCGCTTCGGCGAGGCGACCTCTCGCCACTCCCTTATGGTCTCCAAGGAAGAACAGGTGGGCAAACTGAGGGCGGCCGTAGCAGCCCGGCGGGACCGCAGCACCGTCATTGTGGCCCGGACCAGCGCCCTGGCGGAGCTGCCCCTGGACGAGGCGCAGGATCGCATTAGGGCCTACTCCCAGACCGGGGCGGAGGCTATCATGATTCCGGGCGTGCGCCGGGGCCGCGCAGACATTGAAGCTGCGCACCAGGCCACGCACCTACCGCTCTGCGTGCTGGGCCTTCCCCCAGACGCCCTAAACGATCCCGCGTTCCTGGCGGCCAACGGGGTAAGCATTCGCTTTTTGGGGCAGCCAACCTACGGCATGGCGGTCAAGGCCATCCACGATAGCCTGAAACATCTCAAAGACGGAGGAGCGCCCGAGGAACTGCGAGAACGCCAGGCCCCTCCAGACCTATTGCGTGCCGTGGACCGCACGGAGGAGCTCATGAGGTGGGAGCGGGAGTACATAAGAGAGTAGAAGCTGCCCGGCTTTGTTGACATCACCCGCTCATATGATTCGACAAGTCCGATCTTGGAAGATCGCACCACCGCCGAGTGGCGTGGGCATGGATGCTCTCCCCACCACAGAATCGTGGGTTAGAGTAGTAATACCTGCTCTGAGGTGGTCCAGCGCCATCCACGAGTTTCCAGTCGATAGTATGGCGCGCCAGCCCGCCTGAACCGCCTGACAACTCTCCACTCTCGACCATCGCCATGTTTGACAATGTCGCCGATGGAAAGCCTGAACTCCTTACGCCTGGGCACATCCGACACGCCGTACTTCTCAGATACACGTCGGGCAGCCTCTCTGTACCCGAAGTCGTATCTGAGGAGTGCAAGCCTACAGGCATGATCTAGTCCATTCGCCAGGCGTACCCAGAATGCTCTGGAATGGCCTTCTCTCTGCTTGGCCTGGGCATGTGCCAGCTCGTGGGCCACAATGTACCAGAGGTGATCGTCGTCGCCCCCTAGCTCGCCACGACCTATGCGGATACGGCGGTTCATCGGGTCCCAGTCGCCGCCGCTACCCCGGCGAAGATGGACAGGGGACACGATGTCAAAGCCGCAGGATGCCGCGACTTCTTGTGCAAGCCGATTCACGCACACTGATTCCTCTAATCCTGTTGACTGTCGGGCTCCGTTCATGGCTATAGGTGCTCAGGACATAAGGACACTGTTGTGGATGGACATCAAACCTCCAGCCCGGGGTGCAAGCGGTGCAGCAAACGCACGCGTAGCCGGAGTTGCCCGTCTAGTCGGCCTTGAGTCCCCCGAGCCGGCTATCGACCCTCTCAGCCTCCAATGACAACCTCTCCCACTCCTCCCAAAGCGATTGCGCCTCCTCCTTGAGTTCCCGGTACTGCTCCTCGGAGGCCGCAAGCTGGGCCGCGTCTTCAAACTGGTCCGGGCTGGAGAACATCGCCTCCAAATCCGCAATCCGGGCCTCGTGGTCCACCAGCCTGGCATCGATCCCTCTTATCCGTATCACCAGCCTGCGGGCCTCTCCGCTGAGGGTCCGGCGTAGCTCCTCTTCGTCATTCAGAGGTCGTCCGGAGCGTCTCCTGGGAAGGCGGTTGCTGGCAAGGCCTTGCCCCAAGGTGTCATTGCCCGCTCTGTTGACAGCGGAAGTGGCGCTACCTTGCGCGGTTGTGATCTGCTTCCGGTACAGGTAGCTGTCGTAGTCGCCGGGGAAGACTATTGGTTGGCCGTCATCTATCTCAATGATCTTGGTGGCGACCTGTCGTATGAGAGTGCGGTCGTGGGTTATGAAGCAGATGGTGCCGCGATAGTCGCTGAGGGCGTCCGCGAGTATCTCCCTGGAGGCGATGTCCAGGTGGTTGGTTGGTTCGTCCATGAGCAGCAGGTTACTTGGCAGGAGAAGCAGCTTGGCCAGGGCCACCCGTGCCTTTTCTCCACCCGACAAGACGGATATGGGCTTGCGGACGTCGTCTCCGCTGAACAGGAAGCCGCCGAGGGTGTGTCGCAGGTTCTGCTCCGACTCGTCGGGCGCCGCCTGTTGCAACTCCTCCATGAGCGTATTGCTTGGGTTGAGGAGCTCCAGCACATGCTGCGCGTAGTAGGCTGTTACCACATTGTGGCCTGTCTTTCTGTCACCCTCCTCAAAGGGAAGGACACCCGCTAGGATCTTCAGCATGGTGGTTTTGCCGGCGCCGTTGGGCCCAACCAGGGCTACCCTATCGCCGCGCGAAAGGACCAGGTTAAGTCCGCGATAAACGGCGTGATCTCCGTAGAACTTGCTAACGTTGGTCAGCCAGATGACCTCGGCACCACTGCGTGGCGGCTCCGGGAATGAGTAGTGCACTCTCTTGGTCGCCCTGGGCAGCTGGATGGTCTGGACCTTCGCAAGCTGCTTCAAGCGGCTCTGCACCTGGCTGGCTTTCCGGGCGTTGTAGCGAAAGCGCTCCACAAAGCGCACCTGCCTCTGGACCTCACGCTCCTGTCTGGCCGCGGCCGCCTGCCTGACCTGGAGAGAGTGCTCGCGGGCCATGAGGTAGCCGTCATAATCGCCCTTGAGGACCACCACCTCATCGCGTTCAATGGCCAGCACCCTGGTTGCGAACTGGTTCAGGAAAGCCCGGTCGTGAGAGGTGAGGACCACCGCGCCCCGGAACGAGGCCAGGTACTTCTCAAACCACAGGTTTGCATCAAGGTCCAGGTGGTTGGTTGGCTCGTCCAAGAGCAATAGGTCTGGCTTCCTGAAAAGCAACCTGGCCAGAGCAGCGCGCATAAGCCAACCGCCGCTAAACTCGCCGAGGGGCCGGATGAAGTCGCCTTGTTTAAAGCCCAGGCCGGAGAGGATTGCCTTGGCCTCATGCTCTCTGTCATCTCCGCCATCCGCCTCCAGCGCTCTATCGAGCTGGCCGAGCTGTCGTAGGCGCTCCGCCAGCTCGATAGGCCCGGTCTCCGACGACAGAGATTCCTGGGTGGCGGCTATCCTGTCCTTGAGAGCGGTCACCTCTGAAGAGGCATCCAACACCTCTTGAAGCAGAGTTTTGCCTGAAACCGGAACTGGGTCCTGTTTGAGATAGCCTATCGTGACGTTGCGTTGCCTGGATATGCTCCCCGTATCCGGAGAGATTTCGCCTGCCATGATGTCTAGGAGGGTGGTCTTGCCGGAACCGTTGGGGCCTATCAGCGCAATGCGGTCCCCGGCCACCACGTTGAGGGTGAGACCAGTGAACAGTGTCCGGTCTGCATAGGCCTTCCTGATGTTGGATGCACTTAACATTTTGACCTGCCAGAACTATCATTATACCTACTGGATGCAGAGGTTGGGAACAATTATCTTGGGCCGGACCAAATGCTCTTCCGATCCGGTGGAGTGCGCAGAGCACCTGTTCCCCGCGCTAGCGGGCCAGCAATCTTTGAATGGCTACTTCCTGGCTCAGCCCTTGCACCGCCACAATCTTGTTTCGGGCCGCGAGGCCTCGAATGACCCGTATCCGCGCCTTGGGTACGCCTAGGACGCTGACAAGAAGGTCTGCCAGTGCCTCATTGGCTCTGCCCTCTTTTGCCGGGGCCGCAACTCGCACCTGCAGCACGCCGTTCGCCAGCCTCAGGATTTCGCTGCTCTTGGCGTTGGGCTGAACATGCAGAGCAAGGCGTGTCTCTGTTAGGGACTCGTTCTTTGATTGAGATTGATTCCCTTGACTAGACATAGTTCAGCCACCATAATACGCCACGCCGGAGTTATGCGTCTCGTTTGCCGATTCCGATGGCAATTGGGAACAAAGTACACAGGCACCCGCCGATTGGATTGACAGGGTTGCGATAATCGTCGTCCATGCTCCTGCTCGTAGCCTCGTGTGTAGTGAATGGGTGGGGGAGGTTCCAGGAGCGTCCCGTGGGTGGATAGCGCTCGCAACATGACAAGGATGTTACTCGAAGGGGGTATAGGCAGATGAAAATCGGTCTGGTAATGCCCACCTACGGCCAGTGGGTTCGTGGAGACGAGGTGTGGGCCATATGCGAGAAGGCCAAAGAGATTGGTGTGGACTCTCTCTATTTCGTAGACCACATCATAATCACCCCTCAGCAGGCCATCGGCCAGCAGGGCGGGTACATGGACATATGGACTGCCATGTCCTACGTTGCTGCCGTGACAAACGTCCAGGGATGGTCTCCAACCCTGGGGCAGTGCGCCGCCGTGGTCCCGTACCGCCCGCCTATCCAGCAGGCGAAGATAGCTGCCACGGTGGACTCCCTTTCCGGCGGCCGGCTCATGATTGGGGCTGGCACCGGGTATTTGGAAACCGAGTTCCAGGCGCTTGGCCTCAACATTTTGGAGCGGAGCAACATGGCGGATGAGTACCTCAAGGCTATGATAGAGTTGTGGACTCATCCCGTGGCCTCCTTCCACGGCAAGTATGTCAACTTCGATGAAATGACCATATCCGTGCGCCCGGTGCACCAGCCCCATCCTCCCGTCATATGGGTGGCCCGGGGCGAGCGGTCCTACAGGCGCATTGCTGAGTTATGTCAGGGGTGGGGAGACTCGCCCGGCAGGGGAGACTCCGAGGCTCTCAAAGGGACCGAGGCGGGATGGAGCGAGGTGTGCCGCCTCTGGAAAGAGTATGGGCGCACCGGCGAACCGTATCTGACCCTAGGCCCCAGGCCGTGCCATCTAACCACCGCACGTGGACGCGCCGGCGAAGCCGTGGTGGAGGACGCGGCGGCAGGGAGTCACGCCTCCCCAACGCTCTTTCCCGTCACTCACGTGGATGATCTGGTGAATCAGATCAGGACATACGAATCAATAGGAGCCCATGAGTTTGCGGTGCGCCCGGCCGCATATCGTTGGGAGGAGTTCGACAGTCTGACGATGCTGTTGAACCAGATGGATTTGCTGGCAGAACATGTGCTGCCAAAATTCCGCAGGGGCTAGATGGGCATGGCGGTGTAATGCAAGTGTGCCGGAGCAGCCAGAGGGCCTTCAAGAACGACTCCATGCGCGCGACCATCATATATAGGTTGAAGCAAGAATAACTTGCTAGCTTTGCCCTTGACCAGGCCAACATTTGGCCGTATATTCCTGGCGGTGTGCCTTAGAAACAGGCACACGGCGTCCAGGAGCAAGGAGGCCTAGTCAGGATACGTTAAGGTTTGAAGGAGGGAATGCATGGTAACAACGAAGGGGACAACTGTGGGATACGGGGAGTACGTGTACCAGCACGTGCCGGGCTGGGCAAAGATTCCGGAAAGCTGGGAGTGGGGCCATTGCGTCGGAGTTGCGATTGACAGCAAAGACAGGGTCTACGTATACAACCGCAGTGCTCATCCCATGATGGTCTTCGACCCGGATGGCAATCTTCTCAACACATGGGGAGAGGACAAAATCGGTTCAGCTCACCATGTATTCGCCGGCCCGGACGATACTTTATATACCACGGACATTGGCGACCACACTGTTCGAAAGTGGACTACCGATGGCAAAATACTCATGGAGCTCGGCATACCCAACAAACCGCCTGAGGCCATGAGCGGCAAGCCATTCAACCGGCCCACGGACGTCACCGTAGCACCGGACGGCACCCTGTACATCACCGACGGCTATGGCAACGCCAGGGTCCACCGGTACACCGCCGATGGCAAGCACCTACTTTCCTGGGGCGAGCCTGGGTCGGGGCCGGGCCAGTTCAAGACCCCCCACGGAGTACGGGTGAGTCCTGACGGGCAGGTGTATGTGGTGGACAGGGAGAACTTCCGGGTTCAGGTCTTCACTGAAGATGGTCAGTTCATTAGGCAGTTCATGGGCTTGAACCGGCCCGACCAGATTGTGTTTAACCCTGAAGGCGTCCTGATGATCCCCGAGCTTGGCTTCCGCACAGGCTTTGCGGCAGATGCACCCCCACCGAATCCGGTGGCGCCTCCAGCGGGTATTAAGTTCATGACCCCCATGGGCCAGTGGGTTGGCGGTTGGGGCATGAGCACACAAGACCCAGGCGACCTGCTTGCGGCGCACGCTGTGGCCTTGGACTCCAAGGGTGACATGGTTATCGGTGAAACGCTCATAGGCCACCGCGTGCAGAAGTACGTGCGCGTGAAGCAGGCCTAAGGGAGCTTAGACAGGTCTGCTGCTTTGATATCCCAACAGGGGAGTCCTGCTAGTGGCTAATGGACATAAAAGAGTGGGGCATCCTTACCCGGATGCCCCACTCTTCGTTTACGCGCTCGAGTTATTCGTTGGCGGAGGTGGGTCTCCCTGCGGTCATTGGGGTTGCCGCAGCCCGCTCTCTGGTGCGGCTGATGCCTATGCGCCTGGCAATTACCACCTTGGCGATGTTAAGGCTACCGGCGCCGTGCTGTAGGATGAAGCTGGTGCGCTGGTTTACCTCCTGACTTCCGTCATGTAGGGCTAGATGGTCTCTGGTGCCCAGGAGTGCGTACATTCCCATGACATCTCTAACCCTCCCGACCTGGCGCAAACCACTCTCTCGAGAGTAGAACTGAGTATTGGCACCCTCCCAGGTGAGCTCGTGACCGGCATGGTACATCCAGGCGGTGCGCTTGTTCAAGAGTGCAGCTATGCGCTCCGCTATATACGCTTCCACGGTCTTCTGCTGAAGGACAGGGTTTCCTCCAGGACTTGCTCCTTGTCGCCGCCTCTCCTGCACATAGCTTACCAAGTTGTCTACGGGGCCTTCGCTACGGAAGATAGACCCCTCGCCTCCATGCTCCTTCTCGGAGCTGGTCATGGCCACCTGCCACCCCTGATGATCGCCGCCTATAAGGTGGTCCCCCGGCACGCGGACGTCGTCCATGAAAACGAAGTTCTGGCCGCTGCCACTCACCAGGTTCATCTTTTGAATAGTCACGCCGGGAGCCTGAGCCGGGATCAAGAAGTAACCAAGGTTCCTGTGCCGTGGCGCGTCCCGATCCGTGAGCATGGGGCCATAGAGATAGTCTGGTGGGGCAACGGTGTTGCCGCTGACGAAGACGTTGGACCCGTTCATGATCCAGTCATCGCCATCTTTGACAGCGGTGCTCTGGTAGCTGGCCAGGTCTGACCCTGACTTGGGCTCCGTGAACTTCTGCCAGGCTATCTTTTCCCCTTTCAAGATAGGCACCAGGAACTTCTGCTTCTGTTCCTCTGTCGCCCACACCAATATGGCGGGGGTGATGAAGTCTATGGTGAACGGCCCTTGGGCCTTGAAGAGGCTGAGCTCATCCCTAAGAACGGTGGCAAGCTCTGGCGAAAGGCCGCCACCTCCGTACTCCTTGGGAAGGGTGGGGAAGAGCCATCCCTTGGCGGCCATCTCTTTGTGCTTCTCCCGCCAGAACAAATACATCTCCTCGGTAAAGTCATCCTCATCCAAAGGCATCTTCATCTTCTCTGGAACGTTTGTTTCCAGCCAGGTCCGGACTTCCTTCCGGAAGAGCTCCTGTTCCTCGGTGTAAGTGTACTCAAAGTCCATGGCCGCTCCTTTCCTTGCTACAATTGGGGGTTTGCCTGGTGTTTTGCATTACCCCTTGGTTACGCCGTGCTCCTGGCAGAAGTCCAGCACCAGCTTCCTGGTTGTTCTTGCTAAACGCCCGGCATCTTTTGCCTTTGGTGGCATCGTCGGGTGAAGGCGTTGGCGATGGCAGGATGTTAGCAGAGAGCCGAGTCTCTCGCAATGGCGGCCCCGAGCTGAGTCTTCAAGCTCCAACCGTGCTAGGCTGGCAGGCCCTCAATGTTGCCAGCACGTGCTCCACTCCCGGGCGTGCCGGCACCACCCGCACAATGGCGATGTCCAAGCCCTGCGCCAGAGACCGAAAGGCCCGCGCTGCCCCGGCTGCCTCGCCGAAGTAGCCCACCCGTTGGCCCATTTCGCCAGGAAACGCATCAACCAATTGCGGAAACGAGGCGCCGCCGTTCCGCAAATCGTCCAGCTGGCTCAGCGGCTGTGTGAAGCCCATGCGATCGAAGTGGGCGCGGTACCCCAGGTTCCGATCCATGGGTCCAGCGCCATGCCGGCCCAGAGCGTAGCCCAGCATGTTCCTCAAGAAGGTCCGTTGGGCCAGGTCCACGTCATCGTCCACGCAGACGCGGATATACTCGGCAACTGTGACTGACGAGGGGTCCCGACCCGTCCTCGCAGCGCCCTCGGCAACACGCTCTCTACTCCACGATATCTGCTCCGGAGTGCACCAGTTCAGGTCTACGCCGTCGGCCCGCTCTCCGCCCAGGCGCAGCATCTGGGGCCCCAATGCTCCCAGGTGCACGGGAGTGCGCGGCGGTGGCTCAATGGCCAGATGCGCTCCCCGGACCGTTAACGCCGTTCCTTCGTAGGTCACACTCTCTCCAGCCACCAGCGCCCGGACGGTAGTGAGGTAGTCGCGCATCAGCCCAATGGTGGACCCCTTAATGCCAATGGCTCGCCGCTCCTCTTCGCGATATAGGCCGCCACTTCCAATGCCCAGGATGAAGCGTCCACCTGTCCTGTCACTTACCGTGCCGCCACCCATGGCCAGGGACATGGGGGTGCGCAGCGCCACGGGCGAGACGGCGATGCCTGTGGTCAAGCCTCCTGGAACAACCTGTCGGGTGGCTTCCCAACGGATTGCGCATGTTTGGAAGGCATCGTGGCCCGTGGTTTCCGGAGTCCAGATGCTGGTGTATCCCAGCCGCGCTGCCTCCTGGACTACTTGTGCCTGCTCCTCAAATGTCAGGCCCAGCGTGGCATCAAGGCCTATACCTATCTCCATTCAATGCTCCTCCTGTTACCGGTTCTGATGGATGCCTCATATCTAGCTATCTGCCCTGGTCCAATAAGCCAGTTCGCGTACTTCAACATCGCGTCGCTGCTCCGGCGTGACTCCTGGGCCGCCGTGCTCCACTTCCACAAGGGTTTGCGCCACGTGCCATCCTCCGCTCTCCCCACCCACGATGTTCTCTGGTGGTATCCGCACACCATTCAGGGTGTAGCTTTTCAGTGTCCTGCCCACAATGGTCTTCTGATATGTGACGGAGACGCCTGGGTCGTGGGCGTCCAGGATGATCATGGCCAGGTTCTGATATTTGGGACCTTGGGGATCGGTGGTGACCAGAATGAACAGGTAGTCTGGCGGAAGGGGGCTGCCAATGGGACCCTTCTCACCATTCACCAGATATTCGTCGCCGTCCCGAAGGGCGGTGGTGCCCTGGAAGGCCAGGTCGGCACCACCTTGGCTGGGTTCGCTGACAATCTGACAGACGGTGATCTCTCCCCGCAGGGTAGGAGTCAGCCACCGTTCCTTTTGCTCCTCCGTGCCCCATACTCGCAGAGGTGTAAGCCAGGTCTGTTGTAGGACCAGAGGCGGCAGGCTCCTGCCCCTCAGTTCTTCCATAACCAACGCTGCCGCAGCAGGGGGCAGGCCGCCACCCCCAAAATAGCTGGGCCAGTTAGGGGCGAGCCATCCCTTGGCTCCCAACTTCCGCCGGTAGTCCAATGTCCACGCCACCAAGTCTGGGCCAAGGTCCTCCCCTGGGTGAGGCAGCGTTAGGTCCCAGGGAACGTTTTCATCCAGCCAGGCCCGCACCTCTGCTCTCAGAGCTTCTAGGTTCATCGTTGCCATGGCCGCCCTCCTCCGTCTTCGCCGAACAGGCCAATAGTCTTGTCCAAAGGCATCATATCACGAGGATGATGGAAAATTCCTTTCAACTGCGACTAGCTCGCTGTTACGCCGGGCCAAAGGCCAGGACGACTCGCTTCTGGCCTTCGTGCTCCGTGTCTTGAAACACGGCCTGGAGATTTGTCCCGATCTTGACCTCCTGAGGCTTGTCGGCGTCCATGTCGACCAGGCGAGCGGCTATACGCGGCCCTTCGGCCAGCGCGACGACACCTGTAAGGTACGGCTTCTCCCGTCCGTAGCCCTCCTGAGCCATGGCTGTTGGCACTATGCTTATGGAGGTGAACCCGGCCAGCTTTCCCTGGCCGCTCAACTCCTCCAGCGTCATTTGCGTCCCATGGCATTTTGGACAGATGGCCCTGGGAGGCACTGACAGCTCGCCACACAGCCCGCAGCGGGTGCTTACCAGCTTGCGCTGGTCCAAGAAGCCCTGGAAGGCCCCGACTGTGAAATCATTGCTTTTGGTCATGATTATGCCTGCCTCAGAATGGTGACCACGCAGGTGCCGCCCGTGCCGCCCAGGTTCTGAGCCAGCCCGTAGTTGAGCTGCCGCCCGGTCACCTGGCGCTGGCCGGCATCGCCGCGCAGTTGCTTCCACACCTCCACGATCTGGGCCGCGCCAGTAGCGCCTACCGGATGCCCCTTGGCCTTCAGTCCGCCTGAGGTGTTGATGGGCTTGGGGCCATCGCGAGCGGTCACGCCTTCTGCGGCGGCCAGCGCTCCCTCTCCCGGCTTGAAGAAGCCCAGGTCCTCGGTGGCCACCACCTCGGCGATTGTGAAGCAATCGTGGACCTCCGCCAGGTCAATCTCTTCTGGTGTGACTTCTGCCATCTCATAGGCTTGACGCGACGCTACCCGTACCGCCGGTATGGACGTCAACTCTTCCCAGGATGCCAGGGTGCCGCCGCTAGCCTGGGTTGTAGCTGCCACGTGGACAGGGTGGTCGGTGAAGCTCTTTGCCACGTCCTCTGATGCCAGCAGCAGGCAGCTGGCCCCATCGGTGATGGGTGAGCAGTCGAATAGCCGCAGAGGCCAGGCCACCATCGGGTTGCTGCGTGGATCGTGCAGGAAGTCCATCTCCTCTTTCCAGTCGGGAATGGCCTCGCCGCGCTCCCGCAGGCGCGATAACCTGGCTTCCATAATGGTTCGGATGGTGGCGTTGTACTGAGCCTTGGGATTCAAGGCGCCGTTCTGGTGGTTCTTGATGGCCACGTGCATCAGGTGTTCAGGCGTAGCGCCGTATCTGGACAGGTACGCGGATGCGACGATGCCAAAGGCACCGGGAAATGTAAAAGCTGCCTGCCGGACCTCGAAGGTGCCATCAGCCGCCATTGCCAGGGTGTCGGTGACACGCTCTGTGGCCAGGCTGGTCATCTTCTCCACACCGCCTACCAGCACCACGTCGCACGCTCCGGAGGCGATAGCCAGGACTCCCTGCCGGAAGGCAGCCCCGCTGCTGGCGCAGGCGTCCTCTATCCGTACCGAAGGCTTGGGCAGCAGGCCGGTCCACTCGGCCATGATGGGTCCCAGGTGGGCCTGCTGCTCGAACAGGTCGCTGGAGAAGTTGCCCAGGTAGAGCGCCTCTATGTCTTCAGTCGTAATCCCCTTGTCGACGGAGGCCAGCGCTTCGCTGAAGGCCTCCAGGAATAGGTCGCGGCTGGTCTTATTCGCAAAGGCACCGAACTTTGACGTGCCTGCGCCCACTATTGCCACGTTGCGAGCTAGCTTTCTTACCCTTGGGTTCATGCTGTCTTTCCTCACACTTCCATACTCCGCTCGTGGTGAGCCTGTCGAACCATACGAGCGGAGTAGTAATCCCGCTCATTTCCTTCGACAAGCTCAGGATGAGCGGGGGAAAACAGAGAGGAATATCCTTCTCTGTCAACTCAGCTCGCTACGAAGTCTGGCCTCCTTGTTTCGCGGCCTCCTATTGACCGCCGAAGCGAGGCTGCCGCTTTTCCAGGAACGCCTGAATACCCTCCTGGGCGTCCTGGGTTGCCCTGGATTGCGAGAAAAGGCCAGCTTCTAATGCCAGGCCGTCCCGGAGAGACTGGTCCAGGCCTTGGCGCACCGATTGCTTGATCCACGCTAGAGACTTGGGTGGCTTGGTCAATAACATCTCCGCAATCCTCTGGGCCTCCGCCAGCACCTGGTCATCCGGCACTACCCTGTTCACCAGCCCCAAGGCCAGGGCCCGTTCCGCCGTAATCATCTCTCCCGTCATCAGGAGCTCCAGCGCCGCACTCCTACCGATTAGGCGGGGCAGGCGCTGGGTCCCTCCCCATCCGGGCACGATGCCCAGGTTTACCTCCGGCTGGCCCAAGCGTGCCGACTGGCCAGCCACCCGCAGGTCGCAGGCCATAGCGAGCTCACACGCGCCACCCGGAGCGACACCACGCACCGCAGCAATGACCGGCTGGGGCAACGATTCGATCTGGTCAAACACTGCCTGCCCGCGGGCTGCGAAATCATGGATCTCGGTGGGGAGTCGCACTTCCTTGAGTTCCTGCAGGTCTGCTCCGGCGCTGAACACCTTAGGAAAGGCAGAGGCGATGATTACAACGCGGACGTGAGTATCACCAGCGCAGCGGTCCAGGGAGGCCGCCAGGTCGTTCAGCGTGGCCACGTTCAGAGCGTTCACGGGCGGCCGGTTCAGTGTCAGAGCCGCCACGCCATCACGAATCACAAGGTCAATAACACCGGTATGCGGTTCACTCGCCACGCCAACGTGCCTCCCTGCTCATACTGTACCACACCCCATTTCACCCGCCCACGGCGTGCGCCGACATCGAGGCCGAAAGAAGGCCAAGGGAGGAGATTGGCAAGGATACCCGGCATAGCCCCAAAAACATATATCCCCCTCTCTTTTTGCAAAGGAGAGGGGGATATATAGACGTGACTGTAATCTGTGGCCGCTAGCTGGCGAAGCTAGTTGCTGTGGCGGGCGTGGGCGCAGGCCGTTCCCTGGTCCGGCTGATGCCGATGCGGCGGGCTACCACCACCTTGTTGATGTTCAGGCTTCCAGCGCCGTGCTGACGGATGAAGCGTGCGCGCTGCTCGAACTCCTGCATTCCGCCATATGGGGCCAGAGGATCGTGGCTGCCAATGAGGGCGTCCATTCCCATGACATCCCTGACCTTGCCCATGGTCCGCATCGTATACTCCCGACCGTACAGGGAGCCCGCAGCGCCCTCCCAACTTATCTCCATTCTGTTCGTGTACATCCAGTAGGTGCGCCCCCCGAACAGGCTGTCCAGATGGGCTTCGATATATGCTTGCACAGCCACCTGTTGAACAACCGGGTTTCCGCCTGGGCTGCTCCCGTTGCGCATCTTCGACTGCATGTAGTCCACCAGGTTGTCCACCACTGAGTCGGAGTATCCGGCCGAGCCACGGCCTCCATGCTCCTGCTCCAGGGTGGTGTTCGCCACCTGCCAGCCGTCGTGGTCGCCGCCGATAAGGTGGTCCCCGGGGATCCTTACGTCGGTCAGGAAGATCATGTGCTGCTCGCGGCCGTGCATCAGATTTTGGGGCACGACCTCAACCCCAGGGGCCGACCCAGGGATCATGAAAAATCCCAGGTTCCTGTGGCGGGGGGCATCGGGGTCTGTCTGCATGGGGCCCCAAAGCCAATCGGGGGAGGGAGAGTTGTGGGCACTTACAAAAGCGTTTGATCCGTTCAGAATCCAGTCGTCGCCGTCGCGGACGGCCTTGCTCTGGTAGCTGGCCAGGTCGGAGCCAGACTTGGGTTCGGTGAACTTCTGCCAGAAGACCTGCTCCCCCTTCAGGAACGGGACAAGCCACCTCTGCTTCTGCTCCTCTGTGGCCCAGACGAAGAGAGATGGGATGAGCAGGCCGTTGCTAAAAGGCCCCTTGACCCCGCTACGGCGGAACTCCTCATGAATGACAATGGCATGCGATACGCTGAGATCACCTCCGCCGTACTCCTTGGGATAGGTGGGGTACATCCATCCTTTGGCACCCATCTCCTTGTGCTTCTGCCGCCAGAAGTGGTACATCTCCTCGCTGAAGTCGTCCGTCTCCACTGGGACCTTCATCTCCTCAGGGATGTTGGCCTCCAGCCAGCTCCGGACCTCTGCCCTGAACTGCTCCTGATCCTCAGTGTAATGGTATTGAAAGTCCATAGCAATGCTCCTCCAGCCGCGGCGTGTTTGCTAACTGCCTGCATACTACAGAGCCTGGGGATGCTGTGTCAACGCCTGGGGTGGAGCGGTGCTGACGATTAGCGGAGCCACAGCGGCTGTAGGATGGATATTATGCCATGCTCAGATTCGTGCCCAGTTTATATCAAGTTTCACGGCATGCTGGCCTACCAACGCAGGAATGCAACCTGTTCAAAGAGCAGGTTGACGGGTGTATACTGTCGTATCGCCAACGCAGCCATGATGCGTCGGATGAAGATCAGGGTTGTAATGCATGGCATCGGAACCATAGAATTACCTTGACCCGTGTGACTTTACGGAATAATCACCAAAGTCTGACTACTCTGGATTACGCTAGGAGGCCACCGTGACTCAGCCACTTTCTAACATCAAGGTGGTGGAAATTACCCAGGGGCTGGCGGCGCCCATGACCGCAATGCATCTAGCTGATCAGGGGGCGGCGGTCATCAAAGTCGAGCCTCGCGAGGGCGACTCCTCTCGCGGGGGTACGGCCGGGCTTCAAGATGGCCACCCTAACTTGAGCCTGCGCATCCTTACCTACAACCGCAACAAGCGTGCCATTGTAGTGGACTTCACCAAACCCGAGGGGCTGGAGGTAATCCACCGTCTGGTGCGCGAGGCCGACGTTCTGATCATCAACACTCGCGTTGGCCCACGCAAGCGCCATGGCCTGACCTATGAAGATTTGTCGGCCATTAATCCAAGGCTGGTGTACGCATCCATTACGGCTTACGGAGATGAAGGACCCGATGCTGACATGCCCGGCGTGGATATGAACATACAGCCCAGGTCTGGAGACCTGATGGCTCGGCGGCCGTCCAACGGCGGACCTCCCCCGGGCCAAACGTCCCTGTGGCATTTTGACATGTCCACAGCCATGCTGGCCCTTGCCGCGATAATGATGGCCCTCTACGAAAGGGAGAGCACGGGTAAGGGGCAAAGGGTTGAGGCCAACCTGCTTCAGAGTGCCATGGCCCTTGAGACGCTCCAGCTCACCAGAATCAGCGGCGAGCCCCGTGGCTATCCCGCCAAGTCGGACAATTTGCCAAGTATCTACCTGTGCAGTGACGGACGCTACATCTACACTGGCATCGGCGGCGCCAGGTGGGAAGACCTTTGTCATGTACTGGGACTGGATAGCCTGGTGGAGGACCCGAGGTTTGACACTCAGGAGAAGCGACAGCAGAACGAGGTAGTCCTCCACGAAATCTTGGCAAAGCACCTCTCCACTAAGTCGTCGGCCGAATGGGACACAATACTAAAGACTGGGCAACGGCCCGGCACGGTTTTGCAGGAGATAGCAGACCTTTATGATGACCCGCAAGTGATAGCCAACAACATGATAATAGAGTTTGAGCAGCCCGGTGTTGGCTTGGTGAAAGCGCTGAACGCCCCGTTCAAGATGTCTGACCATCTCAATGACCAGAGGGTCCGCCTCCCAGTTCCTACCTTGGGCCAGCACACCCAAGAGGTACTGCAAGAGCTTGGTTACAGCCTGGAGCAGATCGAGGCGTTCAAGCAGGCAGGTGCGGTGGCCTGAAACAGGCTTGTTTAGGGTTGGTGAGTGGTAGTGCCAAGATGGTCTGGGGACTGGGATTAAGACCCTGAACTCGTGCCCAGTGTTTCAACAGCGCTGCCCTTTGATAAACCCTTCGCGGAGTTTATCCTGAGGAACGAAGGGATCACAGGCTTCGGCCCAGGGGAGCGGAACGGTTGCCAGAGGTAACCGGGTCCCAGCGATACAGCGCGTGGCCTACCCATCACCCATCTACTTGCCGGTAGCACTCCATTCCATCTCGCTGCTGCCATGAACCAGTTTTCCTGTGAACCTTGGTTGCTGGTTTAGCAGCCACAAAAGCGATTCCGCCGACGCCCTAGGGTCTCCGGGCGCGTCGGGCGACATATCTGTACGCACCCATCCCGGAGACAAAACGTTCACCGCCACCTTACCTTTCAACTCGTTTGCAGTTGCAATCGTTAGGGCGTGCAATGCCACTTTCGATACACTGTAAGCACCCCGCAAGTCCAGAGCGAGGACTCCTGAGGTGGACCCCACATTTACAATTCTGGGGTCTTCGGATTTCAGAAGAAGCGAGAGCAACCGTTTGGTGCACAGGTAGGGGCCCAAGACGTTGACCATCATTGTGAGTTCGAACACCTCGTCCGGTTGGTTCGTCAGAGTCATTTCATCCTCCGGTAGTACACCGGCATTGTTGACCAGGACGTCGAGTACTCCCCATTTGTCTTGCACCCATGCCGCAACCCGGTCGACGTCTGTCACCAGGGAAGCGTCGGCTTTAAGAACCGAGAGGTCTGGCAGCAGGTTGTTTGCCTGCGCCAGCTTTTCCGGATCGCGCGAGACTGCCAGAACATGGGCACCGTTCTCTACCAATATTCTGCATATCTGATAGCCGATTCCGCGACTCCCTCCCGTGACGACAGCCTTCTTCCCGTCGAGAAGCATTTTTCCTCCTTCGCACTGGTCCGAAGGGACGTTATCTATCTGCCGCAATTGTTGGGAAAGGACACCCTGACCTGACCGGCGCATCCTGTCACATCTCCACCACCACTCCCGTGTTGCTCCTGGAATGGAAGAAAGTGAGTCCTTCTGGACACCCCTGTTTTATCATTATCGTGGCTGCTGGGTAATGGTACAAGGAGCGCAAGCAGGAACTCGCACTCAGGAATGCGCTCGAATGGCCTGGAGCGCAAATGGGACTATGGGTTAAGCGGCGTGCCACGCTCCAGCCACGCCTCCAGGTCACGTGCGTGGTTGCGAGGGTGCCGCACCGCAACCCTCTCAATCCGGCCCCGGAGCGGCGTCTCTGCCGCGAAGTGATCCTCTGGGACGTTCATGACAAACTGTCGCCAGGCTGTGTACACCGCCTCGGATTCCTCCCACAGCCGCTCCAGAGACCACCCACGGGCCTCCTCTGCCAACCGTTCATTATACTCGTCAAGATCCGCGCGCCCAGACGGTAGCGGAGTCCCCCGCTCCAGGTGGTCGCCAATGACCTGGATGTGGTCACGCTCCCATGCGGCCACGTGGCCGACGATGTCCCTCGGCATCCAGTGGCCAGCGGCTCCCTTCTCCTCCAATCGTTCCTTCGGGATACGTGCCAGCACTCGCTTAAGGTGCTCCCTCATTAGTGTCATCTCCTCCAAGAGCTCCTGTTTCTCGCGCTGGGACATCAAGCCTCCTGATCGGTGCATGGGATAGGAATCTAGTGCATCCAGTCCACGCCGCAAGCCAGGTAGTCGCCTGACGCGTGATGGTCTGGGCATCCTTCAGGCTTTCCGCCAACAATGGGGGCCCGTTACAGTCATCGGCGGGCCTGCTGAATGGTCCCATCAGTGTGGTATATGACCCCTGATTCCAGGTCGGGCAGGAATCGGATTGCGGTCAAGAGCCGCTGGTGGACCACACCGTACGGAAGCAAGTCCTTTTGAGCCAGCTTCACACCAGCTCGCATGATAGCAGGCCAAGCAACTGTTGGCAAAAGGATTCCCTTTTGAGCACGCTAGAGAAGCTAGACTAGAGAAGAGGGAATCCCCCTGGGTGAGCTAAACATGGGATAACGGCATGAAACTTGTCAGCATCCCATATCCCTGCCCCAATCGCTGAGTAGGGCAACACTGGCCCAAGGGCGCTTGATTCGGTCTCTACGGTGCGGCCCAGCATGTTCAGGTTCACTCTTCACCCTCGTCTGGTTGGTGAACTAGGACGCTGCGCAGGACAGTCAATAGCCGACTCACGAACTGTTCAATGGACCATGCCCGCTCCACCACGAGATACTCGTAGGTGTGCACTGAGAGAAGGGCCCAGACGAAGTCCGCCGCCTCGTCCACGGTCCACTCCTTTGCCAGAACTCCCTCCTTCTGGAGCCTCTCAATAACCTGCCTGATGTTTTCCCGACGGAAGGCCATCCGGTCTTGCCACGCAGCTTCGGCGGCTTCATCAGACCGCCGTACGGAGTAGATGACACTCGCCACATCATAAATCTGTGGCTCTATCAACCCGTAGGCCCGGACCCCGGCTTCGAGGGCCTCCAGTGCCGTCCTGGCTTCGCGTCCAGGCCGAAGGATTTCGGGGACACCGAACATCTCATCAGTGTACTGAGCCGTAGCAACGAGAAGTTCCGCCTTGGACTTGAAGTGCAGGTACAATGCCTGGCGTGAGATACCAGCGTCCCGAGCCACCTCTTCCAATCCAACCCCATAGTAGCCACGTTCCACCAGTAATCTGCGGGCGGATTCGAGAATCTTCGACCTTGTTCGCTGCCTTCTGCTTGACATGCTGTCAATTATAACATATCATACTTGACAGCCTGTAAAGTACTAAGGAGGCCAGTAATGATTCAAAGCCGTTCGAACCAGAACAATCTATTGAGGATCCTAGCCATATGCGGTATTGCCGCTCCATTCTTATTTACGGCCCTAGTAACGGCGGGAGGACTCATATATGAAGGATATAGCCATACTACCCAGGCCATAAGTGAGCTGGGAGGTGTCGAGGCTCAATACCCATTGCTTCAGAACACCAACTTCTTCGTGGTTGGTGTCCTGATCATGGCCTTTGCGCTTGGGCTCCATCGCGGTACAGGTGACGGGCAGGGTTCGAGGCTGGGCCCTGTGCTGCTTGGTATATTCGGTGCGATTATGGTGTCACACGGTTTTCTGTCGTGTGACCCTGGATGTGAATTCGAGTCGCTTACTGGGGCCATGCACAACTTGACGGGACTCGCGGGTTTTATAGCCGGTATTGCGGGCATTTTTGTCATATCGAGACGGCTAAATGGAGACCCCCACTGGCACTCACTCTACCGTTTCTCCAGGGTAACCGGCGTTGCAGCGCTGGTGAGCCTACTTCTATGGATTGGCGTTGCCAAGGCCGCCGAGGTTGAGAGCTTGAATGGCGTGCTTCAGCGAGTGTTCATAGCAACATGGTTTATCTGGGTCGCGGTGATGGCAACCCAATTGTTCCGCGTATCGGGCTGGGCAAAGACAGGTCTCAACCCAACCGTATCGGCTGATAACGGCTAGCGGCGATGAACAGGAAACGTATCGACGGCTCCACAACCCCGCCTAAGCCTGCCATCAGTCGGCCACTAGGAACGTCGCTCTTTGCGGGCGTACTCTCTGGAATCGCAGGCCTGGTTACTTTCCTGGTCATTCACGCGATCTGGATCACACCAATCTGGAAAGTAGCGCTAATCGGTGTGTTCATAGCTGGAGGAGGCGGTGTGGTTACAGCAAGGTGTTACACACTTGCCAGCCATAGAATTCCCAGGCGTCCAGTTTCGTGGTTTGCGGTGTTGGGCATGGTGGCCATCCCACTTGTTCCATGTGTCATCCTCGCTGCGTTCCTGCCGCCGCTTCTTGAGTCAGAAAACGGTCAGGTCGTTCATCCGATCAACGTCCCATGGCTCGTGATTGGATCCTTAGTTTACTTACTGGTTCCAGCCGTAACTGTAGGAGCCACGCTGGGGTGGCTCCTCACAAGAAGGCGAGCCGCCGTTGTATTATTCGCCGTGATGGGCTTCCTGATGGCTCTTGGCCCGGGGCACAACCTGCCTCTATTCGGCGTGTTCGGTGATGCAACGGGTCCTCAGTTGCTTAAGGCATTCGTGTTGACGTTCGCACCAATGGCGGTTGCCGCCGTGGTGCTCGTGGAGGGCGCGGCGCTGCGACCGGGAACGGTTCTGACAGAGCAAAGCCAGGGTTGACACAGCCAAAAGGAGTTCTCGATGAATGACCTGAGTCAGGCAAAGTATCCCGTTGTGACTCTGCCGAGGTGGCTTGAGCGTGCGGCCGTGTGGTGCGCCTACACCAGTGGTGTCGTGTCCATCTTCGGCATCGTGTTCCTGGTAGGCTTCTTCACGACATTCATCGGGCCTCTTGGGACGCTCAACGACATAGCCGTGGTGGTCCAGTACGTGCTCATGATTCCCATCGCCGTGGCGCTCCACCAGATGTTCCGGCTTTCAAGGCCGACTCTCAGCCTGGCTGCGTTGCTGTTGGGAGTAGCAGGGATGATCGCATTGATAGTCCTCCAAACACTTTTGGTAGTGGACGTGCTTCCATTCACCGAGCAGATCGGGATGGTGATTGTCGGGTTCTTGGTGGTCTTGGCGTGGTTTGTCATGCTCCGCTACCTGGGGCGCTCCACCAACAAACTGCCAAAGAGCATGCTTCTGCACGTACTCGCAGGGCTGTACTTTGGCTATCCATTTTGGGCTTTCTCGTTAGCGCGTCGGTTACAGTCACCCAACCTCGATTAAGATGCCCAATGCATCTAGGTGGGTTACCGGAGCCAGTCAAAAGTGACCCTGGAGGCCATGCGCTATCCCCCAGGCCCCCATCAGAGTCCCGACCTGTAGGGACTCTGCATTCCCCTTTTTCAGCAGCACACTAGCCTAAGGCCTGTAGCAGGACGTTCTGAATGATACCCACCAGGATGAGGGCTATCATGGGGCTGAGGTCAAACATGCCCATGCGTGGCAAGAGCCTTCGGATAGGCGACAAAATGGGTTCCGTTACAGTGAAGACGAGCCGGGCCAGTTGATTGGTCGTGGGTGTCTGGGGGAAAAACGAAAGGATAACCCGGGCGAGAATGGCAATATACAAGAATGTGCCAATGAAATTGATCAGGTCTCCTAAGCTCACTTCTGCCCTCCAAGACTTTTGGCCTTCTCATAGGCGGCCGCCACGGCACTCATCACCGTGGCCCGGAAGCGGCCCTCCTCCAAAACTTTAAGCGCCTCTGCAGTGGTGCCGCCCGGCGAGGTTACCATGTCCCTTAGCTCCGCTGGATGCTTGCCAGATGCTTGCGCGAACTTGGCGCTGCCCAGCACAGTTTGCAGCGCCAGCGTCCGCGCCATATCCCGCGACATGCCCATGTGCACGCCAGCGTCAATGAGGCTCTCGATAAATAGGAACACGTAAGCCGGACCGCTGGCGCTCAAGGCCGTGGCCATGTCCAGGTACTTCTCCTCCGCAACCTCTAGCTCTTCGCCGAGGGTGGAAAGGATAGTACGGACAGCCTCGTGGAACTCCTGGATTACCGAAGGGGAGGCCAGCCAAAGGCTCATTCCAGCCCCTACCTGTGCCGGCGTATTTGGCATGACTCGAATCACCTTATCGTGTCGCAATCCCGAAGCGATGGTCTCCATGCGCGCCCCCGCAACGATAGAGACCACCGTCTGCTCTTTTCTCAGCGACCCACGGAGCTCCGCCAGCACATCGGGAAGATTCTGCGGCTTAACCGAAAGGATAACCAGATCGCCCCGCTGACATGCCTCTAGGTTCGCTGTAATGGTGGCAACACTGTAGCGGTGGGCAAGCTGCTGACGACGGGTCTCAATAGGCTCGGCAACGCATATATCCCCAGGCTGCGCGGCAGGTTGGCGCAGGACTCCATCGATTATGGCCTCTGCCATCACGCCGCCACCTATAAAAGCGATCTTCATACTCTTGATCAGACTGACAGTCTACGTCTACATATAGGCTTAGAGAAACACTTTGCCCATTATAGCATTCAACCTACCTGGGAAGTCCGCGGCCTGAAGCCAGGTGCGCCGCCAACTTGATGGCCTCAGCCATACTCACGGCTTGCGCTATGCCCTGCCCGGCTATGTCAAAGGCGGTGCCGTGATCCACGGAGGTACGGACCAGGGGCAGGCCCAGGTTCACGCTAACGCTGCGCTCAAAGCCATATACCTTGATGGGTATATGCCCCTGGTCGTGGTACATGCAAAGCACAGCATCGTATTTTCCATTGATGGCCTGGTGAAACACCGTGTCCGCCGGCACCGGCCCCGTGGCATCTATGCCGCCGGCCCGAGCCTCGGTCACCGCCGGCTCAATCGCCGTGGCCTCTTCATCGCCCAGGAGACCGCCATCGGAGGCGTGGGGGTTCAGCGCCGCCACGCCGATGCGCGGGCTGGGGAACCCATAATGCCGGAAATAGTCGTGGGTCAGCATTATCTTGGCCAGGACGTTCTCCCTGGTCACGGCATCGCACGCTAGGCGCAGCGAGCGATGGGTGGTGAGATGCACCACGCGCAACCCTCCAGTCATAAGCATGGTCGCCACGTTGGTGGTGCCGGTCATAGACTGCAGCAGCTCCATATGGCCAATTTCCTGGTAGCCCGCCGCCGAAGCAGCCTCTTTGTTCAGTGGCGCGGTGGCCATAGCCGAAACTGTCCCATTTAGACACAGTCTTGCCGCCAACTCGACCCACTCCATGCTGGCCTTCCCAGCCGCAGCGGAGACCGTACCAGGTACAACGTCCTCTACATTCAGATTGTGAGAGTCCAGGATGGACAGACCCTCCGGTGAAGGGTGGACATCTTTGGCGTCGCTGGCCTCCCGTATGTACAGAGGGGAGCGAACCAGGGTTAGAGCCTGGCGCATTACAGCAATGCTACCCACCACCAGGGGAATGCACAGCTCGCGCACCTCCTTCTGGGCCAGGGCCTTGGCCACCACCTCTGGCCCTATGCCACACGGGTCCCCAATGGTAATGGCCACGACCGGTAGCTCTGCCATAACACACCCCCCAAAGCGTTGCTGCGATTATACCGTAATGCGTGGCCGCAAGCTCTTGCAAAGCATGGCGTAACGGTCAAAGGAAACATCCGGAGGGATGTTGAGACCGTTAGACAGCGGAAGTCAGCAGCATGCCACCAACCAATGACTGCGAAGCCTCCGCTACCATCTGGTATCCAAGGACATGGCCAAACCGTTCCGCCACAACGGAAGCCACCTCCACCACCGGAATGGACCGTCCCAGCAGCCGCTCCATGGAAGTCACCTCCCGATCGTGGATGCCGCAGGGGACGATGTTCTGGAACCAGGAGAGGTCGGTGGCTACGTTGAGGGCAAAGCCGTGAGTGGTGACGCCCCAGCTGACCTTCACCCCGATGGCGGCTATCTTGGCGCCGCTGGCCCAAACACCCGTCAGCCCGTCTA
Organism: Dehalococcoidia bacterium; assembly: GCA_965248595.1. Classification (GTDB taxonomy): domain Bacteria; phylum Chloroflexota; class Dehalococcoidia; order Lucifugimonadales; family SHYF01; genus SHYF01. Next base: position 381,682 of record CBDFJM010000007.1, read on the forward strand.
TCCTTTCAGCGGTAATGTTGTAGGCATCCAGGGTGCGGATAAGCACCTCTTCCAGGGCACGCACATACTGGAGGGGGCCACCCCAGGCCCGCAGGTAGACGATAGGGTAGCCGACCAACTGGCCCGGGCCATGGAAGGTGATCTCACCACCCCGGTCAACATCCACCACCTGAGCGCCTTTGGCCTCCAGGGCCTCTCTGGGAAGCAGCAGATCCGACGACTTGCTACGACGTCCCAGGGTGTAGACGGGGGGATGCTCCATAAGAAGCAAGAGATTCCCTACCCTATCCTCGGCCCTGGCCTGGGCCAGGGAGCGCTGAAGGTCCCAGGCCCGCTGGTATTCCCAGCGGCCCAAGGAGGCCCAGCGGCAGAGGTTAGGATTCATTTTAGTCTTAACTCCGCTCATGGTTCTACGAACTCATTCCGAGTGGATTAAAGATGTTTCCGCTCGTCCTGAACTCGCTGAAGGACGACACCAAATGCTGTTGAATCCACCTAATAGATAGGTGTGTCCTTGTCTATGGCCTCCAGGCGACGTTTCACGGCGGTCATGAAAGCGCCAGCGTCGGCGCCGTCCAGGATGCGATGGTCAAAGGTAAGGCCTATGTACATCATGGAGCGCACTGCAATGGCGTCGTCAGGCAGCACCACAGGTCGTTTGACAATGGCCTCGGTAGTGAGAATGGCCGCCTGCGGCGGGTTGATCAAGGGCTGAGTCAGAACAGATCCCAGCACCCCTGTGTTGTTCAATGTGAATGTCCCGCCGTGAACATCCTCCAAGCGCAGCTTCCCATCGCGGGCACGTTGTATAACATCGTTGGAGGCCTTTGCCAGCCCGGCGATACTCAGAGTGTCAGTATTATGGACTACTGGTACTACCAGCCCCTGGGACGTAGCCACGGCCAGGCCTATGTTTATCCGTTTCTTGAGGATGACTTTATCGCCACCCCATGTGGAGTTGGCACGTGGGTTCTCCTTCAGAGACTCCGCTACAGCTTTCATTACAAAGGGAAGGTACGTGAGGGGCACACCCTCCCGCCGCAAAAACTCGTCCTTTGCACTCTCCCTGCGCGCCACCAGAGAGGTGGCATCCACCTCCAGGGCTGACCAGGCCTGTGGTATCGCGGCGCTCTTCACCATGTTCTCGGCAATGATCCTGCGTATGGGGGTCAGCGGCACAACCTCTTCGTCGGGCCCGGCGGCCTGCGCGGCTGGAGCAGCGGGTGCCGCTGCCTTTTGCTCTATGTACTGCGACACATCCTCTTTGGTCACGCGGCCATCCAGTCCCGTGCCGTTGACTTGCGCCAGGTCTACGCTGTGCTCCTCCGCCAGCCTGCGAACAATAGGCGAATACCGCTGGCCGCCCCTCTCCGCCCCTACTGCGGGCGCGGGAGACGGAGGCACAGGCGCGCTGGGAGCTGAGGGCGTCGAAGGCGGGGCAGCCACCGCCGCTTCAGGAACCGGAGTCTCCACTCCTGAGCCTGTAGGGCCAACAGGCTGGGTATCTTTCAGAAGGACACCGGTGCGGGCAACGGATGTCGCCGCCCGCTCCTGCTGGGGAGGGGCTGAGGCCTCTTCCACCGCTTCCGCCGTGTCCATCTCAGCAATAGGAGCGCCCATGGCAACAGTATCGCCCTCCTTAACCAGCAGAGCCGTCAGCTTGCCACTGTATGGGGAAGGGAGCTCCATGTTCACCTTGTCGGTGGTTACCTCCACCAGGGGTTCATACCTCTCGACCTCGTCGCCGACATTCTTGAGCCACTTGCCAATAATGCCTTCGGTAACCGACTCACCAACTTGGGGAAGGTTGATCTTCACAGACATATTCTCGGCACCACTCCTTTGGGAGTTCTCCCCGCGCAAGTAATAGACGACCCCAACGCTGTCTTAGTGGCCTGCCGTCAATACCCAGCCACCCGGCGCAACCCGGCAGCAATTTTCTCGGGATTGGGCATGAAAAAGTCCTCCAGCGGCGGGCTGAAGGGCATGGAGGGCACATCGGGCCCGGTCACGCGAGTGATGGGCGCATCCAAGTAGCCAAAGCCCTCTTCAGCAATGATTGCTGATACCTCGGCGCCCATGCCGCCAGTCCTGTTGTCCTCGTGAACAATCAAGACCCGGGCGGTCTTGCGTACGGATTCTAGGATGGCCTCCTTGTCCAGCGGTCGCACGGTTCTCAGGTCCAGCACCTCGACGTTGATACCCTCCTGAGCCATGGTTTCTGCCGCCTCCAGACAGTAGTGCACCATCAATCCATAGGAAATGCATGTGATGTCAGACCCTTGCCGTTTGATGTCGGCCACGCCAATAGGCAGGACATACTCTTCATCCGGGACCTCGCCCCTGACCAGCCGGTACGTCCGCTTGTGTTCGAAGAATACCACCGGGTCCTCGTCACGGATGGCAGCCTTCAAGAGACCCTTGGCGTCATATGGGGTAGATGGACATACAACCTTCAAACCAGGCGTATGGGCGAAGTAGGCTTCCGGACTCTGCGAATGGAATAGTCCTCCTCGAACTCCACCGCCGTAAGGGCAACGCACCACCATGGGAACATGCAGCACGCTTTTGGTACCATAGCGCACCCTGGCGGCTTCGCCAATGATCTGGTTAACGGCGGGCCAGATGAAATCTGCGAACTGGATCTCTGCGATGGGACGCCTTCCCTGCATGGCTGCGCCCAGGGCTATGCCCGCAATAGAAGATTCAGCAAGAGGCGTATCTATGACCCGATCCTCGCCAAACTCCTCTATGAGCCCCCTGGTAGCCAGGAACACACCGCCTCTCTTTCCAACGTCTTCCCCCATAATGAAGACGTTGGGGTCCCTCTTCATCTCTTCGTAAATGGCCTCGCGGACGGCGTCTATAACGGATTTCACTGGCATATGTGGAACTCCTCAAGCCAGAGTACGCTTAACCCTGGGGGATCTTATTCCGAAGCATACACGTGTTCGTAGAAGTCGCCCGTATCTGGAAATGGGGCAACTTCCGCTTCGTCTGTGGCCCTGTCCACGTGTTCTCTGGCCTCCTTGTGGGCCTGTTCGTCTAGTTCTGTCGTCAAAACACCCTGCTCCAGCAGGTATTCCTTGAACTTCTTGACAGGGTCTCGCGTCTTCATTTCCTCCAACTCTTCGGCTGTGCGGTACCGTCTATCGTCGTCATCGCTGGTATGAGGGAGAAGGCGCACCACCTTGGCTTCAACGAAGGTTGGGCCTCCACCCTCTACGGCCCTGCGAACAGCCTCCCCAACCACCTCGTACACAGCCATTACGTCAGTCCCATCCACCACCACCCCGGGCATGCCGTAACCTGCTGCCCGGTCGGCTACGTTGTCAATGGCCATCTGCCTACTCTGAGGCACAGAGATAGCAAACCCGTTATTTTCACATATGAAAACAACGGGCAGTTTGTGGACTGCCGCATAGTTCATCCCTTCGTGCCAGTCCCCCGCGCTGGTAGCACCGTCCCCAAAGGAGGTAATGGTGACCGTAGGATCGCCGCTCATTCTGCACCCCAGAGCATAGCCAACGGCGTGAGGGATTTGAGTGGCAACCACGTTAGAAATGTTGATGACCTTCAACTTAGGAGTTAGGCGCGCCCCGTGGAGCGGGAACTGTCGCGACCCGCTGATAAGATCTCCGTCCTTGGCCAGAATACTCAACAACGCTTCAGTCGGCGTTACTCCTGCAGCTATGGCCACGGCCAGGCCACGATAGAAGGGAAAGATCGCGAGGCTGGGCGAATAGTGTACGGCGGCCCAAACGGCGCCCATCTGCGTAGCCTCGTGTCCCTGGGAGGAGGCAATTATAGCCGCCTTGCCGAGCCGGTTCAGAAGCACGGTGCGCTCATCCAGAGTGCGCACCAAAACCATGCTGTAGTACCACCGCAAGAGGGCGTCAGGAGTCAACGCCTCGGCCCCCGTATGTTCTGTCGCTTTGCGGGTTTGCGTAGCTGTCGTATTCCTGGAACGCGCCATGGCAGCACTCCCTCGTGAGACGGCTGATAGAATAAAGACTCTGCATTATACGACGGTCTGCAATCTATGCCAAGGCCACCGACGGCAAGGTTTGTCGCTTTTGCAGGGTGTCCAGTCGCAAGACTAATGGTCATTTAGCAAACATACCAACATAGTTTCCAGTGCTCTGCCACCGCTCGTATCCTTTGACAAACCCGACTCTGTCGAGCGCCGATTCTATCGAGCGTCTCCGACAGAGTCGAGAGCCTCGATATGTCGGGCCTCGACCACGTCGGGAACTCTCGACGCCGACCCTGTCGAGCATACTCGATTTCATCGGGACCTTCGGTCGGAGCTCAGGACGAGCGGTTATGTATCCAACCCCCTCAACTTAAATCGGGGGGTTGGAAGTCCACATTCATGGCTAGCACCGACTCTGCGGAGAGTGCTGAAGGCCTATGGCAATAGGACTTCCCCCATCAAATGGGAATGGATTCCCTCATCTCCCCATAGACGGCGGAGAGTTGGAGAGGGGGGTGAAGCAAGCGCCGCTTCAGTTGGTTTATGAGGACATGTTGGAGGTTAGCTAAACCTTAACCTGGCACTCCAATGCCAGGACAAGCCGATCCTACTCCATAGCAGACAGAAACGGGGCCTCATACCTGTTGACGTCCACTTGCATCGTGAATATAATCACATCTAAAGAATTCTTATGCGGGGATAGAAATTTGGCCAACGAGACTGGAAAGCGGTATTATTGCGGCACATGCGGCGCGGAGTTCATCGTTACCAAGGGGGGCGAGGGGACAATCGGCTGCCACGGGCAACCCCTCCTCAAGAAATAGCCCCTTCTCCATCGATCCCTAAGCTATTCACGGGACCGGCACGGGAGGCAGGTTCATGGCAAACCAGCTAGGAAAGCGGTATCAATGTCCGGACTGTGGCACTGTAGTCCTCTGCACAAAGGCGGGCCAAGGCTCGGTTCAGTGCCATGAGAAGGACATGGATCTCCAACAGGCGCGGACGCTCCCTTCCTCCGACTGACGCCATTGGCCAAAGTGAACTGGCTGGCTATCTGTAGCGGACCCGGGGCTCAGGGGCGTGGTTCTATTTCCCGTTGAAACCTTGAAAGCAGCGCGCCCCGGGTCTTTTGTTGCCGCCCCCGGTTTACCCTAGCCCATGCCACCTGCTCAGGAAAGCTTCCTGATCACCATTACTACCTTGCCCTGTATCTCCACGTCCGATGGGGCAACAAAAATCGGCTTCATCTGGCTGTTTGCGGGCTGCAAGCGCACACGATGGCCTTCGTGGAATAGCTTCTTCAAGGTGGCCTCTTTGTCCTTCTTCAGCCAGGCCACCACCATGTCCCCGTTGCGCACCGAGGCCGCGGGTTTGACTACCACCACATCGCCATCATCAATGAGGGCGTCTATCATCGATGTACCACGCACGCCCAAAGCGTACATGCTTACCTCTCCCTTCAGCAGGTCGCTAGGAAGTTCCAGCATCTCCAGGGGCTCGCTCTGCCCCCCGTCCTCCGAAGATAGAACAGGCAGGGGCTGGCCTGCAGCAATGTAACCCAGCATAGGAATGGCAACGGTGTTGGTGCGACGCTTGGAACCGTTCAGGATTTCAATCCCTCTGGAAATCTCGGGCGACCGGCGAAGGTAGCCCTCTCTTTGCAGGATGTTCAGATTGTAGTCCACGACGGAGGTGGAACTGATACTACACGCCTGCTGGATATCCCTGACCGTTGGCGGATACCCATGCTCATCGACGAAACCGCCTGTGAACTGAAGTATGTCCTCTTGTCTTGGCGAAAGCTTCTTCAATGCCGTCACCCCCTGTTCCGAAGGGTGTTATCATATAGGACGCATGTTCTGGGACAACCAGCACAAGATAGCACACCTAAATGCCCGTGTCAATGAAAAAAACATGAGAAATCGGTGGCCTGGAACCATTGCTTTATCTTTGCCGTGGAAGCATCCACGATGAGCCAGACACGACTTGCCCCGGGCCCCAGTTCCATCCGAATGCCTGGGTGACTGCCAGCCTCGCTTACTTGTCACCTGCCCGTAAACTTCTGGCCAAACGGGACTTCCTCCGGGAAGCGGTGTTCTTGTGGATAACTCCCCCATTGGCCGCCCGGTCCAAAGCCGAAGCAGCCCGTTGCAAAGCAGCCACACCTTGCTCTCGGTCGCCGGCAGCAATGGTGCGGCGAGTTGCAGCCACAACAGTGTTGGTGGCACTCTTGGCTTGCCGATTATACCTGGCCTTTTTCAAGGTAACTCGCGCCGATTTCTCACTGGGCATCTTGAGCTCTCCTTCTTATAGTCCGAACAGTTCTAGTCTAGGTAAATCAGGTATACTCACCCACCTGCACAGGTGAGGTGGCCTGAGCAACGGTGGCGCGGGATACGTTGTTGACTCCTTGCACACCTTCCAGCTTGGTGAACAGGCGGCTAAGCTGGTCCACTCCCGTGATAAATAGGGTTAGCTGAATTGTAGCGGTGCCATCGGCGTTCTCCCTGGTCACCATAGCCGCAATGTTGACCTTCTCCGCGGACACCTGGGTTGTAATGTCACGCAAGAGCCCTACCCTGTCCCACGCATCTATGGATAGCCGCACAGGATGGAGGTTCTTGGTAACACCCCAGTTCACGCCAATCAGCCGCTCTGCTTCGTCCTCATTGAGAATATTGCTACATCCATTGCGGTGTATTGTGATCCCCCGGTTCCTGGTAATGAATCCTAGGATTTCGTCTCCAGGCAGAGGCGAGCAACAGGAGGCCAGGTGTGTTAGGAGGTCGCCCACGCCCAGCACTTCCACACCGGATGCCGCCGCGGGCACTGGGGCGAATTGCTCCTGGGCGATCTGCTCCTCCGGCTGCTGGGGCGCCAGGCGTGCCGCCACCTGGTTTACGGTGATGCCGCCGTTGCCCAAGGCAGCCAGGAAGTCATCCATGGAATCCATCTTGAAAAGCCGCATCAACTCTTCATTGGAAGGGTTCATGCCAAGGTGCCGCATCTCGCGCGCCAAAAGCTCATGGCCGCGCTGGATGTTGGCGCTCCGCTCCTGCCGTCGAAACCAGGCACGGATACGCTGTTTGGCAGTGGCGCTTCTTATGTAACCGGCGTTAGGGTTTAGCCAGTCCAAGCTGGGCCCTCGCGCCACCTTGCTAGCGAGTATCTCTATGGTATCCCCGTTTTGAAGCTCGTAGTCCAGGGCCATGAGCTTGCCGTTGACCTTCGCCCCAATGCATCTGTGTCCCAGATCGGTATGGACGTGGTAGGCGAAATCAATGGGAGTGGATCCGGCGGGCAGCTCTTTTATATCCCCTCTGGGGGTGTAGACAAACACCTGGTCGGGGAATATGTCTGTCTTGACGTTCTCCAGAAACTCCTCAGCACCGCTGACATCCCTTTGCCACTCCAGGAGTTGGCGGAGCCAAGTCATCTTCTGCTCAAACGGTGTATCAGGAGAGTTCCCTTCCTTGTAGCGCCAATGGGCTGCAACGCCGTACTCCGAGACCTGGTGCATGGCATCGGTCTTGATCTGAACCTCCACAGGCACTCCTTCAGGACCCATGACAGTGGTGTGCAGCGCCTGGTAAAGATTATCTTTGGGTTTGCCTATATAGTCATCAAACAGGCCGGGGATGGGAGGCCATAGGGCATGTACCACTCCAAGAGCCGCATAGCACTTCTGCTTCCCCTGTACAAGAATGCGCAGGGCGAAAAGGTCACGTATCTCGTTGAAATCCTTGCCCTGGGCTGCGTAGGCCTGCATCTTCATATGAATGCTGTAGATATTCTTGGCCCTGCCAGTCACCTGGGCCTCAATGGATGCCTCCTGGAGTGCCTGGGCGAGGATATCCGCCACGCGGGTGATGTGCTCCTCTCGCTCCTCTCTGCCGCTGGCTAGCAGCCTTGATATCTGCTTGTACCTGTCCTGCTCAAGATACCCAAAGGCCATGTCCTCCAGCCGCCACTTGATATCCCACATGCCCAGGCGATGGGCCAGGGGAGCATAGATGTCCAGCGTCTCCTGAGCTATAGCAATGCGCCGCTCAGGGGGATGAGCCCTAAGGGTGCGCATGTTGTGCAGACGGTCGGCCAGTTTGATGAGCACCACTCTTAGATCGCGGGCCATGGCTACCAGCATCTTGCGCAAGTTGGCCGCCTGGCCATGGTCCTCATCGGGGGTGCGTTCCCTTTCATCACCCTCGGTGCTAACGCGATCCAGGCGGCTCAGTTTTGTCACGCCGTCCACCAGGCGCGCCACCTCGTTGCCGAACTCGTCATCCAGCTGGTCCTGGGTTATGCCGCAGTCCTCCATAACATCGTGGAGCAGCGCAGCAGCCAGGGTAGTAGCGTCCAGGTGCAGGTCCGCCAGGTAGAGGGCCGTCTCCACGGGATGCCGGATGAACGGCTCCCCGGAGAGCCTCACCTGGCCATCGTGGGCCCGAGCAGCATAGTCGTAGGCTTTCTGAACGAAAGCGACTCTGTCGTCCGGCAAATAGCTTTCAATCCTGGCTATGAGGTCGCGCACAACACCCACCATTGACGGGTCAACCCAACCCTATTGTAGCAGCAAGTATACTGCATCCCAGCCTGGAACTTCAAAGGCTGCCTCACAAACGCGGGTGGGAGGGAACGACTGACGATAAATGGGGACACCGCTCATCCTGGGCGAACATGAGATGGCACAAGGAACAACGGTGGTCCCGAATATGGGCGCCGAAGTCCAGGAAGATGTCCACGCGGCGGTAGTGCTGAGCTATTTCCAGGCGGCACCCTCCCGATAGTGAACCATCCGGGAAGGTTGCTCGCGCTCCTCGGGTAAGTCTAGCCTGCTAGGGAAAGGTCAAGTCCGGAAATACGAAATTTCCCTTAAAGAACTTCGACGTCTCGTTGGCTTTCACGCCTTCAATGTAAAACTCAACGGTTGCGCCCTGGTACAGGTCAGCGGCGGGCACCGTTATTTCCAGGAAATAGGTGCCGTCCGCTTTCACCTGGTCGCCCTTGGTGGAAGCCCATACGTCCCCAGAAGCGCCACCCAATATTCGAGCATAGAGGCGCGTCCCTACAGGAGGCGCTTGTCCGCCGATCGTAATAGTGCCCAGGAAAGTAATAAACGACGGCTGGTACGCCGGATTAGGCGTGGGCGTAGGCCTCGCCATTTCCACCACTCCCTGTCTTAGCAGAGGAAGAACCTCAAGGATAGAATCGGCGCTGAGGAGATAGACAACGTTAGAGGTTACGGAAATGCCCAGGCTCTGCACAAACAAGGGCTCCATGCCAATGCCCAGCGCTTGACCATCCCTGTTGATCGCAGGTCCACCAGTGTTCCCGGACCGATGCGGAACATCCAGACGAAAGAACTGCAGTCCTGTATTCAAGTCCTGCTGTAGGTCGCCAACTTGAGCTGGCACTGTCAACAGTTTGCTACCTGAGGACAGAGGGTACCCAGCAGAGAGCAGTTCGCTCCCCGTATCCAGTGCAATGGAATCTCCCCATGAGATGCCTGGCAAGGTAGCGCCCACGACCTTGACCAGAGCCAGGTTCTTGGTGTCGTCCCGCCCTATGATCCATCCGTTGTAAGTTTGGCCTGCACCCGTTTGGATGGTCACCAGTGGCCCAGGGCCCAAATTCTTGCTGGCCGTTATGACATGGGAGGCAGGGTCTTTCAACACCATGCCAGATATCCGGTTAGTGCCAGAAATCACCATTACCACCGACTCCTGAATCAGAGGAACAACAGATTCAAGCAGCGGTGTAGGCGTAAACGTGGCCGTCGCCGTAGGCGTAGGGGTAGCTGTGGCCGTTGGAGTTGCAGTTGGGGTAGAAGTAGCCGTGGGTGTAGGCGTTGGAATAGGAGAGGCTGCAGGACTTGGAGAGGCAGATGTGGGAGTAATGCCTTGTGTGGCTATAGCTGTAGCAGTCTCGGCCGCACCCGGGACTGTGGTGGCAGTGGCAACTACAGCTGTAGCGGTCGCGTCAATCTCGCTTTGAGTACAAGCCGCCAATAAAAATAGTACTGCGATCATTCCGGTCGCGAGAATGAACTTCCTCATTTTCCGCATCAGACCTCCGAAACGGCGAATTATAATCGTCTATAAGCGCACTGATTGATTCTAGAGCTACCCAGGCCAATTTGCAAGCTGATTCTGCCCGTTTAGGGGTGTTATCTAGACCACCGAGTAATGGCCCTCAACTAAACAAGGTTCGTATCGTATAATGTACTGTCCAACCGCACTTTCTCCCGACAAGCTATCCAGTTTAGCGCCCTAAGTCGGGGGTCAAATGGACCAGAAACTGGCCCTTCAACACCATGGCATAACACCGCCATGTATAAGCAATCGGAACCCGCAACCCAGCGTTTCTTGCTACAGCTTGGGAGCGCGGGTACAATTAGCGTACCCCCGACTGCGGGGCGTTTTTCTGCCCTGGTTAGGAACAATACCATGCTCGACAAACTAGCACACCTAGTACAAAAGCACTCGGAACTGGTACGGCAAATGGACAGTCCCGAGATAGCCGCCGATGCCCCGCGCCTGATAGCCCTGGAGAGAGAGCGCGCCGCCCTGGAGCCAACGGTGGCTGCCTACCAGGCTTATCAGCACACTGCTCAGGCCCTTGAGGAGACCCAAAGCCTCCTGCGTGATACCAGAGACCCTGGCCTGGCAGCCCTGGCTGAGGAGGAGATCGCCAGTTTGAAGGAGAGGCAAGCCAGGCTGGAAGAAGAGCTGAAAGCCAAGCTGGCCCCCAAAGAGGCCACCGACGAGCGGGATGTCATAGTTGAGGTACGCGCCGCCGCAGGGGGAGACGAGGCGGCACTCTTCACCGCCGAGCTCTATCGCATGTACACTCGGTACGCTCAAAGGCAGGGCTGGCAGGTGGAGCTTATTGACGCCCGCGAAACAGGCATCGGAGGATTCAAAGAGATAGTCTTTGAGGTCACGGGGAAGGACGTTTACCACCACATGAAGCATGAAAGCGGCGCCCATAGGGTTCAGCGCGTCCCAGTCACAGAGTCCTCTGGCCGCATCCATACCTCCACGGCTACCGTAGCTGTACTTCCTGAGGCTGTAGATGTTGAGGTAGACCTGAAGCAGGATGACCTACGCATTGACATCTTTCACGCCGGCGGCAAAGGCGGCCAAAACGTCAACAAGGTAGCTACGGCGGTGCGTATCACCCATCTGCCCTCAGGCATAGTGGCCGTTTGCCAGGACGAAAGGTCCCAGCTACGCAACAAGCAGAAGGCCCTGGCAGTACTCAAGGCCCGGCTCTTGGACCGCGTGACCAGGGAGCAGGAACAGGCCATTAGCCAGGAACGCCGTTCCCAGGTGGGCACGGGTGAGCGATCTGAGAAGATCCGGACATACAACTTCCCGCAGGACCGTGTCACGGACCACCGCACTAGCATTACACTGCACAACCTACCTACAATCTTGGATGGCGACTTGGACCCCTTGATTGAGCCCCTTATGGCCCAAGAGGTGGAACGCCGCCTGGAGGCATCCATATCGTGACTGTAACCATCAATGGGGCGCTCCTCCAGGCCCGTGGCACCCTGGCCCGCGGCGGCATAGGGGAAGCGCCGCTGGAGACAGAGCTTCTCCTGGGGTTCGCCTTGGGACTGGAACGCTCCATGCTGTACGCTTCTCTGGAAGACGTAGTCCCGGAAAGCTGTCAGCAAACCATGGAGAGTCTTGTGCAGAGGCGGCTCCACCGGGAGCCTCTAGCGTACATTCTTGGCAAGAGGGAGTTCTTTGGCCTGGAGTTCCAGGTACGTCACGGCGTATTCATCCCACGTCCTGAAACGGAGACACTGGTGGAACAGGCAGTTCTGCTGGCCAAGGCGAGCTTCCCCAAAGACGACCTCCTCATAGCGGATATAGGCACCGGAAGCGGCGCGGTGGCGGTAAGCCTTGCCAAGGCGCTCCCCACCACAAGTGTATACGCAACAGACATCTCTGAAACGGCCCTGGCCACGGCCAGAGCCAACGCCACAGCCCACGGCGTGCAAGGCCGCATAACATTCCTTCAGGGCGACCTGATGGAACCTCTGCCTGGGCCAGTGGACGTTATGGTGGCCAACCTCCCCTATGTCAGAAGAGAGCGCATCCCATGTCTGGAGCCGGAGATAAGCCGGTTCGAGCCGTTGGAAGCCCTGGACGGAGGGCCCGATGGACTGGACTTGGTGCGCCGGCTGCTATGGAAGGGGCCGCACCACATTCGTGCGGATGGCGCTATCCTGCTGGAGATGGACCCAGAGCAGATGGAGTCCGCCAGCAACGTTGCCCGCGAGGTGTTCCCCGAAGCCCGCCTTCAGCGCGTAAACGACCTAAGTGGGCGCGAGCGGGTACTAGCCATCCAGTTCCATGCCAAGTCGTCAGCAACGGCCACTTTCTGGCGTTAGTTTGGGACACATCAGAGACACTGGCAGGGTTATGAACATCCCTTCCCAACCATCCCTCTGCCTCCTTTCCTTCAGCCTGCTCAGAACATGTCCGACTTCGTCGTGATGCCGACTCCGTCGGGAATCTCGATTTATCGGGTCTCGATGAGCTTCGCGCGCCGGACCCCAGGCCCCAATCCCTTTGACTTCCTGGTGGAACTTGAGGCGGATACCCAAGAGAACCTCACCATCACTCTACGTACAAAGATTCGTCGCTGCCCAGCGTCACCTGCCCATGGATTGAGTGACCACACGCCACGCCGCTGACGGAGCTTGTTCACCTCGGCGCTACCGGCTCCTACCCGTCCCGTAGCCCGAAGCCGGCGAGAAAGATGCTAGAGCATCCCTCATTACTGACATAAAGCTCTGGGCAGAGGAAGACAGGGTTTTACGCCGCAGGGTCACAGCTCCCGCCTGCTCGACGGGGAGAAGGGTGGCCATGCTGATTATTCCCAGTTTCTCCGTGTCCTCAGGGTCTATGGCCAGGCCCGGCCCCACGGAGATACCCATACCCAGAGCCACGAATTTCTTTATCATGTCCATGCTGTCTAGTTCCACCACAATCTCATAGGACAAGCCCCTACGCCGGAACTCCTCTTCAAGGATGGCACGCGTGTATGACCCCTCCCGCATAAGAATGAGAGGCCAACGAGCTATTTGCGCCAGAGAGGTCAACGGCTCCTCCACCAGCGGATGGCCCTGGGGTGTTATCAACACCCTCTCATACGCAAACAGCCCTTCGAACTCAAAGTCCGCTCCGCTCTCACTGCCGGGCAACACCGCCAGGTCTACCTCGCCATCCCTCACCATCCGCAACACCTCTCTCCTGGTTTCGGAGTGGATATGCAGGTGTATATGAGGATGGGTAAGCAGAAAGGCCCGCACCGCTAGCAGGAGAGTGTGCGGGATGATGTCCGCGGTGGATGCAATCCTTACCGGTCCCGCCTCTTCCGCCTGAGTGGTGCGGGCTGCAAGGTTATCCAGCCCATCTACCAGAGGCCCAGCCAGCTCGGCCAGGGCGACTCCAGCAATGGTGAGCTGAATAGGCCTCCTGACCCTGTCAAATAGGGTCAGGCCAAACTCCTGCTCCAGTTTTTTGATGTGCATGGTGACAGTGGGCTGGCCCATACCCAGTTGCTCCGCTGCCTTGGAAATGCTACGCAGCCTCGCCGCTGCGCAGAAACTTCTAAGCTCTCTCAGTTCCATCTTCCCTCCCAGCTTTGCGCAACAGTCACTCTGAATCCCGACCTATCGGGATACATTCCGTGATGAATCTTGGGTATGGTGTCAGTTAATATCTGGTCTGGCTGACGCCCCACACCAGACCTCCGACTCTGTCGAAAGTGTCGATGAAATCGGACCTTCGCCCCAACTTGTCGGCACCTAGGGTGACACTTCATGTCTTCCAAGACAGTATCATAATTTCTCATACTGTATATCATAGTATATCTCTTGACGCAATGCTATGTTCGTATCATAATACAAACCGTAGAACATCTCCCAAAGATCCCCGTCAGAGGCCACAAGGGCCCTGATGGAGGAGAAGGAGAAGAGGAGGAAAATATGGCAAGCAAGTTCTTTGAAGTCCTCCGCGGGATTGTAGGCACCTCTGAGTTTGAGACCTATTACGAAAGGGTTCAGCTCTCGGGTATGGAGGGTGCGCCCACCGTGGACGAAGCCAGGAGAGACTACCAGGCAGCGCTTGGGGCCAGAATTAGCACCCTGGCCAACTAAAGCACCCGCCCTATGACAAAAACGAGAGGGCCAGCCAGTGGCTGGCCCTCTCGTTTGTTTATCAGCAATGACTATTGAGCATCGTCAAACCGTTCCCCTAGCTGTTCGAGGAACCTCTCCACCGAAGGGGCCAGAGGGGACACCGGCGGCTCATCATTGGAATGAGCCTCCACCCACGAATCGTAGTCAGCCTCAAGCCTCTCTACCAGGGCCTTGACTCCTGAGTTACGCTCAATCTCGGCAGATACGCGCTCGTACTGCCTCTGGCCCCGACGACTGGCTGACAGCTCCTGTGGAAGGTTGTACAGGTGACAGAGCACGTTCAGAACTCGCGCCGCTCCGCTGTAGTCCTCGTCCAACTGGACGTATTGCGGCAGCCGCACCATCACGGTCATATTCTCCACGCCCTCGGCGGTGAGCCTGTCGCCTATCAGGTTCATGATGGAGGTGGGCCCCTGATAGCGCCCACGTCGCATGCGAATGATGCCCGGTAGAGAAGGGATCTCCTCTCCGTCCAGGGTAGCCATGATTGGTAGCGGACGGGTGTGCGGCACCGCATCGTACATGCCGCCGATGCGGCAATACCTGGCACCATCGAAATGCTGGATTAGGGCCACCACCGAGTCAAGGTACTCTTCCGCGTTGACGTGGGGCTCCAGCAGGTTCAGAAAAAGGAAATCGAACTCTCCCGGCCCCTTTGCATACCGGACGTTGACATTGGGGATGGTAGTGCGGCGCTGGTCCTCTACGTAATACACCGTGGGGCGATATCGCGTGAAGTCGAAATAGGTGCCCGGAGTAACCAGGCTACCCACATCCTGGGCAGCCAGGTGCCGCTCCAGCCGCGCAAGGGTCAGGGTGCCTACGCCCCCGGCGTCCAGCCATGGCCTCAAGGAGGCAAAAACATGAGGTTTCCTCAGCTGAGGAAGCGGCTCTTGAAGTTCAAATCCACCAATACGCGTCATCGCTACTATCATGTCAAAGACACGGAGCTTTTGCAAGCCGTTCTTGTCACAGGTTTTTCTCAGGTTGCAGTGTTGGCGAACTATTGGCCCGCCCTGGGTGGGTAGACCCGTACCCTGGCTTGCCATTCACCAAGCCCAAGCGAACATAGCCGTGACCCTTATTTCATTGCCAGAGCAGCCTTAATAGGCTCCCGGAGTAGCTCCACGCGCTGGAACATACCCTTCTGAGCTAGCGATGGGTCCTCATTCACCAGCACATGGGCTTTGCAGTAACCAAACAGGGCGTCGTAAATCACCATGCTCTTGTCTAGGTTGTCGTCATCGCCAAGGGTGGACAGCATCATTCCCTCGGAGAGGGCGTCCATGCCTATCCCCTCAAGGGCCGCAACCTTGTTTCGGTCGTCTCCCCTGGTGATGGCGTGATGGACTCCTGACTCAATAATCTTGGCCATCTCAGCCAGGGCTGGGTCGTCTAGCTTGTACTTGCTCAGGAACTTGTCGAAGCAGGTGCCATGTTCATCGTGGGGCCCCAGTTCTACGCCTGGGATGGCGAAGGGAATGGCATCCTCTGGCCTTGTGTCCTCCTTGCCACGCGATACGAAAACGAACTCGGCCTTAGGGTCAATGAAACGCCGGATAAGCCAGGGGCAAGCCACCCTGTCAAGATGGATATGGTCTGTAGTCGCCCACTTCATAGCTAGCTCCTTCACAGATTGTGCCTGCTGATGCCCCTAGAGTACGGTGGAGTGGGTACCGCCGCAAGAGGTACGGGCCTGACATTCCTGTCCAATATGCGGCCATCCAGGCCCGCGCACATTTGCTTAGAACGAACCTGTTGGTGGTAGAATAGCACCCGCCCAACAAGGTAACGCATGAACAAGTCACTCTTCCAGCCGACCAGCGAAAGGAGCCAGCACAATGACCACACAGAAGCTACGCATAGGCATAGTGGGCGCGGGCGGAAACGTCAGGCTGCGCCATGTGCCCGGGTTCCGCGCCATACAAGGAGTAGACCTGGTGGGCGTTTGCAACCGCTCTCGGGAGTCCAGCCAGCGCGCCGCGACGGAGTTCGGCATCCCCAGAATATACGACCACTGGCTGGATATGGTGGAGGACGGCGACATAGACGCTGTCTGCATCGGGACCTGGCCCTATATGCACTGCCCGGTCACCCTGGCGGCGTTAGATAACGAGAAGCACGTGCTCACCGAGGCGCGCATGGCCATGGACGCCACGGAGGCCCACGCCATGCTGGAGGTCTCCCGGGCGGCTCCCCACCTGGTCACTCAGGTGGTCCCATCTCCATTTACATTCAAAGCTGACCAGACCATTCAGGAGCTGCTGGCCGACGGCTATCTCGGCGAGCTGCTGGTGGTGGATATGCGGGTGACGCAGCGCGACTTCGTGGATGTGGCCGGTCCCTTGACCTGGCGGCAGGACAGGGACGTCAGTGGTTACAACATAATGATGATGGGTGTCTGGTACGAGGCGATGAACCGATGGATTGGCCCGGCGAACAGGGTGATGGCCATGACCAAGACGGCCATCCTCCAGCGGCGGAACGCCGAGGGTCTCCTGCGGCCCGTGACTGTGCCCGACCACGTGGACATCCTGTGTCAGATGGCTTGTGGCGCTCAGGCGCACATGCATCTGAGCTCCGTGACCGGCCTTGCGCCCGGGGGCGAGGTGTGGCTATACGGCACCGAAGGCACTTTGAAGCTGGACGCCGAGACAATGAAGCTGTACGGCGGAAAACGCGGCGCACCGCAGCTACAGGAGATCGAGATACCCCAGGAGAAACAAGGCTTCTGGCGGGTGGAGGAGGAGTTCGTCAACGCCATTCGCGGCATCGAGCCGGTGAAGTTCACGACATTTGAGGCAGGCGTCCAGTACATGGAGTTCACCGAGGCGGTAACCCGCAGCGCCCAGAGCGGCGAGGCCATTTGGTTGTCACTGTGAGGCTAATCGGACTGATTCCGTAACAACGCAGCACTCCGAGCTTGGCCCCTTTGATCAGGACTGTGGGCAATACTGGACTGGCCAACAGAGAAGGATGCAAGTTCGAGGCCTGGATGGGGAGTACCCATATGCCAAAACGGCAAGGCTTCTACAAACCATTTTTCGATTGCGCCTCGGTGTTCGAGTTCCTGACGATCCACCAAGTAGTTCATAGACTGGTGAATCGGTTTAGCTAGGGTTGAGATCGACTCTCTCCCATCTCCACCACGAACACCACTGGTAAAGGCCCCGCTGCTCGGCGGGGCCTTTACCAGTGGCTCGGGATCGGTTGGTGGTAGAGTGTAGATTCGGGGCTAACCGGTTTCACCACGCCTTGGGCTAGCGGCAGTAGCCGCGATCGAAAAAGCGGACTGTCACATTGCCACTCTCGTGTGTGGCAGTGACCACGAGGAGAGAAGCGGCAACTACGCGACCGCTTCCCTTATTCTCCCTGCACGACTTCAACAATGTCGTGGGGCAACAGACCGTGCCCGTCGCGATGGACCGCTAGCGCGGCTTCTTTGTTGGGTGCATTTACCAGGCAGTGAACGGTCCCAGTTGTTACATCCACCCAATAATTCTGGTAGGTGACCCCATGATCTGCTTGGTGCTCTAGGTCCATCTGGTGCGCGTATTTGATGCTCACAAGAAGCACCATAAGCAGTATCCGGTTACATTGTGATTCTGGCTAGTTCAATAACTGAAGCGCGATATCATGTATCATGGTCATATGAAAGAATATTTTGATTTCTGCCCGATCTCGAAGGCTTCTGAGGTTCTCGCCGAACGCTGGGCACCTCTTGTCATCAGAGAGTTGATACTGGGGTCAAACCATTTCAATGAGATTCAGAGAGGAATCCCCGCCATCCCGACCGCCTCGCTATCTCAAAGGCTCAAGATGCTCGAGGATAAAGGCATCGTCATGAGGTGGCTCGACGGAAGCGGTAGGCCCTACTACGAGCTCACTCCAACCGGTGCAGCTCTCGAGCCCGTCATCAAGACGATAGGGACCTGGGGCCACTACTGGCTGAACCAAGAGATCCGCGAAGATGATCTCGATCTTCGCATGCTCATGTGGGATGTGCACAGAAGAATAAACGTGGAAAACCTACCTCCAGGTCGTACTGTCGTCCAGTTCGACTTCTCCGGTGCACGAACCGGACAGTTCTGGTTGCTGCTACAGTCGCCAAAACCGGATATATGCGACGTCGATCCTGGCATGCCCGTAGACCTATATGTCGCCGCAGACGCTATGACCATGACTTCGGTCTGGATGGGGCGTTTACTCTTGGAGGCGGCAATCGATGCCCGCACCATCGACGTCATCGGCCCGGCCCCTTTGGTGGCGCAGTTTCCCAGCTGGCTCGCCCTCAACTTCTTCGCGCCCGCCGCGAGGGTCTCGCCCTAGCTCTCGCCGCGGAGGCGGATCTCCCGAAGCTGGTCGGCTATGATGAGCTTGGCCCCCGTCTGCTCCTGGATCTCCTCGGGGGTCCAGCCAGGCGCGTGTTCCAACAGCCTGAACCCCTGGGGCGTTACTTCAAACAGGCCCAGGTCAGTAGCCACCAGCTTCACCACGCCCACGGCGGTAACGGGCAAGGCACAACGTTGAAGAAGGCGTGGTTCGCCCTCACGGGTGTTGTGCTCCATAACGATGAATACTCGCTTGGCCCCCACAGCCAGGTCCATTGCGCCGCCAATGCCGCCGCCTTTGAAGGTGGGGATGCGCCAGTTGGCGAAGTCGCCGTTTTCCGCCACCTCGTAGGCACCCATTACGGTGACGTCCACGAAGCCTCCACGGATCAGGGCAAAGGAGTCGGCGTGGTGGACTATGGCCATACCGGGCTTTGGCATCACGTACTGAACTCCAGAGTTGACCAGGTACTTATCCTCCTGTCCCTCCGTAGCCAGTGTGCCGTAGCCAATGACGCCGTTCTCCGACTGGTTGATAATGGTCCGACTGTTGTCCACATAGTTAGAGCAGAGGGTGGGCATGCCCACGCCCAGGTTGACGATCCAACCGTCCTGGAACTCCATGGCAAGGCGGTCGCACATGGTTTGCCGGCCTAGTCTTGGTTTGTCTGGCATGATATGTCCCCCGCTGTCAGGGTGCTGAAGAACTCTTTCGACCATCCCCCTGACCCCCTTCCTGGCCAGGAAGGGGGTGACCCCCACCCCTTCGGCTTCGCTCAGGGCAGGCTCCGGGGCTTCGCCCCTCTGGACTCTCCTTTTTCAGCAGCCCCCTAGTCCCAAATGCCGTCGGGCGGTATCCGCACAATCCTATTAACGTAGATGCCGGGTGTATGCACCTGGTCCGGGTCTATTGCCCCTGGCTCAAGTAGAGTCCCAGGAAGTGGTGTAACAAGAGTAGAGGGTCTGGATGAAGAGAGACCACCACGTCATCCTTAGCGGGCAAAGACGAGCCTGAGAAAGGAGGACAACGGTGGTCAAGGAAAGGATGGACCTGCTTGAGCTAATGCGCAAGAGGGGAGTCGACGGTGACGTGGACTTTCTACGAGAGGCACTGAGAGTGCTGGTCGAGGAGATCATGGAGGCTGATGTGTCATCGAGGACCGGCGCTGGGTATGGAGAACGCAACCCTGAGCGGGTGACCCAGCGCAACGGGTACCGGTCTCGAGCATGGGACACTCGCGTAGGGACCATGGAGTTGCAGATACCCAAGCTGAGGGAGGGGAGCTACTTTCCGAGCCTGCTGGAGCCACGGCGTCGCAGCGAGCGAGCTCTGCTGGCGGTGATCCAGCAGGCGTATGTGGAGGGTGTATCGACGAGGCGAGTGGATGATCTGGTCAAGGCTCTTTGGTGCGAGGGTATCTCAAAGAGCCAAGTGTCGCGTATCTGCCAGGAGCTGGACGGGGTGGTGGAGAGCTTCCTGGGTCGGCCGCTGGACGGCGGATCATATCCCTACCTGTGGCTGGACGCACTAACCCAGAAGGTCAGAGAGGCCGGTAGGATAGTCAACGTCAGCGTGGTGGTGGCGACGGCGGTCAATAGCGAGGGCAAGCGTGAGATCGTTGGGATGGACGTGGGTACCAGTGAAGACGGCGCCTTCTGGTTAGCCTTCCTGCGCTCACTGTCGGCCAGGGGCCTCGGCGGGGTGGAACTGGTGGTATCGGACGCTCATCAGGGACAGCTATGATTTCCATAATGCCTCCCCTTCGATTCTGTGCGGCCATTCTACCTAGCTGCTAGAATTTTGCAAGGCGCTCAACCTGTGGCCAGGCCCATGTTGGAGGCAGGCCCGCCAGAACGGTTGACACCAGAAGGCGATGCTTTTACGATGCGCCTAACAGACTTAGGGGATGGAACGACATGGCATTCGCATTGGAGGGAGTCAAGATAATCGAGATGGGGACCTTTGGCCCGGCCAACATGACGGGGCAAAACCTGGGAGACCTGGGGGCCAATGTAATCGTAGTGGAGCCTGTCAGCAACAGGGCGCTGGGCCCTGAGTGGAGCAAGAGCGACAGGTTCCGGCCCGAAAACAACCGTAACAAGCGCATGATTGCGCTTGACCTCAAGCAGGAGGAGGCTCGCACAATCCTCCACCAAATGGTGAAGAACGCCGACGTGCTCATAGAGGCCAACCGCCCCGGCGTCGCCAAGCGCCTGGGCTTCGACTACGAGACCCTCTCTGCCTCTGCCATAAACCCTCGCATCATTGTCGCCTCGTTGACGGGGTACGGACAGAAAGGGCCGTACGCGCAGATACCTGGGCATGGACTTGTTTGGGAAGCCACGGGAGGGTGGCTGCTGACTCAAGGAATGGGCCTGGGAAATACGGGAGGGGATTACACAGGCAAGCCCTGGATCAACTACTTCAATATGCCGGACATCAAAGGAGCAACCAACTTCACCATAGCCATACTGGCTGCCCTCTACGTGCAGCAAAAGACGGGCACCGGCCAGTACATAGACATGGCCCTCTTTGATGGTGTCATTGCCGTGCGCAGGCCGGGAGAACCAGTACGAAGCGATGGAGCTTTTGCGCGCGGCACCCCGGGATGGAACTTCTACGAGTGCAAAGACGGAAAGTATATCGCCACGTGCGCTGGAGAAGTGATCCAGTGGGCCAACCTTTGCGAGGGCCTGGGGGTACCGGAACTGGCCAAGGAGAACCGCTCCACAGGCCAGAGAGCCAAGGAGATCACCGAGACCTTTCAACGCGTCTTCAAGACGAGGACCCGCGACGAGTGGTTCAAGCACCTGACTCAATGGGACACCGAGGTAGCCAATGTTAACTCCCTGGACGAGGCCAGGGATGACCCCCAGGCACAGCTGAGGGAGCTACACGCGGAGGTTGTTGGAAAGGACGGGTATCGGGAAATCCAGTATGGAGCGCCATACAAGCTGAGTAAGACGCCGGCCCGGAGCACCCACACCCGCGCCCCAAAGTTGGGAGAGGACACCGCCCAGATCCTGGAGGAGCTAAACTTCAACCAAGCGGACATTGCACGGCTAAAGAAGGCAAAAACTGTAATCTAGGTGTCAGTATATCGTCCAGACCACCGACTTAAGTTGGGAGTTTGGACATCATCCTTTGCATCCGCTGACGGACGCGATTTGGATGGGAGGGCGGTATCAAATCACATCCATGGTGACCCGCTTGTGGTGAGTAAGCCTGCCCTAAGCGAAGCCGAAGGGTCGAATCACACGAGCGGAGTGCCAACCCTGATTGCGAGGGCGAATACGCCCTCGCAATCACAGCCCCCTCACAAGCTCTCAGAATGAACGGACCCAGGGGATCGCATGCAAGGGACATATAACTACACCATGCGCATAGGCATACTATCCGACACTCATCTGCCCGAGACCATCCGGCACCTGGACCACCTTGGGCCGGAACCTGCCAGTTTCTTCTCCACAGTAGACCTGATCCTCCACAGCGGCGACCTCACATCGCCTCTGGTCCTTGATTGGCTGGAACAGTTCGCGCCCGTGCTTTGCTCCACCGGGAACAATGACCCCATCCCCGACCATCGTTGCCAGGAGGTGCAAACGGTGGACGCTGATGGTTGGCGCATAGGCATGGTCCACAGCCTGGGCCCTCCCAGCAGGGCTGTGGCGGAGCTTCAGAAGACCTTCCCTTCACCAGTGGACATCATGATTTCGGGCCACACTCACCATGAGATGCTGGAGTATAGGGACGGCGTGTTGCTAATGAACAGCGGCAGCATCACATTCCCACATAACAAGAACCTGAGGCTCGGCACCATCGGACTCCTGGAGCTGACTTCTAAACGAGTCCACGCCGAGGTCGTTGCCCTTGGCAACACTCCGGGGAGACCCAATCCTGGCAAGGGAATAGCCTTGGATATAAAGTAAGGATGTCGCAACTCCATTTGTATCGAACTATAGAATGGGATGAGCGAGGCCAAACATTAGTGATAAGGAGAGGAAGAACCAATGGCAACCAGCAAGCTGCGAGTCGGAATTATTGGGGCCAATGTTAACTATGGGTGGGGGTCACGTGCCCACCTACCCGCTCTACAAGCGATGCCGGATTTCGAGGTGGCGGCCGTCTGCACAGCCCACGAGGAGACGGCCAAGGCAACGGCGGAGAAGTTCGGCGCCCGCATGGCCTTCCACGACCACCAGGAGATGCTACGCCAGCCGGACATAGATGCGGTGGCAGTGGTAGTGCGGGTCCCAATGCATCACCAGCTCACAATGGCCGCTTTGAACGCAGGAAAACATGTTTTCACGGAGTGGCCGTTGGGTGCGAACCTCAAGGAGGCCCAGGAGATGGCAGGCCTGGCCAAGGCAAAAGGCGTCCACACCATTGCGGGCCTTCAGGCCAGGGGAGCACCGGTCTATTTGCGTCTGAAAGAGATGGTGGAGGAGGGGTATGCAGGCGACGTGCTTTCCTGCCACCTGCGCCAGTTCGGTGCCGGTGGCCTGACGCGCACGTCAGACAGGACGTGGCAGAGGGACGTAAGGCTGGGGGCCAACACGCTTACCATTGCCTTTGGCCACGCCATAGACGCCATGTGCTTCTGCCTAGGTGAGTTCCAGGAGGTTTCGGCTGTTGTAAGCACGCAGGTCCCACAGTGGCACGAGACGGACACCAACCGGATGGTAGATGTGACGTCGCCGGATAACATCCTGGTCAGCGGAAGGCTGTCCAGCGGGGCCGTGGTCTCGGCTCACGTGGGCAGCGTGCCGGCCCTCGGCAGCGGCATGCGGCTGGAGGTGTATGGCCGGGAAGGGACTCTAGTGGTGACCAGTGAAGGTGCGGCCCAGACCGGTGAACTTAGGTTGCTGGGAGGAAAGAGTGGCGATAAGGAGCTACAGGAGCTGGCCATCCCGGAGCGGCTGCGATGGGTGCCCCAGGGCGTGCCGCAAGGTGCTCCGTACAACGTGGGGCAGCTGTGGAGCCGCTTCGGCGAGGCAATACGAACGGACAAAAGGGCCGAACCCGACTTCGAAACGGCGGTGACTCGCCACAGTCTGCTGGAAGCTATACAGAAGGCTTCAGACACAGGACAGCGGCAGCAGGTCATATAAGGGGAAGGAGCATAAGGAGAAGCGTGGGATGGCAATGCCTCTTTCCGGCGTGCGCGTCCTGGACCTGACCCAGGTGCTGGCTGGGCCCTTCGGCTCGCGCACCCTGGCAGACCTGGGTGCGGAGGTGATCAAGGTGGAGACCCCTGGGATTGGAGATAGCACCCGACGCTCTCTGGCCTATACCCTCAATGGGGAGAGCTTTTACTTCCTGGGGATGAACCGCAACAAGAAGGGCATCACCTTGAACTTAAAATCGCCCAAGGGCCAGCATATCTTCCACGAGCTAGCCCGCAAAAGCGACGTGGTATTCAGCAACTTCCGCCCGGGCGTTCTGGCGGACTTAGCCGTAGACTACCAGACCCTGCGCAAGGTCAACCCTCGCATCATCTCCTGCGCCATCTCCGGCTTCGGCTCCACCGGGCCGGAGGCGGACCGCCCCGCCTTCGACCCAATCCTCCAGGCCATGGGGGGAGTAATGAGCATGACCGGCGAGCCGGGAGGCAGACCTATGATGGTGGGGTTCCCAATCGCAGACCTTGTAGGGGGCCACGTGGCCATCCAGGGCATCCTGGCAGCCCTTTACGCACGAGACCACACAGGAGAGGGCCAGGAGATAGACATCAGCCTGTTTGACGTGCAGCTCCAACTCCAGGGACACATCGGCCAGGCCTACCTGGCCTCGGGAGAGGTGCTGGAACCCCTGGGGTCATACCTGCACCTCAATGTCCCAGCAGGTAGCTTCAAGACCGGCTCTGGGTACATCGTTATCAGTTGTAGCACTCAGAAGTTCTACGAAAACTTGGCGCCGGTGCTGTCGCAAGTCGAGGGGTTCGGGTTCCTGGCGTCGGACCCTCGTTTCACACTCAACGTGGACCGCGTGAAGCACAAGAAGGAGCTGATGGAGATTCTGGAGCGCGCGTTCCAGACCAAGACCACGGAGGAGTGGCTAGCCATCCTGGCGGCCGCCGATGTACCCGCAGGACCTGTTCTGACCATGGACCAGGCGTTGAGCAACCCTCAAGCCCAGCACCGTCACATGGTGGTGGAAGCTGAACACCCGGTGGCCGGCAAGTACAAGATGGCCGGTAACCCGGTGAAAATGTCCCAGATTAAGGAGGAGCGGTTCCTGCCCGCGCCCCTGCTGGGACAGCACACGGAAGAGGTGCTCACCAGCCTGCTGGGCTACACCACAGAGCAGGTGCTAACTTTGCATCGCGATGGTGTGGTGTAACGGAGGGCTGAAAGAGGCTTACGTGTGTCCCGTTCGCCCTGAGCCTGTCGAAGGGCCGTTCGTGGTTCGACAAGCTCACCACGAACGGGTTAGAAATCAACCCTCGGCTGCTCAGTCAGCCAAGGGCATAGGAGGTGCATTACGCTTGTGCGGCGCACTCTTTTCCTGCTTCCTGCCATTCTCCTTGCAGCCGTTCTCTCCACTTCCAACGGCGCGCCTCCCGGCGGGGTCATAAGATTAGCAACATTTTCGAGCTCCGTGAGTTGTTGGCAGGCGCAGGTCAGTATTAATGTTCTCATGGCTTGCGCTCCTATGTATAACCAGCTTGTTCACTTCAGTCCTGAAGATCCAGCCGTCATAGTGGGGGACGGGGCAGAGAGTTGGGAATGGGGGCCTGACCCTGTGGAATGGACGTTTCACCTAAAGGCGGCGGCGCCTGGCGTCTCGGGAATAAAGCTACACAACGGCACGACGCTGACTTCCGCCGACGCCAAGTTCAGCTTGGAACGCGCAATGGGGCAGGTCGACGGGATAGCCAATCCATCCCTCGGTCTGCTCCTGAATTCGTATATCCAATTCGTGGAAGCGCCTAACGCCCTCACTTTGCGGGTGACCACGGAATTCCCTGCCCCCTCCTTACTAGCTAACCTGGCTTCGGTCCACGCGGCCCTCTACCCCGTGGCCCTGACTGTCGCTCTCCCCGCCCCAAACCCCTGCCAGGTCATAGCCAGCGGCCCCTTCAAGTGCCAGGAGTACACAGCAGGAGTGGTAACCAAGCTAGAAAGACATGCTGACTACTTTGTGCCGGGCAGGCCATACCTGGACGGCGTGGATGTGTATGTCATCGCCGACGCTAACACCCGGCTGGCAGCGATCAAGACGGGGCAAATCGACGTGATCCCCTTGGGGGTTACTCCGTCGGAGGCCATGGGGCTGGAATCCTTTGGCATAACTATGCAGGAGATGACCAGAAACGCCGCCTTAAATCTGATCTTGAACACCACAGTGCCCCCGTTCAACGACCTCCGCGTAAGGCGAGCGGTAAACCTGGCCCTGGACAGGGACGCTTTCGTAGCGACGCAAGCGGGCACCAAGGGCGGGCTGATGATGCCGGGTGGCCACTGGGCCCTCCCCGAAGCAGACCTGCTGGCACGGGAGGGATACGGAGACAAGACCACAGAACGCGCACAAGCCCAACAACTTTTGGCTGATGCTGGATACCCAGCCGGGTTCCCGAGCACGATTACTACTAGGAGTCCCAGCCCCTACACCGACGCTGCTGATATCGTACAGCAGCTACTGGCGCTGGTCGATGTGGTTGCGTCCATTGAGATAGTGGATACCGCAACCTACCTTAATAAGTTAACGGGCAAGACATACGAGATGGCCATTGACACTGTTGCGCAACCACTGGACGACATAGACCTGATGTTCTTGCGGGAGTATCTTCCTAACGCCCCGGAGAACTACACCGGCCTCGTGGACGCTCAGATGGACACGCTGTACTCCCTGCAGCAGCAACTCACTGACCCCGTAGCGCGGCTAACCAAAGCGCATGAGCTTATCAACGAGACTATTGACCAGCAAGCCTTCCTGAATCTCTACTGGCTCAAGCGGCGCGTGCCGGTGCGGAACGTGGTCGCCGACTTCCAGGCTCACCCTAACTTGGTTCAGAACCTGCGCTGGCAGGACGTTTGGCTCACCACAGGCTCCCCACCAACGCCCACGCCAACACCCATCCCGTCGTTGAGTCGGTGGGGTATCCTTGCTCTGGCGGGTCTCCTTGGCACGCTTCTCATATGGCGGCTGAACGATAGGCGAAAGGCATCCGCTTAACCTTTACCCTTCTATTCGAACAACCACACGAAAGGTCTTGTTGGAGAAGCGGTAGGCTAGAACGACTCCTCCGCTGGATAGCCGGTGAAGCCCATCTCAGCCTGCTCCTCCTCGCTCGCTTCGGGCGCGGCCGTATCCCCCAGGACCTTGATTGTCCGCTTGTAGGAGGCCGCTGGGTCCTTGCCCGCTGTGACTACCGAAACAATGATCTCCCGTGCACCAAAGGAGAGAAGCTGTTGCAACCTCGCCCTGACTCGGACACCGTTCCCAGACAGGACCACAGCGTCGAGCATCTGATTGCTCCATGCCTTCGTCTCGGCCACCTCAGGGAACCCGGCATCCACGAACATTTGGGTATAGAACGGGTTGCCGGGATACGTACCCAGCTGCTCTGTGGCAGCCGTTCGTACCTCGGCAATGTTTTCATGCACGCACACCGCGACGTGGGCGACTAGAGCTGGAGTCGGGCGGTTCGCCTTATGAGCGCCAGCTTCGATGGCCGGCACAGCCATATCGCGCAGGTACTCGCCTGGGCATACCCATGAGATAGCGCCGTCGGCCTCGGCACCACAAAACTCGAAGGAGCCCCGTCGTAGGGCAGAAGCCATCACAGGGACATCTAGGGCCATTCCCGTACGAGCGTGGGCCTTGTAGTACTTCCCATCGAAGTCCACTTCACCTTTCTGAATGAGCGCCTTCAGGATCCTGATGTACTCGCGCAGATGGCCCAGGGGCGCATTCCACTCGACGCCGAAGGTGCTTTCCATCCCCGCCCTATGGCTGGGGCCCACACCTAGGCAGAACCGGTCAGGCGCCAACTCCGCCAGGACGCGCACCTGCTGAGCCACGGCCACAGGATGACGGGGCCAGCTCGGTGTGATACAGGTGCCCAGGAGGATGCTCTTGGTCTGCACCGCGGCGGCGGCAAATAGGGTAAGGGCATCGCGCCCGGCGCCGCCAGTGGTCAACCAGGCAGCGGGGATGCCAGCTTCCTCCGCCTGGACTATCCGCTC
Organism: Dehalococcoidia bacterium; assembly: GCA_965248595.1. Classification (GTDB taxonomy): domain Bacteria; phylum Chloroflexota; class Dehalococcoidia; order Lucifugimonadales; family SHYF01; genus SHYF01. The sequence goes on from CBDFJM010000007.1 coordinate 409,403, forward strand.
CAGCACCTCGGCGGTGGTCTGCCCAGTGATTGCCACTCCAATAATGTTTGTTCTGTCCACGACTCATCTCCTCCGTATGAGAATCATATTCCGATAACGGCTGTATCATATAGAGCAGCCCTGCCTTCTGGCAATATGTTATTCTTCGGCTGAACGAGAATCACCAGAGGTGATGAGCGGAGTAACACCTCCGCTCAATGGTTGGACATGCTGGAAGACGAAGTGCGTCAAGATATAGCGGAAGCCCTGTCCCAGCGGGCCTCGGAACTCTACGGCCGAGAGCGCGCCGACGCCATACTCTCCTCCTGGAGCAGATGGCAGAACACCTCTGGCTCCTCTCTACCAAGGCACCGTCTCCGGAAGTGGAACCGGTATTCTTTATGTAAAGAGGCTAGCCCATGTATATGTGGGACCTGACGGTGGCCCAAGCATCCAGTATGATCTGCAGCGGCGAGCTTTCGCCGGTGACGCTGATGGAGTCGCTGCTGGAACGCATCCGCCGGCTGGAGCCGTCGCTAAAGGCGTGGGTCACGCTCAATGAAGAGATGGCTCTGGCAACGGCCAGGAGTTCCCAAGCAGCACTCAAACGGGACGGCCCGCGAGGCCCCCTTCACGGGATACCTGTTGGCATCAAAGACATCTACTACACCAAGGACATCCCAACCACCGCCTGCGCGCCCCAGTACGCCGACTTTGTCCCCACCTACGATGCAACCAGCATTGCGCGTCTCAAAGACGCAGGCGCCATCATCCTGGGCAAAACCGTCACCACCCAGTTCGCCGCCACGGACCCATCACCCACCTTCAACCCTTGGAATCCGGCCCACACGCCCGGCGGCTCGAGCAGCGGCTCGGCGGCGGCGGTGGCCAGCCGAATGTGCCCGGTAGCACTGGGGTCCCAGACCGTGGGTTCTACACTCCGGCCCGCCGCCTACAACGGCATCGTTGGCCTCAAGCCCACATACGGACGTGTAAGCAAATACGGCGTCATTCCGCTGGCCTGGTCCCTAGACACAGTGGGCATTCTGGCGCGCAGCGTCGAGGACGCAGCCATCCTGCTCCAGGTCATGGCAGGACACGACGAACAGGACCCAACCTCTTCTACTCTGCCCGTAGACGACTACCTGGACGCGGTAGCTAAACCTCTGACACCGCCAAGGATCGGCCTGGTAAGAGAGTTCTTCTACGAACACGCCACGGAGGAGGTGCGACGGCACACCGACCAGGTGGTGGGCCGCCTTCATCAGGAAGGGGCAATCGTCCAGGAGGTGAAGCTACCCAAGAGCTTCCCACTCCACGAGGCGGCGCGGACCGTAGTGTTCGCCGTGGAGGCAGCCGCTTTCCACCAGCAGATGTTCGCTGAAGACCCTGACGCCTACGGCCCCCTGCTACGCCGCCTGCTAGAAACAGGTAGCCTCATTTCAGGGGTCAGCTACCTTCAGGCCCAGCGGGTGCGGCGGCAGTTCCGCGCTGACATGGAGGCGCTACTGGCAGACGTGGACGTCCTGCTCACGCCGGCCACGCCATCGCCAGCGCCCAGGGACCGCACCACCACGGGCGACCCCATCTTCCAGGGGCCTTGGACCTCCTGTGGCCTACCCTGCATTACCATACCTTCCGGGCTAAACAGCGATGGAATGCCGCTGGGAATTCAACTGGCAAGCGCCTCCTTTGCCGAGGCAAGGCTTCTGGCGACAGCGCAATGGTGCGAGAAGGCCTTGGGCGTAACGCTAATGCCTCCTGGGATGGAATAAGCTAGACAGACCACTAACGGTTTCCAGTAATTAATGGTGTATAAGGTGGTGGCGCTTCGGGGCAGTAACCGCAGAATTAACGCTTCCATCCCAACCCATTGCCCTTGCATAGAGGTCAACTTCTTCACGGGACCCCGCTAACGGCTAGCTGCTTCTCGTCGCCGATCACGCGCCCATCCTTGAGGCGCACGATTCGATCAGTCTTTGCCGCCAGGTCTCCGTCATGGGTCACGATGACAAAGGTGACGCCATGTTCGCGGTTCATACGCTGCATGAGGACGGTAAGAGCCTCGCCTGTCTCTGTGTCCACTTCGCCTGTCGGTTCATCCCCCAGCACCAATGTTGGCTGATTGATGACGGCCCTGGCGATGGCCACCCGCTGTTGCTCCCCGCCTGATAGCTCCGTAGGCAAGTGATGCCGGCGATTGGCCATGCCAACCTCCTCCAACAGGTTCTCAGCCCGACTCTTGGCCGCCCGCTTATCGCCACCGCTGTAGCGGATGGGCAGCAGCACATTATCGATCGCTGTGAGGGATGGCAGTAGGTTGAAGCCCTGGAAGATGAAGCCGATATTCCTGCTCCGAAACTCGGCCCGGCCACCGTCAGAAAGAGTCCATAAATCGACGCCATTGATGGAGATATGCCCAGCGGTTGGCCTCAGGAGGAGGCCCAGACAGTCCAGTAACGTGGTCTTGCCACTACCCGACCGGCCGACGACGGAGATGAATTCACCCCCCTGAATCGTCAGGCTGATGCCGTCTACGGCGCGCACCAAGCGCTCGCCTTTGCCGTAATGCTTCGTCAGGTCTAGTATTTCGATTTTTGTCATTGTTGCTCTTGTTGGTTGTGCTGTTGTTATTGTGTCCTCAGGGCCGTCACCGGATCGAGCCTAGCGGCTCTCAACGCCGGAATCACACCTGCGACAATGCCCAGTACAACCGCGAAGACAAGTGCGGTAATGGCCAGCGATGGGGTGAGCAGGAAGAGCTGCAGGTTTTGTTTATCAGTGGCGGAGTTGATGGACTCGGTAATGATCCAGCCGCAGAGCAAGCCGATTGAGCCGCCCAGAAACCCTATGACCCCGGATTCGAACAAGAACTCTTGAAGAATGTGGTAGGTCTTCGCCCCGACCGCCTTCTTCAAGCCGATCTCTCGGTACCGTTCCGTGACGGACATGAGCATCGTGTTGACGACAGAGAGCCCACCCACAATCAGCGCCAGTAGAGCCGACCCCAAGGTGATAGCGGAGAAGATGAGCGAGAACTGCTTGAACGACCTTACCAGCTCCGAAGGGGAATTTGCCTTCACCCCTGAGACCTCAGCGTTTATCTTGGTAGCAAGATCATCCAGATCCACTCCAGGCTTGCCGTACACGTCGATGCCAGACACAAGAGATGTCGAGTCCACCTGGCCGCGGATAGCGGGCGGGAGAGAATCCCCCATGGCGCGCTGTGCATCGCGCAAAGTCATGATTGCAAAGCCGTCTGGCGCAGTAAGGGTCTTGTCCAGCACCCCAACTACGGTAAAGGTGTGGTTGATGAAGTCGGCACGCGGCTCCTTGGGCGCCACCGGCAGGTCCACGGTATCGCCGACGTTCTTCTTCAGCTCAGTAGCAAGATCGGATCCAATAACCACCTCGCCGTCGCGGAGATTGTCCAACCGCCCGGACTTCGCCGTAAGCTTGAACGTCGTGTACTGCTCTGCGCCGGGCTGATCGGAAACGATGCTTGGAGGCGGGCCGAAGTTAAAATCGCTGCTATCAGCCTTTGCAAGAGCGCTTGCACCGGGAAAGGCGGCGGCCACTCCTTCGATTCTGCCGACCTCGTCGACCTTGCTGAGATTAATCAGCCCGCCTCCGGAGAAGATTGAACTGTTGGAAGCGGTCACGGTGACGTGGCCGGAGAAGTATTGGACGCCTCCATCAATGAGCTTGTTGTTCTTTTCTGCCATGGCGCCCATAGTGGAAAACGCCAAGATTCCGATGGCGATTCCACTGATGGTCAGGAAATTGCGCAGCTTGCGGCGCCTAAGGTTTCGCAGAATCTCCATGTTCAATCACACTCTTGCCGCTGCCAACTTACCTAATTCCGGGATTTCTCATTTCAACTTCCGAGGGAGGGGTTCTAGGCCTCTGTCCCAGTAGCCACCGATGATAGCCAGACCAATTATAGCTGTCAAGCACTTTTGCAGCACTCAAACAGACGACGGGCGTCCATCCTCGAGGCGAAGAGTGGGGCTTTTATTCTATGTTATATAAGGTGGTGGCGCTTCGGGCCAGGAACCTTTAGACTCTGTGCTGGCCTTATATGCCTACACCCACCCTATATATAGGAGGGACACCATGGACCTGGGACTATCGGGCAAGGTAGCCCTAATCACCGGGGGAAGCCGAGGACTGGGACGCCACGCCGCGCTGGCCCTGGCCGGAGAGGGGTGCAAGGTGTCCATCTGTGCCCGCGGTGACGAGGCCCTGGGCCAAACGGTGGCAGAGCTTGAAGAGCTAGGTATACAGGCCGTGGGAGTGCAGGCAGACGTAACCAACGAGGACGACATCTCTCGCCTGTTCCAGGAGACGGTAAATACCCTGGGTCCGGTGGACGTGCTGGTGAACAACGTAGGCGGCTCCAGGGGGCCGAACTTTGATGCCGCTGACGACGCAGCATGGGAGCACACCCTTCAGCTCAACCTCTTCTCCAGCATACGACTGAGCCGCCTCTGCCTGCCCTCAATGAAAGAGCGAGGCTGGGGGCGCATCATCAACATCTCGTCCATCTGGGGCCGGGAGCAAGGCGGCGGCCTCACCTATATGGCCGCCAAGGCGGCGCTCATCGCCTTCTCCAAGCACCTAGCCATAGAGGTGGCCAGCACGGGAGTCACTGTCAACACCGTGGCACCGGGGTCCATAGCCTTCCCTGGCGGTAGCTGGCAGCGGTTCCAGGACACCAACCCGCCGGAGGTGGTGCGGGACTTCGTGAAAAACAACCTCCCCATGGGCAGGTTCGGTTGGCCGGAGCCTCTGGGAGCGCTGGTGGCCTTCCTGGCGTCGGCCCAGGCAGACCTGATGACCGGCACGTGCATCAACATAGATGGTGGCCAGTCAAAGTCTTTGATTTAGCAGGGCGTGCCCCTTCGGCAAGCTCAGGGCAGGCTCTGCGCCGACGGTCTTCCTTCGTCGGTCACGGCTTGCCCGTGCGGGCAGACACAATGCAGGCTGGAAGATTCACGGCTCAATCCCTGGGACTGAGGGTATCGGGAAGCATCGAGACCAGCAGCCGTTCCACCTTCTCCTGAATGGCATCCCGTATGGCACGTACCCCTTCCAGTTCCTTGTCCTTGGGGTCCGGCAACCCCCAGTCCTCTACATCCTTAATAAACACCAATAAACACCGCTGGGCAGGCCTCGGCATCCACAGCGCATCCCATGGTGATGACCCTGCCCGCACGCTCTACCATATCGTTGGATAGGAGCTTGGGAGGTTCGTGGGACAGGTCAATACCCACCTCCCGCATCGCCGCGACTACGTTGGAGTGGACATGGTCTGCCGGCTCGGTCCCAGCGGACTCGGCATCCAGGGGAAGGCCCCGCTGCCAGGCAAGAGCATTGAACAGGGCATTGGCCATCTGGCTCCGGCCTGCGTTATGGACACAGACGAAAAGGACGTGCGACATTGAGTGCCGTCTACATTACCAAGGATACGACTGAGTGGTACGTTCAGGAAACGGGGCGTCGAGGTTCAACCTGGCCGTCGCCGAACCGGCGACGATGCTCTCGCAGCGTTCAGTTGTCCATGATGACTGGAATGCCGGCGGCACGGGCCTTCTCCGCCGACCCCTCGTCAACGACGCCGTCCTGCATCCAGATGAACTTAGCGCCCACTTCAATAGCCTCGTCCACCACCGGGGCCACTAGGTCTGAGCGCCGGAAGATGTCCACCATGTCGATGGGATCCGGTATCGACTTCAGGTCTGGATAGCTCTTCTCTCCCAGCACCTCGTCAACCATAGGATTGACGGGTATGATGTGATACCCCACGCTCTTGAGGTACCGGGCTACCCTGTTGCTGTCCCGCTCCGTATTGGGAGACAGCCCCACTACGGCAATGGTATTGCTTTCTTTTAGCTGCCTTTCCACAATGTCTGCCATGCTTACCTCCTACATCGTATCCACCATCGGAGGCCTTCGGGCCACGTCCAGCCAACCAGTGTAACGGAACCAAGCCCGGCGCATCCCTCCGCATCCTCCGAGCCATTCTACTGCCATGCCCCCAACTCCACAACCAACTCAGGCCTGACCTGGCAAACGGGAATGGCTATCCCGTGGACGAAAACCGCAGGACATTGGAATGGCTGCAGACCTTCTATCTGAATGCAAGCCTTAGCCGCATTCCCGAATTTAGGAGACAGGCGTATCTACTTTCGCCACTGGACATGGGGATTTCCTCAAAACTCGTCGCCAAACCCCTATCATTCCCTAGCTAACCTGTGCATAATGGGGTGCGTAGCTTTGCCCGACAGCACCAAAAGGGTAACTATGACAGGATAAGGAGTGGTGCTGAGAGGATGACCCGTTGTCTCGTTTATACAACATGGGTGACACCAGCAGAGTGTCTCTAACCTATCATATTGGGCAAGCACATGCCCTTGACACCTGCGAAGTCCAATGCTAGGATGCCAACGGAGTTTGCGGATTCTTTCCGCCAGGAGTCTGTGTCTTTCTTTATAGCGCGTTTATTATCGTTTGACTGACCATTTGGAGGTGTCTTGCCATGCTCTTGACCAAGAGCCGTGTTTCTGTAGCAGCTATCGCACTAATCTCCCTCCTCCTCGCCTTCACCGTTTTTCAGGTGACGGAACGCGCTAGCGCCGACAACGCAACGGGGGTCATCGTTCCCCCTGGTTCAGCAGCCAACCTGGCTTTCGCCATTGGGCCTTCAGGTGCAGCTCCTACAGTAGCCTTTGCCACCCAGCCGGTGGTTATGATTCAGGATGCAGCAGGGAACACGGTAACATCTTCCACCGACGCCATCACCCTCGCCATTACCCCTCTGACTGGCACCGGCGGTGCTGCCCTGACAGTCCCCACGACGGTCAGCGCCGTGAGCGGCGTGGCCACCTTCGCCGGCCTCACCATTGATCTGGCTGGCACTGGTTACACATTGACGGCCACTAGTGGCACCCTCACCGCAGCCATCAGCAGTCCTTTCAATGTGGTCGTTGCCCCTACCGCAGCAACCAAGCTTGTCATCGCCACCCAGCCATCAGGCGCAGTTCCAGGAGCACCCTTTACCACCCAGCCGGTGGTTGAAGTCCAGGATGCCACAGGAAACACGGTGACGGCTTCCACCGCCGCCGTCACCCTGGCCATTACCGCTGCCACTGGCACGAGCGGCGCCGTCCTGGCGGGTACCACGACGGTCAGCGCCGTTAGCGGCGTCGCCACCTTCTCCGACCTATCCATCGATCTGGTTGGTGCTGGTTACACGTTGACGGCCACCAGCGGCGTCCTCACCTTAGCCACCAGCAGCGCCTTCGGCGTCGCCGGGTTCGGGGATACCACGGTCGGCAACGTAGTCGATGCATGGGACTGGAACGCTCAAGGCACGGACATGACAGTTAACATCCTGTTGAACGCCGCTTGGGCCAACACAGTGTTCGGCATGGAAGTGTTCGTAAACCCAATTGCCAGCGAAGCGCCTGTACAGACGCAGTTCCTGGGCACTTTTGGGCCTTTCCCAACGGGACAGACCATGTGCTTCATATTCACCACGTCCAAGCAAGCCATCAAGTCAGCCGACACCCCGGTAGGAATTCACCTCCTAGGTAATGACCAGACGGTCTTGCTAGTTTCCCCCGCGCCTCTCAACACGGGCCTGCTCGCTGCGGGAGCCCAGTGTATTGAGGCAGAGTCTAGTGACCCAACTCCAACGCCAACGAGTTCATCCGCACCTGGGGCTACACCCACAGCCAAGCCGCCGGTAACAGGAGACTTCACGCCAGGCTCCGGAATGCTTACGGCACTCCTGCTGGCTGGCTTTGTGCTCATCACCGCTGGCGGCGCATATCTGCTTCAAACGCGCCCTTCCAGAGTAAGAAACTCGTAAGCAATTCGTAAAGAAACGCCGGAAGGGAGCATTAGGTAGGTTCCAAGGCTTGACAGCTATAGTGCTGGGGCTGGTAGACTAGCGTCGTTAGGCTTCAGTGTAGGAATTCAGAGGGCAGATTCTGTACAATCCCAAGGCAGACGGCCACCACCCTATGAACACCAGCGTAGCGCGTAACCGTCGTGTGGGGCTTGCAGTCCTTGCCACGCTGGCCGTTGTTGCGGTCATCCTCCTTGTCCCTGGAATCGCCCTGGGCCTGTCATCCAACTATGACACCACCAAGGACATTTACAAGGTAGGAGAGGATGTTGTAGGCAACGCATCCATCCTGTTCAACGGTGCAAGTGAAGAGGTAGCCCAGATTGCATCTGTCAAGCTGACAGTGCAGCCCAAGGCCGGCAGCAGCAAGCCCGGGTCAGAGTCCTTCTTCGATATCGTCTTCCCCATCGACATTGGCAACCACGACCTAACCAGCTCTTTACCGGCCAACATGCAGAGCCGCGGCTCCACTCTGGAGATCGATGTGACCTGGACCGACCTGGGGCCTGCAGCAGGCGGTTACGCCGTTGGGTACAAAGGCGCCACCAATAACGCCCGCATTGACTTCGTGATCCGCTGGACACCCCCCATAAAGAAGCAGGTAGTGCCTGCTGCGCTTACCCCCCTCAACGCACCTGTCGTAGCCTTCCCGAATCCGGGCGCTGTCGTAGGTGGTGGCGCTACACTCAACACGAATTCGCAATTCGCAATCCCCGGCTTCGACCCTGTAGCACCAACAGGCGCGACCGTGCTGGGCCTGGCCTTCGACCGGTTCAACGGGACGCTGTTGACCTTGATGGACAACCCTATCCTCGCAGGTAACGACACCATCCTGGTGGTTGATCCAACATTCGGGTTCATTTTGGACTCGATCGACACGGGCACGCCTGACGCCGAGGACGTAGCCTGGGTTGCGGAGGCTGTCGACTCCGCGTCCCTGCCATTTAGCTTCGCCGCAGGAACGGTGTGGGTCGCCATCCAATCGGGCGGCACCCAGCAAATCCAACAGGTTGTGCCACCGGCATCGACAGACACGCCTATCTCACTCTCGGATGGTCTGCCCCTCAAAGGTCTGGGTGCGTTCTCATATTTGGACCCGTCCGACAAACAGTACCTCCTGCCATCATTTTTCCAGTCCAACCCAGACCTGGATATCCCTGTTCACCGGGTGCAGCCTGACACCGGTGTAGATGTTTCGACCATGTTTCTCCCCGCCGGTCCCACTGGCGGCGGCTATAACGATGTGGTGGTCAACGATGCGACGGGTGGTCCACCAAGCGGCCTTGGAGCCTTCGGCGATAAGCTGGGCGCGTTCGACATCCCCAGCGGGTTCTTCCTGGGATTCAAGGACGTGTTGGGCGACGGGTCTCCTCTCAACAATATCGTAGGCCTGGCCATGGATTCCGCCGGCACTCTGTTTCTTGCCGATCAAGCCTCGCCGGGCACAATTTACTCTGTTAGCCTTTCCGGAGGCGCTGGCGGTGGCGGAGAGTTCGCGCGGGCGATCACCAACGACCCTACCAACATCTTCCTGCTGATGGACGACACCGGCACCGCCGGCAAGGATGAGATCTTGAGGACAGATGGTGCCGGAACCGAAGTGAACCGGTACGACGCCCCTAGTTCGGAGCATGAAGGCTTGGCCTTCCTCGGCGGCTTCTTGTACACAGTGGACAACGGCACCTTCCCGCACAAGCTGTACAAGCTGGACCCGGCGACTGGGGCCGTTCAGTCAGGCTACCCCAAGGACCTGCCGACCTTTGTTTCTGAACTGGGAGGCCTGACCGTCAACGCCGCAGGCACCAGGCTTATAGGTGTGGACCGGTTCTCAGACGGGCTGTACGAGATTGACCCCGCCACCGGCTCTGTCACCTCCACCAAGACCATGGTTGCTACTGGTTCTGCATTCAATCCCTTTGGCATGGAGGGCCTAACACTGGTGACAGGCGCTCCCACCAGCCCGTTCCTCCTGGGCGCTACAGGCACAGGCTTCTTCTTCATTAATATAGACACGGGTAGCATCTTCAACTTCAATCCGACCTCCGTATTCCCTCCATTCAACATTACGGGTCTGACGCAGCGCGGCACCGATATCTTGATGACCGACGATTCGCAGCAGGTGTTCCGGGCCAGCATCCCAGGAGCGCTTACACCGGATGACACTGTGGCCGGCGACTATGAAAGCATCTTCACCGTTACGCTGGACCCGGCCGGTGGCTCGCCTACGCCTGTAACCGCGCCCTTCACCATAGAACGCGTGGCCACTCTGACAGTCACCATCACCGATCCTAGCGACGGTGCGGCCTTCACCAGCACTCCCATCACTGTCAGCGGCCTGGTGAACGACCCGACAGTGAAGAAGGTTTCGTTAGGCATTGACTTGCCATCCACTGACCTGCTTGGCCCAGCCGACTTCGAAGCGGATTCAGAGGGCTTTACCAATACAGGTTTGTGGCACCGCACCAACGACTTTGGCGGCCAGCCGCCACGGGCCATCGGCGACTGGTCTCTGGGCTACACCCGTGACACCCTTAACGTGGGCACTGCACCGGCCGGGCCTCTCTACACATATGAGACCCCAGGTGCACCAAACAGTGGTACCTCCACCAGTGATACCTTCACCGTTGGTTCAGGCACGAAGCTGATCCTGTCGACATGGTACGGCACAGAGCCCAACTTCTTCGGCCCTGGTGGCGGTGGCGGCGAACCTCAGTTTGACGGCAAGTACATCAAGATCGCACCTGTTGGAGGTACGCTCCAGACCCTCGCCCAGATTGTGAGCTTCCCGCCTCCTGGTGGCGGCCCGCCGGGCACGGTGTTCAAACAGACCTCCTTTGCCTCGTGGGACCTGGTTTTTGTCCCGCCATTCTTTGAGAACTTTACCACTGGTGATCCCGTCTTCACCAAGGTGCAGCTTCCCCTGGATAGCTACGCTGGGCAGGATGTGGCCGTCCAGTTCTTCTTCGAAACAGTAGACTCGTTTGGCAACGACCTCGAAGGCTGGTCCGTTGACAACATTGGTGTCACCGGCGCTGGCTCAGCCGGTGACCAGCTCGTTGACGTGGTCAACGGCGTCTTCAGCGGCGAGTTTGCACTGGCCCCAGGCAGCAACGATATAAAGGTGACGGCTTCAAGGACCGCCTATGACCCTCAGACCGTATCCGCGACGGTTACGGTCTCCCTGGACCTAAGCAACCCCATCCTACGGCTGCTCCTCAGCGAGGACGTGAACGGCAATGGAGCGCTGAACACCGACGTGGACATCGATCTTGATGGGGATGGCACCTATGACATCACCATTGACGAGGACATAAACGGAGACGCCCTAATAACCAAACTGGCAAATGGCGCAGAGCCGCTGGTCACCAAGACCGCCGCCCAAACGGTATTCGGCGTTTTCCAGGAAGCTAACCCTGTCCTGCTTACGGTGACACTCAACGGCAAGCTGGTGCTGTCGTTGAAGAGCGCCAACCTGGATCCAACTAAACCGTCCTTCTCCACGGCCATAAACCTTGTCAATGGCCTCAACACCATTACGGTCAGCATGAAAGACGCTGGTGGTCTGGAGCCAGATGCTGCCGCCAAGGACGCCAGCGATAACCCGCTGAACAAGCTGTCCGTACAGGTTACCCTGGACAACCAGGGGCCCTCGCTGACAGGCCTGGGCACCATATACCCGTTCACCGCCCTCAAAGGCAAGTCCGGCGACCCGGTGGTGTACCAGGTAAACGCTACAGATGCCGAAACCGGTATTGCCAAAGTGGAGATACTGGTTCCAGCAGTCAAGACCATGATCTCTGCGTCGGACACGCCACAGGTGCTGAGAGACCAGTGGGGCACCACAGGCAACTACCTGTTCCCTTCTATTATTGCCACCTCGACGCCGCCTGGTAGCCAGTCTTTCATAGTCAAGGCGACAGATAACGCTGGTAACACCACTGTTGGTGCTGTGCAGGCCCAGGTCAACGCCAGCATGACGGCTTGGAACTCATGCCTCCAGAGGAACGGGAACCTGATCGCAACACCCATTCAGCCCACTGACGGTACTCTGGACACGCTGCTGAATCAGAAGGTGTTCAACGTCAGTGCGGCGTTTAAAGCCACCCTTGTAGCCGCAGGAGAAGGCGGTGGAGACACGAGCATAGAGTTGGATGCCGACGGCGACGTGACACTTCGCAATGTCATAGAGACTATCCAGTACTGGACCGGTGGCACTGGCGGAGCGTTCACAATATACACGCCAAACACGACGGTTCCCGACACACTGACAGTGCTGGCGGAAGGAAAGGGGTACTGGGCATTCACCAAACCTGGCGCGTTCAAGTCGGCAGACCCTCTGCCAGGCTTTACGGAGAGCAGCTTCTCGTGCATGAACCTGACCATAGCTGGGCAGTTCCTGGCCGCGGGAGCCGTGCCTCCCACCTTCGCCCAGTTGGCGGGATGGAACACTGTGGGTGCCCATACTGAGGCCGACTCGAACGTGATTCAGTTCCTCAAAGGACTATCCCCAGAGGCGCAGGCTGCGTTAGGGTCATCGTCATCTCTGCTGGCGTTCAAGAACGGCATAGAGTTCAATTATGCCAATACATCGGACAAAGCCATCAATGACCGCGTGACTCAGAAGCTTGGCGCTTTCGAACAACGGTTCAATAATTCTGATGTTGTGCTCAGAGGAGAAGGGTTCTGGCTGTTCCTGCTTGCAAATGGCCTCCTCATTCCGTAGTTGGGTTGTGGCATCGTGAAGGAGGATCAAAGAGGCGCAGGCTACAAGAGGAACTGAGAATGCAGGCCCTTTGGGGTGAGATAGGGTCAGGGCAAAACGCCGCCCCGGTGACGAACTGGAAAGAAGCCCTCCTTCAGTGGGCAGCGAAGCAATCAGCTCTGCAAGCCCCGAGGAGGGCTTCCGATTGATTGAAGACCAAAGTCAACATCAACAAGGGTATTCGCAATTATGTATGCGCCGTCCTCGTTTGACAAGGTCTCTACTGAAGCCAAGGCTGGTGCCTCTTGAATAGGGTCGCGGCAAGCCTCGTGGCGGTGACGGCTGTCGGCACTCTTCTGCTCGTCAGACCGACAGAGGGTACGGGTCAGGCTGTCCCAACCCCTTCTCACGTATTCAACGGCAGCGTCCAGGTCGCTAGCGGGAACGCGCCTGACGGGACGCTGGTACAGGCCAAGATTAACGGCGTTGTTTTTTCCGAGTGCACCACCTCTACTGATGGCAGCAGTATCAGTTGCGTCACAACCGGCGGGTTCTACGGTCAAGGAACGGACTTGTTCGTTGTCCCCGGCGACGACACAGGCACGCTTGCTACCAAGGAAGGCGGCGTAGGCCGGAATCCCACAGGTTGTACCTTGGGAGTACCGCCCTGCGTGGCCGGAGACCCCATCGTCTTCTTCGTCGGAGGCGTGCAGGCCACCATGCTCCTGAACGGCGGTGTCACGCCGGTTGCGTCGGTGGAGTTCAGGACTGGCGGCATCGACAAAGTAGACCTGAGCATAACAGCCCTGCCTACGCCCACGTTCGCACCTACGGCCACGGCCACGCCTACTCCTGGCGGTGGTGGCGGCGGTGGTGGTGGAGGCGGCGGTGGCGGCGACGAAACGCCTACCCCTACACCTACGCCCACGCTTACGCCTACGGCAACGTTGACGCCTACGCCTACGCCGACATTGACGCCAACTCCTACGCCCTCGGTGACTGGAACGCCTATTGGGACGCTCACGCCCACGGGCACACTTACGCCCACGACCACACCTACGTCTACATCTACACCCACGCCAACCCGCACGGCAACGCCAACGGGCACATCTACTCCTACGCCGACACCAGCGCCGGTATCGGAGGGGTTCGAGGTCTCTAACCTGGTGGTGGCCCCAGAGCAGGTCAATGCTGGGCACCCTGTGACCATCACTTTCCGGGTGACCAATACAGGCAACACCCAGGCTAGCTACTCAATCCCAGTGCTGGTGGATGGGGCAACGGTTTTCACTGCCCAAGGCACCATACCCCCAGGCTCCAGCCGGTCCCACACAACCAAAGTCACCAGGGTACAACCGGGCACATATACCGTTCAGGCGGGTGACTTGGCAAAGCCCTTTACCGTCCTGGCAGCCAACATCCAGTTCTCCAATCTCAACGTTCGTCCCCAGACTGTTGGCTCAGGCGACCCAGTCACCGTCAGCGTCGTCGCTACCAACAGCGGTTCCGCTGGGACCTACAACGCAGCCCTGCTCATTGCAGGGATCCAGGAATCCTCGCAGACAGGGACCCTGACGCCAGGTCAGAGTAAGACCCTGATATTCTCTGTCAGCCGGAGCCAGCCAGGGACTTACGTCGTTTCGTTGGAAGGACTTAGTGGTTCCTTCAGAGTGGTGGCGCCAACTTTGGATGCGGTTGCCTCTCTCCCACCTCAGGTCAACGTTGACGCCGAGGCCACCGGTGTGGACGCCAATGGTGCAACAGTGACCGTTACCGGGGACACGGTGACCGTCTCAGCAACTGAGATTGAGCTGCCAATCGGTGTGACGCTAGGGACAAACCTTGATACGTTCCAGGATGACGTGAGCGGAATCACCGTAAAAGATAACATCATAGAGATCCCGCTAGCCAGGGACACAGATGGTAACGTCGCACTCACCCTGGTCGCCGAAACCACTGGAATTGTGGGCACGGGAACCACGGCCAAGGCCCAGGTCTCGAAGCTGCGCCTGCTCACAAAGCAGCAAGAGATTGATGTCAGCGCGGACACCCCAACGTTGGCCCAAACCGTAGCCTTTAGCGTGGACGCGGAACTGTTGAGACTGCCCACGGGTGCCACACTTACCATGTCTCCCAAGAAAGAGCTGCCAGTTACGGCAAAGGCAGGCTTTCAGCTGGTGGCCGCCGGCGCTGGCAATACCATCAAGAGCATAGGCGCGGCCGTCGAAATCACACGCACAGGCCTTGTGAACGGCACGGACGTTGGCGAGGTCACGATGACCATGGCGGCGGACCCAACGTGGGTCGCTGAACAGGGCGGCCCAGGCGCTATCCAGATTACACGCCTGGCCGACGACGGTTCTCTGGAGTTCCTGCCGACGGTGCAGGTGGGCGTGGATGCCGAGGGCCGCATGGTGTTCGAGGCCATATCAGTAAATGGCTTCTCTATTTACACCATTCTAAGCGTTGTCCCCGCTCCCGCCTCATTCATCGTCACCAGCCTGGCCCTGGACCCGCAGGTGGCAGAACCCAATGAGGCTGTGGCTGTTACCGCTCAGGTAGCCAACCAGGGCGCGCAGCCTGGCACCCTGGGCATCATCCTCAAGGTGGATGGGATACCGCTGGACACCCTGGACATCACTGTGGGGCCGGGAGAGACTGGAAATGTGGTCTTCTTCCTGACGCAGGCGGAAGAGGGGACATACCAGATTCAGGTGGAGGAGCAAACCGCCACCCTGGAGGTAGCCAAGACACTGCTCCCAGCCGTCATAGGCTACGGAACCCTAAGCGTCTCGCCCAAGCAGGTGACCCCCAATGAGCTGGTCACGGTTACAATACAGGTCACCAACAGCGGTAACGTTGCGGGCAAGGTGGACCTCCAGGTGCTGCTGAACGGCGCGCTCCACCAAATAACTCCTATAAGGCTGCCAGGAGGACTAACGGTCCCTTTGAGCTTCACCATAGCCCTAGAGGAAGCCGGCGACTACACGTTAACCATAGGTGGTGTAAGCGATACGTTCACCGTGGCCAAACCCTTGACCAGCGCCGCCTTTACTGTCTCTAACCTCGACATCAGGCCCGCCGAGGTGAAGCCAGATGAGCGTGTGACGATTGTGGCGGTTGTGGCGAACACCGGCGACCTGCAAGGCACCTTCGACGTGGTACTTCGAATCAACGGACAGCAGGAGGCTACAGAGACGGTCACCCTGGATGGCAAGGCAACATCCCTTGCCATATTCGATGTCACCAAGAGTGAGCCTAGTACATACACCGTCCAGGTAGAATCCCTTCAAGGTACCTTCGATGTCCTGAGCGTACCCACGGCCGTGCTTTCCCTGTCCGAGCTCCAGGTATCGCCCCAGGCTGTACAGGCCGGCGAGCAGGTCACCATTACGGTCAAAGTCTCCAACAGTGGGGACGCCGCGGGCAGCAAGACGGTGACACTAAATATCAACGGTGCAGTGGAGGCGACCAAGGAAGTGACCGTTTCCGCCAACGCCGCGCAAACCGTAAGCTTCCCAGTTACGCGCGACGAGGGGGGCACATACAACGTTGAGATAGAAGGTTTGACCAGCAGTTTTGAGGTCACCAGTGCACCAGGTGGCGCACCCATAGGCCTGATCATTGGCATAGTATTGGCGGTACTGGTAGTGGTAGGCGCAGCGGTGTACTTCCTTGTGCTGCGCAAGCCGTCATCGGCTGATGCCCCGGCTCAAAGCTGATAGCTCCGGCAGCTAACACATGCCCCATCCGGATCATTCTGCTGGATTATCGGTGATGTGGAACCAGCCCACGGAGCCTTTCCTGATCTCTTGGGCAGGCTTTGCCCTTCCTTCCACGAATACCCTATAATGGGTGCACAACTTGGAAGGCTGGTATATCGCCATAGAAATCGTCCTCAGTGCTCCCAGGGGGTTTTGCGCCGGCGTGGTGCGGGCCGTTGACGTTGTGGACCTCTGCCTAAAGCGCTTCGGCCCCCCAGTCTACGTCCGCCACGAAATCGTCCACAACCCCCACGTGGTTAGTGAGCTAAGACAGAAAGGAGCCATTTTCATTGAGGATATTCAAGACGTGCCTGTGGGCCAGACCGTGGTCTTCTCCGCCCACGGCGTCGCACCATCTGTGTGGGAAGATGCGAGGGCCAGGAACCTGCACATCATAGACGCCACATGCCCTCTTGTGACCAAGGTGCACCTGGAGGCCCTGAAGTATGCGCGAGATGGATACACCATAATCCTGGTGGGACATCGCGGCCACGATGAAGTCATAGGCACAATGGGCGAGTCGCCGGACAATACGGTGCTGATAGAGACCGCGGAGGAGGCTGCGGAAGTCCAGGTGCCGGACCCCATCCGCGTGGTGGCCCTCACTCAAACGACGTTGAGCGTGGACGATACCAGCGAGGTTATCCGCATCCTCAAGAATCGGTTCCCCGCGCTGGTGACACGCAACGACATCTGCTACGCCACCACTAACCGACAGGAGGCCGTGAAAGCTATGGCCCAAGAGGTGGATATGGTGCTGGTCATTGGGGCGCAGAACAGTTCCAACTGTAACCGCCTCCGGGAGACCGCCCAGGCCGCCGGCCTGCCAGCCTACCTGATCAGCGGAACGGAAGAGATAAACAAGGCGTGGTTTGATAGCGCAAAACGGGTAGGAATTACCTCAGGCGCATCTACTCCAGAGCGGCTGGTGACGGAGGTAATGGAGGCGCTGCGTCCTCTGCACGTGAGCACCCTCCAGGTGGCAGAGGAAAACGTATCATTCTTGCTGCCCAAGGAGCTACGCTAGGAGCCAATCCGCCTTCGTTTTCTGGCGAGCCTGTGACCCTGTGCTATACTGTCACCACCAATCCGCCAGGAATAACCCCATGCTCACGGATAAGTACTCCACCCGCCGCTACGACGTGCAGGACACAACCAGCATTGATTCGCAGGTGCTGGAGCACATCCCCTTCGATTACCCGGGATCCGCCACCGACGTGCATTACGAGACCGAGGAGTTCACCGCCGTATGCCCTTGGACTGGCCTGCCTGACTTTGGCAGAATGGTTATCACCTACAGGCCTCGGTATCGCCTGGTAGAGCTCAAGTCCCTGAAATACTACCTTACCTCTTACAGGAACGTGGGCATCCTTCAGGAGCACGCCGTCAACCGCATATTGAATGACCTGGTGTCACTCATTGAGCCGGAGTCTATGGTCGCAGAAGCTTGGTTCAATGAGAGGGGCGGCCTGCGTACGCACGTAAGGGCCCAATATCCTCTCTCCTGACATCAGGCATGGTTGATTCAGGCATCCAACCCTCCCTGGACATTGACCCCTCTCTGCTTATTGATATAGAGAAGCACGCCGTCAGCCTGGCTGCCGAAGCCGGAACTCTGCTGCTGGACTATTTTCAACGAAAGCTCCAGGTGGAGTTCAAGTCCAAGGGCCAACGAGACCCAGTTACCGAGGCGGACAAGAAGGCCGAAGAGATTATAGTCACAGGCATCCAAAGCCGCTTCCCACAGCACGGCATCCTGTCCGAGGAGACACCCGAAACCCAAGCCCCAGACAGCGATTTCCTCTGGGTGGTGGACCCTCTCGATGGCACCAACAATTTCATCAACCGATACCCATTCTTCGGCGTCTCCCTGGGCGTTCTCTACAAAGGGGTCCCCGTTGCAGGGGCGCTGTTCACGCCACCGCCTTTAGCTACGGAAGGACAGGTGCTCCACGCCCGGCTGGGAGGCGGCGCCTTCGCTGGAGATGTCCCCATTCGCGTATACGACGAAAAGGAACCTTCAACTCGCGGGCTTCTGGCGATGCCAGCCTTTGCCTGGAGACAGTTCCGCTGGAGGAGAGACCTGAGGCGGACGCAGGGGGACGTGCGCATCACAGGCAGCATTGCGTGTGAACTGGCTCTAGTCGCCTCCGGGGTGCTGCAATACGCTGCCTTCGTAGGCCCGAGGATATGGGATGTAGCCGCGGGCGTCATCATTGTCCGGGAGGCGGGAGGCGAGGTACTGGTGCACGGAAAGAACCGTAGGTGGGAACCCTTGCGGTCCTTCCTTGAACCTACCACCGGCCTTCCCGCGGATGGCGATCTCAGGAAGTGGCGCACCTGGCTGCTGACCGGCAACTCGACGGTGGTTGCCCAGGTGGGCACAGGTCTGAGGCCCCGCCGCAGGCCATGGCGATGGCTTCGGCGCCGGCTAACAAGACGGACAGGCTAGAACAATGGCCAGGGCACAGACCGGCGCGGGCCAGGGAACGGAAAGCGGCCACTCCTAAGCAGAGCCCCCACTCGGCGACTGCAGGCTTCCACTTCGGAGGAGTCGAGCAGGGCAGCGAGCTGTTCGCCCAGGCCTCCGGGCTCTGGGAACCGTTCTATAAGATGGCTCAGGTCTCTCAGCACATGTTCAGGTACATGGTCCCCGGCGAAGTCCCAGATCACGGTGCGCAGCCTTGGCTGGGTGTGGAATGTGATGCCGTGGTCTATGGCCCAGATACATCCTTCAAGACCCAGGAGACAGTGGCTAGCCTTGCGGTCAACGTTGTTGGTGACAACATCAAAGGCACACAGTTCGAGCATCTCCTCGTGGTACGCATCACGCAGCGTAAAGTAGTTGGCCGCCGGGTCCGACTCCATGAAGAGCTGCACGGAACCTATGCCGTGGACACCCTCTCGGATGACGGTGGGCGGCACAAAACCCCAGCCCAATGCTTCGCTCACGAGGTAGGCAGCGCACTCCCTCTGATAGAGGGTGCCGGTGGGAAAGTCCCACAAAGGTGCCTCGCCTCTCTGAGGTTTATAAACCACCTGGCACTGGCCTTGGACGCCGTCGGAAACAGTCGCAAAGAACGTATAGTTGGAACCGATGGGCGCCAGGCGGTAGTCAGCCATCCTGCCATGTGCCAGCAGGTCCATCAACTCCGCTGGGAACTTTGGGCGTTGAACTCTTTGTGGCCTATGCTCCACTGGAAAGCCACCTTTGAACGACGGCTGTTGCTGAACGCCACATTAACGGAAGCCGTTGTTGAATATGGTGTAACGGGGCAAGGAAGGCTTTAGGCTTCCGGCATCTTGTGGCCGTTGTGCCTGGGACATACGTGGGCTTCCGGCCCCATGGGAGCCCCGCAGAGAGGGCAGTTGGACCTCCCTGCCGCACATACGGCAAACGCCTCGTCTGCTAGAGAGTCTATCTGGTCACTGGTAGCCACGAGGCTTACCGATGGAATGGCATCGTCCTCAGTTTCAGTATCGTAGCCCAAGATGATAAACAGTGCCGTGCCTTCGTCATAGCCAATAGACATCCTGCCCACCTGAAACTCCATCGCGCTACTTCCCCCAGATGAAGGATCGCCCAGGATTTCAGGGTTAGCACTCCCTCTGGTGCCTGCCCTGCCTTGCTCCTCCACGGTGGCAATGATGCGCTTGATAGCGACGCCCAAGTTGAAGAGTTGCCCCTTTTCCAGCCATACAACAGCCGATCCACCATTGCGGGCCTCTACCGCAAGTCGAAAATGCCGCGACCCCGGCTGGCCAATGGCCTCGGCCTTCAGGCTGGAAACACGGCCCAACTCATGCTGCGCTTCAGTCATGGATGCTGTCCACGCGCTCCGGCACCGCCGTTCATCAGTGTAGACTCACTGTAGAAGCGCCTGCTTGCTCTTGTCAAGGAGATGAATACATGGAGTAGCGAGCGACAGCGCATCCTGTAACCGTCCACCGCCAGGTAACGCCCCATGCCGCTCAACTCCATGG
Source organism: Dehalococcoidia bacterium (assembly GCA_965248595.1). GTDB lineage: Bacteria > Chloroflexota > Dehalococcoidia > Lucifugimonadales > SHYF01 > SHYF01. The sequence continues at coordinate 429,747 of CBDFJM010000007.1, forward strand.
CCCAGTACCTTATCATGGCCTCTGTGGGACTGGGCTTCAACCTCCTAGGCGGCTCCCCACGTGCTATAATCCAGCCGTAAAGCCTGGCAACCCGCTTGCGGCCGGCCAGGAGCGCCTGATACCCGACACAGCAAGGAGGTGGTCATGGTCACGGCGAAGGGATACCCCACAGAAGAGAAAGCCATGTACCTGGAGATGATGCGCCGCATGCTGCGCATCCGCTACTTCGACGAGGAGGCCGTCCAGATGGTGCAACGGGGCGAACTGGTCGGTGCGGTCCACTGCTACATCGGTGAGGAAGCGGTGGCCGTCGGTGCCTGTGCCGCGCTGCGGGACGACGACTACATCACAGGGAACCACCGCTCCCACGGCCATCCTATCGCCAAGGGCGGCGATGTCCGCAGGGCCATGGCGGAGCTCTTTGGCAAACGGACCGGCTACTGTAAAGGCAAGGGCGGCTCCATGCACCTAGCCGACTTCAGCATCGGCATCCTGGGTGAGTCGGGCATCCTGGCCTCCGCAATGCCAGTGGCGGTGGGCGCCGCGCTGGCCTGCAAGCTCCACGGCGAGGACAAGGTGGTGATCCCATTCTTCGGAGACGGTGCCAGCAACGAGGGCGCTTGCCACGAGGCCATGAACCTGGCTAGCGTGTGGAAGCTCCCCGTGGTGTTCGTCTGCGAGAACAACCAGTACGCCGTCACAACCCACTTCCATTCCACGGTTGCCGTGGAGAACATCTCCGACAGGGCCTCCGCATACAACATGCCTGGCGTAATGGTGGACGGGCAGGACGTGGTGGCCATGTATGAGGCGGTGCGCGAGGCGGTAGCCCGGGCCAGGGCCGGCTTGGGTCCCTCCCTCATCGAAGGGAAGACGTACCGGTACCAGGACCACTCCGAGGGCCTGTCGCGTGTCGTCAGGGGCCAGCCAGCCTACCGGAGCGAGGAGGAGGTGGCGTACTGGAGAAACAGAGACCCCCTTATCATACACAAGGAGCGCATCCTATCCCAGGGTATCGCCACCGACGCAGAAGTGGCCTTCATGGAGGAGGAGACCAGGGATCAGATTGCGGATGCTGTAAAGTTTGCCCGCGAAAGCCCCTACCCCGACCCAGAAGAGGTTTTTGACGACCTGTTCACCAACCCAATAGCCATTGACCGGGACTAGTCGCCAAGGCCGCTAGCGAATAGCTAAGGGAGGACACCATGGCAGAGGTGACATATGCCGAAGCGTTGAATCAGGCCATAGAAAGAGGAGATGCGCCGTGACCCATCCATCTTCGTGATGGGGGAAAGCATACGGCTGGGGGTATACGGCGTCACGGGAGGGCTGTGGCAGGAGTTCGGGGACAACCGCGTGCTGGACACCCCCCTATCCGAGACCGGATTCATGGGAGCAGCCGTAGGAGCCGCAGCAGTGGGGATGCGCCCCATCGTGGGGTCCCTCAGCGCATTCATGTGGGTGGCCATGGACCAGTTCGTGAACCAGGTAGCCAAGATGAAGTATATGTTCGGTGGACAAGCAACTTTGCCCATCGTGTACCGCGTGGGGATGACCTATGGCAACAACATCGCAGCGCACCACACCGACCGGCCTCACTCCATGTATATGAATATGCCTGGATTCAAGATAGTGATGCCCACCACGCCCTACGATGCCAAAGGGATGTTCAAGACAGCCGTGCGAGAAGACGACCCCGTCCTTTTCTTCGAGGACAACAACCTGATGGGCCTGCGTGGGGAAGTACCCGATGGCGAGTACACCATCCCCTTCGGCGTGGCCGACATCAAGCGGCAAGGCACCGACGTTTCCATCGTGGCCCTGGGGGGCATGGTGCCGCGCGCCCTAGCAGCAGCTGAGCGGCTCTCCCAGGATGGCGTGTCAGCAGAGGTAATAGACCCCCGCTCGCTAGTGCCCCTGGACAAGCAGACAATACTGGACTCGGTGGCAAAGACTGGCCGGCTGGTGGTGGTAGACCCGGCCCACAAGACGTGCAGCGCCGCCAGCGAGATCTGCTCCATGGTGGCGCAGGAGGGGTTCTGGACGCTTCAGGCCCCGGTGCAGCGTGTGTGCAGCCTTATGGTGCACTTCCCCTTCAGCCCCGCGCTGGAGAAGCTGGTCTTCCCCAACGAGGAGAAGATCATCGCCGCCGTGAAAAAGACGTTGGATTAGGGAAGTTGGTTATCCAGGCGCACCTAACCCATATCTGCGAATCTTGAGGAACACTTATTAGAGGCGGCAAGATATGAAAGTCGAAATGTCTATTGAGAAAAGGGAGATTCGCGGTTCCAATGCCATAGAATTCGAAATCTTCGATATGGCAAACAACAGCAAGAACATCGGAACATTGATTATTGGAAAAGGTGGCACACGATGGAGGGAGCCAAGACAGCCTAATACGGGCGCACATGTGAAGGCAAAGTCGTGGCGAGAAGCAAGAGAGTGGCTTCTAAAACATGGTCGCACCGTTGGGCCTGTAGGGCGGCCGCCTCGGAGAATCCCCTGAAATGAGAGGAACTCGACAGCCCACTTGAAGAGTGGACTGTCTGGGAGACTGGCACTACTCTATACTGCATCCACTAGGAAGGTGATAATCCTCACCATGCCAACAGACGTAATCCTGCCCCAGTGGGGCATGAACATGCAGGAGGGCACCCTGGTCAAGTGGCTGAAACGGGAGGGTGACCCGGTAGCCCAGGGCGAGCCTCTGGTGGAGGTGGAAACAGCCAAGCTCAACTCTGAGCTGGAGTCTCCCTCCGCCGGCGTCGTGGCGCACATACTGGCAACTGAAGGTAGCACCGTTCCGGTAGGCTCCGTGGTGGCGGTCATCGCTGCGCCTGGCGAGCAGGTTGCACGGCCAGCGCCCGCAGCCCCATCAACGCCCACCAGCGCGGCACCCAGCGCCGTTGCCCCCACCACCCCACTACACCCCGCTGCGGCAGGGGCACCAAGCCAGGTAGTGCCTGCGGCGCGCCGCCTGGCGCAGCAGCACAGCGTGGACCTGGCCATTGTCCAGGGCACAGGCCCAGGAGGCAGAATAATAGAGGCCGACGTCCAGCGGGCTTTGGACGCCCACGCCAGGCCCGCTTCTGGCGTGACGCCGCTGACAGGAGTGCGCAAGGCCATCGCTGAGCGGATGCTGCAGAGCATTCAGACCATGGCTCAGGTTACGCTCACCACCGAGGCCGATGTCACCGATATGGTAGCCCTGCGCAAGGAGTTGCTGGGGTTATGGCGACCCCACCGCCTGCGCCCCATGGATCAGGACCTTGTGGTCAAGGCCGTGGCTCGCGCCCTGGCCGACCATCCCAGCGTCAACGCCGTCCTGGACAATCAGGGACTCCGGCAGATGGAAGATGTGAACGTGGGCATAGCCCTGGCGCTGTCTGAAGGCCTCATCGTAGGGGTCGTTCACAACGCCAATAACAAAACCCTGCTGGCCATTGCTCAGGAGGTGCGGGAGCTGGCAGCCAAGGCCCAAGACAGCAAGTTTTCCCCGGAGGACGTGACTGGGGGCAGCTTCACCGTTACCTCCCTGGCCAGCTATGACATAGACGCCTTTACACCCATCATCAACCCGCCCGAGGTGGCCATCCTGGGGGTTGGCCGGGTTGTGGAGAAGCCGGCCATCCACAACGGGGAGATTGCCAGCCGCTCCATGATGTTCCTCAGCCTCACCTTCGACCACAGGGCACTGGACGGGGCACCCGCGGCCCAGTTCCTCCAGACGGTGAAACGGTACCTGGAAGAGCCCCGGTGGATGACAGCTTGATGGTGGCTATGGAGGCCACGCTTTGAGCCTGGTGGGCATCATAGCCAACCCTTCCGCCGGCAAGGACATCCGCCGCCTGGTGGCCCACGGTCGCCTGGTGCCCAACCACGAAAAGGTCAATGTTATCCGCCGCGTCCTGCTAGCCCTGGATGTGGTGGGGGTGAGCCGTGTCGTCATCATGCCTGACACCTCGGCCCTGGGTTCCCAGGCCCTGGAAGAAGCCCCGCTTGGAATGGCGGCGGATATACTGGACATGCCGGTTTTCGGCGATGAGAACGACTCCACGCACGCCGCCGAGCTAATGGTGCAGATGGGGGCTGGATGCCTGGTGACCCTGGGTGGCGACGGCACCAACAGGGTTGTATCCAAAGGCTCCGGCCAGGTGCCCCTTGTCCCCATCTCCACGGGCACCAACAACGTCTTCCCCGCCATGGTGGAGGGCACCACTGCCGGTCTGGCAGCGGGACTGGTAGCTATGGGCCAAGTGGACCTGGCGAAGGTCTCAATAACCTGCAAGCGGCTGGAGGTGTACGTAGACGGAGAGCTCAAAGATATAGCCCTCATTGACCTAGCCGTTTCCAAAGAGCGCGCCGTTGCGGCCCGGGCTATCTGGAATCTTGACACCATCCATGAGGTTTTCCTTTGCCGCGCCGAGCCTTCCAGCATTGGCCTGTCCTCAATCGGTGCATGGCTCCACCCAGTGTCCGCAGATGACCGGTCGGGGATATACCTTCGCCTTGGCCCGGGAGGCACCACGGTGTTGGCAGCCGTAGCACCAGGCATGGTGCAACCGGTGCCCATCGCCGACTGGCGGGTATTGAGCATCGGCGAGCGGGTGGAAGTTGTACGCAAACCGAGTACCATAGCGCTGGACGGGGAGCGGCAGTTCACTGTGCAGCCTATCCAAGAGGTAGAGGTGGCCGTAAGCGACAGAGGGCCTCTCGTAGTAGCCATAGACGCGGCTCTCATGGAGGCGGCTCGTCTGGGCGTCTTTGTAGACTCCCGCTGGAATGCCTGAGACAGCAAGTAGCTTGTTCCGGTATAATCTGGTGATAGCTGCCGCAACGATACTGTTTTTCAGATATAATTCATTGTGCGCGCCCGTAGCTCAGCGGAACAGAGCATCGGTCTTCGGAACCGAGGGTCGTGGGTTCGAATCCCACCGGGCGTACCATAAACAGAAGCAATAAGGCAGACTAGCCTTTGTTAAGATTGGTCCGCCGGTCATTCTGCTAACCATTTGCTAACCAACGGCTGTGGGAGTGTCTACGAGAATGGGCTGCACCGCCTGGTCGAAGCCTAGGGCGGGCAGTCCGTTGCAACCCAGGAACGGCATGGGAATACCGGTCCAGGGTGATGGCGATGCTGGATAATACTTCAATTCGTGCGGCTTGGATAACACATCGGAAGAGGAGGACCTATGGAATGCCCAGTCTGTAATAACGAGCACACCACTAGACCTATCCAGTGTCTGCAGGCAGCTACTCTCGACCATGTGGGCCGATGTGGCATCAGCACCGAACATTCAGACGACTGTTTGCTCAAACGCCTGACTGTGTACGTTGATGGCAACCCCCAATGGAAGAAGCGGGCCAGGCCGACAAGCCCTTAAGGCCAGCCAAAACTACACACGGACTGCGCCTTCTTTACCCCACACCATGACGTCGTGCGTGCCCTGACTCAGCTAAGCCGGCTATTAGATGCCGTCCTGACTGGCGCCGAGACTCGCCTCCCCCACCGCCAACGCCGGTTGGGGTTCATCCGTCGCATCTGTCTCACCCCTGTGCAACGAAGGGAACTTCCATAGGAGCACTATAAACAACGTGAACGCGAGTATTCCCATTAGCCCGAGCGCAAGGCGGACCCCTAAGAACTCGGCTCCCAGACCTAAGAGAAACATACCCAGTGGCCCAACACCAATGGCAACCATGCGAATGCTCAGGACCCGTCCACGTATAGAGCTAGGCAGCGCAACTTGCATGATCGTCATGTTGCTTGTTAGCGAAACCTGCATCACAAGTCCCAGAAACAGAGGTATCTTCAAAAAGTGTGTAACCAGTCAGGCGGTGTACCCTCTCTCTGAACAAGACGGGCTCAAGGCCCAAGAGAGGAGATAGACCGCCCATGAGGAAGGAAAGCACTGAGAGTAGGTCGGAGTCAAGGCCGGAGTGGGAGCAGTTGGAGGATTGGGTGCGAAGCCAGGTCCAGAGGCTGATCCAGGAGTTGCTGGAGGAGGAGGTGACGGCGTTTCTGGGAAGGGCGAAGTCGGCGCTCAGATCCGACTCGGACAACGATACCGGCTATCGGAACGGATACGGCAGAGCCCGGAGGCTTACGCTGAGTTCGGGAACGATACAGCTGAGGCGGCCGCGAGTCCGCAACACCGAGGAGGAGTTCGAGAGCCGGCTGCTGCCGCTGTTCGTCAACAGGACCAGGAAGGTTGCTGAGCTGATCCCCGAGCTGTACCTGCACGGTCTATCCGAAGGCGACTTCGATCTGGCTTTGCGGGGGCTGCTGGGAGAGGACGCACCGGTATCGGCGAGCACGGTAGCCCGGTTGAAGGATAAGTGGAACGATGAGCTTGCCCAATGGCGCAGCCGGCCCCTCGATGACCTGGAAGTGGTCTACATGTGGGTGGATGGAGTCTACGTCAAGGCCGGTCTTGAGCGGGAGAAGGCGGCGATCCTGGTGGTGATGGCGGCCCTGAGCGACGGAAGGAAGGTGGTGGTGAGCGCGAGTCCCGGATACAGGGAGTCCACAGAGAACTGGTCCGAGGTGCTCAGGGACATCAAGCGCCGGGGCTTGAGCTGCCCGAGGCTGGTGGTTGGAGACGGACACCTGGGCATCTGGGGAGCTCTGCGCAACGTCTATCCGCAGGCAGCAGAGCAACGCTGCTGGAACCACAAGATCGTAAACGTGCTCGCCAAGCTTCCAAAGCGACAACAGGACCAGGCAAAGCTCATGCTGCGTACTATCCCCTACGCGCCGACTCGGACAGAGGCTGAGCGGCTCAGGACGGTGTTCACCAGGTGGTGCGGCGACCATTCCTACGAGGCGGCCTCAGAGGCCTTGGAGCGGGACTGGGACCGCATGGTCACCTTCTATGACTTTCCAAAGGAGCACTGGGGGCACCTTCGCACGACGAACCCGGTGGAGTCACCCTTCGCGGCGCTCAGACTTCGGACCGATGCCGCCAAGCGCTACAAGAGGGTCGATCGGGCGATAGCGGTGATCTGGAAAATGTTGATGGTCGCCGAACAGCGCTTCAGGCGTCTGAAGGCCCCTGAGTTGATCGAAGACGTCTATCTCGGTGCACAGTATGCGGATGGAATCGCCATTGAATCAACGGCTGAGAAGGTCGCCGCCTGATGTCGTTTACACACCTATTGACGTAACCTCGAGAAACAGAGCCAGGACGACGGAAAGCCAGAATACCCATGAAATGGAGAACAGAATAATCAGAAGTCCGAAACCTAGTCCCCCGCGGGTCAGTAGGAACCGCAACTGACGATCACTACTTGTGGAAGCCACTACAAGTGAGCCTGCTATGGCACCAATACCAACTGCCGCGGACAAAAGACCAAGGCCATCCGCACCGGTGTGGAAAACATCCCGCGCGAAAACGGGTAATACGGCTTGGTAAGGCATGTTGAATATGGCGACAACTACTCCCATTATGAGCAATCCAGAGAAAAGCTCCCTCTTCCGTACGTAGGTCAGCGCCTCCGTTATGTTACTGACAAAGGACCCTTGGCTAGTGGTCTCACGCCCCAAATCCCCTCGTGGGATCTTGACAAACAGCAGGAGGCCCAGTGCCGGAACCAGCGCCATGGAGGCGATCAGGGTCGTCGGCCCAACTCCGTAGGCGTTGACCAAGAAACCTGCTGGAGCGGGTCCTGCCAGCATCCCTGTGCTGAAGATCGTCGTGAACAATGCAACGCCGCTGGCCAGGTGTTTCTCGTCTACGATGTCAGGCACAGATGCCATTCTAGCTGGCATCGACACGGCAAACACCAGCCCGTGCACGAAGGAGAGGAGAAAGATATGCCACACCTGAGCAATACCTGCCGTAATCAAGATACCCAACAGAAGCAGCACCACAAGATTCATGCCATCTCCCAGGAGCAGGATCGAGCGGCGATTAAATCGGTCTGCCACAACGCCACCTATCGGAGATATGACCAACATAGGCAACATGGGTACTGCATTGATAGCGGTGACCATAAAGGGAGAGTCGGTAAGCTCCAGGATAATCCATCCAGTAGAGTCCCAGGAAGTGGTGTAACAAGAGTAGAGGGTCTGGATGAAGAGAGACCACCACGTCATCCTTAGCGGGCAAAGACGAGCCTGAGAAAGGAGGACAACGGTGGTCAAGGAAAGGATGGACCTGCTTGAGCTAATGCGCAAGAGGGGAGTCGACGGTGACGTGGACTTTCTACGAGAGGCACTGAGAGTGCTGGTCGAGGAGATCATGGAGGCTGATGTGTCATCGAGGACCGGCGCTGGGTATGGAGAACGCAACCCTGAGCGGGTGACCCAGCGCAACGGGTACCGGTCTCGAGCATGGGACACTCGCGTAGGGACCATGGAGTTGCAGATACCCAAGCTGAGGGAGGGGAGCTACTTTCCGAGCCTGCTGGAGCCACGGCGTCGCAGCGAGCGAGCTCTGCTGGCGGTGATCCAGCAGGCGTATGTGGAGGGTGTATCGACGAGGCGAGTGGATGATCTGGTCAAGGCTCTTTGGTGCGAGGGTATCTCAAAGAGCCAAGTGTCGCGTATCTGCCAGGAGCTGGACGGGGTGGTGGAGAGCTTCCTGGGTCGGCCGCTGGACGGCGGATCATATCCCTACCTGTGGCTGGACGCACTAACCCAGAAGGTCAGAGAGGCCGGTAGGATAGTCAACGTCAGCGTGGTGGTGGCGACGGCGGTCAATAGCGAGGGCAAGCGTGAGATCGTTGGGATGGACGTGGGTACCAGTGAAGACGGCGCCTTCTGGTTAGCCTTCCTGCGCTCACTGTCGGCCAGGGGCCTCGGCGGGGTGGAACTGGTGGTATCGGACGCTCATCAGGGACTCAGGGATGCCATCGCAACTGTCTTCGGTGGGGCCAGTTGGCAGCGGTGCCGCACCCACTTCATGACCAACCTGCTCACTCGGGTCCCCAGGAGCGCTCAGCCCTGGGTGGCCACCATGGTACGCACCATCTACCAGCAGCCGTCCCCTCAGGAGGTGCATGCCCAACTCGAGCGGGTGATTGCTCAGCTCCAGGACCCGTTCCCACAGGTCGCCTCTCGACTGGACGAGGCTGGACCCGACGTCCTGGCCTTCTCCAGCTTCCCACTCGCCCACTGGAAGAAGATCTGGTCCAACAACCCCCTGGAGCGTCTCAACAAGGAGATACGGCGCCGCACCGATGTGGTGGGCATCTTCCCTAACCGCCCAGCTGTCCGTCGCCTGGTCGGCGCCGTCCTAGCTGAGCAGCACGACGAGTGGGCCGTCGGCCGTCGATACATGACACAGGAGGTAACCACCTCCAACGAAGCTCTACCCAGAGCCGAACTCGCAGAGGCAGCGGCCTAGACGATATCAACAGGATGACGTACTCTTACACCACTCTATGGGACGTGACCATCCATCCACGGGCCACTATCATCATGAAGAAAGAGATGATGGATAGCAGTGATGCACTCCAAAGGAGTCGGTATTGCGGATTCTCGAATGCCCTCAAAGGGCCTTTATTGAACACTGAATCAGCTCCAAAGTGGTCGTTCTTGGTCCAAAACGGAAGCACATGCCATGGGCTGCCTCAACGTTGCTGGCACATGCTTCAGCTACCTTACAATTGATAGCTTCGGGGGGCTCGTCTATGCCGATACTGCAAGTAACTTTCCGTTTCCCAGTGATGGCCCACTATACGGTACAACACGTGAAAGCTATTTGTCGAATGGCCAGAAGTGGTAACTGGCTCTTCAGGCAGCTTGCAGGTCTTGGCTCGATAGTCGAGGTATCGAGTCCTGCACGACCAATAGAAGTAATTTTGCCTCGTCCCCTACTGGAACGCACCTTCTCATATTTGCTATAATTGAGCTTATTCCGCGCATGGGAGGAACGATGTCTGTAGACCTGCTTTCCCGCCTCAAAGCTCGCATAGAGGAAAAGAGCCTCCTCAGGCACCCTTTCTACCAGGATTGGCAAGCTGGCAAGCTCACTTTAGATGACCTCCGTACCTATGCCGCCCAGTACTACCAGTTCGAGTCTAACTTCCCAGTTATGCTCAGCGCCATCCATAGCCGCTGCCCGGACCCGGAGGTTAGGCAAATCATCCTCGACAACCTCTGGGACGAAGAGCATGGTCCCCGTAACCACGCCCACCTGTGGCTCCAGTTCGCCGCCGGCCTCGGCCTTACCAAGAGCGACGTCCTCCACGCCCAGGTCTTTCCCGAGACCCAGTACATGGTAGACACGCTCAAGGGGCTTACGAGCACCGGTCCCTACCAGGAAGGCTTGGCCGCCATGTATGCCTACGAGGCCCAGGTCCCCGCTGTCGCGGCAGAAAAGGTCCGCGGCCTCCAGGAGTCCTATGGCATCACATCTCCAGAGGCCCTCGAGTTCTTCAACCTCCATATGGGCCTAGACATTGAGCACTCAGAAAACGAGGCCAAGGCGATCGTTGGCAGGCCCCTCACGCCCGAGCAGGAGCATGGTGTGGAGATCGCGCTCGACCGCGCTCTGGACGCCATATGGGGCTTCCTCGACGGCGTGCAACGTATGCGTGCTCTCACCGCAAGCGCCTAGCGCATAAGCGGCGTCATCCGCAAGCCCCCCGGTTATTCCATAGGCTGTTCTATAACGTATGGCTTGCGCATTCCATCCCATCGCCTTAGCCTTCTGGGATGCAGCGCAGATGCCACTTTGGGATTGACATCCGTATTAGGAATCCGCATACTCATGTCGATAGACCGAACGGTCGGTTTAGAGATATGATATGCGCTCCAGCCCTTCCATAGACACCCGCGAACGAATCCTAGATGCCGCCGTAGAGGTGGTGGCCCAGCGGGGCTACTCTGCAGCCAGCGTCCAGGAGATCGTGGATCGCTCTGGCACCTCCAAGGGGAGCTTCTATTTCCATTTCCATGGCAAAGAAAAGATGGTTATGGTGTTGGTAGACCGGATGAGCGAGAAGCTGCTCAAGAAGATCCACGACTCCATTCGGCACCAACCTACACCGGTGCATCGCGTAGCCGCTGGGATAGAGGTGCTGATGGCCACATTTGGCCGCCAGCGTAAGGTTGCCCAAGTCCTGTTGCTGAACATTATGGGTCATGGCAAAGCCGTAGACAAAAAGTTCCTACCCATGCGCGACCGGTTCGCGGAACTTATCCAGCAGGAGTTGGATGCGGCGGTGGCCCAGGGGCAGATCGCTCCCCAGGACACGGCTCTGCTTTCACGTATGTGGGTGGGATCGCTACAGGAAGTGATTATGCGATGGCTACTGACCGGCCAGCCCAGTCACCTGACAGATGCCACACCATCTTTGCGCTCAGCCCTGCTGAGGAGCATTGGTGTTGACCCTGCCGCCATCCAGACCTAGCCCACACTACATAGAAGCTCGGATGCGATTATTCCGCCAGAAGGCCGACACCTATGCATGATTCTTCGTCCTGATGAATTAGGACTCAGAATTACAATGGGACCAAGGCAAATACAAGAATGGTTTTTGGCTTAATGTCCGGCGTTCATACAAAAGAGTTGCTCGACCACCTGCGGCTTGGTGGGGAGAAGGCGGACGCATTGGGCCGCCCCGTCCTGGTCAGCATCGCGCAACCTGGGCCAGAAGATGGAACTGCTTTGTCCATTTTCGGCGCGAGGGGACATCAAAACATCTACCGCAGCTTTTGGGCGCGGCCTTCCCGTGAGTTCTGGCTGGTAGGCATCGGGACTGCCACCGCGATTACCGTCAACGATGAACGGCCTATTGATGAAGCGAGACGAGCACATAGGTCGCTTCTTGAATCGGCGGTGGTTAGCGGCCCAGGAATACAAGGAGTTGGCCCGCTCTTCTTTGGTGGCTTCCGGTTTGATCCCAGCGCGGTCAGGAGCGAGCTCTGGAGGGATTCCCCGGGCGGGCTTTTGGTGCTTCCCAAGTTTCTCTTTACGTTTTCCGGCGGCAGCCGCTGGCTGACCACGAACGTGATGATGAGGCCAAGGGCAGACCCGGAGGAAGAGGCCGAAGCAGCCCTGGCTGAGCTGGGGCAATGGCTGAACGGGGCGCATGTTCCCAGAGAGGTGCTCCCGGTCCTCCAAGTATTCCAGAGTCCCTGGAATGAATGGGAACAATGGGTGCGACAGTCCCTCCAGGCCATTGAAAATGGCCACCTTACAAAGGTAGTGCTGGCGCGCAAAATGACATTGCAGGCGGATGACGAGTTCTCTTTGGAGGCTGCTCTGTCATGCCTATCTAGCGCCTACCCAGACTGTTCGGTCTTTGCTATGGATAACGGGGCTTCGAGCTTCGTGGGGGCCTCTCCTGAATCAATCGTGCATCTGAATAAAGGCATCCTGAGCGTCTCATGCCTGGCCGGCTCCATAGCCCGGGGTGCTACGTCGGAGCAGGACCAGCAACTTGCCGCCCAGCTTCTGGCTAGCGCCAAAGACAGGCGCGAACATGATGCGGTAGTAGCAATGATAGCGGAGACCCTGAGCAGAGCGTGTGATGATATTCACTGGGATGCTACCCCACAGGTCGTGAAGCTGCGCACAGTACAGCATCTGGCCACCTTCTTCACGGGTCGTCCTAAGGCGCCGAATGACATCTTGGCTCTGGTGGAGATGTTGCATCCAACTCCTGCTGTGGCTGGCGTCCCCACACCCAAGGCTATGGAGACCATTCGCCGGCTTGAGGGAGACCGCGGCTGGTACGCGGGCCCCGTCGGGTGGCTCGACAATCATGGGGAAGGTGAGTTCAACGTTGCCATTCGTTCCGCTCTAATCCGCGGGAAACAGGCTACTCTGTTTGCCGGGTCGGGAATTGTAGGAGGTTCCGAGCCAGACATGGAGTTCAAAGAGACTGAGATGAAGTTCCAGCCGATGCTGGCCGCACTGCGAGGGTTCTGAACATGCGCTTCGAGAGCCGAAACTATGCTTTTGCTAGCGCTTTCGTGGAGGAGCTGGCCCGGTGCGGCCTGCGCCACGTCTGTATTTGTCCAGGCTCCCGTTCTTCCCCGCTAGCCATTAGCTTTGCCCGCCAGCCCACCATCAAGACGTGGGTCCATCTCGACGAGCGTTCTGCCTCCTTCTTCGCCCTGGGCATTGCTCGCTCCCTGGGAGAGCCGGTAGTCCTGGTCTGCACCTCGGGCACCGCCACAGCCAACTTCTACCCGGCGATAATTGAGGCCCGGCACAGCTTGGTGCCTGTCATCGTCCTTACTGCGGACAGGCCTCCAGAGCTATCGGAGTGGGGAGCGCTACAAACAATAGACCAGGTCAGGATGTACGGGCCTCATGCCAAGTGGTCGGTGAATATGCCGCCACCCGAGGCCACCAGGGAGCTTATGGCCTTCGTGCGGTCAACCGCTTGTCGGGCCTTCACCACCGCTCTGGAGCCACCCTTAGGTCCCGTCCACGTCAATTTTCCATTCCGCGATCCCCTGGAACCAGTTCCAGTCCCCGATGATTTCCCTGACCTGGCTGAGGAGACAGCCGATGAGGCGTGGCATGGCCGGGCAGATAGCGGTCCGTATATACGTGCCTCCCTTTCCGAACAGCGTCCCGTGCTGGACGATGTAGAGCGCCTGGCCACAGACCTGGCTTCGACAGAACGGGGCGTTATTGTCTGCGGCCCGCAGTCCGACCCGGAACTGGCCGGAAGCGTGTCCGCCCTAGCCAAGCGGCTCAACTACCCCATCTTGGCGGAACCCCTCTCGCAAGTAAGGTCAGGCTCTCATGATAGGTCTATGGTTGTGGACTGCTATGACGCCTTTCTGCGGGATTCAGACCTTGCGGCTGGATTGGCTCCGGAGTTGGTCCTCCGCTTTGGAGCGCTGCCCACCACTAAGACCATTAGCCACTACCTTGAGCGTCACCGCGCGGCGCGCCACATCTTGGTAGACACCGGACAAAGCTGGAACGATCCGCTCCATGTCACATCGGATATGCTTCGTGTGGACCCCGTGCTCCTGTGCAATGGCATTGTCTCGTCCATAGAAGGGGGGCGTACTCCGGGGCCGTGGGCAAGCCGCTGGCGTCAGGTGGCTACGGCGACCCGGGCAGCGATGGATAAGGAGATTGGCGGGTTCCAGCAGATGTTTGAAGGCAAAGTGTTCAGCGAGTTGGCGCGGCTTCTACCGGAGGACGCCACTCTTTTTGCAGGCAACAGCATGCCAGTGCGGGACGTGGACACCTTCTTCCCATCCGGGGCGAAGCGTATTCGCTTCATGACTAATAGGGGTGCTAGCGGCATAGATGGCGTCGTCTCCACGGCCCTGGGCGCTAGCGCCGTCCACAGGGGAAGGCTTGTGCTTGTCATTGGTGACATCTCCTTCTACCACGATATGAATGGCCTACTGGCCGCCAAGGCCTATGGCCTGGATGCAACCATCATAGTTATCAACAACGACGGCGGCGGCATATTCTCGTTCCTTCCCCAAGCCGCCTACGAAGACGTCTTCGAGAAGTATTTCGGGACGTCCCACGGGCTGACCTTCCGCGCCACGGCTGAACTGTACAACTTAGGCTATCGTAAGGTTGAAGAGTGGCATCAGTTTAGAGAGGCGGTGATGGAGAGCGTGAGCCACAGTGGCACCGACATTATTGAAGTCCCCAGCGACAGAGCGTTGAACGTGGCCCTACATCGCCGGGTGTGGGCTGCCGTGGCATCCTCTGTTAAGGCAGCAGAAGGTAGTTAGCCATGGAGCGTTTGGTAATCAACGGTGTCCATCTGAACGTAGAGGTCTCCGGGGAGGGGCCATACGTTATGGCCATTCATGGGTTCACGGGAAGCACTGCGACCTGGACGCCCCTGGCCACCGCTGCACAGAAGGAGTATACGGTCGTTGCAGTGGACATGTTGGGACACGGCGCCTCCGATGCGCCCAGCGACCCGAAACGGTATTCCATGGAACGTTGCGTCGAAGACCTGGAGGCGATCCTGGATCATATGGGAGTCGAACGAGTCCACTGGCTGGGCTATTCCATGGGCGGGCGTATCGCTTTGAGCGCCGCCATTTCACTTCCGCAGCGCACCAGCGCACTTATTGCAGAGAGCGCATCGCCAGGGTTAGCCACCGCAGTAGAGCGAGCGGCGCGAGTCCAGGACGACGAGAAGCTGGCGGACTGGGCCGAGGAGGTGGGCATAGAACGGTTTACGGACTATTGGGGGGCAATACCTTTGTTCGCCAGCCAGGCACGCTTGCCTGCCGCTGTGCGAGACGGGCTACGGGCGCAAAGGCTGGTCAACACTCCTTTGGGGTTAGCCAATAGTCTCAGGGGCATTGGCACAGGGGCACAGCCTTCCATGTATGAGCGTCTTTCCACTCTGGAGACCCCGGTCCTGTGGATCGCAGGAGAAGAGGACACGAAGTTTGCTGGCATAGCGCGCGACATGCACAGGCGGGTGCAAGGCAGCGAGCTACGCATCATCCCCAAAGCAGGCCATGTGGCGCACATGGAGCAACCCGGTGAGTTCAATCAGGCGGTCCTTGGTTTTCTGAGGGAGCACCAACCGGTGTCTGGCAAGGCCTCACTGGCTCTTCCGGAGTCGGGAAGTCAACCTTGCTGAAAAGTGTAGGCCAGCACTTGAATGGGCAAAAGTTCAGTGGGTTCTTCAGCGATATGATCTGGGAGGGCAACGAGAGAAAAGGTTGGCGGCTAGATACCTTTGATGGGGACGGAGGAGTGCTTGCTCATTTAGATATGCAGTCGGAATATCACATGGGCAAGTATGGGGTGAACATGGTCCTGTTTGAGCGCCTGGTTGACTCTCAACTAGAACTGCGCGACCAGGCCGACATCTACTTGGTTGATGAGATAGGCATCATAGGGCTGTGGTCTCCCAAGTTTGTGAACTCTATGACAGAGGTTCTTGATTCTCCCAAGAAAGTCGTGGCGATTGTTCGTCAACGCGGTGGTGGATTCGTGCAACAGGTTAAGGCGCATTCCGATGTGGAGATTTGGGAAGTGACCCGCGAGAACCGAGAGGAGTTACTTGTGCGAACTTTAGGGTGGATTACTTAAAATTGCCCCACCATAATTTCCGCAATGTTATTAGTAGCTAGTCCGTCCTTTGACACCGATGTTATACCTATCCAGCGCTTCTTTATCCACGGCCACGCCTAGCCCAGGTCCCAGTGGGGTGGTAAGCACGCCATTGGATGGCAAAAGTGGTGTCGAAAGCAGGTCGCTTTCCAGGAGAAGCCCTGTGGCCAGGCCATGGGCAAAGGGATGGGATGTTAGCAGCGAGGCCAAATGGGCGCTAGCCGCTATGCCCACGCCCGATTCCAGGGAAGATGTGACCACCACCGGGTTTTCAGCTTTTGACGCTAGACGTATCACCTCTTGGGCGCTGTCCAGGCTGCCGAGTCGCCCCGCCTTCAGGACAAAAAGGTCTGCGGAGTCCGCCGCCAGAAGCTTCCGCATATCGTCCGTTGAGCCCAGAGCTTCGTCAGCGGCTATGGGTACTGAGACGGCGCGTCGCACCTCCGTCAAGCCAAGGATGTCCTTCGCGAAAACGGGTTGCTCCACGTACTCCAGGCCATACGGAGCCAGCCGGTGGATCGCTTCAATGGCCTGGGATACGCTCCATCCTTGGTTGGGGTCAATACGCAGCATCGCCTTGGGGCCTACCTCCTCTCGCACCGATGCGACCAACGTCTCGTCCTGGTCTATCGTTCCCAGGGCGACCTTGAGCTTGAAGCTGGTGAAGCCCAACGCTACCCCTTCCTTCGCCTCGCTCACCGCTTCCTCAGGCGTCTCCGCTGCGATGAGGCAGTTCACAGGCACTGGATGCGCCGTACCGCCGAGTAGCGCAGCCACGGAGCAAGTGAGGGCCTTTCCCTGGAGATCGAGGAGGGCCGTTTCGATGCCAAAGCGGACAACAGGTGGGACATCTGAGGTTAGCAGGCGGTGCCACGCCAGGGGCCTGGACAGGTCTTTGCCAAGCAGCTCCGGCGCCAGTGCCCCGATGGACCTGGCAATCTCTTCCACCTCTGACCTGGTGCCTACCCCTACCGGCGAGGCCTCCCCCACACCCACCAGCCCGGTATCGGCGTGCAGAAACAGGAGGAGGCCGTATCTGACCGTGGCTCTGGTATTGGAGGCTATATACGGCTGGCGGAAAGGCACAGCAAACCCCTGCCAGGCTATACTGGTAAGTTTCACTGGGCTACCCTTTTGGAAGAGGGGTTCAAAACGATGTTAGACCTAGGCGTAGACGTGACGGGCCCGTTGCACGGAGTCCGGGTACTGGACATAAGCCGTATCCTGTCAGGCCCGTTCTGCACTATGCTTCTCGCAGACCTAGGGGCCGACGTCGTGAAAGTAGAACAGCCGGCGGTCGGCGACCCGGCGCGCAACCTGGGCCCACAGGTGGGAACCGATGCAGCGTACTTCATGAGCGTGAACCGCGGCAAGAAGAGTATCACTCTAAACATCTTTTCGGAAGAGGGACAGCGGATACTCCGCGCCCTCGTGCCGCATTTCGATGTACTGGTAGAGAACTACGTGCCAGGAACTTTAGCGGGCGTGGGACTAGACTACGATCGGGTCAAGGAGTTGAATCCCAGCCTTATCTACGCCTCTATCTCAGGCTTCGGCCAGGATGGGCCTTACTCCCAGCGTCCTGCCCTAGACATTATCGTACAGGCCATGGGCGGGATGATGAGCGTTACTGGCGGACAGGGCGGCCCGCCTCTCCGCCCAGGGGCGTCCCTGGGCGACAGCGTGGCGGGTGTGTTTGCAGGGATGGCCATCGTTTCCGCCCTGTTCCATCGCGAAAGAAAAGGCCAGGGGCAGTACATAGATATCTCCATGCTGGATTGCCAGGTGACAATGATGGAGAACGCCTTTGCGCGCTACTTCGCCACAGACCAGGTGCCTGGCCCCCTGGGGTCCCGGCATCCGGCAGCAGCGCCGTTCCAGGCTTTCCAGGCTAGCGACGGCCATTTCGTTGTTGCCCTTCTTACGGACCGTGAGGAGACCTGGGTGCGCTTCTGTGATGCCATAGGAGTTCGGGAGCTGGGCAAAGACCCTCGCTTTCTGGACAATCGAAGTAGGATGAACAATTACGATACTCTCAACTCCGTGCTCGAGAAGACCTTCCTGGATAAGCCGGTGGCCTTCTGGCTGGATGTGCTCTCCCGGGCCAACCTTGCATGTGGGTCGGTAAATAACATGTCAGAGGTGGCCAACGATCCCCAGGTACGCCACCGCGGAATGGTGGCTACTATACCCCACAAAAGGCTAGGCACCTGGCGGGTGGCCAACACTCCGTTCAATTTCGCCAATAGTGACACTGGCCCTGCCGGACCATCGCCGGACCTCGGAGAGCATACCCAGGAGATACTGGCTGGCTTGCTGAACATGTCGGACGATGAAATCAGCCGGTTGCGCGCTGGAGGGGTTATATAGCGTGCCCAACATGTACACTTATCCATGTCATTCTGAACCCTTCCTTCATCAGGGTAAACTCCGTGAAGAATCTGGGGCGGGGTTGCACTGCATATCTGGCGCATGCCCCGCACCAGGCCTCCGACTCTGTCGAGAGTCTCGATGAAATCGGACCTTCGCTGCGCTCAGGGTGACACTTTTTGCTATGCGAGTGAGGTTTTGTGTAAAACAGGGATAATACCTTATGGAAAAGAAGAGGAGTATAAGCCGTGCCCACAAATTTCCAAGACATTTTCTATGACAAGAAAGCTGGCATTGCGAAGATAACAATCAATCGCCCGGAGGTGCGCAATGCCTTCCGTCCCAAGAGTGTTGACGAGATGATAAGCGCCTTCCTGGATGCCTGGCATGACGACGATATTGGAGTTGTTGTGCTCACCGGGGCTGGCGACAAAGCCTTTTGCTCTGGCGGAGACCAGCGGGTGCGTAGCCGTGGCGGCGGATACCAGGATGAGACGGGTACGCCCCGCCTACATGTCCTGGAACTCCACCGTGTCATCCGCATGATCCCAAAACCGGTCATTGCCATGGTCAATGGCTACGCTATTGGTGGCGGACACGTCCTGCATATTCTGTGCGACCTCTCTATTGCTAGCGAGACAGCCATCTTTGGCCAAACAGGACCGAAGGTTGGCAGCTTCGATGCCGGCTTTGGTACAGTATACCTATCGCGCATCGTGGGCGAAAAGAAGGCACGGGAGATATGGTACTTGTGCCGGCAGTACTCGGCCCAGGAGGCCCTAGAGATGGGGCTTGTCAACAAAGTGGTGCCGCCCCAGGAGCTAGAGGCGGAGACGATGCGATGGTGCCAGGAACTCCTGGAAAAGAGCCCGACCGCCCTGAGGTTGCTGAAAGCCTCATTCAACGCAGATACCGACTGGGTCTACGGGCTACAGGCCATTGCTCATGGCGCTACCAGCCTCTTCTATCGCACCGATGAGGCGAATGAGGGACGCACCGCATTCCTGGAGAAGCGCAACCCTGACTTTTCACCTTATCGTCAGATGCCTTGGTGACGGTTCTATGCAGCTAAACTCCCTCCGTAGCGACGCCCGTAGCTGGGTGCTGGCGGCCCGGCCCGTTACATTGAGCGCCTCGGCTGTGCCAGTGCTGCTGGGCACTGCCCTGGCCGCCATGGCTGTGGATATCAACTGGCTCCTCTTTAGTTTGGCATTCACAGGCGCCGTGATCATACAGGTGGGGACCAACCTGGCGGACGAGTACATGGACCACCGTAGCAGCCGTGCCAGCGCCAAGTTCCCAGCACCCCATAAGGTGATCCAGCGGGGCCTCCTCTCAGAGAGGGCCGTTCTATTGGGCACGGCCCTCTGCTTCGCGTTGGGCGCTGGATTAGGCCTCTACATCGTATCCCAGGTTGGCTGCCCCATCCTCGTGGCAGGCGTTTTCAGTCTGCTGGCGGGTTATCTCTACAGCGGTGGGCCATTTCCTCTGGGCAAGTGGGGCTTGGGCGAGGTCACCGTTTTTGTGTTTATGGGACCACTCATTGTCATGGCCAGCTACTATGTGCAGGTGCAGGAGCTGACATGGCACCTTTTCTGGGCCTCGGTCCCCATAGGATTTCTGGTAACGTCTATCCTCCAGTGCAATAACCTGCGTGACCTGGAGGAGGACCACGCGGAAGGCAAACACACCCTGGTCACAATCTTTGGGCCGCGTCCGGGGCGGTGGACATACGCTGCGCTGCTGCTGGGAGCCTATGTCGCCCTGGCCATCAACGTCGGCACAAGGATGATGCCGCTGCTTGCGCTGATAGCAATGGCATCACTTCCTTGGGCGCTCGTCTGGGTGCGCCGGCTCTGGGCGGCCAAGGCCCGTCCTGACTTCAACCGGGTGCTGGTTGGCACCGCTAAACTTCATATGGTGGCGGGCCTGCTTATGGCTCTGGGGGTCTCATTGGAGGTGGCTACTAGCCGCTAGGCTAGACCTGTTAGGATTTGGTCCACCAGCGCGGACTTGAACGCCGTCTCTGGGAGTACAGATCCACGAAGTCGCTAGCATGTATGGGCCTGGTATCGTCCGAGAACCCGGTTGCATTAGCTACCGAGCACGTGCCAAGACATCCGGCACATCATTTATTGGCGCGTTCACTAGCATTGACACTTCATATGCCTCCATCTCATCCGCCGGATAGGGCACCAGCAGTTCCCGCAGCGTGGCAGTATCCACATTCGCAGATTTGAGCCACGTTGACTCGGCCTCTCTGGGCAGGATCACAGGCATACGATTATGGATCTGCGCCATCAGTGCGTTTGGCGTAGTGGTGAGAATGGTACATGACTCAATGAGATAGGATGGGAAAAACGGACACCAAAGTCGGATAAGATAGAGCGACGGAGGTGTCAGTATGAAAGGTGTCCCTCAAGGAAGATACACGAGGGAATTCCGCCAGGAAGCAGTGAAGCTGGTAACGGAAGAGAGGCTATCATTGCCGGAGGCAGCCCGCCGGTTGTCCCTGGCGCCATCGACGTTAGGGTACTGGGTGAAGGCACAAAGGGCCGGCAAACTGGGAGATGTCGGCAAGACGTACAGGCCCTTGACTGAAGTAGAGATGGATTTGGCCCGGACTAAGAAGGAACTGGCGGAAGTGAAGATGGAGCGGGACATACTAAAAAAAGCGGCCGCGTACTTTGCCAAGGAGTCGCTGCCCGGTACGCGGCGATGAATGAGTTGCGGCTCAAGTATCCAGTCCGGATGATGCGACGGATTATGAATGTATCGGCCAGCGGCTACTATGCGTGGGTGGACCGGCCGCTGTCCAAGCGGGCACAGGAGGAAGTGCGGCTGGAGCTGGAGATAATGGCGGCCCACCAGCGGAATAGACAGACCTATGGCCCGGAACGGTTACAGCGCGATCTGGCGGAGCATGGCGTTCGGGTGGGTGTTTGCCGGATCAAGCGGATCCGGCAAAAGCTCGGCATACGCTGTAAACAGAAGAGGAGATTCAAGACTACCACTAACTCCGCGCACAGACTGCCAGTTGCGGATAACTTGTTGGGCCAGCAGTTCAAGGTCAGTCAGCCCAACGCCGTGTGGGTGAGTGACATCACCTATATACCGACTGATGAAGGCTGGCTATACCTGGCGGGCCACAAGGACCTGTTCACCGGAGAGCTCGTGGGCTATGCCATGGGAGAGCGGATGACCAGGAATCTGGTTAGTCAGTCTCTATTCCGGGCGCTGAGAGCCAAACGCCCCGCGAGGGGACTGATGCATCACTCTGACCGGGGCTCTCAGTATTGCTCCCAGGAGTACAGAAATCTTATGGAGCGCTCTGGCCTGAGATCATCCATGAGCGGGAAAGGGAACTGTTTTGATAATGCGCCGATGGAGAGCTTCTGGGGAACACTCAAGCAGGAGCTAGTCCATCACCGTCATTATCAAAGTAGACAGGAAGCAATTCGAGATATTACAGAATATATCGAGATCTTCTATAACAGGCAGCGCCGCCAGGCCAGGCTGGGATTCCTGTCACCTGCGGCCTTTCAACAAAGATTCTATGCAGGATTACTCGCAGCTTGAAAGGTTTGGTGTCCACTATTGCCATCCGACCCCACAATGGCGGCGCCTTCCGGCGACTTCCAAGTCTCCCACAGCCCCGCAAAGCCGAATGGTTCGCCGGTCTTCAGCATGATACGCATGGGGACCTTGTACTTACCTTCCTTCCTCCACTCGTAGAAGCCATCTGCCACCACCAGGCACCGTCGCCTTTGGAATGCCTGCCTGAAGGCCGGCTTCTCTACGATGGTCTCAGCCCGGGCGTTGATCATCCGACTGCCGGTGGACGGGTCATTGGCCCAGAAAGGTATCAGGCCCCACTTCATCATGCGTGGCTCATTGCCTTCGCCCGTTGGGTTAACCACGGCCAGCACTTCCTGAGTTGGTGCTATGTTGAACCTGGGCCTGTGGTGCATGGGCAGTTGCAAGCCGCCTCTAAGCACAAACCTGTCGTTGATGGCATCGTAATCAATTGCTAGTGAGTATCGCCCGCACATAGTATCTGCATTATACCAACTATGCGTCGCTCGAACCCCATAGCAAATATGCTTCCCCGTCCCCAAATGGATTCACGCGTCCCGCAGGTGGAGCATCCGCGGTTATGGTCCTACCACGGTCTGCTATGCTGACGTTCGCAAGTTCGACACTGCGTGCCCCAACAATACTATAGGTACCAGACGTATGCCCCAGTCCATGTACTCACACTACTGGCCCGAGACGCTGCGCACGTTCCATCTACTCGACCCGCGCCAAGACATCCGTCGCATTATTCTTCCGTGCATTGACAAGAGATGAGACTTCGTAAGCCCCCACCCCCCATCATCCCCTACCCCAGCGCGTCCAGGCACTCCCGCAGCGGCCTCGCGATAGCCGTGAATATGGGCGTGTCTTTTAGAGTATAGGAGCTGGTCCGGGTCTCCCTAAGCTCCATCACCAGGTCAAGAAAATCCGACAGGCTGTTGGTCTCAAAGGAAAGCACAAACTCCTGGTCGTCCAGCCCAAAAGAGTAGCTGGTGTTGATGCGCACCGTGGGGTATTTGTGCCCCACTTCAAAGTGGGTGTTCATCATCTGCTGCCTCTCATCCTTGGACAGCGCGTACCAGGCCCGTGTTTTAGTAAATGGATACACGATGAGATATTGAGCGCCACCGGGCCTCACAGTCAGACGGGAGCCTTCCTGCCCTTGGTGGATATGGTCATCCACGTACTGGGAGCGGTGGGTCATAGCCAGGTAAGAGTACGGTGCCTCCAGATAGGGCGCTAGCTTGGTACGATTGAGCATGGTCGCCAGCTCCTGATGCTCCTCCAGGCCAGAACCGATACACCACAGCAGCAGATCGGCGTCGGCACGCACACCCACCAGGCTGTAGCTCAGGACCTGCATGTGCGCGGCCACCTCCTCCACCAATGCTGAGAACTCGGCCTTGCCCGCTTCACGCTCTTTCTCGTCCAAACGGCGCCACTCGGGTTTCACCCGATAGAAATTGTACTTGATCACTTGTCGGTGTGGCTTCGAAGTCATAAGCCCTCCTTCCTGGCCACTGAAGAGCTTTCATGATAGCCCAGCTATCCCAACGGCGCAACCCAAAGCTCGCCGTTAGTTACACACAAGCAAACGGACCCAAGTTGCCCTTCCCTTATCGCCTCAGTCAGGTTAGAATGTGAACATAAGTGGTTGCAGGTCGTTTGTTGCTTGAGCGGCGGTGAGCAAGATATGCGATCCCAGTGGTTCCGTAACACGGCAATCTACCTGGTGGTGGCCTTGGCCATCATCATGGTCTTCTATACCTTTGTATCTGGCCCACGCGGCGGCGGAGAGATGTCCATCACCTCCGTCGTCAATATGGCCCAGGAAGGCCGCGTGGAAAAGATTGTGGTGGAGGGAGACTCCCTGACGGTCACCACCCAGGATGGGCAGGTATTCACCTCCCGCAAAGAGGCTGGAGCTAGCGTAGTGGACCTGCTGCGCGAAGCCGGAATCTCTACCGGCGATGGTGGCGTGGATGTGCAGGTCAAAGGGTCCAGCGGCCTCTCCAACATCTTTGGCCTGCTTCTCAACTTCCTGCCTCTGATCTTCTTTGGCGCCGTCCTCCTGTTCATGATGCGTCAGGCCCAAGGCAGCAACAACCAGACGCTGAGCTTTGGCAGAAGCCGGGCCCGGATGTTCGTGGGAAACAAGCCCAGCGTTACATTCTCGGACGTAGCGGGGGTAGAAGAGGCAAAGATAGAGCTTGAGGAGGTGGTGGAGTTCCTGAAGTATCCCGAGCGGTTTGTAGCCATGGGAGCACGCATTCCCAGGGGAGTGCTGCTGGTGGGGCCGCCAGGCACAGGTAAGACCCTTCTGGCGAAAGCCGTGGCAGGAGAGGCAGCTGTGCCTTTCTTCGCCATCAGCGGCAGCGAGTTCGTGGAGATGTTCGTGGGCGTTGGTGCAGCCAGGGTACGGGACTTGTTCGATCAGGCAAAACGAAACGCCCCTTGCATAGTATTCGTAGATGAGGTTGACGCGGTGGGCCGACACCGGGGCGCTGGACTTGGAGGCGGCCACGACGAACGGGAGCAGACGCTGAACCAGATCCTTGTGGAGATGGATGGGTTCGACTCCAGCACCAATGTCATCGTAATGGCCGCCACCAACCGGCCCGACATTCTTGACCCCGCCCTTCTTAGGCCTGGACGGTTCGACCGCCGGGTAGTCCTGGACCTGCCAGACGTCGCTGGCCGGGATGCAATTCTGAGAGTCCATGCCAAAGGCAAACCATTCGCCCCCGATGTGGATCTGATGGTGGTCGCCAAAGAGACCCCCGGGTTCAGTGGAGCCGACTTGGCCAACCTGGTCAATGAGGCCGCCATCCTGACGGCGCGGCGCACCAAGTCGGCCATCACATTGGACGAGTTTGGCGAGGCCATAGACCGGGTGCTTCTGGGTCCGGAGCGAAGGAGCCGCATAATCAGCCACAGGGAGAAGGAGATTACAGCCTACCATGAAGCTGGCCATGCCGTGGTGGGCCACCTGCTCCCTCAAGCGGACCCCGTGCAAAAGGTCTCCATTGTGGCGCGAGGGATGGCAGGAGGTTACACCCGCTCCGTTCCACCGGAGGACCGGCACCTGTTCACCAAGGACCAGTTCAAGGCCATGCTGGCCATGGCACTAGGCGGGCGCGTGTCTGAAGAGCTGGTTTTCAACGAGATAACCACAGGCGCCAGCAACGACCTGGAGATGGCAACCCACACAGCACGGAACATGGTTACACGCTATGGCATGAGCGAAATCCCACAATATGTGGAACTTCCTGTAAACGTAGTTGTTGAGGAAGCTCTGAGAGGCAAGGTAGCCTCCATAGAAGTATATGGCAATGACCTTCTGGTGAAAATGAAGGATGGTAGTGTCCTACGCTCACGTAAAGAGGATGACTTCAGTTTGGTGGAGTATTTGGACGAACAGCGCCAGAAGAATCATGCAGGTGATGATGGCTATGAAAGCGCAGAGATTCCTCCAATATACGTCAAATCGGCGAAAATGCTTGGAGGTCTCGGCCCTCGCATCTTTGGAAAGCGCGAAGAACTCGTTTTCCTGGGACGGGAGATCTCCGAGCAACGCGACTACAGCGACAGCGTTGCGGAGGAGATAGACCAAGAGGTGCATGGGCTCATTCAGGAGGCCCAGGATACTGCTAGACACCTGTTGCAAGTTCACAAGGCCAAGCTGGTGCAGCTGGCCCGCCACCTAATCACCCATGAGACTATTGAGGGACCGGACCTACAGAAGCTGTTCGAGTCCGAGGCTCCACCTCTGGAAACGGAGCCTGCCACAGCACCCGCTAACTAGCAAAGCATCGCACAGTCGTCAAGTTAAGGCTTGGTAGTGTGGACAACCTCTTCCTGCTCCATGGGCCGCTCCCGGTAGTATATTCCCCAGTGCTGCATCAGATCCTTCACCTGGGGGCTCTGGAGGCCCACCAGGTCCTTAAAAAACCCCGCCAGAGCATGGGCGTGCAGGTGCTCCTCAGCGCAGACCCAGCTTGCCTGGCCGGGCACTACATACAACAGCCCGCTATGGTGGGCGCACTGCATCTCTAGACGTTTTCCGCCGTGGTCGTGTTTGATGGTGACGCCATAAGGCATGGGCCTGTCCTCCGGTCTCTAGTTGTTACGTTGATGCCATTGTACAATAGATTATCTTGTGCCCAGCGGGTACCCTCTTCTCAACAGTTCGATTGGAGAATATAATAGCTCAAACGTTCCATACACGGCTGAGGAGCAGAAGAATCCACTGAGAACAAGAGGCGCCCTCTCTTGGGAAATGCCCTGGTATTCTAGGAAAATCATGACGACCTCTGAGAGGCACGCCTGCCCGTTCCGCAACCAATACAGTAGAGAGGTACAACCACTATGCGTGTCATATTTCTAGCCGACGTGTCAGGTAGCGGCCGCGCTGGCGAGGTCAAGGATGTGAAGAACGGCTACGCCCGCAACTTCCTGCTTCCCAAGAAGCTGGCCGTTCTGGCCACCCACGACCAGATGCAGCGCATCATGTCCATAACCAAGGTTGGAGAGGAGCGCCGCCTGAAAGAGGAACAGGACGTGAATATCCTGTCGGAACTCCTGTCCCAGCTGTCCCCTACCCTCACGGCAAACATGGGGCCCACAGGCAGATTCTACGGTGCCATCACCTCCGTCCAGGTAGCCGACGAGCTGTCGCGCCTGGCAGGGCGGGAGATAGACCGGCGCTCCGTCCTTCTGACAGAGCCGGTCCATGAGCCAGGTTCTTATCAGGCAGAGGTTAGACTGGGACTGGGCGTCTCTGCCACTGTCCAGTTCACTGCCCAGAGTCAATCCCAGCGGGCAGCAACGGAAGAGGTCCTCGTGGAGACCGCCGTCAGCGAACCGGCAGAAGAAGTCCCCGCTGCGACCGTCGTCAGCGAACCAACGGAAGAGGTCCTCGCGGAGACCGCCGTCAGCGAAGCAACGGAAGAAGTCCCAGCGGAGACCGCCGTCAGCGAAGCAACGGGAGAAGTCCCAGCGGAGACCGCCGTCAGCGAAGCAACGGGAGAAGTCCCAGCGGAGACCGTCGTCAGCGAACCGACGGGAGAAGACCAGGAATCCAGCACAGATGTACGTT
Source organism: Dehalococcoidia bacterium (assembly GCA_965248595.1). Taxonomy (GTDB): domain Bacteria; phylum Chloroflexota; class Dehalococcoidia; order Lucifugimonadales; family SHYF01; genus SHYF01. Next base: position 456,813 of record CBDFJM010000007.1, read on the forward strand.
GAGCGGGTCCCACCCCATGACGAGGCCGCTGAGGAAGCCATCCTGGGGTCCATCCTCATAGACGGCGAGGCCATCCTCCACGTAGCCCCATTCCTGCGGCCAGAGGACTTCTACCGGGAACGGAACCGGTGGACCTATGATGCCTGCCTGGCCCTCTTTCAGCGGGGCGAGGCCATCAACCAGGTAACTATCTCCCACGAACTGGCCGGCCAAGACAAGCTGGAAACCGCCGGCGGTCCATCTTTCCTCAGCCACCTGGTGGCCAGCGTGCCCACATCGGTCCACGCCGAGCACTATGCCCAGATCGTCTCGCGCACGGCCACCATGCGGAACCTCATTGGTGCCGCCACCCACATAGCAGCCTTGGGGTACGAGCAAGATGCCGACCTGGATGCAACCCTCCGCCAGGCGGAAGACCTGGTCTTTCGCGTGCGTTCCCGCCGCCAGAGCCGCGACTTCGTGCCGCTGCGAGAGGTACTGGACCTGTACCTGGAAGAGAGCGCTGCCTTCCAGACATCCACCGAGCAGGGCGCAGGGCCTGTGCCCACTGGTTTCGCCGACCTTGACCAGCTCCTGGGAGGCCTCCAGCGGTCTGACCTGGTTATCCTGGCGGCCCGGCCTAGTTTGGGCAAAAGCACCATGGCACTCGACATCGCCCGCAACGCCGCCGGACATGGAGCCGTCGTTGGGATATTCAGCCTGGAGATGAGCCGGGAACAGTTGGCCTATCGTCTGCTGTCCGCGGAAGCCCAGGTGGACAGCCACCGACTGAGGTTGGGTCTTATCACCGAAGGTGAGCAGCAGCGTGTGATAAACGCCGTAGGCGCTCTTTCCGACCTACCCATCTACATTGACGACTCGCCCATCCAGACCATAGTTGAAATCCTCAGCAAGTCCCGCAGGCTCCATATGGAGCATGCCGTGGACTTGCTCATAGTGGACTATATCCAGCTAATGCAGGGAGCCGGTCGCCAGGACAACCGCGTGCAGGAGATGAGCGATATTTCCCGTTCCCTCAAAGGCGTTGCCAGGGACTTGAACGTGCCCTGCCTGGCTATATCGCAGCTCAGCCGCGCCGTGGAGCAGCGACCCACCCACAGGCCCATGCTCTCAGACCTGCGGGACAGCGGCAGCATAGAGCAGGACGCCGACGTGGTGGCTTTTATCTACAGGGATGACGTTTACATTACCGAAGAGGATTGGGAACGTCAGCATCCCACTGAGAACTACCCAAGAAACATTGCAGAGATCATCGTGGCCAAGCACAGGAACGGCCCGCTGGGAAACCTCAGCCTCTACTTCCGCGGGCAATACTCCCGATTCGAGAACCTGGCTGCCCAGGAGGTCACATAGCATGGCCCACTCCCAGGGCTTCACCCGTGGGACGCGGTATGCCCCCATGCCTCTGTCCCTCCTGGGTCCTCTGCTGCAAGACATTCAATCCATGGCCGAACTCAAATGCACTCTGCGCGTGCTTGGACTCGTTCACCAGCGACGGAGCCAGCGCCTCTGGGTCACATTGTCGGAGATCCTTGCCGACCCCGTTCTGCTAAACGGCCTGACCAACGAGCCTGGCGGTGCCCAACAGGCCATTTCCTTGGGCATAACCAAAGCAGTCGAAAGAGGAACGTTGCTGCAACTCCAACAACGCCCAGGAGACCCTTCCAACACCCTGCTTTTGGTGAACGATGAGCCAGGCCGCCATGCCATGATACGGCTCCAAACAGAGCACACCATACCTCAAAGTCCCGATGCATCGGGACTCCCAAAAGGCGATCCCGACCAGGACAGGCCCAGCATCTTCTCCCTTTACGAAGAGAACATTGGCACCTTTACACCGTTGCTGGCGGAGGAGCTTATCGAGGCGGAACAATCATATCCCTGGCCCTGGATTCAGGAAGCCTTTAAGGAAGCCGTAAGCCTCAACCGGCGGAGTTGGAGATACATTGCCCGAATCCTGGAGCGTTGGAATACGGAAGGAAAGGACCATGGAGAGCCTGGGCGACATACTAAGAAGAGTGACCCTAAAGAGTACCTACGCCGGTACTGATATATCACCCGCGGAAGAGGAACCAAAAGCCGAGGAGTGTCCTCTGTGCGGAGGCCGTGGTTGGGTGAGGGCCAACGTGCCAGTGGGCCACCCCAGCTTTGGAAAGGCGGTGCCTTGCTCGTGCCAGGCCCAGGCCACCGAGGAGCAGCGAGTATCCAGGCTACAACGCTACAGCAACCTGGGAGCCTTGACCCGCTTCACCTTCCTGACCCTGGATCCCAATGGGCGCTCACCGGAACCCCAGTTCCAACGCCGGTTCCAAGAGACGTACCAGGCCGCCCTGGAGTATGCGGACCAACCCTTGGGCTGGCTGGTGTTGACAGGCGCCGTAGGCTCAGGGAAAACCCACCTGCTGGCAGCCATAGTCAACCATTGCCTGGAGATAGGCGTCCCGGCCTTTTACATGTCCGTGCCAGACCTCCTGGACCACCTGCGCTCCACCTACGCCCCCAGTAGCGAGGTGGCCTACGACCATCTCTTTGACCACGTTCGCAACGCCCCGGTGCTGGCGCTGGATGACCTGGGAGCCCATGCTACTACGCCCTGGGCACAGGAAAAGCTGAACCAGATATTGAACCACCGCTTCAACCGGCAGCTTCCCACCGTCGTGGCCCTGAGCGTCCCCATGAGTCACTTGGACGAGCCGCTGAGAGCCCGACTGGAGGACAGACGCCAGGTCACAACCATCACTTTGGGGGATAGCGCTGTTTCATTCCAAGCCCCGAACGAGATGCTAGACAAGATGAGGCCGCGCATGACCTTCCACCACTTTGATGCCCGGGGTAACAGAGCAGACCCTGAGCAACAGAAGAGCCTGGAAAGCGCTCTAAGCTTCGCACGGAGATTCGCGGAAGACCCCAGCGGATGGCTGGTCTTCACCGGCAAGACGGGCTGCGGCAAGACGCACCTGGCCGTGGCTATAGTGAACGAGCGGGAGCGACGGGGTCAAGCCGCACTCTTTGCCTTCGTCCCAGAGCTGCTGGACCGCCTTAGACTTACATTCAGCCCCCAGAGCTCCGTTACATACGATCAATACTTTGAAGAGGTGCGCACAGCTCCACTATTGGTCCTGGACGACCTGGGGGCCCATGCTACCACGCCCTGGGCCGAGGAGAAGCTGTACCAGATAATTGTGTACAGGCAGGAGACGCTGCTGCCCACGGTGATCACGGTGCGCGGCTTTGTAGATCAACTGCCAGAGGCGGTGCAGTCGAGACTGAAGGATGTAAGTCTCGTTAGACGCATCCAGATCGGCGCGCCGGACTATCGGGACAGGACAGCACGCACCAGAGCAACTGGGGCGTCTTCCGGAACCGCACGCACCAGGCCATGAAGCAGCTATTTCCCCGCGCGCTGTTCTGCGTGTTCTGCGAAATCGTTGCTCGGCAGGAGCCCGCCGAAATACTCTACGAGGATGCCGATGTGATTGTCTTTCGCAACCTGCTCAACTGGGTTCCTGTGATGTTGCTGGCGGTGCCCAAACAACACATGACTCAGACGCAACTGTGGACTGACCCCATGATTGCCAGGGTGTCCAAGGCGGCGGCGCAGATAGGCGCGCAACAGTGTCCCAGCGGGTTCAGACTGCTGGCCAACTTTGGGATAGACGCCCTGCAAAGCCAGGAGCACGGGCACATGCACATCGTGGGCGGCGTGCACCTGGGGCCTTATGCATAGCGGATTCGCCACGTTGTGGCGGAGACCCATCTATGAAGAATACGGGATGCTGGAATAGACTGGCCCCGTTGACAAGACAGGGTGTGTCCTGCTCATCCCCTTCTACAAGCTCAGGGTGAGCCTGTCGAACCATATGAGCGGGTGATATCAACGAAGTCGAAAGCCTATATCCCCTAATCTCCGTTCAGCAACCGCTCAACCTCCAAGAGCAAAGCCATTGGGCTGAACGGCTTTGTAAGAAAGTGATCGGCGCCGGCTTGCATTGCCTTCTGTCGCTCGGTTTCCTGAGTCAGCGCAGTGAGAAAAATAACCTTGCCGCGGGCGGTAGAGGGGTCTGCCTTCAAGGCGTAGCATACCGCTAACCCATCAAGCTTTGGCATTAGCATATCCAGAATCACCAGGTCGGGCCTCTCCCTCAAGGCGATGTCCAGCGCCTCCTCCCCATCGTGCGCCAGGGTGAGCTCGTACCTATCGTTGTAGCCCAGCGTTGCAGAGATGAGCATCAGCACATTCTCTTCGTCGTCAACTATTAGCACTCTCTTTCGCACTCTTAGCTCTCCTATTCTGCACTCGCACCGCTGAGTTCCGTGGCCGGGCCCGTAGTGAGAAGTAGAAGGTAGAGCCTTGGTTCAGTTCACTCTCTACCCATACCTCTCCCCCCATCATCTCCACAAAGCTTTTGACAATGTACAGCCCCAGCCCAGTGCCGCGGACACCCAAAGTCTCCCGGCGGTTGACTCTTTGGAAGCTCTGAAATAGCTGTGCCTGGTTCTCTGGCGCAATGCCAATTCCATGGTCCGCTAAACTCACTACCACCCGCTTTCCATCCGTCTCGTGTCTTGCGGAGAGTGTGATAGGTCCGCCAGCAGGGCTGTATTTAGCGGCATTGGTGAGTAAATTGGTGAGAACCTGCACCAGCTTCGCCTTGTCCGCCCAGACTTCGGGCAAGTCCGAGGGAATCTCCACCTCTACCTCGTGACGAGTGGTCATGGAACTGGCGAGGGTTACAGCCTCCTCTGCCGCCACACCAAGAGTGCATCGAACCAGGTTGACACTCATTTTGCCCGACTGAATACGTGAGATGTCCAACATGTCATCAACAATGCCAGCAAGACGCAGTCCCTCCTGGTGAAGGGACCGAAGCCAGTTCTCCCGGACTTCCTTGGGGACCTCGTGCGTCAGAAGAATCTCGCTGAAACCCACTATGGTGGTCATTGGGGTGCGGAGTTCATGAGAAGCGATGGAGATAAAGGAGTTGCGCCTCTCTTCCATCTCCTTCTCTTGTGTCATATCCCTCACCAGAAGTCCCAGCAAAGGTGCTCCCGTCTCTTCGGGAATGTGGAACACTTTTACGAGGAGCTGCCGGTGGACTGGTCGCTCCAAGGTCATCTCGAACACCGTTGGCTCTTTGCTACCCTGCTGAAGTGCCTCCCGCAACGGGCCCAGGACTTGGGGATTCTCCACATCCGTCGCCATACGGCCCATTATCTCGTCCCAGGACCGCCCCACCGCTTCCTGAGCAGGCATGCCGGTGAACAGCTCCATGGCATCGTTCCACAACTCCAGATGCCCGTCTGGGCCCAATACAGCCAGTCCCTCAGCCATGCTCGCCAGAATAGCGGCAAGGGTGCTTTTTTCCTGGGTTACGGAGCCAAACAGGTCGGTGTTGTCCAACAGCACACCCGCCACCCCGGCAAACAGTCCCGCCAGACGCTCATCGTCCTGTGAGAATTCGTGGTCTGACGCCTTTTCCACAAGATACAGGACACCTCGAGATTTCCCCTTCACCAAGACGGGTATACTGAGAACGCCGTTTCCGCTTGGGCGGACACCAAGAGCCAGCGGAGAAAAGGGGCCATAGGACTCCCGTGGCATGAAAGAACTATCTCCATTGTCGGCCCGCGCTCCATCCTCTTCCTGTTCCTGCCCCCGGAGCGACGCCAGAGAGGTCCCATAGTTCTGGATAGTTGATCCCGATACTACCCGCGGCAGCATCTGACCCTCCTCGTCCCACACATCCAGAGCTCCATGGCGTGCGCCTACCAGCTCTCTGGCGGTGTCCACCAGTTTCTGGAGAGCGTGCCCTGGGTCCTGTTCCAGTCCTAGCTGGCCAACGGCGGTACCAAAGGCCTCAACGCGGCGGCGGTTCTGCAACAGTTGACCAGTTGTACGCTGATAGAGCCGAGCGTCGTCCAGCAGAACAGTCGTCTGTGTGGCGACCAGGGAAAGAAGCGTCAGCTCCTCTCTGGAATATGGCTCCTCCGATAGCTTGGCACCCAGGGCCAGTATGCCGCTGAGGTGTTCGCGCATTCTCAGCGGGACAAGGACCGCGGCACCTGCGGCCTGCAACAGTTGTCTGTCCTGGTTCGCCAGGGCCTGCAAGCGCGGGTCGAAATCCAGACGACGTTGCTCCAGGGGCTCTTGTTCTCTATCAAGGAACAACACCAGCGGGCTATTCCTGCTTATCTGCAAGCCGCCAATGTCATCTCGGCCCGAGGTCGCCACGGTGACAAAATCCCCCGTCTCCGATGGCTGAAGCAATGCCACGCCGCTGGTCTGCATGGCCACACGTATCACATCCACCAACTCGTGGGCAGGTCTCTCCATATCAGCGATGCTATGGGTGCGACGTGTAAACTCCTCCAGTGCCCGGAAGCTGTCCCGCCGCTGCCGGAAGAAGATCTTGTCGACCCGGTCCTGCACCTGAGTCCATAGCGGCTGTAGGGCGAGGGCCAGCACCGTAAGCAGTAAGACATACAGGAATGGGCGGGCCTTACTGTCGGGGAAGAGCCACGTGGCCCCCAAGATGAGCGCCACGTAGGGCACGGCAATCAGCGCACTGGACAGAACATACACCAAACTCTTGCGGATCACTAGGCTGATATCCAGCAGTCAGTATCCACCATCCTAAGCTGGGACTCCAACATAGCCTCCAGATCCTCCACGGATTGTTCCTCTTTCAGTTCCAGGAACAACCTCAAGTTCACTCGGCACCTCAAGTTCACTCGGCTATGATTATACTCCTTGCGAGCGAACCACTCTTCGCAGCTAATGCCCGCGTTGGCAATGGCCGTGGCAAGCGTCTTCTCGTCAATCTGGGTCAGTCCCGCTAAGTCAATAATATCGCTTGCCCTGGCCTGGAAAACCAACTGGGGCAGCTTTACACCAGTCTCCTGGTCCTCCAGCGCCACTACCTTGAACACATCGCCGATTCGATACCTCAGGAGAGGCATTCCATAGAAATGGGTGAACACCAACTCATACTGCTTCCCCACCTCCAACTCGTTGATAAGGACGGTGCGTGGCTGATAGCTGGGGTCCTCCCGGCTCCGGGGCCATTCGCTCTGAGGGATGAACTCCCAGAAAGCAACGTCCGGCAACAAGCTCATGGCCTTCTTGTTCCATGCCTGCAAGGCACCGATCATTATTTCTGTGTTGCCATACGCCTGATAGGGAACCTTCCCCCAAACCCGGGCTATCTCCTCTTCATGCATGGCCGTGTCCACTCCAAAGGTGATGAGGCCTTTGGGCGACCAGAGGTCGCGAGGCAGGACACCTCGGTGTGCCAGCCGGCTCCGCACCCATGCCGAAGCCAAGCGAGGGAGCGCCCGGGGATGGAGCAGTGTTGAGGACAAACTAAGACTCCGCTCGTTTTTGGCAAAGCTGTCACCAATCTTGGTCAAGACAGAGGAGGCAGAGAAGATGTAATCTATCCCATGATCCATAGCCTGGCGGAAGGCTATTTCAGTTCTTTCCTTGAAGTCCAACCCCTCTGCCTGAGATAGCGGCGGAATGCTTTGGTAAGGGAAATACTGGGCGAAATAGTATAGCAGAGAGCCTGAGGCGTATGGCTGCGGCGCCAGATTCACCAGCACCCTGGTTCCGGGAGCAAGATGTACCGCACCCTTCTTCTCCGCCGCGGCAAGAATAGCCACAGCCACTACGTACCGCGCAATGCGGTCAAAGGCCGCCCTGGTATAGGGAATCCACTTGAAGTTACCTCCCCTGCCCGCGGAATGGCACCAGAAAACGAAATCATCTGATAGCGCCTCCTCCTGCCGCGCCCCCAGACAATCGGAATAGTCCGCGTAGCTAGTTATGGGCACCACACGTCGGAACTCCTCCAAGGAGGCTGGCCTTCTGCCCCCCATGATCCTATTACCCAATGGGCTGTCGGCCACCTGCTTGACCTGCTCCAGCAGCAGATAGTTCTGAATCTCCATGAACTCCCCCAGAGAGAGGTCCAGGAAACTACAGTACCTCCGCCATAGCTCTTTAGAGTTGTGAACGTCAAAGAATCTGCCTTCAGGCAGCGTGGCAACCGTAGCAACCATTGTCTTTCCTCGCTTGTTCTCTTCTTCGCATTCTGCAGACCGGACACCCTGCATCACTGCGCCAGTCTTCTCCTTACGCCATATCTGCTGGCTCTGGAAACAGCTTGCACGCGCGACAGCACACGGTCTAGCTGGGCCAGAGTAAAGGGCTTCTTCATAACCGCAAAAGGCCCCACCTGTAGCGCATCGGACATAATGGCAGAATCTGGGAAGCCTGTAATAATCACCACCTCCACGTTGGGAGCCACCTTGTGTATCTCCCTGAAGGTCTCCGCCCCGTTCATCCCAGGCATGATCATGTCAAGGAAAACCAGAGCAAATGGCTGGTCGGCCAGCAGTCCCAGCGCCCCGGCTCCTGATTCAGCATCAAAGCTTCTCCACCCGCTAGCGCTCAGTGCCTCCTTGAAAAACTCGCGAAAACCACGGTCATCGTCCACCACCAGGGCAAGCGGAGCCCGCTCTTCAGGCAGGGTCACGTAGGTGCCTTCGCCCGCCTTGCGGCGCACGTATCCCTCCTCCTCCAACACGTCCAGGGCGCTCTTCAGTGTGGCAAAAGAGACGCCATTGGCTTTGGCCATATCGTGCTGCCCGGGCATGCGCTCCCCTGGTTGGTATCTCCCCTCCAGGATCTGCTCCCTCAGGGAGTTGGCAACCGCCAGATAACGTAAGCCGCGCTCCCTACCCCGAAACGGAGTCATGTTTATATATCAAACAGCATACTGGTATACCGATATTCTCCTTATATACTTCCATTGCGCAACTGCTTTGTCAAGCCAACCCATTGTTTGGCCGCCGGGAGAGAAGCCCTTTTCAACGGTTTCTTACCCTGCACGCCTGGCTAAAGATGGGTTCAGGAATTAGCAGACCCCCGACTGATGTCGGGGGTCTGCTCCCTCATTCCATACCTTATACCGTTGCTGACAGACCTGGTGAGCCTGTCAAAGGACAGCATTGGTTCCCCGAACAGCCGCCGCAGACTGCTCGGAAATGCCTCCTGGTTTATCGCTCTGACCAACCCCAGCAGGACGTTAGCAGGACATTCTATGCACCAGTCCTTGCCCTTAAGCGGCCTGGACTACATGCAGACCACACTCTTTAGAGTTGGGGTCAAGCTCCCACCACCACCGGCCAGCCCGCGGGTCTTCGCCCTGGAGCACGGCGCGGGTGCAAGGGGCGCAACCTATGCTGGGATAGTTCTTATCGTGGAGTTCGTTATAGGGGACCTGGTTCTGCCGGATGTACTCCCACACCTGGTCCGATGTCCACGCCGCCAGGGGATTGAGTTTTACTTTACCAGGATGGGCGTCGTCCGGTTCCACCTTCCCTATGTTAGCCCGGGTCGGCGCCTGGTCCCGCCGCAGCCCAGTGGTCCAAGCGTCCAGGTCCTTCAATGCCCGCTCCACTGGCTCTACCTTCCGAATGCCACAGCAGAGGTGGCGCATCTCCATCCCCTTGTAGAACAGGTTGAACCCGTGCTCTTCCGTCATGGGACGCACAGCATCCATGTCCGGGTAGTACACCTCCAGGTCTATCCCATACCGCAGGCGAATCTGGTCCATCACGGTGTAGGTCTCCGTAGGTAGGCGCAGAGTATCCAGGGTAAACACCCGTGCCTTGCGATCTATTCGCCACAACATGTCAATGAGTGCCACATCTTCGGCCCCAAAGCTGGACGAGAGAGAGATTTTGGGCTGGAAACGCTCTAGGCCCCACTCCAGGACATCCTGGGCGGTTTTACCCTCCATCTCCTGGTTGATAGCCTCAATCTCCTCCGTAGTAATAGGTGCCTTTGCATTGCTCAACTTATCGTCTCCTTCTTTTCGTTTCTAGCGTATTCTGCCACAGTTCTGCTCCCGCAGAGCTTTCCAAACAAACGTTGCTCTTCTCAGGCCTTACCTCCACATTCTAGAGTGAAACTTATGCCACTGCCCTGTAGATGCTCCAGGCATTGATGCTGATAAGTGTTATCCCCACAAACAAGCCAAGAAACCTGGCTGATACATGGCGGCTGACAAAGGCCCCCAATGGAGCTGTGACCAGGCTCCCAGCGACCAGGGCTAGCGTAAGCTGCCACGGGAAGCCGGACAATCCCAACTGCACGAATAGAGTAACGGAGATGGCCGCCGCCACAAAGAACTCAACCACGCTTACCGTTCCTATGGCGTATCGCGGGTGTTGAGAAGTGGTCAGTATAACTGCCGTCGTGGCAAAAGGGCCGAAAGCGCCGCTCACACCATTGAGAGCACCGGCCACAACACCTATCCCTGCTAGCCTAAGAGCAGGGTGTGCTCGCACCGCAGCGCCAACCCGCCCTTGCCGGCGACCTTTAGGCGGAGCCGTAATCTGGTCAACGCTACCACCAGCCACTCGCGGTAGAAGGCCAATGCCGAACACGTAGCGGCGTACAAGAAGCGCGCCCATAGCCAGAAGGATGACTGGTACCCCCAAACGCGTAGCCTCGGCGGGCAATCTCGTGAGCACAAGTGCCGCCGCAACACCTCCTACAACCCCTGCAATAGCCAACGGAGCTACCCATGACCGCTGGACGTTGCCGAAGCGCCAGTGAGACAGGCCCGCAGCCAACCCGCTCCCAACCTTGGCTGTATTTACCACACTCACCACCAGCACGGGAGAGACGCCACCGGCCACCATGAAGCTGCTGGCCAGAACGCCAAAGCCCATCCCTGCCATGGCGTCCACCAGTTGCCCAGCGGCTCCGGCAACGACTACTGTCATCAATATCAGCACCGTCATGTATGCTTGCTCCGTTCTTGGCTATCTAACAGGCTTTCTTGCCGTGGACTGCCCTCACGTTCCTTTTGATGCCCCCGGCTGGCACAAAAATGCGCCCCTCTCGGATTCGGGTCTGGAGAGGGGCGCAACCTTGGCATTAGGTATGGTCTACACTCTCCTATAGAGTACACCTACAACAACAGCAACACATCGCGCTGTAATCAGCCAGAATATTCGCTGAGGCCATGTTGCGCATCGTCCTACTCCACCTGGCTTCCCATTACAGTCCGCTGCATCTGGGCCGTGGCCAGCAGTTGCGCAAGGACCTGCCGTGCCTCAGGCCGCCGTAGGTCCAGGGTGGATACTGCCACTGCCCGGTATAGAACACCCCCTGGCACTTCCGCCCGCACACTGCCGCCAAGCGGCGGCAGCTCCACCCCCAGGGCGCGAGCCATATAGATAGCCTGGACTGTCCCCACCCGTGAAGCGTGGCATTTCGTGACAGCCCTTCCATGGTAGAGAAGAGTTGCTCCGCCCACGCCACGTTTCAGTGTCACTTGGAAGTCGCTGCGTGGCCGGGAAAGGACCTGCTCCGCGTAGTCTTGCGCATGTTTTCTGCTAATAGACATATTGGCCAACGATTCTGCCGCACGGAGCGGAAACTCCCCTAGACAGCGCACTCTCCTTCACCCCGCTCCAGCTTGTAAAGGACCGTCTTGTTCCAGTCCAGGTATGTGCTTATGTTCTCACGGTTCAAGGGCCCCGGCTCCTTGTATTCGGCAGCTATGGTCTCAAAAGGTTCGGTGCCCAGACGGTCCACGAACTGGTTGAACGTCTCACTGTCTTGCCGCTGGCCCTGGTAGAACTCCAGGAAGTGGCGTGCCACCATAGGTACGCGCTTTGCGGGCACCTTGGTCTTGACGCGGTGGCCAAAGCGAGTCGCATCACTGTTGCCGTAGCTGCCGGCCAGGAATATCTCGTAGGCTGGCACCTGGTTGCCATCGCCCTTGGTGGCGGCTCCGTGAAATCCAATGTTGGCAAGGTGGTGCCTAGCACAGCCGTTGGGACAGCCGCTGATTTTGACGTGCAGAGATTTTACAAGCGGGTCCTCTATTTTCATCTCATCCAGCGTCTCGCTCACAGCCTCGCCTAGGCCCATGGAAGAGGTTATGCCCAGCTTGCAGCTATCCGTTCCCGGGCAGGTCACCACATCGGTAATCTCCTGAGCGCCAGCCTCCCCCAGTCCAGTCTCCTTGAGCTCCTCCCAGACCTTGTGCAGGTAGCCATCGGGAACCCACCGGTACACCAGGTTCTGCTCCGTTGTGGTGCGGATGCGGCTTCCCGCATACTCCCTGGCTATGCGGGCCAGCACAGGGAATTGGTTCGCCTGGATGTCCCCCAGATGCAGCTTCACCCATACGATGTTGTATCCGGTCTGTTTCTGAGGGCGCACGTTGGAGTCCAGCCAGTGCTGGTAGTCACTCCCGTGGTGTCCGTTGCCGGACTTCACCGGAGCAATAGGCGCGTCCAGGTGCTCGTCCGGAACCTCCATCAGGGGCGTGGGATCAAAGGACTTGGCGGCCCATTTCTGCTTCAGTTCCTCTTCTACCTGCTCTCGGAAGGCGTCAATGCCAATGCGGTCAATGTAGAACTTGATGCGTGCCTTGGCCTTGTTCTTTCGCAACTCATCGGTGCGGTTGAAGATACGGATAACGGCTTCGCTTATTCTCAGGTACTCCTCCACGGGCACGAATTCGTAGAGGGTATAGGCTAATCGGGCCATAATGGCAGTCCCGCCACCCGCCAGCATTTGGAAGCCCCGGCGCTGCACTCCGTTTTCGTCCACGCGAATCTTGGGTATGAAGCCCAGGTCATGGATGGCGGTCACCACGCAGTCATCGGCGCAACTGGAAAAAGCCACCTTGAACTTCCGCGGCATCCTCTGGCTATACGGGTGCCGCACGAACCACCTTGCAAAGGCGGCCAGGTAGGGGCTTACATAGAAGGGCTCGTCCGGGGTAACGCCCGACAGTGGGCAGCCCACCACGTTTCGCACCGTGTTGCCACACGCCTCACGGCTGGTCAGCCCCACATCGCCCAACATGCGCATCATGTTTGGAGTATCCGCTAGCTTGAGATGGTGGATCTGAATGTTCTCCCTGGTTGTGACGTGGCCCTTCTTGAGGGGGACGTACCGCTCCACAATCTCGCCTATTACATCCATCTCGTCGGCGGTGAGTCCGCCGAACGGAAGCTTGATGCGCTGCATCTGGACGTCGGGCTGGCGCTGGCCGTAAATGCCCTGGAGCAGGCGGAATTTCGTAAAGTCGTCTGGGTCCTCGTACCCACCCGCAAGGAAACGCACCACCTCTTTCTCGAAATTGTCTATCTCCTCAGGCAGGTATGGAATAACACCTTTGGAGTAGTCCAGCTTGGCCTTCTCCTCAATAGTGGGGTCTACCGTTGTTACTGTCATGAATTCCACCGTCCTTCGTTACATACAAAAAAAGCGCTGCACCCTATTTAGGTTGCAACACCTTGAGGGGCACAGCGCTTTTTGTTCTTTCGCGCTTGCCCTATGGCCTACATGTACAGACCAGAGAATATGTCCAGAGGTTCCTTGACATCACCATAGAACGGTAGCATGGGTCGAACTGCTTGTCAATGGCACCCATCTGATGCAAACAGACCCCCTTACCTGTTGGCTCGTGGGGACGCCTCCTCCACCACCGGAGAGGCTTGACTCCGCGGCAGCCCGGGCGGCTTCAAGAAGAGGAAGGCCAATCCGGAGAACAGCATCATGCCCCCGCTGATCGCCCATATCAGGTTTACACTCATGTCGGCGTCCATCATGTAGCCCACCACCGGTGCCCCCAGGGCTCCCGCCGCTATCATCAGAGGCGCCGAAAAGCCTCTGATGGCTCCCTGGGACAATCTGCCAAAATAGCTGGGGATTACTAGATTCTGGGCAGCAGCATTGCCACCTGATCCTATGCCCCAGGTGATGTTGTGGGAGAACACATACAAGGCGCTGCTCCCACCCATGATGAGAGGAATCATGGAGATGCCACGCCAGATGCCTCCAATAACGGCCATATACCTGATGGCGAATCGCTCCGCCAACAGACCAAAGAGCAGCATGGCAAATATCACAGTGAACGGGTCCGCAGCCATGCCAAAGGCCACGGTCGCGGGGGAGGCCCCCAGTTCGTTCCAGAATGGGACCCGCAGGAAGAGCACGGCGGAGCTAGAGAACATGTAAGCGGTGAAGGCCATCAATATGAACCAGAACACCGGTGTATGCAAGGCCTGACTCAAGCTCCAGTTAACCTCTGATACCGCCGGCCGGGCCACCTCATCAGCCTCCCCATCACCCGAGGAACTGTGCGGGCCAGGCAATCCATCGGGATATAGACCAAGGTCTTCCGGGCGGCGACGCATGAGGAACCCATAGGCAGGAAGAATGACCACACATATGGCAGCACCAAATACCATCCAGGCCCACCTCCACCCCACCGTATGAACAAGGAGCTGGGCAATAGGCACTCCCAGCGCCGTTCCCACACCCACGCCTGTACCTGTTATGGAGGTGGCCCGGCCACGTTTGGCGATAAACCAGTTGGCCGCTGGAACCGTGGTAAGTAGGTTGCCGCCGAAGGTGCCAAATCCACCCAACCCGGACAGGCCAAATAGAAGATACATGAGCCAAATGTTGTGCACGAAATACAGGCTTGTCAGAGACGCTCCGGCCAGCACCCCTCCAAAGACCCCAACCCACCGTGCCCCATAAGCATCCACCAATCGCCCCACGAACGGCGCCGCGACTCCGCCGCTAACCTGCCGAATGGTGACAGCCCATGCCATGGTGCTGAGGCCCACGACCATGTCCTGTCGCATAGGGTCTATGAAGATGGAGAATACCACCGGGTTCATGGTTGAGGTCACCATGTTGGCCAGCCACGAAACCCATACGATGATCCAACCGTAGAACATGCCGTTGGGCAGAGGTATAGGCGCCTTCTGCCGTCTTCCTGTCTGAGCCTCTGGGTCACGTCCCATACAAAGCGAACTCCCGCAAATCAGCTTCCTAATCTGGCCTGGGTCCGAGCAAGAGTGCCATTGTACCTGTTGCTGTGTATTGAAAACAACACGCGCAATCTGTGGAATCAGTGGCCTTGAATCCAGACCTGGAGCCAGTGTAGCGAGGCAACGGCTTCCTGCCTCTTACCCCAAATCTACCTGTCAGGGGTTACCAACTCTTGCAGGCGTTTCAGCGCCTCTCTCCAATAAGCCTTCATCTCTTCGGCCTGGTCCGCACCTGCCAGTTTGCTGTGTTGTACGACTACCTGCCCCCTGGAGTCACCCTTGGCGTAGAAAAGCACATCCACGCCACTCTTGCCATCGCCCCAGGTAATCCTAATGGACTTCTCAGGCGTTGCCCTGCGAATAGTGACTGCACCGTCGGGCAGCCAGCGCAGTAGAGTCCCAGGAAGTGGTGTAACAAGAGTAGAGGGTCTGGATGAAGAGAGACCACCACGTCATCCTTAGCCCGAATCCACCGAAGGAGGGCGTCGGGTCAGTGTCCTGAAGCGGCAAGAGGGTGCTCCTGTGAATCTGGGATAATGGTTTTGAAACAGCAAAGCCGACCCCAGAACAAGGAGCACCCAATAGATGCTACCACGCAACCATCCCGATCGCATCCAAATCGCGTTTGACGACCACCGCCTCGTGGCCAATGCTGGGCTGCTGCTCCCGGTGACCCTAGCCCAGCACCTGGGCCTGCGTGAAGTCGTCGACAGCCACGTCGACCTGGGAGACGCGCCGGGGCGGGCGAACCCGGGCGACAAGCTGCTGAGCCTGGTGGCCTCGGCGCTGGCTGGGGGCGACTTCATTGACGACGCCGACGTGTTGCGTACCGGCGGGACAGCTGGCGCCATCGGCTGCGTAGTCAAGGCGCCATCCACCCTGGGAACTTTCCTGCGCAGCTTCCGGTGGGGCCACGTCCGCCAGTTGGATCGGGTGAGCCGGGAGCTGCTGTCCCGGGCCTGGGCCGCTGGTGCGGGACCCGGTGAAGGGCCGTTGACCATCGACCTAGACTCCACCATGTGCGAGACCTACGGACTGGCCAAGGAGGGGGCGCGTCACCATGGTTACACTGGCCAGCGGGGCTATCACCCGCTGCTGGCCATCGCCGCCGGCACCGGCGACGTGCTGATGTCTCGGCTTCGCGAGGGCCGGGCCAACACCGTTCGTGGCGCCGCCCACTTCCTGCGGGAGACCGTGGGCCGGGTGCGCCATGCTGGGGCTACAGGACAACTCACGGTGCGGGCCGACAGCGGCTTCTATGCCCACGCCCTGGTCGTCGTCTGCCGCGAGATGGATGTCCGCTTCTCCATCACCATCCGCCAACACGCCCGCCTCAGGGAGTTGATTGAGGCGATTCCCGAGGAGGACTGGACGCCCGTCCCCTACTGGATGGACGGCGGCGCCGACGTGGCCGAGACCACCTACACTCCCTTCCAGGGTGAGCCCGAAGCCGCCCCAGTGCGGCTCATCGTGCGGCGGGTGAAGCCCTGTAGGGTGTCAGCGCAATTGGACACTATTGAGGCCTAGAAAACCGAAGAGGTTGGGGGTGGTAGAGGCTCCTTCAGAGGGGTAGATTAACCCTAAGTGAAAGGAGTCATTGATGACCCAGGTAGAGGATCAGGCCAGCCAAGCTGAGGAGCGAAGCCAGGAGACACGAAGCTTCGTGCGTCAGGTCCGTGCAGCGACCCGCCGTAAGTATACCCCTGAAGAGAAGATCCGCATCGTCTTGGAGGGGTTCAGACGGGAGACTACCGTTAATGACCTGTGCCGACGGGAAGGAATCAAACCCCACTCCTACTACGCCTGGACGAAGGGGTTCATGGAAGCTGGGAAGGAGAGGTTGACTCGGGACAGTGTGCGTGATGCGACCCGGCAAGAGATAGAGCAGCTCAAGCGGGAGAACAGTGAACTGAAGCAGCTGGTGGGTGAGTTGTCCCTGGAGTTGCACCGCTTCAAAAAAACAGCTCTGCCGCCCCTACACGACAACGGCACCGTCGCATGAGCGTAGTGGAACAATCGAAGGTCGTGGCTGAGGTGGAGCGACATGGTAGAGGGAAGAACAGGCGACTCAGGGAGCTTGGCATTTCCAGGAGCACGTATTATTGGTGGAGGTGGAGGCACCGGCAGGGTAGTTGGGAGGGTACGGAAGGAACTGAGAGGCCCTGGAATCGCCTGCGTCCAGAAGAGGAGGCAGTAGTGCTGGCGGCAGCCCGTGGGATGCCGACCTGGCGAAGCCGGCAGTTGGCGGCTTCGCTCACCGACCACAGAGGCCTATCGGTCTCCGCCTCCACAGTCTATCGTATTCTGAGACGGGAGGGTCTGGTGAAACGGATCGAATACCAGTTGGCAGCGAGCAAAGAGTACCAGCACAAGACCACAGGGCCCCACCAGCTGTGGGCCACCGATGCCTCCTACTTCCGTGTAGTGGGATGGGGCTACTACTACCTCGTGACGGTGATGGACGACTACTCCCGGTTCATCTTGGCCTGGAAGGTGCAACGGGACATGACGGCCAACTCCCTCATAGAGGTGGTCCAGGAAGCTGTTGACTCTACTGGTATGACTGATGTACCTCTGGAGGATCGGACCAAGCTCCTCTCAGATAATGGCTCAGGTTATGTATCGCGGGCCTTCCGCGAGTACATGCGGGTGGTGGGCATTCGCCACGTCCTGGCAGCACCCTATCACCCTCAGACCAACGGGAAGCTGGAGAGATATCACCGAACCCTGAAAGACGACATTAACCAGGTGCCATACGAGGTGGTGGAAGACCTGGAGGCGGCCATCCGGGACTTCGTCGAGTTCTACAACTACCGAAGATATCATCAGGCGCTCAGGGTTGTAACTCCGGCTGACGTGCTGGAAGGCCGTCTGGAGGCAATTCTAGCCCAGAGGAAGGAGGTACAGCGAGAGACTTTTGACCGGCGGAGGCGGTACAATCAGGAGGTCAGAGAAACCCTCAAACCAGGAGCTTCTTCACCCCAATCTCTCGGACCCAGAACTGTCCAAAACCGCTGACACCCAACAGTGAAGCCCACGCCCGGTTCCCAACTGGCCCTCTTCGCCAGCTACAGCTATCACGGCTTCATCACCTACCGGGACGGGGAAACCTTGGAACTGGAGGCCGACCATCGCCGCCACGCCGAGATCGAGAATGCCATCCGAGACCTCAAACACGGCGTCGGCCTCAATCATTTCCCCTCGGGCCGCTTCCCCGCCAACGGCGCCTGGCTGGCCGTTCAGGTGCTGGCCCATAACCTGGCCCGCTGGACTGCGCGCATCGGTCTGGGCGAGGGGGTGGTGACCACCAGGACCCTCCGGCGGCGCTTCTTCTCCCTGGCCGGACGGCTCACCCGCTCGGCCCGCCGCCTCACTTTGCATCTGCCACAGGGCTGGCCTTGGGAAACCCAGTTCACTCGCGCCCTGGCTCGATTGCGAGCCCTGCCATTGCCTGCCTGACGGCACCGACGGCGCCTGACACGTCCACCAGACTACTCAACCACCCCACAGAGTCGCACCGGCCCGGTCCGCGATTGTCTTCCCTTGCATGCTGTCCCGCCGACCCCGCCCCAGCGCCGCTGCCCAGGACCGCCATCGGCGCCACCAACTCCAACCAAAGGCCGCCACCGGCCCCATTTATCGGAATCGAGCGCGGACCGTCGCGTCCCACGGCCCTCACCCCTTGTTCCAACCCCAAGGCCGCTCCGCATCGGTGGATTCGGGCTTAGCGGGCAAAGACGAGCCTGAGAAAGGAGGACAACGGTGGTCAAGGAAAGGATGGACCTGCTTGAGCTAATGCGCAAGAGGGGAGTCGACGGTGACGTGGACTTTCTACGAGAGGCACTGAGAGTGCTGGTCGAGGAGATCATGGAGGCTGATGTGTCATCGAGGACCGGCGCTGGGTATGGAGAACGCAACCCTGAGCGGGTGACCCAGCGCAACGGGTACCGGTCTCGAGCATGGGACACTCGCGTAGGGACCATGGAGTTGCAGATACCCAAGCTGAGGGAGGGGAGCTACTTTCCGAGCCTGCTGGAGCCACGGCGTCGCAGCGAGCGAGCTCTGCTGGCGGTGATCCAGCAGGCGTATGTGGAGGGTGTATCGACGAGGCGAGTGGATGATCTGGTCAAGGCTCTTTGGTGCGAGGGTATCTCAAAGAGCCAAGTGTCGCGTATCTGCCAGGAGCTGGACGGGGTGGTGGAGAGCTTCCTGGGTCGGCCGCTGGACGGCGGATCATATCCCTACCTGTGGCTGGACGCACTAACCCAGAAGGTCAGAGAGGCCGGTAGGATAGTCAACGTCAGCGTGGTGGTGGCGACGGCGGTCAATAGCGAGGGCAAGCGTGAGATCGTTGGGATGGACGTGGGTACCAGTGAAGACGGCGCCTTCTGGTTAGCCTTCCTGCGCTCACTGGTCGCCAGGGGCCTCGGCGGGGTGGAACTGGTGGTATCGGACGCTCATCAGGGACTCAGGGATGCCATCGCAACTGTCTTCGGTGGGGCCAGTTGGCAGCGGTGCCGCACCCACTTCATGACCAACCTGCTCACTCGGGTCCCCAGGAGCGCTCAGCCCTGGGTGGCCACCATGGTACGCACCATCTACCAGCAGCCGTCCCCTCAGGAGGTGCATGCCCAACTCGAGCGGGTGATTGCTCAGCTCCAGGACCCGTTCCCACAGGTCGCCTCTCGACTGGACGAGGCTGGACCCGACGTCCTGGCCTTCTCCAGCTTCCCACTCGCCCACTGGAAGAAGATCTGGTCCAACAACCCCCTGGAGCGTCTCAACAAGGAGATACGGCGCCGCACCGATGTGGTGGGCATCTTCCCTAACCGCCCAGCTGTCCGTCGCCTGGTCGGCGCCGTCCTAGCTGAGCAGCACGACGAGTGGGCCGTCGGCCGTCGATACATGACACAGGAGGTAACCACCTCCAACGAAGCTCTACCCAGAGCCGAACTCGCAGAGGCAGCGGCCTAGACGATATCAACAGGATGACGTACTCTTACACCACTCTATGGGACGTGACCATCTGGTCATCCAACTGTCGCAACAAGTTCTCTTCCATCGGCGCTATCCTCAACACTAGCTACTGGCAATATATTAGCTCCAATGGTGTTCAGTCAAGGCCATTCTTGACTCATATAAGATGTAACATGCCTTTTCCTCCCTACAGAGCCCACCTCCTTCTAGCCTATCCACGGCCCATCCCGTACAATGAAAATGCCATGCCAGTCACTAAAGAAGTCCTGGATGAGATAGCCCTTTCCCAGGCCGAGTACCAGGCCATCGTCCAGCAACTGGACAGAGAGCCCAGTCCGGTGGAGCTTGGCATGTTTGGAGCGCTGTGGAGCGAGCACTGCGGCTACAAGCACTCCAAACACCTACTCCACCTGTTTCCCTCGGAAAGCCCACATCTGCTTGTGGCACCAGGACAGGAGAACGCCGGCGCCATAGACATTGGCAACGGCCTGGCCGCCGTCTTCAAGATCGAATCGCATAACCATCCTTCCGCCGTGGAGCCTTACCAGGGGGCCGCTACTGGAGTAGGAGGCATCGTCCGGGACATCCTGGCCATGGGCGCTCGGCCCATCGCGCTGCTCAACTCACTACGGTTCGGCCCTCTTTCCGACCCACGTAGCCGCTACCTCTTCAATGGGGTGGTGGGCGGCATCGCGGGTTACGGGAACTGTATAGGCGTGCCGGATGTGGGTGGCGAGATATTCTTCTCCCCCACCTATACTGGCAATCCACTGATCAACGCCCTTTGCCTGGGCGTCGTCTCATCCAAGGGTCTGGTACACGCGGCGGCGCGGACGCCCGGCGACCTGCTGGTGCTGGTGGGCGCCGAAACTGGCCGCGACGGCATCCATGGAGCCTCGGGACTGGCCTCCCGGACATTCGAGGCGGAGCGGGAGCAACGCCCCGCTGTTCAGGTGGGCAACCCGTTCCTGGAGAAAGTGCTCATTGAGGCGTGCCTAGAGGTAGTCGGGGCCAGTCTTCTGGAGGGCCTGCAGGACCTGGGGGCTGCGGGACTCACCAGTTCCATAGTGGAGTCCGCCGCTCGTGGAGGCTCGGGCTTCCGCCTGGATGTCTCCCGCGTTCCCCGCCGAGAGCAGGGGATGACTCCCTACGAGGTGATGTTGTCCGAGTCTCAGGAGCGCATGTTGCTTATCGTCACGCCTGAGAATCTGGGCAAGGCCAAGGCCGTTTTCGACAAGTGGGACACGCCTTGCACGGTGGTGGGAGAGGTTACGGACGATGGCATGGCCCGCATCTACGATGGCGACACGCCGGTGGGCGCTGCCCCCGTGCAGATGCTGACTCAACCGCCTCTGTACGCCGTGCAAGGTGAGAAGCCCCGCTTCCTGGCAGAGCTACAGTCCCACGACATGAACTCTTTGCCTCTCCCGCTCCAGTCGCCCGCTGAGGTGCTACTGCGACTGTTGTCCTCCCCCAACATCGCCAGCAAGGAGTGGGTGTACCGCCAGTACGACCATCAGGTGCAGACCAACACCGTGGTGGGCCCAGGCGACGGCGACGGCGCCATTCTTCGCATCCGGGGCACCTCCCGCGCGCTCGCTTTGTCTACCGACGCTAACGGGCGCATGTGCTACCTGGACCCCTTTGTGGGTGGTGCATTGGCCGTGGCCGAGGCGTGCCGCAACGTGGTATGCGCTGGCGCACGCCCCATCGCTTTGACCGACTGCCTTAACTTTGGAGACCCGGAGCGGCCAGAGGTGGCCTATCAGCTGCGGCAGTGTGTTCTAGGCATGATAGAAGCCTGCCAGGCCCTAAAGGTGCCCGTGGTGAGCGGCAACGTCAGCCTCTATAACGAGACGCGCGGAACGCCGATATACCCCACGCCTGTAGTGGGCGCCTTGGGGTTGGTAGATGATGTGTCACACCACTGCCGCTCCGCATTCCAGCAGGAGGGTGATACGGTGGTGCTGCTGGGCGCTTCCGGCATCCAAGGTGAGTCTGCTTCCCTGGCGGGCAGCGAGTACCTGGAGCTTGTGGAGGGCCTGGTGGCAGGACAGCCTTCCATAGACATCGCCCTGGAGGCCAGGGTGCAGCAATGCTGCCTCCGCCTGATTCAAGAAGGCCTCGTGCGCTCCGCCCACGACTGCTCCGAGGGCGGATTGGCCGTGGCCCTGGCCGAAAGTGCCATGCAGGGAGGCCACGGCTTTCGTGGCACCTTCGACTACCAGGGCCGCTGGGATGCAGCGCTGTTCGGGGAAGCGCCTTCGCGCATCGTGGTCTCCCTGGCGGGCAGTGGCGTGGCTGCGCTGGAGAGGGTATGTCAGGAGGAAAGCGTCCCTTATACCATCCTTGGCACCGCAGGGGGCCTGCGATTCACCCTGTCAGGCCTGCTGGACCTTCCTCTGACCGACCTGGATGATGCCTGGCGCCATGGCTTGGAGCGCGCCATTGGCCAGTAGATGATCCAACTTCTCCTGACGGTCCATAGTTGGGATGCCTACATCAGCATCGCCTGGATGCTCTTAGCCGCCGTCTACGGCCTGGCCTCTCACCGCAGGCACCCCAACTATGTGCCGTCGCGCTACAAAGTTATCCTGCTAGTCGGCGCTGCCCTTCTGATGCTCCAGGTCCTGTTGGGGCTTGCTCTGCTGGCCTGGGGGTTGCGACCATCTTCGTTGCTCCACATCTTCATCTACGGTGCGCTCTCACCGCTGCTGCTGCCCGGAGCCTACCTGTACACCAGACAGCAGGGCCGGAACCATCCCAACCTGGCCTTCGGCGTAGTTTCACTGTTCCTTTTCGCCTTCCTCGTCCGTGGCACGTTTACCGCCTGAAGCCGCTGGGGTTTATCCATCCCTTGTGATGAGCGATAATAGGGGCGTAGTCCCGTTCTCCGGAGGCTCACATGGCCTGGTGGGTTGTCATACTCCTGGCGGCCTTGTATCTGGCCTTACGCATGGTGCAGATGACCTACTGGTTTGTCACGCGTTTTCTTCTGTCCCCCGCTATTCCCTGGCCGGTGAAGGTCGTGACTCTGATTGCTATGGCCGGGATGGCCCTGGGGACCTGGCTGTGGTGGAAACGGCGCTTCGGAAGGCCACGCGCCTCCAGGCCCCAGGCGTGACCGGTTTCGAGGTCCTGGATCACATACTCCCGACGTAGGCATCCGTGCCATGTCCAGGTCATCCTGGACATGGAAACGGCCTTGCTCCCGTGCTGTACAATAGCCCCATAGCGTCTGAGGAGCATGTCATGGAACCATACGTAAGCGTCACGGGCATCGTTGCGCCGCTGGACCGGCCCAACGTTGACACCGACCAGATTATTCCCGCCGTTCATCTGAAGCGCATCGAGCGCACCGGGTTCGGCCAGTTCCTATTCAACTCCTGGCGGCGTCTGCCCGATGGCACCCTCAACCCGGACTTCGTCCTCAATAACCCCAGGTACCAGGGGGCTACCATTCTGGTAGCAGGCCCCAACTTCGGCAGCGGGTCGTCCCGGGAGCACGCCCCCTGGGCGCTCCAGGACTACGGCTTCCGGACCGTGATCGCCCCCAGCTTCGCCGACATATTCCGCAACAACTGCTACCAGAACGGGATGTTGCCCGTGGTGCTGCCCCAAGAGGCGGTGGACCACATCATGGACAAGGCCAAGACAGTGCCAGGATACCAGGTGACAGTGGACCTGGAGCGTTGCCTGGTCACCGACAGCCAGGAGTTCACGGTGCCCTTTGAGATAGACGACTTCCGCCGCCGCTGCTTGCTGCGCGGCCTAGACGAAATTGGCCTGACCCTGGAGCACCAGGACAAAATCGCCGCCTACGAAAGGACACACGCCATAAGCTGAAACCGGTTTGTCAGGACTGGCGTGGCACAAACGTTGAACCTTTCCAATGAAACTCTCCCCGCAGTCCCATCAGGTCACTAACAACGGGGAGTCCAGAGGGGTACAGCACCGGAGCCTGCCCCGAGCGAAGCCGAAGGGGCGTGGGTCTGGGGGTATCCCCCAAATTCACCTTTCACCCCCTTCCAGGCCAGAACCTGTCCCGGGTAGGCCGAAGGAGTTCTTCATCACCCTGCTAGTGGTGATTCATAGGAGGCTCATATCGTGAAGTTTGACATCGTTGTCCTAGGTGGAGATGGCGTCGGGCCGGAGGTGGTGGCCAAAGGCGTCCGGGTGCTTCAGGCCGTGGGCAAACGGTTCGGCCACCACTTCAACCTTACCGAAGACCTTGTGGGCGCCGTCGCTTTGAGAAAGTACGACATAGCCATGCGCCCGGAGACACTGGAACGGGCCCGGCGCAGCCACGCCATCCTCTTTGGCGCTGTAGGCGACCCCACAGGCGATGACGCCCGCATAATACGGGAGGCCCTCTTTCCCCTGCGCCAGAAGCTGGGCCTCTTCGCTAACCTGCGCCCGGTGAAGGCGTACCCGTCCCTGCTCAACGCCACATCCCTCAAACCGGAGGTCCTACAGGGGCTGGACCTCATGGTGGTACGTGAGCTTACCGGCGGGCTCTACTTCGGGCGTCCCAAGCGGCAGTGGCGAAACAGCCGGGGCCGGCAGGGAGTGGACACCCTCCGATACTCGGAGCGCGAGATAGAGCGTATATTGAAGGTGGGATTTGAGCTAGCCCGTGGCCGTCGCAAGCGGCTGACCTCCGTTGACAAGGCCAACGTCCTGGAGACATCTCGCCTTTGGCGGCAGATGGCCGGCGAGATGGCGGCGGACTACCCCGACGTGAAGCTCGACCACATGTATGTGGACGCCTGCTCCATGCAGCTCATTCGCCAGCCCGCAGCCTTCGATGTCATCGTTACCGAGAACATGTTCGGCGACATCCTCACCGATCAGGCGTCGGTGCTGGCTGGCTCCATAGGCATGGCTCCTTCGGCCAGCCTGAGCAAGCCACGACGCGACGGCACGGCCTTTGGCATGTACGAGCCTATCCACGGCACGGCCCCGGACATCGCCGGGCAGGGCAAGGCCAACCCCCTGGCCACTATCTTGAGCGTGGCAATGATGCTGCGATACTCCCTAGGGCTGCCAAAGGAGGCCCAGGCCGTGGAGCGCGCCGTGGAGCAGGTGCTGGAGAAGGGCTACCGCACTCCTGACCTGGCCGCTGCCGGCCAGCGCGCCGACACCACCGAGCAGGTGGGCCAGGCCGTTGCGGATGCTGTTAGCCAAGGGTAGCAAGAGGTCTGTGTCAGTTAAGCGTGTACCCGGTGGCCAGGGTATTCACGCGGCCCTCTTTTCCCAGCTTGGACAGGTGGGTTCGGACGTTGCGGGCCGTCTCCCGCACTCCTTACACTCCAGGGATATCCGGCAGCTCCAAGGGAGGATAGAAGGGCTGAGCGGTGGGGTCCTGCCGCGCCTCCTGGAAAGTGGTCCCATAGTCCTGCTCGATGTTCCCCAGGTTCCACGCCTGCCGCTTGAAGTTCCAGTTGTTGGGCCGCAATTGGTGCGCCCGCTTGAAGTGGGCCACGGCATCCTGGGCATGGCCCTGCTGGTACAGGTAGACCCCCAGGCGAAAAGAGGCCATAGCCTGAACATCTTCTGCCGTTAGCTGGCCCGTGCGTGCCTGTACGCCTTGCTGGTCCTGTAGGTACGCACTCTGTGACCCGTTTTCCACCCAGTCCCGCACGGCGTTGAGATACCGTTCGTTTACCGTGGACTCGCCAGTATCACGATTGCGGCGCAGGACGTAGACAGGGTCGTTGGCGCGGACGATGGCCCCCTCTTCGTCGATCCAGAAGACCGCAGGGACGTTCCTGGTGTTGTACAACTCCGGCACCCGATGATGTTCATCCAGGAGAGAAGGATGCTGGGGGTTAACCTGCTTGATCCAGGGTTCGGCAGCGGCTGCACCCTTGCTATCACAAGAGACCGTGATCACTTCGAAGTTCCTGGCATGAAGCTCCTCCCGCAACCCCTGCCAGACTGGCAGGTCGAACCGGCACCCTCACCAGGATGCCCAGCATGCCAGCAGCACCTTCTTGCCCAGGAAATCTGAAAGCGAGGATAGCCTGCCCTGGAGATCGGGGAGTGTGAAGTCGGGAGCCAGGGGAGAAGGCAAAGGATTCCTCCACTCCCAGGCCGGCGGTCCGAAGTACCAGACATTGTGGACAGCGTCGTGGGCAACAGGCTGCTCCATGAGCCTGGCAAACTCTGCCAGGTTGAACCAGGCCTCCCCACCGGCCTCATCAATAAAATAGCGAGCAACCTCAACTTCGGGCAAAGGGACGCAGAGGCCCTCCCGGCAGACCCCGTCGTCCTCCAGTTCCCATCCGGTGGCCCCGGCCATGTCTGGCAGGGTCAGCCAGAGGTCGTCGCCCGACGCCCTTCCTCGGAGTGTAGCAGGTACCGTCTTCTGGTACAGGAGCGTGACTGAGGTGTTTCCACCCTCTGGTGGCGTCGTAGACATTCGAGATACCTCCTTCAGTGTGCGGGAAAGTTTTAGTTCAGCTGGAACGGTTGGACTCGCTCACCACAAGCGGGGACGGAATTAGCTCGTGTTCAGGGTGTACTTGGCGGCCAGGGTCTTGACACGGCCCCCTTTTTCCAGCTTGGTCAGGTGGGTGCGGACGTTGCGGGCCGCCGCCTCGCGCAGCCGTTTGCGCAGGTTGCGGGGGTACACCGCCTTCACTATGTCGTAGACATCTGTGATGCCCTTCTCCAAGACGGCCAGTATCTGCTGCTCCCGTTCCTGGCGGTGACGGATGTAGAACTGGATGCGCCTAGCGCCGTTGTCCACCAGAGGGCCGTGGGCTGGAAAGAGCTGCCGGGGCTTGAACCTGGCCAACAAGGCCAGGGACTTCATGTACTTGGCCAGGTCGCCCACGGTGGCGGTGGAGCCGCCCAGAATGGTGTCGCCGGTGAACATAACCTTGTCCGCAGCCAGATAGTAGCAGACGTGGTCTACCTCGTGGCCTGGCGTGAAAAGGGCGCGCAGGCTGACGCCGTCCCCTGTCCGAACAAGCTCACGAGAGCGCAGCTTGACCACCACTTCCGGGGAGAGGATTTTGCCTAGTCTTTTCTCCAGCTTCGGATGGCATCGCACGGGGCAATTCATCACCTCTTGCAGCCGGTCGAGGCCGCCAGTGTGGTCGCCGTGGCCGTGGGTGACCACTATGCAGGTTATTTTGGGGCGTCCCAACTCAGCGTAATAGTCCAGGATCTGTTTCGTCCACTCCCGGTAGTGCTCACCTGTGTCAATGACCACCATCTCCTGGGCTGGGTCACCCACGAAGTATATGGTGGACCCGCCGGGATGCATTACCCCAAACTCGGCGACATCCTCCTGGATGTGGACGGTGTAGACATGTGGCGTGACCTGCATGATGATTTCCTCTCGCAAGAGAATTGCGCTAACTGGCAGTCGGTTACGTTGTCAGATGAGTCTGAGGGCTATCCTGGCTTTGCACAAAAACATGCTCGGATGCCAAGTAATGTCATCCTGGGTCCCGACGCAATCGGAACGAAGGGTATGGGGTGGGGCGTGAGCCAGATATTAAGCGACACCTCACCCCAGATTCTTCGCGGAGTTTACCCTGAGCCTTTGAAGGGTTCAGAATGACATATTGTGCAGAGATCGGCCACCCCCAAGCGCCCCCGCCAGGGAGGGCGCAGCCCTCCCTGGCCTCTTCCGAAGGCTAGTGCTTGCGCACGAACTTCTGGATGCGCTGGCCGGTGAGCACTTCGCTGACGTAGAAGTCGCCGTGCTTGTCGGCCCAGATGCCGTGTGGCCCAAAGAACTTCCCTGGCACAGCCTCTCGGTCGTCGGGGCCGCCCCAACGCGCCAGCACCTTTCCCGTCAGGTCCAGGATGCTGATGCGGCCCTGGAGCTCGGCCACGTACATTATGTCGTGGTCGTCCACGAAGATCTTGCATGGCTGTATGAAGCCAGTCCAGATGTCCCGGTGGTTTCCTCCGGGGGTAAAGATTTGAATCCTGTTGTTCTGCCGGTCGGCCACGTAAACCAGTCCCTTGGCCTCCCACACGCTGTGGGGCAGGTTGAACTGTCCCGGGCCTTCGCCTGGTTCGCCCCAAGAGAAGAGGAGCTTGCCATCGGGAGTGAACTTGTGGATGCGGGCGTTGCGGTATCCGTCGGACACATATACATCGCCGCTAGCTGACACCGCTATGTCCGTTGGATGGTGGAACGGCTCGGCTGCCCGTGCTACCTTTGGGTTCTCCTGGGTATAGCCCGTGTCCGAAGGCTTGCCCCTGTTGCCCACCTCCCACACCTTGTTGCCATCGGCGGTGTACTTCATGGCCACCTGGGCCTCCCGGTCCACCATGTACAGGTCATCCTTGGCATCAATACAGAGCCCGTGGGCGTCTGTAAGAATATCTTCGCCCCATGACCTGATAAAGTTGCCACTGCGATCGAAGACCATCATAGGGTGGTTTGTCCGTGTGTATACGTACACCCTGTCCTGAGAGTCCACTACCACGGAAGCAATCTGCCCCCACTCAAACCCTTCTGGTAGCTTACCCCAACCTTCCGCCAGCTCATACTGGAAATCACCGCTGCCAAAATCCATGGAACACCTCCTTGCTGCTATCTCCTCCAGGAACTATAACCGCGTCCGCCATCCGGACGCCGTCATTATACGTGGAAACTTCGAAAGGTCAACGGACGTGGCGGCCTACGGAACGGGTTTGAAGCCCACCAGCTTGGCTGTAATCAGCAGGCGATGATCGTAGCTGAACACTGGAACACAAGCCACCAGGGTTACGGTAGCGGGGTCTGTGTCATACAGACGCAAGTCGTCCTGATGGAGGACGTCGGTCTTGTACACCTCGTACAGATAGCTCATAGAGGGACTGTCCAGTTCGACGTAGACACGCTGGCCAGGGCGTAGAATATCAGGGATCTGGGGAAGGTCCTGGAACACCGCTCCCTCGCCGCGGATAGGGCTTTGCAGATGGCCAAAGAACCAGGCGTTTCCATTTTCGCCAGGGCTAGAGGTCTCCGGTATATGGCCCACTACATTCTTGGGCGTCTCGTACTCCCGTGAGTTTCCCAGGTCCAGAATGGCCAGGTCTTCTACCTCTGAATCCACTCCTATGGCGGGAATACGGATACGCGTAGCATGCGGCAGCGTTCCCATTGCCCCCAGGACAAACCGGTCCGCTGGAAGAAAACCTTGAGGAACATCTACCACGTAGGAAGAGGAGGCCTCTGCTGCCCAGGGCTCGGCCCAGAAGTTGAAGGCCACCCGCTCCCCAGGGAACAGGCGCAGGCTGGCCGGGTCAGGGGAGCCGCCCCCATTGGGCCACGGCACCCCCACATCCGTGGGGGAGAGCAAATCAGGGCGCAAACCGGCCAGTGTCATGGAGCTGGAAGGCCGTGGGGCCGAAGCATCCTCCGTTGGAGTGTAGACCAGTGAGTCCAGACCTCGGGCAGCGGCCCAGGCATAAAGGTAGTAACCGCCAACCAGCAGCGCCAGCGCCACACCCAGGCCGACCAGAGCCAACCCCAGCCAGCGACGATGGCGAGACCTACGGACCAGTGACGACTGAGCCATATCCATGTCGACCACCGCCGATGTGCCAAGTCAACTCTCGGCCAACCCACGCAGGACAGCGATGATGAGATGCGGCTGGAGCAAAGGGGGTATACACCATCAGCAGCCCAAGGCCCTTCAGGACGAATGCCCCCTCCCTGACTACTGACCCGGCACACTTGGCCTGCTCCTAGAGAACTACCTCATGCGGGGAGCGTGCATTGCTCCGCTGCTGATGGGTTCGTTCAGATAGACATCGCCGTTACGTATCTTTATGTTGAAACCGCAGTCTGGATTGGTGCAGACCCAGGCCTTGTAATGAATGGGGGCTCCCTGACTCCCGAAATCCGACAAAGGGACCAGATCGCCGCTACCACACTTTTGACACTTGGGAAATGTAGCCTCCACTGAAACCTCCTCACTTACCATCCAAATGACTTTGCGCAGTATATCACAATCTATTCCAAGCTGCCAACCCACGCCGTGTGCCCCCTTGGCCTGTTTGCCTGCGGCTGACTAATGGTAGGCCAATGTACAGGCCAAGACGGGAAAGGTTAATTTATGGTATACTTTATCACTTACTCCTTGGCGACGTAGCTGATCCGACCCACTCCAAAAGGCAGTAACACAGCCAATTCAGGTATAATTGGTAAAGAAGCCTGGCCCTGAGGATGTTGTGGCTCCCAGTGAGGCCGCCACAAGAGGCTAAACAATGGAGGGGGATAGGTGTCGCTCTTCCCGATGGCTTACTTGAACCGCCGATTTCGGATGCTGGGCAAGCCTGTTACCTGGGTGGCGCGCTCTGCGCCCTCCGCCAGGGCGAATGTCATTCAGCGTATCAGTGTCCAGGTAGGCCAGGCCCCGCTGGACCTGGGCCGTCAGGCAGAGCTTTTATGGAACGCTCTAGCGGAGGTGGTGAACACCCGCAAGAGAACTCTGCTGGTTCTATGTCCGGAGGGGCAAGCGATGGCCATAGTAGATCCGTCAGCGCCCTATGGCTTCAGCCATACCCAGCTACGGTTCACATCGCCCATCCTTCAGTGGCTGGCGGGCCAGGATACCCACACTGCTTGGTGGGACGATATGGTGGTGTTGCCCCAGCTCCGGGACGCGTCATCCCAAGAACGAACATTGTTTGAGCGGCTGGAGGCTGAGATTCTAGTACCTCTGAGGGTAGATGGGGCCCTTTCAGGGGTTCTAGTCCTTGGTACCAAGACCGGTAAGGATGCCTACCGGCAGGAAGAACTAGATATGCTCACAGGTGTCGCGAATGCGGTAGCCAGGAGCATAGAGAACGCGCGGTTGTACGCCGTGCAGCAGGCTAGAGTGGCGGACCTCGAGTCTGCCAACGAGGCCCAGTCCGACTACATCCTGGCCATAAGCCACCAGCTGAAGACGCCCATTGC
Source organism: Dehalococcoidia bacterium (assembly GCA_965248595.1). Classification (GTDB taxonomy): domain Bacteria; phylum Chloroflexota; class Dehalococcoidia; order Lucifugimonadales; family SHYF01; genus SHYF01. The sequence continues at coordinate 487,588 of CBDFJM010000007.1, forward strand.
TGCCGTGAAAGCGGGTGCGGAGATGCTTGCCGACAGCCCGGCTGACTTTCGGGCCATACGCGGACGGCTGGCAAGGGCCATAGTCCGGGGTGTGGACAGCCTGGACAGGCTGGTGACAGAGCTGACGGAGTACGGCAAGATGCGGCACGCCACGCTGGAGCTCCACAGGGTTGAAACAGACCTTGGCTCCCTGGTGGTGGAGACATGCGCATTTCTTCAGCCATTGGCGGAAGAAAAGGGCCTGCACCTGCAGGTGGATGCGACCCCTACCCTTCCCTGGGTAATGGCAGACCCTCACCGCGTGCAGCAGGTCCTATCAAACCTCCTTTCCAACGCCATCAGGTTCACCCCTACGGGAGGCGAGATATCGGTGCAGGTCCGTCAGGATGGCAACCATCTGTTGACCCATGTACAGGATAACGGCCCCGGGATTACCGAGGCACAGCAGCAGTGGGTTTTCGAGGCGTTTCGCGGAGACTCCGATACGGCCCGTTGGCCAGCCGGCTCGGGGCTGGGCCTGACAATTGCCAAGGCCCTGACCGAGCTCCACGGCGGCACCATACGGCTGGAGAGCCAGGAGGGCAATGGCACCACCGTTTCCTTCTCGTTGCCTTTGGGCCCCGTACAGGTAAATCAAAAGTAATACCACTGTTGCCTTTATTAGCGTATCCCATTAGGATTACAGCAGGGTGCTTCAAAACTCCCTCGAGCATCCCCCTTATCCCCTTTCCTTCGGTCTACTCAGGAGAGGCTCTGACCAGGAAGGGGGCCGAAAATATATCTGGAGGACACCCCCAGTCCCCTGCCCCTTCGGATTCGCTCAGGGCAGGCTCCAGGGCTTTTTCATTGCATGCCAGGGACTTGATGGAGCGGGCTGGAGTTATTACTAGGTAGCTTTCAGTCCATAGGTAGGTAAATCATGGATGTCCTGCTAATTGACGATGCCCCCGAACTGGCCGAGGTCATCTCCCTTTGCTTTGAGATGCGATGGCCGAAATCCACCATCCTGACGGCGGAAACTGCGGCCGAAGGGGTCCGCCTGGCTCACACTTCCAGCCCCGATGTGGTTATTCTGGACATAGGTCTCCCAGACAGAGACGGCTTCCAGGTATGCAGGGAAATCCGCTCCTTCTCCGATGTGCCCATTATCATGCTCACGGTCCGCTCCGATGACAATGACGTGGTGAAGGGCCTGGAGTGGGGAGCCGACGAGTACATCACCAAACCGTTCAGCTATATTCAACTCCTGGCGCGGGTCCAGGCGGTGATACGCAGGAGCAGGCCCCTGCCCTCCAACGCGGTCGAACGGCCCTTCGTCACCAGTGAACTCGCCATTCACTTCGACTCCAGGGAAGTGCAGGTCCGCGGGCGACCCGCCCGGCTGACCAACACCGAGTACAACCTCCTTTTCCAACTGGTCAAGAACGCAGGACGGCCTGTGTCCACCAGCCTCCTTTTGACCAACGTGTGGGGCCAGCAGTTCGGTGACGTGCCTCCCGAACAAGAGATGCAACGCGACCCCAACGACTCGGAGAGCGTCTTGCTGGTACCCGTGGGAGGCCACAGGGCCAGCAGCAAGAAGTACCTCCTCAAAGTACACATCCAGCACCTGCGCCGGAAGATAGAACGAGAGCCCAGCAACCCAAAGATGATCCTTACCGAACGAGGCATTGGGTACAAGTTTGTGACACCTCAATAGCCTCATCCTGTGACTTTCGGTATACTGGTGTACGGTCTGTAGACCGCAAAAGACATGTACATCAGGCCATGTAATGCTGAGGAGTTCCGACAGGTCGAGGCGAAGGGTCTGGGATGGCTGGGAAACCCCGCCCCAGATTCTTCGCTCGCGTTCAGAATGACTTTATGGGCAAGGTCGGGGCGACGAAGAGTGACAGTGAAACCCTGGAATTACTTTGCCCCTTGAGGAAATCAGTCGAACCAAGAAAGGAAGCCGCATGACCACATCTGACTTTTCGCTGCTGCCACAACACGTCCGACCCCTGAAGTACCGACTGACCTTGACTCCGGACCTGGAGCGGTTCACATTTCGCGGGGAGGAGACCGTTGACATTGAAGTAACCCGCTCCACACGTGAGATCGTACTCAACGCCAACGAGATAAAGGTCCGAGCCGCTTCGGTAGCCCACGGGGACGGTACAAGAGGGGGCCTGGAAACCATCACGCCAGCGGAGCGGATCAGCTACGACGAGGCTTCCGAGACGATTACTCTTGCCTTCGGCATTCCTATCCCCGCAGGCAAAGCGAAACTAGCACTCCGGTTCACGGGTGAACTGAATGATCGGCTCCACGGCTTCTATCGCAGCAGTTTCAAGACGCCCAATGGAGAGACGCGAACGCTGGCGGTCACACAGTTCGAGGCCACGGATGCCCGTCGTGCCTTCCCATGCTGGGACGAGCCTGCCCTGAAGGCTACCTTCGAGCTGGCGATGGTCATTCCATCACACTTTACTGCTATCTCCAACACGCCAGTAGCCCGAGAGACCAGCCGACGCAACGGAACGAAGCGCGTGCTGTTCAACGAGACGCCTCGCATGTCCACTTACCTCCTAGCGTTTGTGGCTGGCGAGATGGAGTCCATCGAAGCGAAAAGCACCGACGGAACGGTGGTACGCGTGTGGACAACCCCCGGAAGAGCGGAGCTGGGGCGCTTTGCCCTAGACGTGGCCACAAAGCTGCTGCCGTACTACAACAGCTACTTCGGCATCCCATATCCCCTGGAGAAGCTGGACCACCTGGCCATCCCCGACTTTGCAGCGGGAGCTATGGAGAACTGGGGGGCCATTACATATCGAGAGACGGCACTCCTGTTCGACCCTGAAAACTCGGCGCCGGGCACCCGCCAGCGCATCGCAGAGGTGGTGGCCCACGAGATGGCGCATATGTGGTTTGGCGACCTGGTTACCATGGCGTGGTGGAACGACCTCTGGCTGAACGAAAGCTTTGCCTCCTGGATGGCTACCAAGGCAATGGACCACCTTTTTCCAGAGTGGGAAATGTGGACCCAGTTCATCATGGACGACGTGAACGCTGGCCTTAGCCTGGACGGTCTGGAGAACTCACACCCCATAGAGGCGGACGTGCGTAACCCCGCGGAGGTGAGCCAGCTATTCGATGCCATCAGCTACAGCAAGGGCGCTTCTATATTGCGTATGCTGGAGCAGTTCCTGGGCGAGGAGCAGTTCCAGCAGGGGCTGCACAGGTATCTTTCCGCCCACACGTATGGAAATGCACGCACCCGCGACCTGTGGCAGGCCATGGAGCAAGAGTCGGGCCAGCCCGTAACCGCCATCATGGACAGCTGGGTAGGCCAAACAGGCTACCCCGTGGTCCGCGCGGACATCCGCAGGAAGGCTGGCCGGGTGGAGGCCCACCTCTCCCAGCAGCGATTCCTGTACAGCGGGGCCAGCCAAGATACCACGCTATGGCGTGTCCCCATACGCGTATCGGCCAGAGAGGCCATTCAAACAGACTCCACAGTGATGGAAGCCAGGGAAACCATCCTGCGCCTGGAGCGAGCGATGCCGAAAGGGGACGGCAACCCTTGGGTGAAGATCAACCCGGGCCATACCGGTTTCTACCGAGTGCAGTACGCAGACAAGGAGTGGGATGGGTTCATACCAGCCATAGAGGCATTCGAGCTCCCACCCGCCGACCGCCTGGGACTCCAGAGTGATGCCTATGCCCTGGCACGGGCGGGCCTGCTTCCGGCCACACAGTTCCTGCGGCTGGCGAAAGCCTACAGGAACGAGTACAACTATGGCGTGTGGGCCGACCTCGTCATCAATCTGCGGCAGCTAGACTTCCTCATTTCTCAGGAGCCGTATCACCGCCAATTCCAGGTCTTTGGCCGGGAGCTGCTACGTCCCATTGCCCGAAAGGTGGGATGGGACGCCGCACCTGGGGAAGGACACCTGGATGCGTTGCTCCGCAGCACGGTGCTGGGACAGCTCGGCGCCTTCGGAGATCCAGAAACCCTTGCGGAGGCCCAGGACAGGTTTCAGAGATTCCTGGACAAGCCATCCCCCCTCGTCCCAGACCTCCGAGGGGTAGTCTATGCCCTGACGGCACAGACCGGAGACCAGAGCATCCACCAAACGCTGCGCCGCCTGGCCAGGGAGGCCACCCTTCAGGAGGAGAAGAACCGGCTTCACGGGTCCATGACCAGGTTCACCGATCCTTCCTTGCAGCAGCAGACCCTGGAGATGTCCCTGTCGGCAGAGGTGCGGCCCCAGGACACCGTGGGCCTGGTGGGAGCGGCGGCATCCAATCCGCATGGAGGCACGTCCCTGGCGTGGGAGTACGTGAAGGCCAACTGGCCGGAGTTCAACAGGCGGTACGGTGCTGGCGGCTTTGCCATGATGCGCCTGGCGGGTATCACGGGCGGCTTCACAACGCTGGATGCCCGCCAAGACGTGGAAGAGTTCTTCAATAGCCACCCAACGCCCGCAGCCACCCGCACAATCCAACAATCGCTGGAACGAATCGGGCTTAACGTACGCTGGCTGGAGCGCAACAGGGCCGACCTGGCCCGCTGGCTTGCGGGGTAGAATTATGCCGCTCAAGGAGCCGTCCTTCGACAAGTCTGACTCTGTCAAAGGACGGCTCCACAATATTCAGCTTCCTTTCGACTTGGGACGCAAGCCACGTGTTCAGCGGACTTGGAACGACTGGAACTTGCCTTCGGCAGCACTCCACTCGACCTCCACCTGGGTGATGCGGGCCCTGCGCGAGCCGGCTTGCAGGAGTTGCAGGAACTGGGTCAGGGCGGTTCGAGGCCCTTCCGCCACCACTTCCACGGTATCGCCATCTTGTAGATTTCTGGCCCAGCCTACCAGTCCCAGACCCTCGGCCCGACGACGGGCATAGCCGCGAAAGGACACGCCCTGCACGCGTCCCATTGCCAAAACGCGGAGCCGTGCGGTCTTTTGGGCAGATTCCTCAACCATTTCACCCCTCAGATTACCAGAGGCACCAGCATGGGTCTATTGGGACGCTTCCCCCAAGGACGGCAATTCCACCGTGCTTCTGGGTGGGCGGCTTGTCCCGGCACGTAAGCGCCAGGTCCAGACTTAGCTAACCCCAAACCTTAGTTGGGAGACGGATACCTATCCCAATCAAACGGGACCCAGAGGTTTATTTACTTTGGCCGCCTGACGTGCTAACTTACGCACCGTAGGGCTTCGGCCCATGCTGACGGCATTAGAAAATGTACGCGAATCCAATAGGAGGCGACCCGTGAGATATGTGAGGGTTCAGGTTGGCACCCAGGTAGCCTACGGTATCTTAGATGGTGAAGTTGTCCAAGAGATAACGGCTCCGCCCTATGGCTCCTACCAAGCAACTGATCGGACGCACAAGCTGGCCGATGTCAAGCTCCTGGCGCCCATAATGCCAGGGAAGATAGTGGCCATAGGGCTGAACTACAAGAGCCACCTGGGAAACAGGGAAGCGCCCAAGGTGCCCGAAGGGTTCTACAAGACACCAACCTCAGTCATCGGCACCGAGGAGCCGATTCGCATCCCGCAGACCGCCCTCCAGGAGCAGGTGCATATGCAGCCCGAGGCTGAGATGGTCTTCGTCATTGGCAAGCAGGCCAAGAACGTCAAGCGGGCCGACGCATTGAGCTATGTTCTGGGCTACACCTGCGGGAACGACGTCTCTGCACGCGACTGGCAGCGGAACGACCTCCAGTGGTGGCGTGCCAAGTCCTCGGACACGTTTTCTCCTATGGGGCCAGCCATCGTTACTGACCTGGACCCCAGCAAGATGCAGCTCGTCTGTCGCATCAACGGGACCGTGGTGCAGGAGCAGTCAACTGGAGACCTGGTCCATGACGTGGGTGCCATCATCGAGTTCATCAGCAGCGCCATAACCTTGGAACCAGGCGACGCTGTATTTACCGGCACTCCCGGGTCGCCTGGAGACATCCATCCGGGAGACGTTGTTGAGGTGGAAATATCGGGCGTCGGCGTGCTCCGGAATCCGATAGAAGCCGAGTGAGGTTTTCGTCGCCTCAATCCCTAGTGCAGACCAGAGGGGCATCCCGCAGCGGGGTGCCCCTCTTACTCTTAGCCTTCAACAGCCCCAGGCCAACGGGACCATCAAAGGAGCAACCTTGACGCAGTCGCCGATATCGCTGTCTGGCCATCCCGCCCTTGAGGTGGCTATGGCCACCGCTCGAGGCGCTGGTGATCTGGTGAAGGGCCGGTTCTATTCTGCCAAAGAGGTCTCGTACAAGGACAACTCCAGCCTGGTCACAGATGTGGACCTCTTGGCGGAAAGGTACATACGGAATGCCCTGGCCAGGGAGTTCCCGGACATCAGCTACCTGGGCGAGGAGTTGGGGGCCTCCGGCGGCACCGACGGGCTCCGCTGGATTGTTGACCCCGTGGACGGCACCCGCAACTACGCTGCCAACGTACCTCACTTCGCCGTCTCCATAGCCCTGGCCGATGGCCCAGAGGTCCTTCTGGGCGTCACCCACGACCCCATGCGCGACGAGACGTTCCACGCCGTCAAGGGGCAAGGCTCTTATCTTAACGGCACGCCGGTGTCCGTGAGCCGGCGCACCTCCGTAGCCCAGAGCATAGTCGGATTCGACATAGGCGGCATGGACTCCAGGGCGCTATACGCCCTCGACATGGTCCTGGCACTGTGGCCTGGGGTGCAGACAGTGCGCATCATGGGCTCGGCAGCCCTGGGCCTGGCCTATGCCTCCGCTGGAAGGGTGGACATCTACTTTCATCACACGCTAGCGCCCTGGGATGTGGCGGCGGGACTACTGCTGGTGAGAGAGGCCGGGGGACAGGTGGTAGACCGCAAGAGCCTGGGACCGGCTAGCCTGACCAGCACAGGGCTGGTGGCCTCCAGCCCTCAACTACTGGAAGAGTTCCTACGCCTTACCCGAGAGCAGGAGTGGTACAGGGTAGATTAGGGTCTGCGTGGCAATTCCCTGCCAAATGCTACTCGCCTTTGCCGGTGTAATGCTGATGGAGGAAGCAACCGAAGCATCTATGGCGCACCATTGTCCCAGGCATCTGCCCTGGATTCCCCGTTCCACTTGATCGATCCTCGGAGCTTGTGATCTAATCGCGGACTCGTTATACAAGGTAACCCCACCCCAGATAGCCCCGAGCGGGGCGCCCTCGCTACGAGCGGGCCTGGGCGCCTGGCAACCTCTCCCCACCCGCCTAAAAGGAAGGAGGGCTCTTTTCAGAGCCCTCCTCGTATCCTGCCGTACCTTTGGGTGTGTCGTTACGGTACCAGGACTCCGTCTTCCTGTACGTACACCCAGTATCCCTTACCTACTTCCAGGTTAGCAAAGCTCTTAGGCTGGATCTTGGTCCAGGCATTGGCAACGGGGTCGTAGGAATACGCCGTCGTCCACCTGATCGTGTTGAGGTAAGCATCCGCTGAGACCGTGGTCCCAGGGTTATCCCCTTCGACGCTGACCACAGACAACATGTTCCACCCCTTCCTGACCACTATGACACTCGGCGCTGAGTCAAATCCCAACTTGGCAATCTCCACCTTCAGCGTCCCGAACGCCAAGCTCTTCACAAAGTAGGCATGCTGCCCGTCGATCGTGGTGAGGCTGCCGCTCAACAGGCCATTCGGACCGCGACCTGCCGTGAGGAAGGTGCCCGTCTGGTTGTCGTAGGTAGCCACACCTGTTATGGACGTGTCAAAGAATATCACGTTGATATCACCGTTCACGGGATTGCCAGAGAAGGATATCAGGTTCTGCCCTGGCTGCAACGGCGTGGACGGCAACTTCGTCGCAATGCTCTTGAATGTCTTGGAAACATCGCTTACCGAGTTCCCAGCAGTATCTGTCGCGCTGACAATGATCTGATACACCTTGTCTTTCACCAAGCCGGAGGCCTGGTAAAGCCAGGTCTTCCCGTCGGTGGACTGCGTGCCCGCGCCCATTACATCCGCCGCAGAACCTGACACTCCAAAGGCCGCCCTAGTGAGCGTCACCTTCTCGCCAAAGTTCACACTAACCAGAGGCGACGCACCTTGCACATCCTTCACGCCGGCCGTGAAGTCCACAGTGCCCACAGTGAATACGGGAGAAGGCACCGTTGTATCTTGGGTAAAGGTGATGGCAGCTGGGTCAGTCGTGCTCGTCTTTCCCTTGGTGCCGGTGTTGCCGGGCACGTCCTTGCCCGACACCCGGACCGAGTACTTGCCATCCATACCCGCATTTGTAGCTGTGCTGAACGTGGCCTTCCACGCGTTGACGCCCGTCACATCGACAGCGAAATCCTTGACGGTCGCACCAGTGATGGAAGTGGCCGGGTGCGCCTTCACGGTAAACGTGCCTGGGTCCACCGTCTCAGTGGAGGTGATTAGAGCCACGACGGTGTCCTTGGTCTTTGTCTTGTCCAAGGTGAAGCTGAAGCTTGGGGCAATACCGTCCTTGGCTACAAGTGTTCCATCGCCGCTGCCAGATTGCAGCACGTTCCCAGCCAGGTCAAAGAGCGACTGGCCGGAAGCTATCTCTACCGTCGGTGTGCCGTTACGGGCCATGGCAGTGCCCAGGGTCAGGTAAACATGGTTCCTGCCCTTGATTACGGTGCTTCCAGAATCGGAGTAGGCGTAGATAGTCGCCGCCGTAACCGTGTTTCCCGTCACCGTGAAGTCGGACCCATTGGGATTGACGCTGGTGGCATCCAGGTCACGGTCGAACACCACCACCAAGCTGGTGGTCCTGTTCTTCCCCTGCGCAGGGACAGACAGACTCAGGTTCCAATACCTGCCCGTCGTGGTGATCGTAGCCGGAGTCGCCGTTGACGATCCAGCGGTCAGTATCTTGGGGTTGGACTTGACCACAGTAAATGTGTGGTCTTCGAGTGTAGTTGAAGTAGTATCCGAGTCGCTTTGCCCAGGGTTACCCGCTAGATCATCAGCAAACATGCGCCAGGTGTAGCCCTTCTCCGTGGCAGTTGCGACATTAGGATGGGAGAAGGTCACTGTGGTATCGCCACTGTTGCCTGTGATAGATGTGGGCGCTACTGGGGTACCACCGTCTATTTGTATACGAATGGAGCCAGTGTCCACTCCTGAGCCACCGGTGTCGGTGACCGTGCCAGTAAACGTGGTAGTAGACGCGTTGGTGGTGAAATCGTTCAACGGCAACAGGCCTGAGAATGTAGGCTTCTGAGTCTCTACCTTTGAAACCGTGGACGTTATCTTAACCGAAGTCCCGGAGGTTGGAGTGGTGTCTGTATACTCGCTGAAAACGCCGTCCGCGTTGGTGCTCTTCAACGTGGGTAAAGTAGAAGTAGAGTATTCAGACGCGTGCTCCGTCAGCTTTATGCTCACCGTGAATTTGCCGGTATCGACACCAGTCTCGGTGGCGACCAAATTCCCCAATCCCGTGATGGAATTGACATAATGGGTGGAGTCCAGACCACTCTTGACCGAAATCAAGATGGTGTCTACCTTGACTTTGTCGTAGCAAACCTGCCGCTCGCCGGCACTTACGATCCCGCCGCCTTGAACGGTTATCGTCCCGGCGGCGGCGTTAAACACGTTCACGTTCAGGTTAGTGTCCTGGGTACCGCCGGGGCAGGCATTGTCCGCCAGAAGAATTTTGGGCGCAGCAACAAGCTCACCAGTACCTAGGCCGGACAGAGTAAGCAATTGCAACTCAAGTGCGGCTGCTGACCTGAGGAGTTGGGCCTCAGCGCCCGCGGTCTTGATGTTGGCGTCGGGGTCCGTCACCGTGATTTTCACGTCGCTGTCAATGGTGTACCACGCCTTGTCCAACTTCACGGTGGCCGTGGTCGCGGACGAAGGAGCGGCCAATGCAGTAATGGCACCAACCATAGCCAGCAAAAGGACTGTTATTCCAAATAACGAAAGAAGACCAATACGCTTATTCACTTCCTACCCCCTATTTCCATGCTTACCAGCACACCTGGCCGGTTAGTTGTCAATGACAGAACACGCCCCGTGCTTAACCCGCTAGGCCCCGCACGAGACAGGTCCGCCCTAGGCGGAACAAGAAAGATTGTCGATGAGTCCATTGTGCTCCTTGGCATGTGTCAGACGACTGACGTTGTACACGATAGCTAGTTACTTGTCAACCCCCACCGCCACATCTGGCGAAGCTTGCCCAGATGCGACCTACCCCCACCAATCAACTCTATGTATTCAGTCACACCCACGAACGGGCTCCCTGACTGGTGGCAGGGAGCCCCCCTTACCCTCTTAAACACTACTGCGGCAATATAAGGTAAAAACCAGGCGTTGTCAAGCACTTTGGTGACGATTTCAAACAAAGTCCATACTTTCTCCGAATTCCCGCTCCTGCGACGGCGTCTCTGGCCCACTCTCCCAGGCGCAACAATCCGTTCTCCGGGGTGCCCCCATCCTTTCGAATCAAGGGGATATGGAGCAAAACCCCACTGACCCATTAAATACCGACGAATCGGGACCCACCCCGTGGCCCCTCTTCCGAGTCGGAGAGGGAACAGTCCGCCGCGGCGGCGAGAGAGGTCAGCATACACCTGTACTCCCCTCCTCTCATGCTATAGGCACCCACCAAAAGATTATAACGTCTCAGGCAGATCAACTGTCAGGCGGCGGTTTTTCACGTCTACGCCTTCCACCACACCCGCCAGCGCAGGGACCAGCGTCTCCCCACGGTCGCCGCTCACAACGTACACGTCGTTGGCGCCTGTGACCAGGACATCAGTGACAGTACCCAGGTCTTCCCCATCTATGGTGAACACTCGCATGCCCACCAACTCGTAGTGGTAGTAGGTGCCTTCGGGCAAGGAGGGAACATCGGATTCCGGGACGCAGATATTTTTGCCTCGAAGGGTTTCGGCGGCAGCGCGACTGTCCACACCGCCAAACATTACCACCAGGGCCCGAGGAATAGTGCGGCAACTGAGGACAGGAATTGGTGAGCCATCTATGTAGAGGACAGCGCCCGTGGAATAGCGGTGGGAAATGTCGGAGTGGACCTCTACCTTGACTTCACCCCGGACGCCTACGGGTGCCATGACCTTGCCCACCAACACCCACCCATCCTCCACGCTCTGCCGAGCAACGCTAGTCCTAGGGCGAGTCATAACAAAAATGGGAATGAAATCAGACGATTTCCAACATGACACGGGTGCCTTGCTTGACTGCGGCCACCCGCAGGAGCACACGCATGGCCTGGGCAACCCTGCCTTCTCTGCCAATGACCTTACCCTTATCCTCCGCCGCCACCTCCAGGCGCAGGATGACCCGCCCCTCTTCCACTATCTCGGTCACCTTGACCTCTTCAGGCTTGCTGGCAAGGGACTTAGCGATGTACTCGACCAGTTCCCGCATAGTAGGCTAGTCCTTGCCGACGATGCCTCTTTTACTAAGTATGGCCTGGACCGGTTCCGAGGGTTGAGCACCCTTGCTAAGCCAGTCCCTCACCTTTGGTTCATCCAGAGTGATGGCCGGTGGGTCCGCCATGGGATTGTACAGGCCCACCTGGTCCACGAAGGCACCGTTCCTGGGAGACCGGGAATCGGCAACCACTATCCTATAGGATGGGCGCTTCTTGGCACCAACCCGTCGTAATCTTATGCGCAACATAACACTCTCGGCCACTCCTGCAAAAGAAGGTGTGCGAATTGTAGCCCTGGCCACGTACGTTGTCAATTGCCGTCTCTAGTGGCCCTGGGCTTTGGGCAGTGGAACGCAAGCGGGAGGGCCATCCCCAAGGACCTAAGCTGCAAACCGGCGGACCACCAGGCAGGCGTTCTGTCCCCCAAACCCAAAGCTGTTGGAAAGGACAGTGTTGACCTCTTTGCTTCTAGCTTCATTGGGCACGTAGTCCAGATCGCACTCCGGGTCTGGGAACTCATAATTGATAGTGGGGTGAATCACACCCTCCTGTATAGTCTTGATACAGGCAACGGCCTCCAAGCTCCCGGCTCCTCCCAAAGCGTGGCCAATCATTGACTTGGTGGAGCTAACGGGAATCTTATACGCCAGCTTGCCGAAGGCCCGTTTGATTGCCCGTGTCTCGGAGACATCGTTCAACGGTGTGGACGTGCCGTGGGCATTGATGTAGTCCACTTCCGCGGGTGTTACGCCTGCATCCTCCAAAGCCAGGTGAATAGCATGGGCCGCACCAGCGCCGTCTTCGTCCGGCTGCACTGGATGGTAGGCATCGGAAGATACGCCGTAGCCTGCCACCTCCGCGAGGATGGCGGCCCCTCTGTCAGTGGCATGCTCAAGGCTTTCCAGGACCAGGATGGCAGCCCCCTCGGCAGGGACAAACCCGTCCCGTTGCGCGTCGAAGGGCCTGCTAGCTTTTCCAGGCTCCTCGTTTTTGGTGCTGAGGGCACGCATCACGCTGAACCCAGCCAGCCCTAGCTGGCTGATGCCCGCCTCCGTGCCGCCGGCGAGCATAACGTCAGCGGCGCCCCGGCGGATCACCTCTGCCCCTTCCCCGATGGCCTGAGTGGAAGCTGCGCACGCGGTGACTATGGTGGAGCTATAGCCCTTGGTGCCGAACATGCGGCTAACGGTGCCCGCCGCCATGTTGGGTATGATCATGGGAAAGAAGAAGGGGTTCATACGCATGCCGCCCTTCTCCACCAGGGTGCGTACCGCCTCCTCAATGGTCGGGAATCCCCCGTTGCCGTTCCCAAGCAGAACACCCACCCTTTCCCTGGTTTCTTGTTCGAGGCTCAGCCTGGCATCCTCCAGGGCCATGCTGGCCGCGGCCACGGCCAGTTGGGAAAAGCGCGCCATTCGCCGCGCCTCTTTGGCCGGAATGAACAACTCTGGATCGAAGCCGCGTACCTCGCCAGCTATGCGGCACGGATAGCCTGTGGGGTCACACAATGTCATCGGGCCAATGCCTGAACACCCGGCTACCAGCTTCCTCCAGAACTCGTCCGCGGAAAGACCCAGGGGCGTTACCGCCCCCATGCCAGTCACCACAACGCGTCTTCGGCGGCTTGGTGATGTCATTCTAAATCTCCTATCAGGGTGTTGGAAAACCTCATTCGACCATCCCCCTGTTCCCCCTCCTATCCAGGAAGGGGAAGGAAATTGTATCTATCTGAGGGACACCCTCAGACTCCCAGCAAAGGGACTTCGCCCCTCTGCACTCCCCTTTTTCGGCAGCCTGCTATGGCACTTGGGAGTGAGGCTGCAAGCTGGGATACAGCTCCGGTGGGATTCCCAGGATCGCCTCTCGCGCCTCGGCTGCCACAAAGAGCGAGCCAGTGGCAACCACAAGGTCCCTGGCTTTGGCCTGGCTCAACGCATAGTCCATCGCGGCCTTCACACCTTCCACCGGTACAGCCTCACCTCCGGCGGCACGAAACCCACTGGCCAGCAGGTCGGGCGACACGGCCCTGGGATGACGGGACCGGGTAGCCACAACCATGCGGGCCCCTGAAACCAGTTCCTGGATGATGCCTTGCGCGTTCTTATCAGCGGACAGGCCCACCACGTAGATTAATCGCTCAAAGGAGAGGTATTGGTGTAACGCCTCACGTAGCTTGGCCGCGGAGTACGGGTTGTGGGCCCCATCGGCCACCGTCAGTGGTTTGCGCGAAAGGACCTCTAGCCGCCCCGGCCACCGCACCGAGCGGAACCCCTGGCTCACCGCTTCGTCAGTTATTGCGAAGCCCAAGCTCTTTAGCGCGTTAATGACGGCCAGGCAGGTTGCGGCGTTCTCCAACTGATACGCCCCCAGCAAGGGTGTCCAAAGGCGGACCTCTCCCCAGGGAGCGGCCACAGTGAAGCTCTGGCCGTCCAGGTCATGGGCTTGCAGGGTCCATTCATACTCCTCCTCCACTGACACCAAGTCTACACCCTGGGCGCGGCAGGCCTCTTTCAGCACAGCCATTACGCCTGGCACCTGTGGGCTGGCCACGGCCACCGAGCCCGGCTTTATGATGCCGGATTTGTCCATGGCAATCTGCTCCACGGTGTCCCCCAAGATATGGGTGTGGTCCAGGCTTATGGATGTGATGACGCATATGCGGGGTTGCACCAGGTTAGTGGAATCCAGCCGGCCACCAAGGCCCACCTCAATGACCTGAAAGCCTGCCCGCCTCTGGTAAAAATGAAGGAATGCCATGGCGGTCAGCATCTCGAAGGTAGAGACCTCCCCATGGGTCCCCTGAGCGTTCATGGATTCCACCTCGGGCCAGAGCGCATCCGCCAGCGAGGCGAACTCCACCTCAGAAACAGGCTCTCCGCCAAGTTGAATACGCTCGCGGAACGTGTGCAGATGGGGAGAGGTGAAAAGTCCGGCATTGTATCCCTGGGCGTTAAGGACGGATGCTATGGTGGCCGCACTACTACCTTTGCCCTTTGTCCCGGTGATGTGCACCGTTGGAGTGCGCAGGTGCGGGTTGTCCAGACGTTCCAGCAACACACGCATGCGGCCCAGGTCATAGCGACGGGTATGGGGAGCCGTCCCGGCCACCCGTTCCAGGTCCGTCAGGCTAAGGAGTTTGGCTAAGGCTTCAGAGTAGTCCATGGTCATTGATAAGGGAATGGTTGCTCAGTGGTCACGGATGCGCCCGGGCATGAATCCCATAACTATCCTCACGGCGTCCCAGAAAGAGACACCGTATACATAATCAATGTTACCCTCTAGAGGTCGGGGCGTAAACCCAAAGACACGCTCTACCGTGTCCAACTGAGCTATATTGTCAAAGGCCAACATGCTCAACTGGTGGGTTGTGGCAGGAGGATGAGGCATGGTTTTTTCCATAGCCCATACGAGACGCCGCATGACTGGCATGGGAACATGCACGCCACGCCTCCATTTTCCGTATGTTTGGGCAATAACGCCAATGATCTGTTTGTAGGTCAGGTAGGCTGGCCCACCAATCTCAATAGTCTGGCCGCGGAGATCATCCCGCTCCAACGCCTGGACCAGACACATGGCCATATCCTGGACGTGCATTGGCTGGAACTTGGTCTTGCCATTGCCGGCAACAGGCACCAGTGGAGCCAGCCTGACCATACCCGCCAGGGTATTGATGAACTCATCGCCTGGGCCAAAGAGGATAGAGCCTCTGAGGATGGTGTACGGGACGCCGCTCTGGATGACGGCCTGCTCACCCTTCGCCTTGGATTCTAGATATGGAAACCTCGGATTGTCCTGGGCTCCTATGGCGCTGAGGTGCACAAAGCAGCGCACACCAGCCTGGCGCGCCGCAGCCACCACGTGAGCTGTTCCCTGGCGGTTCACTCCGTCAAAGGTGAGGTCAGCTCGCTCGCGGATGATGGCCACCAGGTGCACCACCGCGTCCACGCCGTCCATAGCCGCCTGCCAGAAACTTGGCTCTGTAACGTCGGCGTAGCAGACCTCCACCCTTTCCCCAGCCGCCACCGGCTCGTGGTCATTACTGTGGGTTACCGCCCGGACCCGCACTCCATGTCCCACCAGGGCCTGCACCACGCGACGCCCTACGAATCCAGTAGCGCCAGTGACCAGCACTCGTTGTGCAGGCAGATCCTTCTCAAGTGGCTCACCAAGATCGTGACGCATCTATCCCCGGTCAGCGCAGCAAAAGCGCTGTCTACGGTGTTCCGTTTGTCTGGGTTGGTAAAGGCTAAGCGAGGACGCTCCGGCATGTTCCCGCTACTAAGACACTGCAACGCAGGTGACGGTTTTCTGCACTCCAGGCAAGGGATGCACCTTATCTTCCAACCACGTGCCCAAGGCTTCCAGGTCCGCCACTTCAACTATGACGATAATGTCGTGCGGCCCTGTGACGCGATGGGCAGAGCGTACCTCTTGGGAGGCCTCCAAGAGGCTGACCACTCCTGGACTTGCGCCAGTAGCCGTTTCGATCAGTACAAATGCCTTGAGCATGGCTTACTCCTCCTAGCAAGGCTAGTCGGAATGGTAGCATAAAATCAAACGGGAATGCGTCCTTTGTGCTCTTGCTTCTTTAGTGTATAATTGTGCCGCATGGAGTCTAGGGTTACAGGTTACCAATCGCTTCGGAGTTCTTTGTCCTCCTTGCCATTGGATGACCGGCCAGACCCAGCTAGTACAACGGAGGTAGTCCATTGGCCGAGGATAAAGAGTTGGTTTGTGCAGATTGTGGAAATACGTTTATTTTTACGGCTGGAGAGCAGGAGTTCTACGCCAGCCGGGGGCTTATCAACGAGCCGCGCCGGTGTCCTGAAGACAGGCAGGCCCGCAAGCAGCGCCGGGGTGATGGCGGTGGCCGCAGTGGCCCCAGGGAGATGTACCCAGCGGTCTGCGCCAACTGTGGCAACGATACCCAGGTGCCCTTCCGGCCCACTGGCATTCGCCCAGTCTATTGCAGCGACTGCTTCAGCCAGATACGTTCCTAGCTTCTGATGTTCAGCTACCAACGCTGTAGACCTTCTCGGAGTTCTAGTCAGCCTTGGTAGTAGTCTGTCCGCACCGCTATCCTGGCACCATTGGTTTTAGACCCGCCCCCTTCAAGCCAATGAACTTGCACGGGATGTCATCTTGCGCAGTAATTGACTACGTTGGCGTTTGCTCTCTGCGACAACGGACGGCCCAGGTCTCCATTAGGCAAAGCCGCAACCCGCGTTGCATCAATGGCGACTATTACCCCCTCCTATAACATTTATGCGGCTCAATGTGGATGGTGGCATTTTGTTTTACCTTGGTTTATACTACCTCGGTAGGGTAGCTACCGGGCCAGACGATACGTTCGTATGGCACCAATAGGCACCCTTAAGGTATAAGGAGAGAGCTTTGAGGATATACGTAGGGAACCTTTCATACCAGGTCTCAGAGGAGGATTTGCAGGGGGCGTTTGGTCCCTATGGTCAAGTGGAGTCAGTCACAATTATTCGTGACCGCGATACGGGCCGCTCCAAAGGGTTTGGCTTCGTAGAGATGCCCGCCAACACGGAGGCCCAAGCCGCCATCAACAGCCTCAACGGCACAGAGCTTCAGCAACGCGCCCTGACTGTCAATGAGGCACGACCCAGAGAAGAGCGCAGCTTCGGAGGAGGAGGAGGCAGGGGTGGCTTTGGTGGGGGTGGCTTCGGTGGTGGTGGTGGAGGAGGTCGTGGAGGAGGAGGTGGCCGTGGTGGCTTCGGTGGTGGTGGAGGCGGAGGTGGCCGCGGTCCGCGCTGGTAGAAATTAGAGAACTTGAATCTGTTCCTTCGGGGCGTGGAAAGGCGTAAGCACCGCCCCGTAGGACAGCTTCAGAGAGCTTGTCCAGCCAATAGTGGTCCAGAAGCCTGGATTGCTATTGGCTGATTGCGTTCTAGTTAGGATGCGGCCACGGGCTGGCGCATCGTGCCATCTAAAATACGTTCAGCGGCCATGGCATGGCTGCAAAGCTGACGCCCGTTGAAATGCTCACAGGAGCACTTCCACGTGCCTTCATCATAACTTACCTGGTAGCTATCGTGTTCCCCTCGGAAAGACGCTTTGAAGTTTGAAAAGCTGAGACGTTCCCGTTCTAGTGCATACCGCTGAGCCTTCTCCACTTTCCCGATGAGGCTTGAATACATGAACCCTCCTGTATAAGCAGATCGCTAGCTGACAGGGGCTTGGCATTATCCTCATCCACATCCTATCCCCCCTTCGCCCAAGCGTCAATCATCCACAAGAACAGGCTGAGAGAAAATCTGTCCGATTTTTGGGGCGCCTGGCGGCATTAAAATCACCAAAGCCCATCATCCCAACGCCTTGACACTGCCGTGCAAACACCCGTACAATCCAAACGTTTTATAAGGCTGCCCAGCAAGTGTGTGATTATGGTCTTCTGTGGGAGTCCGTCGGAACCGCCCGGTTCTATGCTGAACTGGCAGACTCCCCTTCTCCCCACATCAACCTTTCCGGTGTTTGTTTTGCCTTGCCAGAAACGTGTACCGATAGCTGCGAAATGACTCAATGACCAAGTACATCTTTGTGACGGGCGGCGTTGTGAGTTCCATTGGCAAAGGAATCACCGTTGCATCCATCGGGCGGCTCCTGAAAAGCCGAGGATTGACGGTCTCTGTTCAAAAGCTGGATCCGTATCTCAATGTTGATCCCGGCACCATGTCTCCGTACCAGCACGGTGAGGTGTTTGTAACGAAAGATGGGTCCGAAACGGACCTGGACCTGGGCCACTACGAACGTTTCATAGATACCGAGCTCACCGCCTCTTCTAACGTTACGGCAGGGCAGATATACAGTTCCGTCATTACAAGGGAACGGCGCGGCGACTACCTGGGTGGCACCATTCAGGCTGTCCCCCATGTAACAAACGAGATTAAGGAGCGCGTCTTCAGCCTGGCCAGGGAAAGCCAAGCAGACGTGGTGGTGGTGGAGGTGGGCGGCACTGTGGGAGACATCGAAGGTTTGCCTTTCCTGGAAGCCATCCGCCAGATAAGGAATGACGCGGGACGGGAGAACGTCTACTACGTTCACCTAACATTGCTGCCTTATATCAAGGCCACGGGAGAGTTGAAGACCAAACCAACACAACACAGCGTCAAAGAGTTGCGGAGCATAGGCATCCAACCGGACGCCATCATCGCCCGCAGCGACTATCCTGTTTCCGAAAGCATCAGAGACAAGATTGCCCTCTTCTGCGATGTGCCTCATAGAGCGGTTATCCCCCTTCCTACCGTGGACAACGTTTATGGAGTGCCTCTCATCCTGGACGAAGCTGGCCTGGGAGATACGTTGCTGGACTCCCTGGGACTCCGGCCCAGAAGCAGCGAACTGGCTGACTGGCGGGCGCTTGTGCAGCGCATGGACCGTCCCATGGAGAAGGTGTCCATTGCCATAGTTGGCAAGTACACCGAGCTCCCGGACTCCTACATCTCGGTCAAAGAAGCCCTCTATCACGCCTCCATCCAATGCGGCAGGGATGTGGAGATCTCCTGGATCCACTCTGAGGATGTGGAGCGCAGCAGCCCTGCAGAACTCCTGAGTTCCGTTCACGGCATCGTAGTGCCCGGAGGGTTTGGGCCACGGGGCATAGAGGGCATGATCTCTACGGTGCGCTACGCCAGGGAGAGCGGAGTGCCGTACCTGGGGCTTTGCCTGGGCATGCAGGTCATGGTGGTGGAGTACGCGCGAAACGTGCTTCACCTGAATGGTGCCAACTCCACGGAGTTCGATCCTGAGACGCCTTACCCCATCATTGACCTGATGCCTGAACAGCAAAAGGTGCTGGTCAAGGGTGGAACCATGCGCCTGGGACTTTATCCTTGCCAACTGATAGATGGAAGCCAGGCCGCCAGGGCATATGGAGAACCTGTAGTCTGGGAACGACACCGCCACCGCTACGAGATGAACAACACATACCGCAGTATGCTAGAGGAGGCCGGCCTTCGGGCAAGCGGTATCTGGCCCGAAGGCTCCCTGGTGGAAATCACTGAACTTGTAGACCACCCCTTTATGATGGGCGTTCAGTTCCACCCAGAGTTTCGCTCGCGTCCCGAAAGACCCCACCCCCTCTTCTGGCAGTTCATGGGTGTCGCCCAGCAAGTGATTCGGGAGGGTGGGCAGGTTCCATTGCCCCTGGACAAGAGATAGTGGACAAGAGATTTACCCTATGCTACACTAGGGGTGCTCCGTATGGAACTCTTCCTCGACACTGCTAATCTGGACGAAATCCGCCAAGCTGTTCGCATGGGGGTCATCAGCGGAGTGACCACCAACCCCAGTCTCGCAGCCAAGGAAGGCATCGGCCAACTGCACGTATACCAGCAACAGGTGCAGGAAATCGCACGCATGGTCAACGGCCCTATATCAGCAGAGGTTGTTAGCACCGACTATGAAGGCATGGTGCTGGAAGCCAGAGAGATTGCCACGTGGGCTCCCAACGTTGTCGCCAAGATTCCCAGCACCATGACAGGGTTCGAGGCTATAGCCACCCTTTCACGGGAGGGCATCAAGATCAATCAGACCCTCTGCTTTTCCGTCAATCAAGCTATCTTGGGGGCCAGGGCAGGCTCCAATTTCGTAAGCCCATTTGTTGGTCGCCTGGACGATGAAGGACACGACGGTATGCAGGTGGTGGCGGACATTGTGGGAATCTTCCAGCGGTTTGGAATAGCCACCAAAGTGCTGGCCGCCAGCATCCGGCACCCTCTGCATTGCGTGGCAGCAGCAAAAGCCGGGGCGCACATATCCACAATACCCTTCAAAGTCTTGACTCAGATGGCGCACCATCCGCTGACAGACGTTGGAGTTGCCCGGTTTTCTGAGGACTGGATGAAAGCAGTGAAGGCATAGATACTGGCCCATTTGAGAGCCGCCTTGTATTAGCTCTGAGCCACTGCCAGTTGTTCTCCTGAGGATTGATGAGTATTCCATGGCCCCAACCATAGCCAGCATAGGCTGGGTCAGTTTCTGTAAGAAAAGATGGAGAGAGATTTGACTATACAGCAACCAACATCTATAGCTGGGTTTGAAGACAAGAGCAGAGAGGAGCTTGTTGACCTGGCCCTGCAAGGCGGCCTGGAAGACGGGGCTTCCCTATCAGCGTTGTCCAGGGAGGAACTCGTTCAGAAGCTCCTACAAAGCCAGGCTGAACAGAAAGGCGTCCTTCTGGCCAGCGGCATCCTGGAGCTCATGAACGACGGGTACGGCTTCCTCAGGCAAAACGGGCTGCTGAGGCCGGGCCAGCGAGATGTGTACGTCTCCCAGTCGCAAATTCGCCGGTTTGGCCTGCGCACTGGAGACATGGTCACCGGCCAGGTGCGTCCTCCCAAAGAGGCGGAGCGGTACTTCGGCCTCATCCGTGTGGAGGCGGTCAATGGCGTGGACCCGGACGCGGCCCGCAACCGTCCTCATTTTGAAAACCTGACACCCATATTCCCCGACCAGCATATCCAGCTGGAGACCGTGCCTACCAACCTCTCCAGCAGACTCATAGACCTGGTAGCCCCTGTTGGCCGGGGGCAGCGTGGCCTCATCGTCTCGCCACCCAAGGCGGGCAAGACCACACTCCTCAAAGAGATAGCCAACGGCATGGTCTCCAACTACGAAGACATACATCTGATAGTGGCTCTCATAGGAGAGCGCCCGGAGGAGGTGACCGACGTAAAGCGGTCTGTTTCGGGCGAGGTGTTCAGTTCCACCTTTGACGAGCCCGTGGAAGACCATTGCCGTGTGGCCGAGCTGGCCCTAGAACGCTCCAAGCGGCTGGTGGAGTTGGGCAAAGACGTAGCCATCCTGCTGGATGGCATTACGCGTCTGACTAGGGCCTACAACCTGGCCGTTCCGTCCAGTGGACGGACGCTGTCCGGCGGCATAGACCCGGTGGCTCTCTACCCGCCCAAGAAGTTCTTTGGCGCCGCCCGCAACACGGAGGGCGGTGGCAGCCTCACCATCCTTGCCACGTGCCTGGTGGACACGGGCAGCCGCATGGACGAGGTAATCTACGAGGAGTTCAAGGGCACCGGCAACTGGGAGTTGCACCTGGACCGCCGGCTGTCCGAACGCAGGATTTTCCCCGCCATTGACATACAGCGCAGCGGCACACGGCGGGAGGAGCTGCTTCTGGAGCAGTCAGCCCTCAAACAGGTGACACTACTGCGACGCATGCTAGGAATGATCGGCGAAGGCGGGCAGAACACCGAGGCGACGGAGAAGGTACTGGAGCGCCTGGCCAAGACCCGCAACAACGCCGAGTTCCTGGCGACGCTGACCAAAGAGATCTAGGGATCGGTTGTCCTGGCGAGCCTAGGCATATGCCTTGAGAATGCATGAAATCGGCGTCCCAAGGCTTGACAATGCCTGTTTGTTGACTTATATTCCCGCCGTATTCAAAAGTTCGTTGCGTCACAGCAGCCCTTATAGTCCCTTTATGTTTGCTATGTGGCGTTTGGGCGAGCGAAAGTGTAGATATGCTCTTGTTGCGCGTGTCCTTTTTCGCTGGTACATTGAAAAGTCGGAGATTGGTAATCGAGGTAGTGTTCTGTCATTGCCAACAATCCGGCCGGTAGTGCCGGGAATTCGTGAAATAGGGAGTAGGAAGTGAACAAGCGTATCGGTCTTCTTTCTTTGTTAAATGGTGGGCAACATGGCTTATCAGTCTAGTCTGTTCGTTCTCCTTAGGGAGATTATAGTATTGCCGGTAGCGCCTTGGGCCTTGCGAATCCTCCTGTATTATGAGGGCCAAGAGACCCAGCAAGTGGTCACGCAAGAAAGGCTTATTGCGGCAGTCCAACAGAAGTTTACCGTTAAATTGGGAAAGGCTGCTCCTACTCCGGAGCAGATCAGTACAGATATCTCCTGGCTATTGGAGCGGCAGCTACTGGAGAAGGTAGAAGAGGACATTCGCCTCTCCAGCCAGGGCCGCGACATAGCCAAAGAATTGACCCCGGCTGTTAGTACGGCGTAGTTTCTCTACATGCACTCCGTAACAAGTAGGGGAATAAGGTGGGGAATGTGGCCTATCCCTCTTACATTATGTCTAGTTGCTTGTGAGGGGGTCCTGACATGGTCGATATGAGGTGCCATTGATTTTGATAGAACCCATCATAGGCACTGTCTCTGGGGTAATACCTCTTCTGGGAACCATCCTCACATCTTTTCTGGCGATTAGATACTTGACACACCCCGATAATTGTGCTATTCTGTATCTACACCAGATACGGAGCGATACAGATGGCAACCGAAAGTCTCAGCTTCCAAGCAATCCTCAGATGGTCGGATGATGAATGCCGTGGGTTCCTAGAGGGGATGCGCTGGCCCAACGGGGCAATCTGCCCCAAGTGTGGGGCTGGCGCACCTTACAACCTGGAACGCAAGAGCGGCTCGAAGAACAAGGTTCAGAAGCTCTACAAGTGCCGCTCTTGCCGCAAGCAGTTCACCGCCACCGTGGGCAGCATCTTTGAGGACTCCAAGATTCCCCTGAACAAGTGGTTTGCCGCCATAATGATGATGTGCACTTCCAAGAAGGGGGTGAGTGCTCACCAACTTCACCGGAGCCTGGACATTACCTACAAGAGTGCATGGTTCATGGCTCACCGGGTGCGAGAAGCGATGCGAGAGAAGGGTACTCTACTGCCGTTCACTGGCACAGTGGAAGCGGATGAAACCTACATCGGCGGTAAGCCTCGTGGTCACAATGTCTGGAAGGAACGGGCCAAGGACGAAGCGGAAATGGGGTTGCGCCCCAGGCCAAAGAATCGGGCACCTTACCAGGACAAAGTAGCGGTGTTCGGGATGATTGAGCGTGGCGGTTTGGTCCGCACTATAAAGGTTCCACAAGCCACAGCAGGCACCCTAGGGCCGATTCTGCGGGCCAACATGGACATGACCAAGGCAAGGCTTATGACGGACGGGAGCAATGTTTACAAGCATATAAAGCGGCACGTCAGACATGACGTTGTGAACCATGAGGTAACCTACGTTGCACCTAACGGTGTGCATACCCAGGGGATTGAGAATTATTGGAGCCTACTCAAAAGGGGGCTTTACGGAGTATTCCACCACGTAGGAGAGGACTACCTGCCCTGCTATCTCAATGAGTTTGAGTACAGGTTCAACCGACGGAAGGTTTCCGACGCCGAGAGGTTCGCCGCTTTGATGGCCCAGACTCAGGGACGGCTTCTTTGGTACTGTCAGACGCCTCAACCTGAGAATCCTCATGCTTAGGATTCGCCAGGAGCTTTATAGCTTCCTCGAATGGTAGAGGGAATAAAGAAACGGTAGTATCCTGATGCTTTGCCATTGCATCCTATTGTATAAGATGCCACCGGCTATTGACAAGCAGGCAACGAGCACGTATCATTCGCCCCGCTGCTCTGTGCTATACTATTAATAGTGTCGGCGGTACTATATGGGGAGCATAGATACTATGACAGAGGTGGTCTCGTTTGTCTGAACAGCGCTGCCCGGTTTGATAAGTGGAATCGCGCTGCCGTGCGTTAGGCCGCCGCGGACTCGGCAGGCGCTCTGTCAAAGAACTGGTCCGGCGTCATTCCCCCAAGGCTCGAATGGGGCCGTCCGGCATTGTAAAACTCGAAGTACCGCCCGAGTCCAGTTCTGGCTTCCGGGACCGATTCGTAGGCTCTCAGGTACACCTCCTCGTACTTGACGCTCTTCCACAGCCGTTCGACGAACACATTATCCTTCCAGCTTCCCTTCCCGTCCATGCTGATCTGGATCCCATTGGCTTTCAGCAGGCCGGTGAAGGCGTCACTTGTGAACTGGCTTCCCTGATCTGTGTTGAATATCTCCGGCGCGCCGTGGCGTCCCAGGGATTCTTCGAGCGCCTCCACGCAGAAGTCTGTGTCCATTGTGACCGATACCCGCCAGGCCAGCACCTTGCGGCTATGCCAGTCCATCACTGCGGCTAGGTACACGAACCCCCTGGCCATCGGAATGTACGTGATATCCATTGCCCACACCTGGTTGGGCCTGCTCACCTCAAGCCCGCGCAGCAGGTACGGATACACCGTATGGCCGGGCCGTCGCCGGCTGGTGTTGGGCTTGCGGTACAGCGCCTCGATGCCCATACGCCGCATCAGTGTGGCGATGTGTCTACGCCCGCAGGAGAGTCCCTCCTGGCGGAGCAGGCCTCGCATCATCCTACTGCCTGCAAACGGATACTCAAGGTGCAGCTCATTGATGCGGCGCATCAGTCCGAGACCGGCTTCGCCCACCGGCCGTGGCCGGTAGTAGATGCTCCCGCGGCTGATGCCCACTGCCTTTGCCTGGAGGGCGAGAGGCAGCTTGTGATCGCGGTCGATCATCGCCTTGCGCCAGGCAATCCCGCCTTCGTGAGCGCGGCCTCTAAAAAACCGTTCTCCAACGCAAGCTCACCGATCTTAGCGTGAAGGACCTTCATATCTACCGGCTTTTCAGCCTGCCCTGTCCCGGCCCCAAACAACTGCGCCGCCCGATCCAGCAACTGGGTCTTCCATTGCGTGATCTGGTTCGGGTGCACATCGAACTGGCTTGCCAGCTCCGAAAGTGTCCGGTCGCCGCGCACTGCGGCAAGAGCCACCTTCGCCTTGAACTCTGCCGAGTGGTTACGGCGGGGTCGTCTGCTCATCTCTCGCTCCTGTCTCCGAGAGCACTATCATGCCCTCAATCAGGCAGCGATTCCACTTATCCCCCTGTTCAGATTTCCGGAGCCACTTCTGACTTTGACTACTACTATGACACGAGAGACCACGCAGACCCAAGGGGTTATGCAAGCCCAAGCCTTCCAGGAGGCGAGTGCCTTCACATCTGGTACCGAACGAGGATTGCTTGCGTATCAGGAAGGAAAATTCCGCTCTTGGCATGAGGTGAAGAAAGACCTTGGCCTTAGCTGAAATTTTCCTCACTGAACCAGCCGAGCAAGAGTTTGCTACATTTTACCCCGCTGACAAACAGATGGTCAGCGGGGTAATTGATACTATCCTGGCAAATAATGCGCTGAGGCATGCGAGAAAGTTCACGCTCAATCAGGTAGATCACGAGACCGACCTCCCAGTCTGGGCACTGTTCCAGCACCGGGTTTGGATATCCTTCGTAGAACCTGAGAGGGGCAAGCGTGTAGTTGTGACCTGGATTTCCCTCCATTCCTCATTCAGGCCAGCCATGCATCCCTGGTGGTAGGTCGTTACTGACATGAACAACAAAGCATTTACTCGGGCAGTCGAAAAGATTCTAGAGAAGTACCAAACTACCCAGCTCCCTAACCGCTGGCACGATGCCGTTGCATTTGGGGCAGGTGAAGCTGCCAAAGCATTCTGGATTAGAGACTCTGAAGATGTGGTCAATATTGTATGGCTGAACTCCGATGGTATCCGTGACATAACCTATCTTCCATCTCTCAACGAGTCCGTCTTCAATTTCGTCAAGGTCAAAAACATAGTGACCTTTGAGACAAGAGAAGGAGTCACCGTTAGTGAATTTGGGCCACATGTGGAAGGCGAGTTTGCCGTACTTGGCATACTTGCAAGTGAGCGAGGCCAACTATATTGGGTTGCCCATACTGCAAAGGAAGAGCGAGACCTCAGGGCCTTTGTATCAGAAGTCTTAGACTCACACGTCTCTAACCACTAGCAGTTCTCGGTTCATCCTCTCCTCTAAACCTCTCTGCCCTAGCTGGGTGTGTCTTAGGTATAATCGCCTCTTTTCTTGACAAGAGCCTGCGTGATCCTAAAGACCATCGGAAAACCCGTTGGTTCTGGGCCTCTGTTGTAGGACTCATCGTATTCATTGCCGTTGTAAACCTGGGTTTTGGCGAGTTGTCTACTTTCTGGTCCAAGATCGCCTCTGTCTTTTTCAATGGTATCAGCGGAATTGCTCTAGGACTTGTTGTCGTATATATTCCGTACGAGGTCAGGCAACTCAAATGATGATGGAAACTCTCATAGGCACTACCGCTGGGATAATACCTTTGCTGGCAACCATCTTCACATCTTTCCTTGATGAAGGACTGCGCTCCTCTTCAGTAGAGTCCCAGGAAGTGGTGTAACAAGAGTAGAGGGTCTGGATGAAGAGAGACCACCACGTCATCCTTAGCGGGCAAAGACGAGCCTGAGAAAGGAGGACAACGGTGGTCAAGGAAAGGATGGACCTGCTTGAGCTAATGCGCAAGAGGGGAGTCGACGGTGACGTGGACTTTCTACGAGAGGCACTGAGAGTGCTGGTCGAGGAGATCATGGAGGCTGATGTGGTGGCGACGGCGGTCAATAGCGAGGGCAAGCGTGAGATCGTTGGGATGGACGTGGGTACCAGTGAAGACGGCGCCTTCTGGTTAGCCTTCCTGCGCTCACTGTCGGCCAGGGGCCTCGGCGGGGTGGAACTGGTGGTATCGGACGCTCATCAGGGACTCAGGGATGCCATCGCAACTGTCTTCGGTGGGGCCAGTTGGCAGCGGTGCCGCACCCACTTCATGACCAACCTGCTCACTCGGGTCCCCAGGAGCGCTCAGCCCTGGGTGGCCACCATGGTACGCACCATCTACCAGCAGCCGTCCCCTCAGGAGGTGCATGCCCAACTCGAGCGGGTGATTGCTCAGCTCCAGGACCCGTTCCCACAGGTCGCCTCTCGACTGGACGAGGCTGGACCCGACGTCCTGGCCTTCTCCAGCTTCCCACTCGCCCACTGGAAGAAGATCTGGTCCAACAACCCCCTGGAGCGTCTCAACAAGGAGATACGGCGCCGCACCGATGTGGTGGGCATCTTCCCTAACCGCCCAGCTGTCCGTCGCCTGGTCGGCGCCGTCCTAGCTGAGCAGCACGACGAGTGGGCCGTCGGCCGTCGATACATGACACAGGAGGTAACCACCTCCAACGAAGCTCTACCCAGAGCCGAACTCGCAGAGGCAGCGGCCTAGACGATATCAACAGGATGACGTACTCTTACACCACTCTATGGGACGTGACCCGCTCTTCCAGAGACTATCGTAGAACTCCTTGGTTCTGGGCCGTCGTTGCTGGCATCATCACATTCATTACCGTCGTAAACTTGGGTTTTGGTGCCGGGCCTACTATCAGCGCCCAGGTGGCCTCTGTCCTTTTCAATGGTATCAGCGGAATTGCTCTAGGACCCAGAGGGGTTTGCAGCAAGGTGGGATCGCCTGAGAGACCAGCTAAAGTAGTAGCCCTCTCAAGTTTGTGTTTCCCACCTTGCGTCCCCCTGGGCGGCGTGATAACCTCCCTCTCCTAAGTCTGTGCAAGGAGTACCCATGCCCGTTTACGACTTTCACACCCATACCTTCCTTAGCGATGGCGTCCTTTCCCCAATGGAACTCATACGCCGCGCCTATGACAAGGGCTACGCAGCCATTGCCATAACGGACCATGTGGGCATGGCAACGCAGGAGCGGGTAATATCGGTATTGGTGGAGGAGTGCGCCAGGGCCATGGAGAAGTGGGACATCATCGCCATACCGGGCGTGGAGATCACCCATGTGCCTGCGGAACTGATACCAGAGGCGGCGGAACGGGCGAAATCCCTGGGAGCCAAGCTAGTGGTGGTGCATGGGGAAACTATTGTGGAGCCGGTGGAGCCAGGGACCAACGCATCTGCCCTAAGCTCGTCCAACGTAGACGTTTTAGCCCATC
Organism: Dehalococcoidia bacterium; assembly: GCA_965248595.1. Lineage (GTDB taxonomy): Bacteria > Chloroflexota > Dehalococcoidia > Lucifugimonadales > SHYF01 > SHYF01. Next base: position 515,623 of record CBDFJM010000007.1, read on the forward strand.
CGGGCCTTGTCAGCGCAGAGCAAGCCTCTACAGCAGCCAGACAAGGCGTCTTCTTGGAGATTTCAGCCCGCAGAGGTCACAGCCTGTGCAACGGACACGTGGCCCGTCAGGGGATACGGGCAGGCGCAGCCCTACTCCTCAACTCCGATGCGCACGGCCCTGAGGACCTGCTCACCGAAAAGCTGGCACACCACATCGGTCTGGGAACTGGCCTGGATTCGGGAGAACTCACCGCACTATTAGAGACAAATCCAAGAAAACTGCTGGGAACACTGGGGTTCCCCCCGTCTTAGCCCCTGACTGTTGCCAGTCCGATTCTATTCTATTGGGCTGTATCCCGCCGCTAACCCTTGCCGATGCGGAAAACCTTGGTCCCGCACACCGGGCAAGTGCCCTGCGTGGCCGGCCGGCCATTCTTGAGAGTAATCTGCTGCGCTCTGCTAATCTCACGCTTGGTTCGGCACTTGAAGCAATATCCCTCTGCCATCGATTTGGCCTCCCTCTCTAAATTCAAACAGACGATAACCCGTAGCTAGTACAGTTGTCAATACCTTGCGGTGCCCATTCTTGCCTTAGTCGGAGTTTTGCCATCCTCAGGGCTACTGGGACCCTGGTCAGCTTGCGGCAAGATGTTGTCATCTGCCGGCTTGAACGGGGAAGGTGCCACCAGGTGGAATACCTTGATCGGTGCCCACATCCGCAGGGTACGGTTGAAGCGCACCAACGCCACAAAGCGCCCGTCGGTGCTATAGGCCCGGCGCATCTCCATATGCTCCGCGTAGTGGGTGTGCGGGTTTAAGGCTACGGGCTGCCCGCTAATGACCTGACGCTCATCCGTCACCCTTAGCACCACAACACCCCGGTTCAGCACTGCGTAGTCCGGAGGGTAAAGCAGAGAGGGCCAGGAACCGTCCTGGAGGGCCTCTCTGAGACGCTCCAAGGTCACAGTTTGGTCCACACAGAAGGGGCCAGTCCGCAGCCGCCGTAGCTCAACCAGGTGTGCTCCGCAGCCCAGGAGCTGACCCAGGTCGTGCGCTAGGGACCGTATGTAGACGCCCCTGCTGCACTGGATAGAAAGGGTTACCATTGGAGAATTCCACTCTACCAGGTCTAGCCGCGACACCTCGACCGTCCTGGGTGCCCGCTCTACCTCTATGCCTGCCCGCGCCAACTCATGCAGCCGGCGGCCTTGCTGCTTCAAAGCGCTGTACATAGGTGGGGTCTGCTGAATAGTTCCCCGCAGCGAGTCCAGGGCTGCGGCGAGGGAATCTTGCGTCACATGGGAGAAGTCGCGCTCTGCCGTGACCTGCCCCGTGGCATCGTATGTATCGGTGGCGATGCCAAAACGGACGCCGGCCACATACTCCTTTTCACCGTCTACCACGAACTCCATGAGTCTGGTGGCCTGACCCAAGCAAATGGGGAGCACCCCTGTGGCCTCCGGGTCCAGAGTGCCTCCGTGGCCCACGTGGCGTTGGGAGCACAGCCGTTTGACCTGCCGAACCGCCTCCATGGAGGTCATGCCCAGAGGCTTGTCTATGTTGAAGAAACCGTCAGTAACAACCGTCATTGAGATGGTCCGGGTGAAGAATCAAGACCATCCATTAGCCGAAACATCCGATCACCAGCTTCGATAGACTCGTCCAATTGGAAGGCCAGATCGGGGACATACCGGATGTCCAGGCGTGGTTTCAACACCCGGTGCATGAAACCGGTTGCGTCTTTCAGAACCTTCATGCCACTCCTCTTCTCGTCCCCAGTGCCCATGATGCTGACGTACACGTTAGCGCGGCGGAGGTCATCGGTGACGCCCACCCTTGTAATGCTGACCAGGGCGGGAAGCCTGGGATCGTGGACCTCGGTGGCAAGGAGCATGCTCAACTCCCTTCGAAGGAGCTCACTGACCCTTTCCGCGCGCCTGCTCATGAAATCAGACCTCTTGCCAGAAAGTGAGTGGGGTTTTGCGAAAGGTGTAGGCTCTGCAACATCACCCGTTCATATGGTACGACAAGTCCCATTTCATCGTGGCTCTCGACGCTGTCGGAGTTGTGAAGGAGACGAGCGGCGCACAGCCCATCCTGTTGTCACCAGAGCCTTGCCAGGACTAATCTCCTGCAAGTTGGATCCAAGAGAACTAGCTCTCCCGCTCCTGCCGGTGGACCTCAATAACATCGCCTTCCTGGATATCGTTGAAGGCCGTAAGGCCAATGCCGCACTCAAGGCCCATTACCACTTCCCTAGCATCGTCTTTGAACCGCTTCAGGCTGGAGATGGTGCCATCGTGGATAACCTGGCCGCCACGCAAGACTCTGGCCCAGGCATTTCGCTGCACGCGCCCGTCGGTAACGTAGACCCCTGCCACCGTGACACGGCTACTGATGTTAAAGACAGCCCGTACTGCAGCGTGTCCCTCCACCACATCCTGCAGTACCGGCCGGATCAGGCCTTCCAGCGTGCTCTTCACATCTTCTAGAAGGGTGTAGATTACATTGTAGAATCGGATCTCCACGCCCTCGGCATCCGCAACGTGCCTTGCGCCGGCTTCCAGGGTCGTATTGAATCCCAGAATGATGGCCTGGGAAGCCACGCCCAGGAATATGTCAGCTTCGGTGATGGAGCCGCTGGCGGCATGCATGATGCGGACTTGGGCCTTGTCGGTGCTCAACTTGTTCAGGGAATCACTGATAGCTTCAACGCTTCCCTGAAGGTCAGCCTTTATTATAAGGTTCAGTTCCTCGGATTCCCCTGCGCGGATGCGGCTGAACATCTCCTCAAGGCTGATGTTACGGCCGGACTTCTGCCGCTCTCGGTCCTCCACCAGCGTGCGACCCTCTTGTTCGCTTGCGACCACGATAAAGGTGTCCCCCGCCTGGGGTAGCTGGCTCAACCCAAGGATTTCCGCCGGCATGGACGGCGATGCTCGCTTGATGCGCTGTCCGGCATCATTGACCAGAGCCCTTACTTTGCCACGGATAGTGCCGGCTACGAGGTAATCGCCCGCCTTGAGGGTCCCGCTATTCACTAGCAACGTGGCCACAGAACCCCGGCTCTTGTCCAGCCTGGCTTCCACCACCACGCCCCTGGCCAACCTGTCCGGGTTCGCCTTTAGCTCTGCCACCTCCGCCACAACCAGGATGTTCTCCAAAAGGTCTTCCACACCCGTTCCTTCCTTGGCAGATACCGGTACCGACACCACATCGCCACCCCACTCCTCAATGAGCAGGTTATTTTCAGCAAGCTGGCGCTTGACTCGCTCCTGGTCAGCATTGGGCCTGTCCACCTTGTTGATGGCCACGATTATTGGGACGCCCGCAGCTTTGGCGTGGCTAATCGCCTCCACAGTCTGTGGCATGACGCCATCGTCGGCAGCTACCACCAGCACAGCAATATCGGTGATCTCTGCCCCCCTGGCCCTCATGGCTGTAAATGCCTCGTGGCCTGGCGTATCCAGGAAGGTTATAAGGTGTTCACCGTAATTCACCTGATAAGCACCAATGTGCTGGGTTATACCTCCAGCCTCCTTTTCCGCCACGCGAGTCTTGCGGATGGCGTCCAGAAGGGTGGTCTTTCCATGGTCCACATGGCCTAGAATGGTTACCACGGGTGGTCTTGGTTCCAGCAGGGCCGAGTCCTCCTCCTGCTCCTGGTCCGGGAGGCCCTTGGCGATATTCTGCTCTGGCACAGCATGGAACCCAAATACCGGAACCACAGCTGCGGCGGTATCGAAATCTATGGCCTGGTTTATGTTGGCCATGATGCCTGCCCGCATAAGCTGTTTCATTATCTCAATAGGATTGGCGCGGACGAGCTCGGCCAAGTGTGCAACGCTTACTATCTGAGGAAGCCGCAGCTCTTTGGGACCTGCAACAGCACGCTGCCGTGCCTCCCCCGGCTCTCGGCCAGGGCGCGTCTGAGTTGGGGGCGATGAAGGTTGTCTTACCATAGGCTATGCTCCAGGGGAGGATTGTTGAATTAGTGTGCTCGCGAACTCCTGGAGGCTCTGCCTGTCCTCGGCAGAGATCTGTACCTTCAGGGCGTGTTCCAGTCGGTTTTTTTTCAGTCCTTGTTCCCAACAGGCAGGGGAATTGCACAGATAAGCACCACGACCCGCCGCTCTGTTCCCCAGATCCACACCTACCGGGCCCTGGGGCGTTCTAACAACGTGCACCAGTTCCCTCTTGGGGCGCTGAGTGCCGCAGGCAACGCACCGCCGTAGAGGAACATGCCGTTGCCTCAGCATGCCCCTCGCTCTTCGACGTATGCCAGGCTGCTATTCGGCTGGTTGCTCACCGGCTTCTCCCTTGCGGCGCCGCTCAGCCGCACGCCGCGCTTTGCCGGTCTCCTCTCCATCGTTTCTCCCTCTCCTACCTCGGCGCGGGCCTTCTCTGCCGCGGCCTGGCATAATATCCTCGGCGAACCGGATCTGAGGTCCCCCGCTGGGGGTAAGGATAGGAACCTTCCACACGTCTGCCGTAATGGGTATAGCCTCCTCTTCTGCCTCCTCCACTTCCAGCTGTGCCTCCTGGAGAGCCTGCTCGGCTAGCTCCTCCTCAGGGGCCTTGGGAGATGGCACCGGTTCCGTCACTTCCTTAGCCTCAGCCGCCACAAGCTCCTCTGCTGGGACGCTCTCGACAGTGCCCGGGACAGCCTGCGGGAGTTCCGCTTCAGCTACAGGCACGGCAGCCTCAGGCGTGGCCTCCTGCAACTCCGGCGGTGGCGCCACTGACTCGGCCTCTGGAGCCGGCTCAATAGATGGCTCCACTTCCACAGCGGCAGCTACCGGCGCGGGACGCCCTCGCCGCACCACATCAGCCTCGGTGGAGCTTAGGATGTCTACCTTCCACCCTGTCAGCTTGGCAGCCAGACGGGCATTTTGCCCGTCTCTCCCTATTGCCAGAGAAAGCATCTTCTCCTGGACTACCACCGTAGCTTCACTCTCTGCCTCGTTCAGGTCTACGTGGAGAGCCTGGGCCGGGTTCAGTGCGTTGGTGATGAACACTCCGACGTCGCGATGCCACTGCACCACGTCAATCTTTTCGCCCTGTAGTTCATTGACTACATTCTGAATGCGTATGCCCCGTAGGCCCACACAGGAACCCACGGCGTCCACACCCTCCTGCCGGGCCCAAACAGCGACCTTGCTTCGAGAGCCAGCTTCCCGGGCGATGGCTTTGATCTCTACAATGCCCTTGAAGATCTCAGGAACCTCTAGCTCGAACAGCCTTCGCAGCAGGTTCCGGTGGGACCGTGAGACGATAATCTGCGGACCCCTGGCGTTCTGGTCCACCTCTACTATGTATACCTTCACCTTCTGCCCGGGACGGTACCGCTCGGTAGGCACCTGCTCCCGCTCTGGCAAGACAGCTTCCGTCTTACCCAGGTCAACAATAGTATCCCTGCCTTCAGCACGCTGGATGGTGCCGCTAACTACGTCGTCGGCACGGCTGGCATACTCTGCAAATACCAGCTCCCGCTCCGCCTCCCGTAGCCGCTGCATTACCACCTGCTTGGCGGTTTGAGCGGCAATTCGCCCAGCCATGTGAAGGTTGGACTCCATCTCAATCGTGTCGTCTATTACGGCGTCCCGATTTTGCTTCCGGGCCTCCGCCAGCGTCATCTCCTTCCGATCGTCCTCCACACTCTCCACCACCTTCATCAAAACAAACACTCGTATGTCACCGGTGGCAGGATTGAGCCGGACGGCGATATTCTGTCCCGCCGCCACGTTGTCTTTTTTATATGCGGAGGCTAACGCGGCCTCAATAGCCGAAAGAACCATCTCCTTGGGCAGGGCCCTCTCTGCCGCGAGCTGGGTCAGGGCGATCAAGAAATCGCTTTTCATAACCTTCCACCTCCGAGGCTCCGCATCTGCACACTCCCTAATCGAACAAAAAAGTGGGACGAAACCCACTTTTCCACTCACAGCCCCTGGACTACAGGGGTACAGAACCTACGAACATGCGGATTATACCACTTTCCAGCCGCAGGCTACAACATCCACGCCGCTAAGGGTTCTGCCAGGCTATGAATGGTGGGGACATACGAAGAACTGGAACTCCGAATAGGTCGTGGGCAGCATACAGAATCGCATGTTGGGGTCCTGTCAGCCGCCATCCTCACTGCTCTCGGACTTGTCCCTATCAGCCTTCGATTCGAAGGACGCAGCCGCCCCTGGGCCTTCACGGCCCTGGGCGCATACTCCTTCGCTGCAGCGTTCGAAGCCATTGATCGGATGATCAGCATACAGGTAACCACCTGGGCGGCTCAGCGGTATCCCGACGAGACAGTCTTCACCGTCTGGGAGGCCTTCTCACGCTTCGACAGTGGCCTCGGTCTTTTGTTCTACATCCTTGGGTTCATCGCCCTCGGCCTCTACGGAGTAGCCATGATTCAGACGGAGCGACTCATTGGGCTCGGATGGGCCTTTGTCACCGTGGGCGTCATTGGAATCCTCCTCCGACTGGTCGGCGCCGCCATCCCGGGTTATGTCTTCTTAGGGACCGCGGCGCTTGGTGTAGCCAGTTGGCAGATAGGGGTTCCCGGAACCTCGACGACAGATGAAACTCGCCGAGAACCATAAAGCCTGGTATTTTCTAAGGTAGGTTTGCGCAGCGGCTAATCCATTAGACCGCCAGCAAAAACTCCAGGGTCGCATCCCGAAACGCATCCGGGGCATCCGCAGGTATGGAATGCCCCGCTCCTGGGATTTCGAGCAGCGTAACGTTGGGGGCTGCGCTGACGATGCGCCGGGCCGCCTCCAGAGACAGGAGGGTGCTCTCTTCGCCCCGCAGCAGCAGCGCCGGACAGTGGATGGCGGCCAGCATCTCCCACGTCTGCTGCTCCTGCTTCTGTAGCTGCTGGGGAGAGCGGTCTAATACCCAGTACAGCTCCGGGTCGTGGCGGAAGACCCATTTGCCCGCCCAGTTCTCCACCATGCCATGCTCCACTCGCTGCTTCAACCAATCGTCGCTGCGGGTAGGGTATCGCTCCCTATGCCACTCCCTGGCTTCCTCAGTAGTATCGAATCCCAGAGGGCGTGCGAAGCGGTCTGCCGAACCTTGGCGGGCAGCCTCAAGGTCAAGGCCCGGACCGCCGTCCACCAGCACCAGGCGGTTTACCAGGGCGGGATACTGCGCCACGAACCATATGGCAGCCAGGGCACCCAGGGAGTGGCCCACCAGGTCGAAAGAGGAAAGGTTCAAGTGTCGCCCCAAAGCTTTTACGTCCGCGGCAAACTTGTCCAGCGCATAGCCGTCCGGGGCGTGGCCACTTTCGCCGTGGCCCCGCATGTCGGGGGCCACCACGCGAATGGATTCACGCACAACCTCGGCAAACTGGTCCCAGGCGTGAGCTTGGCCGCCAAGACCGTGGAGCAGGACTACATGCCTGGGGCTGCCTTCACCCCAGTCCAGGTAGTGGATGTTGATGCCGTTGGCTTCAAAGCGTAGCGACATTGGTCGCTGGACGTTCGCTCTTTGTCGTGCCATGGAACTCAGTTTGAGACCTCACTGCTCCGCTTGAGCACCTCTCTCGATTTGCCTTGCTCACCGGGGCCAATGACGCCCGCATCCTCTAGTTGGTCCATGAGCCGCGCCGCCCTGGGGTAGCCAATGCGCAACCGCCTCTGCAACAGGGACGTGGAGAGGTGAGAGTAGCGGCTGGTCAACTCCATGGCCTTGTCCATCAAGTCGTCCACACGAGCCGGGCTCTCCGTTTCCTCCCCGTTATCGTCGTGGCTTTCCTCCTGCGGTGGCTCCAAGTCCAGCGGCGGTAGCAGCGGCCCGTTCTGGGAGCGCCAGAACTGCATTAAACTTCCAATCTCCCGGTCAGATACAAAAGCACCTTGTACCCGCTGCGGTTTGGGTGATTCGTGGGAAAGAAATAGCATGTCGCCCTTGCCCAACAACCGCTCGGCCCCGCCGGAGTCCAGGATGGTGCGCGAGTCCACCTGGGACACCACTGCAAAACTGATGCGGCTGGGGAAGTTGGCCTTAATGAGTCCTGTTACAACGTCGACCGAGGGACGCTGAGTGGCCGCGATGATGTGTATGCCCGTGGCGCGCCCCAGTTGGGCCAGGCGGCACACCGTCTGCTCAATATCGTAGGGCGCTGCCATCATTAGGTCGGCCAGCTCATCTATGGCTATTACCAGATACGGCATGGCCTCCAGGGCCTTGGGATGGTTGCGGTACGCTTCTATGTTGCGGACTCCCAGCTCCTCCAGTTTTTTGTAGCGGCGCAGCATCTCCCGCAGCACTCCCTTTAGCGCACTCACAGCCGGTGCCGTATCCACCACAACCGGGGCCGCCAGGTGCGGCAGGCCGTTGAAAGGCGTCAGCTCCACCCGCTTGGGGTCTATGAGCAGAAGGCGCATCTTTTCGGGTGACACCTGGCTGACCAAAGAGACGATGACAGCATTGATGCAAACGCTTTTCCCGCTGCCCGTGGCCCCCGCAATGAGCAGGTGAGGAAGCTTCCGCAGGTCGGTGGCTATTGGATCGCCTCCGGAACCCTGGCCCAAGGCCAGGGGAAGTCCGCCATTGGCCACGATGTCCTGGAATGTGGGCGAGTCCATCACGCTGCGCACAGTGACCAGCGAGGGAGAGCGGTTGGGCACCTCGATGCCCACCACCGACTCGCCGGGCACCGGCGCCTGAATGCGCAGACTGGGCGCAGCCAGAGCCAGAGCCAGGTCCTTCTCCCTGGCCACGATGGTGTCAACTCTCACCCGAGTCTGCTCGTCCTTCCTTGAGGTTACCTGCCTACCCCGGGAATCCAGCAAAGGGTTTCCCAACCTGTCCCGCTCTTTGACATCCCGAGACTTGCGGTTCCATCCTGGCGTAAGCCCGTATAGTGTTACCGTTGGCCCCGGCTTGATCTGGTCCACGGTGACCTCCACGCCATGATGGCCCAGCGTCTCCTCTATCTTCCTGGCTACTCGCTCCGCCTCCTCCTCATTCACTGTGACCCGCCGCCCGTTCTCTAGCAGGCTAGTGGATGGCAGCGTCCAGGCCGCGCCGGAGTATGGAGCCTTCTCGACGTTTCGGCCATTGGTCGCCCGGGCGGATGTGCCCTTGCTGGCCTTGACCTGAACGCCTGAAACTTCTGCTGGCTTCGTAACGGTGTCTTCCGCCTCCAGTCCGGGCAGTTCCGCCGCCGCCTGGGCTTCGGGAACAGGGGAATCGGTTGGTTCGGCAGACGGTGCCTTCGCCCTGCGCCGCAGCGGCCGTACCAGGTAGGCTATCCCAAGCCACACTGCTCTGCCCGCTCCTCTGAGGCCACCCCAGGCCGTTTTGCCCAGGAGTAGTAGAACAGCCAGCAGGGCTTTCCCCAAAGCCCTGAGTAGCTTCCTGGCTAAGTTGTAAGTACCACGAGTCCAGAGGACGATGGCCGTAAGAAGCATAAGGCCCGCCACCACAGAGATGCCCTGGATAGGCGTGTTGCCCCATAGGGTCTTGCCGGCTATGCCGCCCAGGGTGTAGGTGGCCAGTAGCCCTTCCGACCCGGGCACCGCCCCCAGTGCCGCCACAGATGCCGTCACCGCCAGGGCCGTGCCCAGCCACCATCGCCACTGGCGCAGGAGCCACCGGGGCCTGAATCGCACCGTTGTCACTAACACCAGGACCCAAAGGGCCACGGGGATGCTGCCGTAGCCCCCAAGCCGGCCCACCTCGCGGGCCGCCTGGAACACCAACATGTCTCGCTGCCAGTACACCAGGGCAACCAGAATGGCGCTCAGGAACACGAACCGTACTTCCGGGGCGGCGAATAGCGGCGCTAATATCCGCTGCCAGAGGGGAGCGGACCTACGTTGGCTCTTTTCGCCACCTCGCGCGCGGCGTGCAGGCATGAGAGCGTCTCCTATAATTCCAAGGGCACCGGAATTATCATGGGTCGGAGGTGTGTCTGGTCGTAGAGGAAATTGCCCACTCCGTGTTTGACCTTTGTGGCTGTGGACGACCAGTCCACGGGCTGACCGTCGCCTGTGTGGTCTGCGGCCTCCATAGCTGCCTTGGCGGCGCGCTCCATAAGGTCCGGGTATGCCTCCAGGTCCACGAACCCGCTGCACACTGCTTCGGCTTGCCGGACGACTCTTCCTGTAGCGTTGTCAATGGCCAGGGTGACTACCACTATTCCGTCCCGTGAGAGGGTGCGCCTGTCCCGCAGCACAACGCTGTTCGTACCCCAAAGCTGAAGTCCATCCAGAAAGATATGGCCTGCGGTGACCTTCTCCTTAACTTTCCCAGCATTCTCCGTCAGCTCCAGGACGTCGCCATCCTCCAGGATAAAGACATCCTCGGAGGCCATGCCCAGGCTCTGCGCTATATTCGCATGGGCTACCAGGTGCCGGTACTCGCCGTGCACCGGGACAAAGAACTTGGGCTTCGTGAGGTTCAATATAATCTTCAACTCTTCCTGGCTGGCGTGGCCGTGGACGTGCACCGTGGCCACCTTGTCGTGGAGGACACGAGCCCCCTGGCGGAGCAGGTTGTCTATGGTCCGGCTCACCACCGTCTCGTTCCCTGGTATGGGCGTGGCGGATATCACCACAGTGTCCCCAGGCATGATCTTGACTTCCCGATGGTCATTGTTGGCGATGCGCACCAGCGCCGACGTTGGTTCCCCCTGGCTCCCAGTAGTCACTATAACCGTCTCCTCCGGTGGTAGCTTCCGCAGAACGCTTACAGGAACCAGCACGTTATGAGGATCAGAGAGATAACCCATTTCCAGAGACATCTTCACGTTGTCTACCATGCTGCGGCCAACAACACCTACCTTGCGACCGTGCCTGGCGGCGGCGTCCATGATCTGCTGCACCCGCGCAATGAGGGAGGCGAATGTAGCTATCATCACCCTGCCAGGGGCCTGGTCAATGGCCCGTTCCAGGGCCTCTCCCACCACCTCTTCCGAGGCGGTAAAGCCTGGCACCTCGGCATAGGTGGAATCGGAGCATAGGAGCAGCACTCCATCCGCGCATATGCGCGCCAGGTGGGAGAGGTCTGTAGGCTCGCCCTGGGCGGGCGTATGGTCAATCTTGAAGTCTCCGGTGTGGACCACCAGGCCTTGGGGGGTCTGAATGGCCAGGCCCATGGCGTCGGGTATGCTGTGACACACCCGGAAGGCCTCCACCCGGAAGGCGCCTTCCTTGACTGGTTTGCCAGGCTCCATCACTCTCAGGGTAGCCCCTCTGAGAGCCTTGTGCTCCTTGAGCTTCACCGAGATGAGGCCGTAGGCCAGCCGTGGCGCGTACACAGGCACGTTGAGCTGTTGCAACACATATGGCAGAGCGCCGGTGTGGTCCTCGTGCCCGTGGGTGATGAATATGGCACGCACCCTATCCCGGTTTTCCACCAGGTAGGAGACGTCAGGGATGACCAGGTCAACCCCCAGCATGTCCTCTTCCGGGAAGAGGACTCCCGCATCTATTACTATGATGTCCCTCTGGTACTCCAGGGCCATCATATTCTTGCCAATCTCTCCCAACCCGCCCAGGGGGATCACGCGAAGGGGATGTTTAGGCATTTGCTCACTCAATCAGAACATAGTTAGTTGTTTCGTATCCGGCTCGTCTCGTTGAGGCCTCTCCGGTTCCACCAGCAGCGCGGGAATGGCCTTGAAGTCCTCTTCGATAATGCGGCGCAGGCTCTGCTGGTGGAGCGCTGCCGCCGGATGATACATGGGATACAGGATGAAGCTCCCGAGCCGGCGCTTCTTGCCCCGCGCCTTGCTGATGGTCTCCCCAGGAAGGAACTTGGATAGGGAGTGGCGTCCCAGAGTGACAACCACCTTTGGACTAACCAGTTGGATCTGCCGTTCCAGGTATTTGCTACAGGCTGAGACCTCCCCTGGATAAGGGTCGCGGTTGTTGGGAGGCCGGCACTTCACCATATTGGTGATGAACACCTGCTCCCTGGTGAGGCCAATGGAGGCCAGGAGCTGCTCCAGGAACTGGCCCGCGGCACCCACGAAGGGACGCCCTTGCTTGTCCTCGTTGTAACCAGGCCCTTCTCCTATGAACATGAGGTCCGCTGTCTCCGGGCCTTCACCGGGCACTGCCAGGGTCCTCCCTTGCGCCAGTTGACAGTCAGAGCAGGAGTGTATCTGGCGAGCTATCTCCTGAAGCTCGGACATGGAGACCTCAATGGTTCAAGTATTTTAGAAAAGTCTCAAACAAAGTATAGGCTTCTCGCCAACGTAAATCCTAGCACGGGAGGCACTGCCCGTCAACGAACATTATCGCAGCTGTCCCATAATCCCGTCTTCTTCGGGAAAGTGCAGGAATGGCAAAACTCCTCTTGCCAGGGGTCTGAGGGGGTGTCCCCCTTTCCTAATAACTTCCAGGGCGGGAGTGTGGGAAAAACCACCTGGGGGTGGGGCCTAGACCCCCGACTTAAGTCGGGGGTCTAGGCATAACATAACCACCTTACACACCGGGCATAACCTCTATCTCTTGCTCTCGCAGGATGGCCCGCGACCCTACGCCACCCAGCGGCCAATCGAATAGGACGCTCCAGCCTCGCGACTCCGGCGGGCCGCCAAAGGGGCCGCCAGCACCTCCCACGTAAGAGACCAACGCCTCCACGTGGCCTGTGCGACCGCAGTGGATCGACTGAGGATTGACAACCCTGACCCGACACCCCGCTCGTATGCCTTGCCGCTCCATTCCAGTCTCCACTTAAGCCTGCCCTCGGGAACCATGATTGTACTCTACGATACCAGAATCAGGCCTCGCGCAACACTCATGCAACCCAGGTAAATATCCTGATTGCAGGCTCGATCGGCAAGGGATCAGAACCGACCAAGCCCTGTAGACATGCTATCATTGAGGGTATGGCTCTTCTAACGAGTTGACAGTTCGAGTAAGCATGAGCAATGGAGGGAAATGGAAATGGAAGAGGTGAAGAACCTGATCAAGACGTCAATAGAGGGAGCGAAAGAGGCGCTTACCACAGCAAGAGCAGTGGGCGATCCCATCGTTATCGATGGCAACACTATCATCCCCTTGATGAGTGTCGGTATCGGCTTCGGCGGTGGCGGGGGCACAGGCAAGGGAGGCAAGTCCGAAAAAGAGACGGGTGAGGGAACAGGCGGAGGGACTGGTGGCGGTGGGGGTATCAAGCCGGTTGCGGTGATCATAGTCAACCAGGAAGGTGTCAGGGTCGAGTCCATTAAAGGACCGGTATCCTCTCTGGCCGAAAGCGTCTCCGAGCTCGTCGTGAAGGTGATGGACAAGCGCCAGGCCGACAAGGAAGAGAAGAAGGACGAAGAAACAAAGTAAGGGGAGCGTACAGGATGCTGACCCTCTATATCGTGGTCGGTATCGTCCTCTTTTTCATCCTGGTTCTGTCGATTCCAATAGAGATGGCCTTTGACACCAGTAGACCTGGGGCGAAAGCAAGAGTGGGATGGGCGTTTGGACTGCTGTGGAAGGATGTAGGTGGGGAAAAGAAGGGGCCCGGGGCAAAGGCATTCCTCGATTTTCTGGCGACCAGGGGAAGTGTAAGCGGGCTTCTGAAGTTAGCCAAGCGGATGATTGGGGGCGTAAAAGTGAAGCAGTTGGACGCTCATCTCAGGATGGGACTGGACGATCCAGCAGACACGGGGATGTTGTACTCCGTCATATGGCCGATGCTCATTCCTCTCAACTACATTGGATCAAGCAATGTGCGGATGGACCTCTGTTTCGAGGAGGCGGTCTTGGACTTCACCGGGCAAGGGCATGTGCGGGTCGTCCCCGCTCAGATGATATGGGCGGTGCTCCTGTTTGGCCTATCACCTACTGGGCTCCGCGTAATCAGTAACATGGTGGTGAGACGGTGGAGATAGAAGAGACCAAAGCAGGACAACCCGTAAAGGTTGGGGATATCACACTGGTGCCCATAATCCGCACGTTTGTGAGTTGCGCGGGCGTCGAATCTGGCGTTGTGGTTCATGGATCGAAAAGCCCTACCGGCATTGTGGTACTCTCCAAGGAAGGTAAATACGCCATGAACCTGACTGGCAAGAGGATGCCGGTTGACCAGTACCTTCAACAAGTCCCCGGTTTGTCGGAGGTATTGGAAACGCTGTAGATTGGCGTATATCTTCGTCATCCATATGGTGAGCCGCCGTTGGGACTGATTGCCACACCACGGTCCAATTACTGCCCCTGACCAAGGCAAATGCCGGTTGACATCCTTTGACATCTTTGATATGTTTATACGCAAGGCATACCCCCACCCAGGGGGTATGGGTACAGGCAGTATCCTAATACACAGCGAAACGGTATAAGTAAGACCCAGGCTCTACAGGAGGATCAACTATGCTGCCCGAGGTAAAAGGAAAGGCGCTTCAGCGCCTGAACTACGTCGAAGGCCACCTGGCAGGCATACGCCGCATGATTGAGGAGGACAAGTATTGCGTGGACGTCCTGAAGCAGACCCACGCCGTGCGCCGCGCCATCCAGAAGATCGAGGCGATGATCCTGGAAGGCCACCTGCATACCCACGTCATGGAGGGCGTACGCAACGGCCACAACCAGCAAGTGCTGGATGAACTGATGGAGCTTTACAACCTGCCGGGGCGCTGATGGCCTGAGAGGTCAAATTCGCCCGCGGGCGGCACCAGTCAGCCCAACTTCAAGACGAAAGGATACTGGATACAAAACAATGGCAACACAGATCGAGAAGAAACAGATCATCCTTAGAGTGGATGGCATGACCTGCGCCTCCTGTGTATTCCACGTGGAAGGGGCGCTGAAGGAGGTGGGTGGCGTAGCCGATGCACGGGTGAACCTGGCCACAGAGAAGGCTACGGTGGAGTACGACATAGCTGCAGCCGGCCTCCAAGACCTGGTGGAGGCCATTGACAGCGCGGGGTACAAGGCCAGGCTGGATAGGACCACCCTGTGCATAGGTGGCATTACAAGTGACACGCCTGTATCCCTTATCGAAAGCACCTTGAAGGAAGTAGATGGAGTCCTATCGGCCAAGGTGAACCCGTCCAACCAGCAGGCTACTGTGGAGTATGTGGACTCCCTGGTCTCCATTGCAGACCTCAGAACTGCTATCGAGGGGGCTGGCTACCAGGTCGTGGGCATGGTAGAGGAGGAGGACGCTCTGGAAAAGGACAAGCGACTTCACGAGAGCTACCTGAAAGAGCTGCGGAACAAGATACTCTTCGGCGGCATCATCAGCATTCCCGTATTCCTGGGCAGCTACCCCACGCTTTTCCCTTTCATCCCTAGTTTCATGCAAGACTTTGTGTTGCTGTGGGCCCTCGCCACGCCAGTGCAGTTCTGGGCAGGCTGGCAATTCTACAAAGGCGCATGGGGAGCGCTACGCCACAAGACCACCGATATGAACACCCTTATCGCCGTGGGCACCAGCGCCGCTTATCTTTACAGCATTGGCCTCATCCTATTGCCGGGCTTCTTCGAGGCCCAGGGAGTGACGCGTGAGGTCTACTTCGACACATCCACCATCATCATCACGCTGATACTCCTGGGACGCTATATGGAGGCGAAGGCTAAAGGGCGCACCTCTGAAGCCATCAAGAAGCTCATGGGCCTCCGCGCCAAGACAGCCCGGGTTGTCAGGGACGGCCATGAGACGGATATACCCATCGACCAGGTACAGGTTGCTGATGTGGTCATAGTGCGACCTGGAGAGAAGGTGCCGGTGGACGGCGTCATCCTGGAAGGCTCCTCGGCTTTGGATGAGTCCATGGTCACCGGCGAAAGTATGCCGGTAGAGAAGAAGACTGGCAGCCAGGTCATTGGCGCCACCCTGAATAAGACCGGGACATTCAGATTCCAAGCCAACAAGGTGGGCAAAGACACTGTCCTGTCCCAGATCATTCGGCTTGTTGAAGAGGCGCAAGGTTCCAAGGCCCCCATACAGCGGCTGGTGGACAAGGTCACCAGCTACTTTGTCCCGGCGGTCATTGCCATAGCTGTCACCACGGGGGTTGTGTGGTACTTCTTTGGCCCCCAGCCAGCCCTGACATACGCCTTGCTGAACTTCGTGGCGGTGCTCATCATCGCCTGCCCTTGCGCTCTTGGGCTGGCCACGCCCACATCCATCATGGTAGGTACGGGCAAAGGCGCCGAAAACGGCGTCCTAATTCGCAGCGCTGAGGCTCTGGAGTCAACCCACAAGGTAAACGCCATCATCCTGGACAAGACAGGCACCCTTACCCAGGGCCGACCCTCAGTGACCGACGTTGTGGCTGCGGGCGCTGACGAGAACGAGTTACTACGCCTTGCGGCCTCCGCCGAAAGAGGGTCCGAGCACCCGCTGGGCGAGGCTATAGTCAACGGTGCCAGGGAGCGAGGTCTGGCCCTGGAGGACGCCACCGAATTCAACGCCATCCCTGGACACGGCATTGAGGCCAGCATCAACGGCAACCGGCTGCTTTTGGGCAACGCCAAGCTGATGCAGGACCGAGACTTCTCCCTAAACGGCCTGGACACTACGGCCGCCGACTTCGCAGCCCAGGGCAAGACCCCTATGTTCGTAGCCCTGGACGGCAAAGTGGCAGGCATAATCGCCGTGGCCGACATTCTGAGGCCGGGGTCCAAGCAGGTCATTGAGCTACTGCACGGCATGGGCATCGAAGTCGCTATGCTTACAGGCGACAACCGGCGCACGGCGGAGGCCATCGCCAGGCAGCTGGGCATAGACCGCGTGCTGGCGGAGGTGTTGCCGGAGGAGAAGGCCAACGAGGTAAAACGCCTCCAGCAGGAGGGCATGATGGTGGCAATGGTGGGTGACGGCATCAACGACGCCCCTGCTCTGGCCCAGGCCGACGTTGGTATAGCAATTGGCACAGGAACGGACGTGGCGATGGAGGCCGCCGACATCACCTTGATGCGGGGCGACATTCGTGGCATAGTCACGGCCATTGCCCTATCCAGGGCCACCATCCGTAACGTAAGGCAGAACCTGTTCTGGGCTTTCTTCTACAACACGGCCCTGATACCCGTGGCGGCAGGGTTGCTATACCCATTCGTCGGCATCCTTATGAGCCCCATCATTGCCGCGGCAGCCATGGCCACCAGCTCCGTATCAGTTGTCACTAACGCCAGCCGGCTGCGTGGTTTTAAGGTGAAACACGTGTAGTTGGGAGTTAGGAACGGTAGCCCATGAAGT
This sequence comes from Dehalococcoidia bacterium, assembly GCA_965248595.1. GTDB lineage: Bacteria > Chloroflexota > Dehalococcoidia > Lucifugimonadales > SHYF01 > SHYF01. The sequence continues at coordinate 532,755 of CBDFJM010000007.1, forward strand.
AGCCGCAACTTTTGCATTACCCACAAGGCTGGGTTACAATAGCGGAGCGTTTCGCGCAGCCTTACTCCCCAGGAGCGACAACATTGGTTCAGGACACGCAGACCATAGTTATTTATACCCATCCTGACTGTGACGCATCGACCCAGGCCAAGGCCGATTTTCAGAAGGACGGGATAGCTTATAGCGAGATTGATGTCACGGCAGTGCCCGGCGCCGTTGAGGAGTTGGAGAGGCTTACGGGCGGTGAGCGCATTACGCCCGTCATCCTGGACGGCGATATGGTAATCGTAGGCTACGGCGGCGTTGGCTGAGCCTTCTAGCCAAGGCCGTTGGCCTTCACTAGAATAACTCAGGACTCTTCAGCTATCCATCCCATCCATTCGACCGGCGGCAAGGAAGTGTGGACAACCCGCCAGCGCTCCATAAGCGCGCTTTGCTGCCGTATAATGGTTGCCACGGCCCGGTAGTGTAGCGGTTTAACACGCGGCCCTGTCAAGGCCGAGATCACGGGTTCAAATCCCGTCCGGGTCGCCACTCTTATCTATGCCGGTCATCCACATAGCTTACACCTCCAGCAGCTTGCCGTTCATCACGTCCACCAGGCCCATATCCGTCAGCTTCAACTCAGGAATCACAGGCAGGGCCAAAAAGGAAAGGATGGAGTAGGGCGAAGGCGCCGTGCATCCTAGTCCGTGGGCCGCCTGCTCAACCCTTTCGATCTGGGACACTACGGCCTCCAGAGGCTCCTGGGACAGCAGCCCGGCGATAGGCAAGGCAAGAGAGGCCAGGACTTGCCCGTTCTCGGCGGCGGCCAGGCCACCCTGGTTGCGGGCGATCTCCTGGATTACGGCGTGCATGTCCTCGTCCGAAGCTCCTACCGCCACAATGTTGTGGGAGTCGTGGGCGATGGATGTGCCTATAGCGCCCCGCTTCATGCCGAACCCCTTCACCAGCCCAAGGCCGATGTTACCAGTGGCCTTGTGCCTCTCCACCACCGCCATCTTCAGCAGATCGCGGCCGGGGTCCGATACGATAGCCCCGTTGTGAGCGGTGACGCGTTCCTGTCCCCAGCGGGTGACGATCTGGCCTGGAATAATCTCGATGACAGGGAAGGCGTCAGCAGAGTTAGCCCTCAACCTAAGCGCCTCGACGCCGAAGGCCTTGATGTTCATTGTACGAGTCATGGCCGGGTTGGGCCGCAGGCTAGGCTGGAAAAGAGACTTGCCATCCCGGGCCACCAGCCTGCCACGATAGTACACCGCGCTGATCTCGAACCTCTCTAAGTCATCCAGCACCAGCATGTTGGCATGATACCCAGGGCCAACACCTCCCAGGCCAGGCAGGCGGAAATACTCCGCCACGTTCAGCGAAGCCATCTGTACCGCACGCACGGGATCCAGCCCCAGACCAATGGCCTTGCGCACCACGGCGTCCACGTCGCCATCGTAATAGATGTCCTTGGCGTTGCGGTCGTCCACCACCAGCATACACCGGTGGTAGTTGCCATCGGTGACCAGGGGCAACAGGTCTTCCAAGTTCTTTTCCGCCGAACCCTCGCGGATCATTAGCCGCATCCCCCGACGCAGCTTCTCTTGCCCTTCCTCATAGGTGGTCGTCTCGTGGTCGGAGCCGATAAGAGGCACCAAATAGGCGTTCAGGGCGCGGCCTACAACGCGGGGCGCGTGGCCGTCTTTGACACGGTCGCCAGCCGCCTGAATCTTGGCCAAGGTCTCATTGTCGCCGTTGATGACCCCCGGGAAGTTCATCATCTCCCCCAGGCCCAGGACTCCCTTCCATCGCAGCGCTTTGCGTATGTCCGCCGGGCCCAGCTTGGCGCCGGAGGTCTCCATATCCGTGGCGGGAACGCAGGAGGGTGCCTCGAAAAACATGTCCATAGGCACGCGCCGTCCGCACTCCAGAATGTAGCGCATGCCCGGCAAACCGCAGACGTTGGTGACTTCGTGGAGGTCCGTCACCGCCGCCAGGGTTCCGTGGGGGACAACGGCGCGGGCGTATTCGTCCACGTGGAGCATGGAGCTTTCCAGGTGGTAGTGGCCATCAATGAGGCCGGGAGCCAGGTAGCGCCCTTGCAGGTCTACCATCTGCCGGCCTTCGGTGTAGTCGCCCACACCGGCTATGCGGCCTCCGTGCACGGCGACGTTGCCTTGTTCGATCTCGCCGGTGAACGTGTTCACGATACGGGCGTTGGTCAACACCAGGTCGGCGGGGGCATCGCCCCGCGCCACGGCTATGAGTTGTTGCATATCCAAGACCTCACCCCCTTTTGTTCTCCCTCTCCTACAGGAGAGGGGGAAGGGAATTAGCTAGGGGACACCCATAGAACCTCGCCAGAGGGGCTATGCTCCTCTGGACTACCCCTGTCACCCTGAGGGAAGTCCACAATTGGCCATTCCCCCCACTTTCGTGTGGTAACCGTTCAATGACGCGACTATTTGCTCCGCTCGTGGTGAGCCTGTCGAACCATTCGAGCGGAGTAATGGTCCCGCTCATTTCCTTCGACAAGCTCAGGATGAGCGGGACGACAACTAGGCCAGCCCGTCAGTTAATGCCCCGTGCCCTCCAAAACGCAGATGTCCGGAAGGTGGCGGTACTGCTGGGCGTAGTCCAGGCCGTATCCGACCACAAACACGTCCGGCACGGTGAAGCCCAGGTAGTCGATGTTCACCTCTACCCGGCGGCGGTCTGGCTTGCTGAGAAGGGCGCACAGCTTGGCGGATGCGGCGCCCCGCTTGAGCAGGTAGTCCAACAGGAACCGGGTGGTGATACCAGTGTCAACTATATCCTCCACCACCAGCACGTGCTGTCCACGGATGACCGAGCTGGCACCCTGCGCTATCCGGGGCTTGCCGCTGGAGCGGGTGCCGCTGCCGTATGTGGAAATGCGCACAAAGTCCACCGTCACCGGCATGTCCAGGGCGCGCACCAGGTCAGCCATGAATATGAAGGCGCCACGGAGGATGCCCACCAAAAGGGGTGGGGTGCCCTTCAACGCTTTCCCCCGCTCATCCTGAGCTTGTCGAAGGAAATGAGCGGGGGAGTAGTCACGGCGCACCTCCGAGGCCAGGCGCTGCACGACGGTGGCAATCTCCTGGCGAGACAGGTGTATGGTGAGCTTGTCCTGTGCGGAATTGGGCGTGGCCACGCAACGACGATAGCATGGGGGACAGACAGGGTCAACAAATCTATGGCCTCTTTACATGTCAGTATCTATCCAGGTATAGGCCAGATTGCTAACCCTGACACCCGATCCCATTCTTGTCTCCGTCAAACCTGTGCGGGTCGGGCGGCAGGACCGTAAACTTCTTGTCAGGAATGTCGCCGCAGTTTAGGTCCGGAGGGGGCGGCGGTATGCAAACGGTTGGGTAGGAAGGGTCGCAGTTCCCGCTTGGTGCCGCCGTTGCTGTTGGCGTAGCCGTCGGAGTCGCCGTCGCCTCTGCGATGTAAATCGGCGCGAGAGTAGCCGTGGGCGTGGATGTTGGGGTGACTTCACGTGTCGGCGTTGGCGCGGGTACGAAAGTAAGTGTAGCCGTAGGCTCTGGCATAAACGTAGCCGTGGGCGTGGGCGTCGGCGTTTTGGTGCGTATGCTTGTAGCTGTAGGCGCAGGTGTATTAGTCGGCGTGGCTGTGGGAGTTGGCGTCGGAGTGGGCGTGGGAATCGCCGTAGCCGTAGCAGTTGGCAAGGGAGTGAAGGTTGGTGTCGGCATGGCTGCGATGGTAGCCTCAACTGCCGCCGAGATAGTAGCCTGGATATCTGGAGACGCCGGTGGAGTTGTCGTGGATGTGGCAGACACGCACCCTGCTAGGGATGCAATTACAATCGAACCTATCAGACCTTCCCACGCCCGACTCATGGCATCAGCATAGCACGCGATACAAGGTACATATGGTGCTACAATTTCCCTGGGAGCCGCCATGTACCTGTCGCGCCTATCTCTCACTAACTACCGCAACTTCCTAAACCTGGAGCTGAAGCTACCGCCAGGGCTGGTCTTCGTGGTTGGAGACAACGCCCAGGGCAAAAGTAATCTCCTGGAGGCGGCGTACCTACTGGCCATCGCCAAGTCGTACCGCACCAACGTGGAGCGGGAGCTGGTCCACTGGTCGGCCCAGAAGCCCACCGCCACGCTTGGAAGCCAGCCGGCTCAGCAGACCATCATCCACAGCGAGGTCGAGCAGCAAGAAGGCCGACTGCGCATCATTGTCGGCCTGCGCGTGGTTTCAGAGGCGGGAGCGGGCGGCGCGCTGGTGGAAAAGCAGATCCGTGTCAACGGAGTTCCAACCACGGCAACCGGCCTGGTAGGGAGGGTCAACGCAGTGCTGTTCGCCGCCACGGATATAGAGCTGGTGTACGGCCCGCCGGCGCAGCGACGCCGCTTCTTGGACATCCTGATATCCCAGGTGGACCGGGCCTATCTGCGCACCTTGCAGCGCTACCAGCGAGTGGTGACGCAGAGGAACCACCTGCTGCGACTCATCCGGGAAGGCCGCAGCTCCCCGGATGATCTCGACTTCTGGGACAGCGAGTTGGTGAAGGAGGGAACGGCCCTGGTTGCTCGAAGGAGCCAGATAGTCCAGCAGCTAGGACCTCTGGCAACGCGTGCCTACAGGGGCCTGGCCGTGGTAGAGGAGATGTCAGTGGAGTATAAACCCTCGGTGGCGGCAGAGGAGATGGCCGGTGCCCTGGCCAGCCAGCGCACCGCCGAAATCAAGGCCGGCATGACGCTGCTAGGCCCTCACCGGGATGACCTGGGCTTGACCATAGATGGGGTGCTTGCGGATGCCTACGCCTCGCGCGGGCAGGCCCGCACCCTCGCCCTAGCGCTACGGCTGGCCGAGGCGGCTCTGCTGCGGCAGGAGCGACAGGAGGAGCCAATCCTCCTGCTGGACGACGTCCTCTCCGAGCTGGACCCCGCACGGCGGCGGCACGTTCTGGAGGAGGCAGCCGGCTACCAGCAGGCGATTATCACTTCGGCGGAGCCTGCAGCGCTGCGCGACACGCCAGCGAAGCCTGCGGCGGTGTTATCCATACGAGAGGGTCAGTTGGAACCGGTAAGTCCCGCCTAGCAAAGTAATGGAAGAATCCTTCGACTATCCCCTGGCCCCCTTCCTGGCCAGGAAGGGGGGGGGTGAAAAGTAGATTCGGGGGATACCCCCAATGCCCCCACCAGAAAGGGGTTTGCCCTCTCTGGACTCTCCCGCGACTATGCCAGGGGCGCCCATTATCGGCCTGTGGTATCATTCGTCGCGAACCTAAGTGGAATGGGTAAGATGCTATCAGAGGATCATCTAGAAGAGCTTGAGAAGGCCAGCCAAATAGTCGCCCAATCCAGGCACGTTGTGGCGATGGTCGGTGCTGGCATGAGCGCGGAAAGCGGCATCCCTACCTACCGCGGCGAAGGCGGCCTGTGGACTCGCATCGGAGAGCCGGACCCTCGCAGCTTCCAGAACTTCGCCTCCGACCCCAAGGCATGGTGGCAACGTATGCTGGACAGGGAGAGCAACCCTGAAGCGCCCGAGAGAGCGCATTTCCGGGCGGCCATCGAAAAGGCTCAACCCAACCCGGGCCACTATGCCCTGGTGGAGTTGGAAGGCACAGGCATTCTCCGGTGCATCATCACCCAGAACGTGGACAACCTGCACCGTGTGGCGGGCAGCATCAACGTGGCGGAGGTTCACGGCAACCGCACCCTGCTGCGCTGCATGAGTTGTCACTGGCGCGTGCCGTGGGGGGAGTTCGAAATCGCGGATGTGCCGCCGCGATGTCCCCAGTGCGGTGGCATTATCAAAGGCGACGGCGTGATGTTCGGCGAGCCTATCCCGCCCGACGTGCTGAACATCTGCTTCCGGGAGACCGACCGTTGCGACTGCATGATTGTGCTGGGCACTTCCGGCACCGTGTACCCTGCGGCGGGATTTCCCATGCATGCCCACGAGCATGGTGCCTATCTGATAGAGATCAACACGGAACCCACTCCCATCTCTGAGATGGTGGATGTCTCGCTACGCGGCCCCACTGGCGAGATCTTGCCTCTGCTGGTGACGCGAGTACGGGAGTTGACGACACAGAGGGCAACCTGAGCGATACCATTTGGACAGCAAATCTTTGGCGACCTGAGTTAACTGAGTTAAAGGTTGGCTACTTACCAACGACTAGCATTACCCGTGCCTCAACAGGATGCGCCCATCAAGATTTCAGTCGCTTTCCCTCTAGGAGCATATCAACAGCCTTCTCAGCGCGCCGCAGCCTTGTTTCTTCTTTCTTGGCTTCTCCAACCCACTGGCAGTATTCGCTCTTGTGCGAGTAGGAGAGCTTCTCAAAGGCCGATCTTGAGGCTACATTATCGACTAATCGTGCGGTTAATTCAGGTGGTATCTCAACCTCTCTCGTCCCTGAGTCTAGGTCCATCACAACCTCAACCTCGTTGGCCCGAGTAACGCCAGCTTGGTCCCTGATACCTTTGTTTACGACCATGTAGTGCGTACCATCTCCTTGTGGCATAGCAGAACTTCGGTACGGCACACCGTTGATTGTACCTGTTACTTTTACTTGGGACCTAGTGCCGAATACTTCCAGGACACTAAGCCCGAACCCACCGAAGGAGGGCGTCGGGTCAGTGTCCTGAAGCGGCAAGAGGGTGCTCCTGTGAATCTGGGATAATGGTTTTGAAACAGCAAAGCCGACCCCAGAACAAGGAGCACCCAATAGATGCTACCACGCAACCATCCCGATCGCATCCAAATCGCGTTTGACGACCACCGCCTCGTGGCCAATGCTGGGCTGCTGCTCCCGGTGACCCTAGCCCAGCACCTGGGCCTGCGTGAAGTCGTCGACAGCCACGTCGACCTGGGAGACGCGCCGGGGCGGGCGAACCCGGGAGACAAGCTGCTGAGCCTGGTGGCCTCGGCGCTGGCTGGGGGCGACTTCATTGACGACGCCGACGTGTTGCGTACCGGCGGGACAGCTGGCGCCATCGGCTGCGTAGTCAAGGCGCCATCCACCCTGGGAACTTTCCTGCGCAGCTTCCGGTGGGGCCACGTCCGCCAGTTGGATCGGGTGAGCCGGGAGCTGCTGTCCCGGGCCTGGGCCGCTGGTGCGGGACCCGGTGAAGGGCCGTTGACCATCGACCTAGACTCCACCATGTGCGAGACCTACGGACTGGCTAAGGAGGGGGCGCGTCACCATGGTTACACTGGCCAGCGGGGCTATCACCCGCTGCTGGCCATCGCCGCCGGCACCGGCGACGTGCTGATGTCTCGGCTTCGCGAGGGCCGGGCCAACACCGTTCGTGGCGCCGCCCACTTCCTGCGGGAGACCGTGGGCCGGGTGCGCCATGCTGGGGCTACAGGACAACTCACGGTGCGGGCCGACAGCGGCTTCTATGCCCACGCCCTGGTCGTCGTCTGCCGCGAGATGGATGTCCGCTTCTCCATCACCATCCGCCAACACGCCCGCCTCAGGGAGTTGATTGAGGCGATTCCCGAGGAGGACTGGACGCCCGTCCCCTACTGGATGGACGGCGGCGCCGACGTGGCCGAGACCACCTACACTCCCTTCCAGGGTGAGCCCGAAGCCGCCCCAGTGCGGCTCATCGTGCGGCGGGTGAAGCCCACGCCCGGTTCCCAACTGGCCCTCTTCGCCAGCTACAGCTATCACGGCTTCATCACCTACCGGGACGGGGAAACCTTGGAACTGGAGGCCGACCATCGCCGCCACGCCGAGATCGAGAATGCCATCCGAGACCTCAAACACGGCGTCGGCCTCAATCATTTCCCCTCGGGCCGCTTCCCCGCCAACGGCGCCTGGCTGGCCGTTCAGGTGCTGGCCCATAACCTGGCCCGCTGGACTGCGCGCATCGGTCTGGGCGAGGGGGTGGTGACCACCAGGACCCTCCGGCGGCGCTTCTTCTCCCTGGCCGGACGGCTCACCCGCTCGGCCCGCCGCCTCACTTTGCATCTGCCACAGGGCTGGCCTTGGGAAACCCAGTTCACTCGCGCCCTGGCTCGATTGCGAGCCCTGCCATTGCCTGCCTGACGGCACCGACGGCGCCTGACACGTCCACCAGACTACTCAACCACCCCACAGAGTCGCACCGGCCCGGTCCGCGATTGTCTTCCCTTGCATGCTGTCCCGCCGACCCCGCCCCAGCGCCGCTGCCCAGGACCGCCATCGGCGCCACCAACTCCAACCAAAGGCCGCCACCGGCCCCATTTATCGGAATCGAGCGCGGACCGTCGCGTCCCACGGCCCTCACCCCTTGTTCCAACCCCAAGGCCGCTCCGCATCGGTGGATTCGGGCTAAAGGGCAATACTATGTATGTCCAAGTGCCGACCGTTTCTGGACCCGTAAGTATCGCTGTGAACTTTTGCTCTGACATGTTGCTTAAGTCACAGGAGAACTAAGCACTCATTGATACGTAGGTATCAGCCACGATCTCTCTGTAGCGGCTGTCCCTGGCGAACTCCTCATCTCACATTGGAGCGTCCACATCCATCAGGGCCTGGGTAAACCGGCGCAGGCCCCCATTCTCTACTACCCACCAGGAAGACTCGATAAACTCACCCTCTAAACCGATCATGGCCTTTATTTCGTCTTCAGCTTGGCTCTTGTGGTCGTCATGGCGCTCGCTGCCATGGGCCGTTACCGGCGTATGCCTGAGCCCCGGGTTATGCAGAGCAGGTCACCACGCTGGTTGTAGTGTAAGGTCTCAGTAGTTGTGATTAGCATGTGAGAGCCATCGCGGCCCACACGCTCCTCTATATTGGCGTACCTGGATTGGTTATAGATCCTGTCGCCCAGGCTGGGGTATTGAAAGACCTCGATATCGTTGCCGGCGTTCAGAATGCGTATCAGGTCGGTAGGGATACGTGGCAACGACCCTCGCCGCCTTCCACGGGGAAGAGAGTTACCGTCGGATACTGGGTTCTCCCTGAAGCCCCGAGCGACCGGGTCCTCAGCCCATGGCGGAGTCTTGCCCAGGTATTGGATGTAGATTCCAGGGGTAACGATCTCTCCATAGCGAGAACTCTTGGCGAACCCCTCGTCCCACATCCTAGGGTCCGGGTCCATGAGGGCTTGGGTAAACCGGCGCAGGCCCTCCTTCTCCACTATCCACCATGAGGACTCTACTAACTCACCCTCTGCCCCTATCAACGCCTTTATTTCATCGGTCAGCTTAGACTCACTGGTAGTCATGGCGGGCTCTCCCTGTCTTGGTGCCGGTTATTTGATCTCCCAAATGCTTCCTGTCTTTGCCACCAGCTTGATCTCCCGGATAGACTCCACATTCCAGTTCTTCTGCTTGAGCCACGCTTCAAAGTCCGCCTGATTGACTCCTGCGCACTCCGCCACCAGGCTTCCGTCGTCCAAGGCATACACCGTGGTAATGGACGTCCTGGCATCCGGGCGCCAATGGTGCGTGGCGTGAAGCTCCTCGCCAAACTTCTTAGAATCGTTCCAACCCTGTGCTGTACCTATGGCCATCCAGCGTGGCATAATCCCTCCCTTTGGGGTTGACAGCCCCATCCTAAGTTCATGAACTAGACACTTATGTTCAAGCAGGCAGGACTTCACCCATTCCCGATTAGGAGAAAGGAGTAGAGATATACGTCTCTGTTCGCTAGCCTTTCGGTGGGACGAATGGGTAAGGAATGGCTCGCCCTCCACGAATGGGAAGAACAATAGTGGAGTTGCCCGGGCACGTCTCGATGTCGTCCTGGTTCATCATGCCACACTCCATCTCAACAAAGCCCATGCCATCTTTAACGTACTTGCTGGTGACCTTGGCCCATACCGTCAGGGTATCCCCAGGCACTATCATCGCACGATGCTGGAAAGAGACCTTCCACGCCCAGCCGTCTGGCAGACACAGGTCTTTCATGTACTGAGGCATTACGCTTTGTTTCCATGTGCCCTGGCCCAGGATATTGGGCAAGCCTTCGTGGTATACGGCGAAGTCCTGATCGTAGTGAATGCGGTGCCAGTTCTCGATGGCACCGCTCCATCGGAACAGATGGGTAGGAGTCATTGGCCCGATGACGTAGGGAGGCATCTCCTGCCCCTCTTCAATCTCATCGTAGTACACCTGTTGTTTGTTCCGTAGCTCCTCACTGGTCGGCATGAAACTTCCCTCCTGTCCTAGCCAAACTCTATCTATGGATAGTAGACCCTCGCGTTATGCAGAGCACCTCACCATTCTGATTGGTGAAGACTGTCTCGTTGGTGGTAATAAGCATGTGGCTTCCGTCGCGGCCTGAGCGCTCCTCAATGTTGGCGATCTTGGACTGAGAGAAGATGATGTCGCCCAGATGCGGGTACTGGAGCACCTCAATCTCGTTGCCAGCGTTCAGTATGCGCATCAACTCCGTTTCGACACGAGGTAACGCCCCTGGCCGTCTTCCTCTCGGAAGCGAGAATCCGTCAGATACTGGGTTCTCCCTGAAACCTCTGGCGACAGGGTCCTCGGCACCGGGCGTAAGTTTGCTGGTATAGGTGCAGTAGATGCCCGGGGTAACCAGTTCCCCAAACTTGGTGTTCCTGGCAAACTCCTCGTCCCAAAAACGCGGATCAGGGTCCATAAGGGCCTGGGTAAACTTGCGCAACCCTTCCTTCTCAATGCCCCACAAGCTTACCTGCACTTGGTCTCCAGTAGCCCCAATCAAAGCCTTCAACTCATCCGTCAAAAAGGTCTTACCGCAGGACATAGCTACCCCCTTTTCTCCCTGAGCTACTCAGGTATCTGCTTGCCCATGTCTCAACGCGACACTTGCCTGCGCAATACAGCCTGTACAGACAAGGCCGATACGCCGCGCACACCTACAGAGGAAACACCAGTAGCGGGCAAGCGTGCATACCGCTTGACTAGGCAACTATCCCTTGCTTCCATTGCCCCAGAAGCCTGGATAGCAGTGTAGTGTTTGCAGAAGTCCCCCCATCCTAAAATATGGGCTAAACCCCTGACGACATGTGATGCTATAACAGCAGGTTGTGCCAGTCAAGCGTACCCCAAAATGGGTCCTGCCAGTTTCCGGGGGATTGGGAAATGCAAACGGCGTCGGTACTCTACGCGCCACGCAAAGCAAATGGCGTTCCCAACGCCCCGCCATCTGCGTGCTAGAATAGGCTATCTAGGTAGCCTGGGAGGATCGGCGTGACCAAGGCGGTGTTCTTCGACCTGTACGGCACCCTGGCGCGGTTTCATCCGCCTATTGAGGAGGTACAGGCGCAGGCCTGTGAGCCCTTTGGGTTCCAGGTGGCCAGAGACGGCCTGATCCAGGGTTACGCCATGGCCGATGAGTGGATGGCCAGAACCAACGCTGGCAATATACCTTTACCCCACATGTCCACTAAGCAGCGGGGGGCCTTCTTTGCCGAGTACGAGAGGCTGATCCTACTGGGCGCGGGCATTGAGGTGGACCTGGAAACCGCTGGCAAGGTCTGGGCAAGGGTGCGTGAGATACCCTACGGTCTAGCCCTCTTTGATGACGTGCTGACTACATTGGATGCGCTCAAGGGACGTGGGCTGGTCCTTGGCACACTCAGCAACACTTATTGGGACATTCAAGAGATCTGTCGCGAGCTGGGCCTCTTTCCATCCCTTGACTTCGCCATCACCTCCTGGGAGGTCGGCAAAGGCAAACCACATGCGCCTATATTCCTGGCCGCCCTGGAGCGCGCCGGTGTACCAGCCAGCGAGGCGCTTATGGTGGGTGACTCCTACCTCTCGGACATACAGGGCGCTCGAGGCGTCGGCATCCGGCCACTGCTTCTGGACCGAGAGGGTACCATGACCGATATTAACGACTGCCCCAAGATCCATGCCCTATCAGCAGTCACGGACTACCTCTGAGATCTCATCTCAAAGGGAGACCAGGGCCTTATTCATATGACTTCCAAACATGCATATCGCCGTAATATCTGATACCCACGAGCTGGGTGAAGGGCGCGGATCGCCGCCGGAGTTGCTGGACGCCCTGCGAGGAGCTGACCTTATCCTCCACTGCGGCGACCTAGAGGTGCTGGGCATCCTGGACCACCTTGAGACCGTAGCCCCCGTACTGGCGGTACGCGGCTATCCTGATCCCCATGAGCTCCGCCCGGCGGTCGGGAGTCCCGATAGAATCGGACCTGGCGAACGCCTGGCAGACCGGACAAGAGTGGTGCAGGTGGAGGGTCTACGAATTGGCATGGTGCACGACATCCAGTGGCCCGGCCCTCCTGTGCGCGTCCATCACGGGCTGGAGTTTCCATCGGGCAATGTTCGCGAGCTTATGGAGCGGAAGTTTGGGCAGCCTGTGGACATGGTCTGCTTTGGCGACACCCATGAAGAGTACATAGGCTGGTACCAGGGAATGCTGTTTGTGAATCCAGGCAGCGCCACGCACCCTGGGATACGCCACTCTCCTGGCCAGTTAGGCACTATAGCCTATCTGGACATCAGCGACGGCGTAGTTTCAGTGGAAATCCGTCTTTTGCACAGGAACGCTTAGGATACTGCTCAGTTTATGGTGGGCAGGTTGCTCCAGAACTGTTGCCGGTGGTGTGCGCTTATCCCGGATTGGTAGGCACGGCCACGGTCACTTCTTGTGGCCTTCTTTGTGACGCCTGAGTGCTGATCCTGGCCTGCGAAGGCCGTTCCGTTTCTCAGTCCGGGTATTCACCAGTTTGACAAACTCTTCAGTGGAGATAGTGAGAAAGTCTTTGGTTTTCTTGCTCTTGTTGCCCATAGGATTCCCGTTCTGCCCATGTTGTAGGATGCTATTCATGTTACACCCTGGCCAGGAAAAGCGGATGCGTTTCTCCAAACGATCTTCACCAGATTCAACCCGCCTAAAACGAACTCATGGCCCTGGCCTGTTGGCTGTTTGCATGTTGCCATGCCAGGGCCTTTGGCAAGGGCGCATCCGTGGAATATGGGTTGTCCCCAAACTTCCCTAGCTCTTGCTTCCGCCGTCTCCGGCGCGGCTGCCTCCCATGCCGCCAACAAAACTTTGGAGCATGCTGGTGAACTCCATCGGGAATATGAACTTGGTGGCGGCGCCATCGCCCAACTGCTTCAGCGTGTCGAAGTATTGCAGGCTCATGGTGCGGGCGTCGGCGGTCTGGGCCACGGCGTTGATCTGGCTGAGGGCGTTGCTGAACCCTTCGGCGTTGAGGATTTCCGCCTGGCGAGTTCCCTCGGCGTTCAGGATAGCTGCCTGGCGAGTCCCCTCCGCCTCCAGGATGGCCGCCTGCTTGGATCCTTCAGCACGGTTTATCTGGGCCTGGCGCTGCCCTTCCGATTCGGTGATGTCGGCCGTCTTGATGGCCTCCGCCGACTTCTCCCTCTCCATGGCGGCCTTCACCCCGGAAGGCGGGTCGATCTCGTTGATGGCGGCCCCGCGGACCTTGACCCCCCAGCGGCCGGTATTCTCGTCCAGTGCCACCTGGAGTTGGCTTTGTATCCGTTCCCGTTCGCTTAGCGCCTCGGCCAGGGTTATGTTGCCGATGATGGACCTGAGCTCCGCCACGGCCAGGTTCCTCACCGCCAGGCTGTGGTCTGCCACCTCAATCACGGATTTCTCCGCCTGGTCCGGTTGGACGCGGTAGTAGAGGACGAAGTCCATATCCACCACCACGTTGTCTTTGGTGATGTACTGCTGCGTTGGCACCCGTTCCGGCACCTCCCGGGTATCTACGACCTTGCCGTTGTAGAAGAACGGGACAAGAAAATGAAACCCGGCACCTTTGAGGCTCCCCGTGTACTGGCCCAAGCGAAATACCACCATCTTCTCGTACTGTTTGACAATCACGATGCCTGTTGACATAACAACCTCCTGGACGTTACTTCCACCGATAACCTTATCATCCCGCTGTGCGCCTGTCCACGGCTCGCCGGTATGGGCTACGGAGCTTCTTCCATGGGCTGATCCCTCTCCTCTGGCCTGGCCACGGTGAGGATGTTGCCATCCACCTTCACTACCTCGACCTTTTCGCCTGTACTGATGTGTTCGCTGCTTTGGGCCACGGCGGTCCAAAGCTGGTTCTCCAGACGCACCGTTCCCCTGGGGGCCAGGTCGGTAGCTACCTCGGCAACTTGGCCGACCTGGTGGGCCACACTAGGCTCTGGTGGCCCCAGTCGCGACCGGATTATCGTGTACACGGCCCACGCCCCACCACCTCCCAGCGTCAGTACCGTGGGCACCAGCACCCACAGGCTCACGCTAATATCCGTCATGGTTGGTGATGGCGCACCGGTATAGAAGAAGAGGAACAGTCCACCCAGGATGAAGCTCACGATAGCCCCCGCGCCCAGGACGCCCCAGCCTACCACGTAGAACTCCAGCAGTCCCAGGACCACCGCCAGTAGGATGAGCACCACCCCCGCCCAGTTCACCGGCAGGTTCCCAATGGTGACGAAGGCCAGTATCAGGAGAATGGCTCCCACCACCCCAGGCACCACTAGGCCTGGGTTCAGTAGCTCCAGGAAGATACCCAGGCTGCCCAGCGACAGGAGCATGTAGGATATGTTGGGATCGGAGAGGAAGCGCAGGAACCGCTCCACCAAGCTCATCTCCATGGTACGCACCGAGACCGCCTGGGTGTCCAGGACCATCGTCGCCCCGCCCGGTGGCTGGACCTCCGCCTCTCGCCCGTGGAGCTGCGCCAGGAGGTCGTCCAGGTCGCCGGCGATGAAGTCCACCATGTTGGACTCCACGGCCTCCTCGGCGGTGAAAGAGAGCGCCTGAAGCACTGTAGCCTCCAGCCTCTTCTCGTTGCGGCCCCGGAGGGCAGCGATGCTGCGTATCTCGGCGGCGGCATCGTTGGTGGCCTTGGACTTGAGGGTCTCCGGGAGGTCTTCACCGCCTCCCGCCACGGGGCTGGCGGCACCGATGTTTGTGCCCGGCGCCATGACGGCGAAGGTGGCAGCGGCAGTGATGAATGTGCCCGCCGAAGCGGCCCGTGCCCCACGAGGGGCCACGAACACCACCGATGGCACGCTGGCGTTCAGGAGGTGCTGCGTGATCTTCCGGGTAGAGTCCAACAGGCCGCCCGGTGTATCCAGCTGAATGACGATCAGCACGGAGCCGTCCTCCTCGGCCCGCTGGACCCCCCGGGCGATGAACCCTTCCGTCACCGGGCTGATCATGCCGTCGACCTCCAAGAGGAGGACGTGTCGCTGCTGGGCTTGCGCAACGCCGACCAAGCCAAGGGCCACAGCCCCCATTAGAATCAGCGTAACCAGCGAGCGTAGCACCCGGTTAGCGGTTAGTTTGGGACTCGACAGTAACACCATCGTCATTGCTGCACGGCTCCATGCCACTGCATCCTATCAACTCACATCATATCGTCTCAACGAAGGAAGTGAAATACACAGAGTGGATGAACTACCAACCTTTTGCACGCTATTCCTGGCTAACGCTGAGGGAGGCGAAACCGATGGCGTCTGAGACACGTATCAATTACTACAGCACGATTTCTGGGAGAGGCCATTTGTTCCGACTACCGTCTTTCCGTATAGCCACGGCGCTTCTGGCGAGCGCGACACTATCGGGTTGTCTCGCCACAGTGACGCCTACCCCCACGTCTAGCCTCGAGCCTGTGCCTACGTCCACGCCCGCTGCCACGGCTATGCCTGAGCCCACTGCCACGGACACGCCTGTGCCAACGGCCACGCCCACTGCTACCCCAACCTTCACGCCTGCGCCTGTATTCATTCCTCAGCCTGCGGCAACCCCTACACCTACGCCCACAGCCACGCCTGTGACTATTACGTCACACATTGCCAGCTACACGCTTGCCAACCTGACAGTTAGCGTGGGCGACACCGTGATATGGCTCAATGACGATGGAGTGCCCCATACCAGTACGTCGGGCCAGGATGGCATATTCAACGGCAGCGGCTGGGACAGCCCCTTCCTGTCCCAGGGGGAGTCCTTCAGCCACACGTTTACCACGGCGGGCGTCTTCCAATACACTTGCAGCCTCCATTCCTACATGACCGCCACAGTTACAGTGACCGGGTAGCATCAGTTGAAACGCTCAAAGAAGACCACGCGATCAGAAAACCGTGCCCTGCATATCGCAATAGGTGCAACGGTGATAGCGGCAGTCCTATTGGCTGGCGCCCAGGCCTCCCGCTTTACGCAGACCGCCTTGGGTGCTGGTCAGACGGTAAGTATGAACAATCTCTTTTTTTCGCTAGACCCTATTACAATCACCGTAGGCGACGCTATCACCTGGACAAACAGTAGCGGGGTTGCGCATACCACTACGAACGGCGTTCGTGGCAGCCCCACCGCTGGCGACATCTGGAATCAGACGGTCTTTTCAGGATCGTCTTCCACGGCGGTGACGTTCAACTCCACAAGCACGTTCCAGTACTTTTGCAGCTTCCACTTTGGAATGGACGGGACGGTCATTGTGGAAGCGGCTGCGCCTACCCCTACACCTACAGCCACGGCTACTCCAACGCCAACGCCTACGCTAACACCTACAGCCACAGCCACACCCACGGCTACTCCAACTCCTACAGCCACGCCCACGCTTACACCCATACCACCCACGGCTACTCCAACTCCTACAGCCACACCCACGCTTACACCCATACCACCAACAGTTACCCCAACGCCTACTCCGATTCCCGGAATCTCCTCCACAGGCGTGTTGGCCTTGGCCTTGATGCTGGCCTTGCTGCTCACAGCTAGGCTGCATGGTCGCCGACTCCCACCACCCGATGGGCCACGCTAAAGAGCACCGTCAGAGGTAGAGTATGATGGCCTTACCACGCTGTGGCTGCAGACGAGCACGTTTTCTTGACAACCTCCTGGGCCTGTGCTACGTTCGTGCCGCTCAAGCACACCGAGTCCGTGCGTCAGGCACGGCTCTCATCTTGCTATCCGGCTTTTCAATCACGCCGATAGTCGGATAGATCAATACCGCTCATAGCGCCATACCTGGTCTTGCCAAGGCCAGTGACAGTGGCCAGATTCTGGGACTATCGGTGGCGGGCTGTCTCGTCGCCGACGTAGTGTGGCCAGGTATGAACGTAGCCACTCGGACAGAGGACCGGCACCTCAGGCTGCAGGAGCTGTGCGCCGAGGTGTTGGCGGCGCGGCGGCTGATAGTCGTCAGCAACCGTGGCCCTGTGGAGCACCGCCTTGCTCCCGACGGCCAGATCCAGGCACGCCGCAGCACGGGTGGCCTGGTTACAGCCTTCTCTTCCCTCATGCGGGAAATACCGTTCACCTGGATCGCCAGCGCCATGGGTGATGGAGACCGCCGGGTATTGGCGGACAACCAAGGCGGGGCCATTCCAGCCGGCTTGATCGGCGCCCGGTTCTCGCTACGCTACGTCAACACTCCTCGACGGGTGTACCACAGGTACTACAATATCTTCTGCAACCCTCTTCTATGGTTTCTCCAGCATAATATGTGGAGCAGCTCCTATTCGCCCATCGTTGATAGCACGGTGCATGATGCGTGGGAAAACGGGTATGCCGAGGTGAACCGTTCCTTCGCGGAGGCCGTAGTGGCGGAGGCAAATGGTGGAAGCGGTCCCGTCTGCGTGATGTTGCACGACTTTCACCTGTACCTGGTGGCTGGCTATGTGCGCAAGGAGTTGCCTAAGGCAATAATCAGCCATTTCGTGCATATCCCCTGGCCAGCCTCGAGTTACTGGGAGTTGCTTCCCGCCTACATACGACGCAGCATCTGCGAGAGCCTTTGCAGCGCCGACATTGTGGGCTTTCAGACGCGCAGGGATGGGCACAACTTCCTTCAGACTTGCGAGGAGTTTCTGCCCGGTGCCCAGGTGGACTACGCCTCCCGGTCGGTGACCGTGGATGGTAGGCGGACCGTGGTCAAGGCGTATCCTCTTTCAATTAGCGTGGAGGAGGTGCGTCACATCGCCACATCGCCAAGGACACTGGACTATGAACGCCAGTTGCGGACCTTACCTGGCGAAAAGACCATTGTACGGGTAGACAGGGCGGAGCCCAACAAAAACATCCTGCGGGGATTCCGCTCGTACGAGATATTGCTGCAACGCCACCCTGAGCTGCACGGACAGGTGAAGTTCCTGGCCTTCCTGGTCCCTGCTCGCACTCACATACGACAGTACCAGCGGTACCTGGAGGATGTCCAGGAAACGGTCAAGGGCATCAACGCCAGCTTTGGCACCCCTGAGTGGCAGCCCATCCACCTGTTTATGGAGAACAACTACATCCAGGCCATCGCGGGGATGCGCCTATACGATGTGCTGATGGAAAACGCCGTCAGCGACGGAATGAACCTCGTGGCAAAAGAGGGGCCTGTAGTCAACAACCGTGACGGGATAGTGGTCCTGTCGGAAGCGACTGGGGCATATCCCCAGCTTGCCAAAGGGGCGTTGGCCGTCTCTCCCGCCGATGTGGAGGGCACCATGCAGGCTATGTACGATGCCCTCGCGATGACCGTGGAGGAAAGGCAGCGGCGGCGTGAGATCCTAGTGGAGGCCGTCCAGCGGGAGGACATCACCGACTGGTTCCAGCGCCAGTTCGAAGACCTGAATGCCGTGGGGCTGTGATGCTTCTTGGTGCTTGTTCGTGGGTTCGTTGCACATCCGCTGGCAGCTTTGCGATAGCCTAAAGTAGCCGTCACCATACGCCTATCAGTCCGGAATACCACGTTGGCAATGGAGAATACAACATGAAGGCTATGTACATCCAGGAGCAAGGTGACATTGACAAGTTTATCTACGGAGACCTGCCGGACCCTGTGCCAGGCCCTGGGGAGGTCCTGGTGCGACTGCGCGCCGCCGCTCTCAACCATCTTGACCTTTACGCCCGGTCCGGAGGGAACAGGGTACAGGTGGGGCCTTTCCCCCACATATTGGGATGCGACATGGCTGGGGAGGTGGCAGCCCTGGGACCAGATTCGGATGGCAGAGCCAAGGTGGGCCAGCGGGTGCTGGTGGACTACGTCGTCAAGTGCGGCAAGTGCGAGTTCTGTGCCACGGGCCGCGATGAGTTGTGCCGCCAGTCGCAGCGCATGGGTGTGGACATCGCGGGGGGATATGCTCAGTACGTGAAGGCTCCCTGGCAAAACGTATATCCTATTCCTGACTCACTGTCCTTTGAGCAGGCGGCGGCAATTCCTCTGGTGTTTCACACGGCCTGGCACTGCCTGGTGACCAAGGCTGGACTCCGCGCCGGCGAGACTGTGCTCATCAACGCTGCCGGCAGTGGCGTAGGAAGCGCTGGGATAGAGATTGCCAGAGCGTTGAACGCCCGCGTGCTGGTCACTGCGGGCAGCGACGCCAAGATAGAGCGAGCCAAAGAGATGGGAGCAGAGGGTGGCGTCAACTACACCGCTACCCCAGCTTTCAGCGGCCCCATCCGTGAGATGGCTGGGGGCGAAGGGGTGGACATGGTGTTCGACAGCGTCGGCACATCTACCTGGGACGAAAGCATTGTGAGTATGAAACGCGGGGCAAGGTACATCACTTGCGGCGTCACCTCGGGCCACCTAGCTACCATACACCTGGGAAGAATGTTCACCAGCGGCCTTACTGTGATGGGTTCCGGAGAGAGGAGCCGCCGTGAGTTCTCCGACTTTATGCACCTGGTAGATATGGGCGTGCTCCACGGTGTGGTAGGAAAGGTGTTCCCCCTGGAGAAGGCGGGGGAAGCCCACCAACTGATGGAAGACCGCGATTTCTTCGGCAAGATAGTGCTTCAGATCCCGTAGGCTCATTGCGTGTGAAGGCCAGGAGTCGCCGCGCTGGCGAGACCGGTTCGCTGCGGGTCCGCATATGTCAGTGCTCATCAAACGTGCCGAGTCGTCGCAAGAGTTGGATGGTGCCCATGCCCTCCGGCTCCTGGTTTTTGTCAAGGAGCAAGGCGTCCCTCAAGAGCTGGATCTGGATGACCTGGATGCCGCAGCCTTTCACGCAGTCGCCCTTGAGAACGGCCGTGTGGTGGGCACAGGCCGCCTGATCCTAGACACCCCAGGCCATGGTGTCATTGGGCGGATGGCGGTGGCCCAGCCGCTGCGCCGCCAGGGGATTGGCGGTAAGATTCTGACCTTCCTGGAGGAGCAGGCCAAGGCCCAGCAAGTGCGGCACTTAACGCTCCACGCTCAAAGCTACGTCAAGGAGTTTTACGTGCGCCACGGCTACAAGGAGGAGGGCAAGCCGTTCATGGAGGCGGGGATACTTCACGTGCGGATGCTCAAGGAAATGAGGTAGAGGGCTGTTTGGAGGCTCCCGCTGAGGTAGCCTTCAGCGAAAGCAGCAGCTTGTGAGATGCAACCGCGATATCGTCAACGGCAGCGTTGAAGGCATCGGCGTTGGCCTGGGACGGCTTGCGGTATCCGCTGATCTTGCGCACGAACTGCAGAGAAGCGGCCCGCACATCCTCATCGGTAGCTGGTATATCGGCGTTTCGCAGTGTCTTGATGCTACGGCACATGGCAACCTCCTCATAATAATTGACAGGATGAAAATGCGGCCCCAGATGCTTCGTCGGCTAAGGAGTCCTAAAGGCCAATGAGTTCAACCACCTCCTCAGCATGACAACCCATACCCCCCAAGGCCGTTCTCACGGCACTGACAAGGGATTACACCACCACGTTCACCAGGCGGCTGGGCACGTAGACCAGGTGTCGCACCTGTTTGCCGTCGAGGTGAGCCTGCACCTGGGGGCTGGCTAGCGCCAGGCGCTTGGCCTCCTCCTCGCCAATGTCCGCTGGGACGGTGAGCCTGTCCCGCAGCTTGCCGTTGACCTGCACCACCATCGTGATCATCTCGTCGGCGGCAATCTCAGGGTCCCATGCAGGCAATGGCTGGTTGTGGATGGTGTATGGCCTGCCTCGCCGTTCCCAAAGCTCCTCCGTGATGTGCGGCGCGCAAGGCGCAAGGAGCACCAGGACCGTGTCCACCGCCTGGTCCCAGGTGGCCCTGTCCACACGCTTGGCCTCCCAGACGTCGTTCAGTGTGTTGGTGAACTCCATCAAGGCGGCCAGGGCGGTGTTGAAGTGGAACTTGTCCATGTCCTGGACCACCTTGCGAATTGTCTTGTGGGTGGCGCGCGTCAAATCTTTTGCAGCCGCCGGATCGCCGGATTTGCCCAGGGTCGCGGCGTCGCGCTGGGCAATGTCCCAAACCCGGTTTACCCAGCGCGCCATGCCGTTGATGGCAGTGGTGCTCCAGGGGCCTCCCTGGTCCCAGGGGCCAAGGAACATTAGGAAGAGGCGGAACACGTCCGCGCCCAGGGCATCCACGTAGGGGTCTGGGGCCACCACATTGCCCCTGGACTTGCTCATCTTGTCGTGGTCTTCACCTAGGATCACGCCCTGGTTGTAGAGCCGCAGGAAAGGCTCGCCGAACTCCAGCAGGCCCAGGTCCCGCAGCGCCTTGACGAAAAAACGGGCGTAGAGCAGGTGCATGACGGCGTGTTCAGCGCCGCCGGTGTATTGGTCCACCGGGTTCCACAGGCTCATGGCCGCGGGATCAAATGGGCCATTGTCGTATCGTGGGCTGGGGTAGCGCAGGAAGTACCAGGAGGAGTCCACGAAGGTGTCCATGGTGTCGGTCTCGCGCTTGGCGGCGCGGCCACAGTCGGGGCAGGTCGTATTGACAAACCCCTGGTGATACTTCAGCGGCGACTCTCCCGTGGGCCTGAACTCGGCATCCTCCGGCAGAATCACAGGCAGGTCATCCTCGCGAACTGGCACGATGCCGCAGGTGTCGCAGTAGATCATTGGTATAGGCGTGCCCCAGTACCGCTGGCGGGAGATCAGCCAGTCCCTCATGCGGTATGAGACGGTGCGTTTGCCCCAGCCATGCTGCTCGATATGTTCCGCGATGGCCTCCTTGCCACGGGCGCTGGTAAGGCCATCGAAGGGGCCGGAGTTCACCTGAGTGCCATCGCCCAGGTAGGCTTCGGCAAGCTCTCCACCGTCCCAGCCTGGCGGCGCGATGACCACGGGGATAGGCAGGTTGTACTTGTGAGCGAAAATGAAGTCGCGCTCATCGTGGGCGGGCACGCCCATGACGGCGCCGGTGCCGTAGCCGCGCAGGACGTAGTCGGCGATGAAGATGGGCACGCGGTCGCCGTTCAGATGGTTGACGGCGTAGGCTCCGGTGAAGACGCCTGTCTTCTCCTTCTCGGTGGACTGGCGTTCGATCTCGGTCTCGTGGAGCGTGGCGGCCACGTACTCGGTGACGACATCCTTCTGAGCCGGAGTGGTTATCTTCGCCACCAGCGGGTGCTCCGGGGCCAGGACGATGAACGTGACGCCGTAGATGGTGTCTATGCGTGTGGTGAAGGTGCGCATCTCTTGCTCTTCCACGCCCAGGCCCGATATGTCGAAGCTGATCTCCACGCCCTCACTGCGGCCAATCCAGTTGGTCTGAAGGGTCTTGATGCGCTCCGGCCAGTCCAGGAGGCCGGGGAAGTCCAGCAGCTCGTCGGCATACTTGGTGATGCGGAAGAACCACTGTTCCAGGTCGCGCTGGACGACGGGTGTGTCGCAACGCTCGCAACGGCCGTCAATGACCTGCTCGCGGGCGAGGACGGTCTGGTCCGAGGGGCACCAGTTGACGGGGGCCTTGGCGCGGTAGGCGAGTCCAGCCTTGTAGAACTGGAGAAAGAACCACTGGTTCCACCGGTAATAGTCAGGCAGGCAGGTGTTCACCTCGCGGTCCCAGTCGTAGATAGCGCCCATGGAGTTGAGCTGGCGCTTCATGTTTTGGATGTTGCTCATGGTCCAGGTGAACGGGTGGACGCCCCGCCGGATGGCGGCGTTCTCCGCCGGCAGGCCAAAGGCGTCGAACCCCATGGGATGCAGGACGTTGTAGCCCTGCATGCGGCGGAACCGGGCGTGGGCGTCCGAGGGCGACATGGCGTACCAGTGGCCGATGTGGGCGTCGCCGGAAGGGTACGGGTACATGGTCAGCTCGTACCACTTGGGGCGTGGGTCGTCGTCACGGACACGGTAGATGCCGTCGCGCTCCCACCGCTCCTGCCACTTGCGGTCTAGCTCACGCGGGTTGTAGCGAAGCTCAGCGAAACGCCCTGGGGTGGTCATACTCATTGCTCCTTAAGGAATATATCCTAGTGAGCGGAGTACGACGTGTCAATTTAGGGGGGATGCCTGGCTGTTCGCTGGCGACTCGAACCTGTTCGGCATTTGACCTTTTGGGAGAAAGTCCCCAACTGAGCACTACAGGCTATTGAGACTTTCCAGCCTTTAGCGTTGGCAGTGCTGCACGAATCGCGTCAACGTGTATGGCGTAGGCATTCCCGATACCGCTCTCAGCGGTAGCCAGAACCATACCTACTACAGAACCATTTCCATCAACAACAGGTCCGCTGCTGTCGCCTGGGGATACCGCAATGTCCATCGACAAGTTATCGTAGCCTGGCTGAACCTCCGCGATCTGGGAAAGATAGCCTATATTGGGTGCAGCCGAGCCAACTGAGCCATCAGCTTTGACGCCTGAATCTGAATATCCCAGGGCCAGCAAAGGGCTAGCTATATCCACCAGGCCAATGCTGCCCAACGGCAGCGGAGTTACGTAGCTGGGCAGGTCTGCTGCCACAGTGTCATAGGAAATAAGGGCAATGTCTCTTTCCCTGTCAAAGGCTACCACGTTTCCTGTAAACGGTGGGCCTCCGCTAGTCCTGATTATGGGTACACCGCCCGACCGTATAACATGGAACGCTGTGACTATGAAGCCTGGCTCCAGCAACCATCCGGTACCATATCCATCAGCAGTTTCAATGTAAAAGACTGCTGGCCAGGAACGGGAGTAGACGGCACTCAGATCTATGATCCTCTGAGGTGTCGCAGTCGGCATGGGGGTGGAAGTTGGAGGAAACTTGATCCGTGTTGCCGTCGGAACGGGAGTGGCCGTGGGCATAGGAGTGGGGGTCGGTGGAAACGTCACGGGAGTCGGCGTTGGCAAAGGAGTCGGAAACTGAATTGGGGTCGGGCTTGGGATGGCGGTCAAGGCCACGGCGATTAGTCTGTTGGTCTCTTTGGTTCGTTCCTCTTCAGAAGGGCCGCAGCCTGTGGCAAGAATCAATGGCACAGCCAATAGGCAAATGCCAACCAATGCCCTTACGTGCAGCATGACCGCGCTCCTTTTTGGCAATCAAGAAGTCGGAGGATTCATCGCTGGTTTGTCTTGGGAGCCAGGGAAACCGGTGAGTCTACCCGTAACATTGCACGAGGGCTAGCACAAGTCAAGCACCGTTGCTGTTGGGCTGCAACTATGGCGGGACCGCTAGGGAGTCGTCCCCCAACCGCACGGGGGCCAGGGCAATGGGTTTGAAGTCCGCGGCTGACCTACGCATGTCCAACAGAAGCCTGTGCTGAGTAGATGCGCTACTATCTTAAGACACAACCTATCATGGAGATGCGACAATGCTCACCCTATTCGGTTTCATCGCGGTAACAGTGATGATGGTCTCTTACTGGCTAGAATCTCGGTCTAACTGGTATGTATTGGTCTTTGCTGGAGGTTCAGCAGCCACCGCACTTTATAGTGGACTGGTTGAAGCGTACCCAATTACGGTGGTCGAAGCGGTGTGGGCTCTAGTAGCGCTACAGCGCTTTGCCAAGAGGCACCGAGTATCCGAGGCCAGTGGCTAATGCTCTTTAACTCGCGGCCAGCTTGCATCACAATCAAGGCCAGATAGCGGCCCACCTTAGCTTTCATGTGTCCTGGCACCGGCATGTGATCGAGCGACCTCTGCCTATTCGCACAGTGAGGCAGGTGGCTCCCAACATACGGTCAGACCCGTGCCTTTACCTGGGCTCTAGGTCTTATGGTGCCCAGTCCGGTTGTCCGTCACCAGCTGGGTTGTACATAAGCCGCACGAGGTTGAACTCAGGCCATTTTAGAAGGTAAAGCTCGCCCCCCCGTGCAATTACAAGGTCGCGCGTTAGGGTCCACACTGGCGTATCGTCGTAAAGTGAACCATCCGGCCCCTGTTCAGAGTCAAAGGTGACTCGTACATGGAAGCTACCGTCGGCGGTAACGACGTAAATCTCGGAATTGTAACCCCCCGGGGAAGCATGTTTATATGTGACATACGCTATCAGTCGTCCATCTGGGGACCAAGATGGAGCCCATGCCTCCTTCGGGTCCTGGAACAGCTGAACTTGGTTACTCCCATCCGCATTCATAGTCCAGATCTGTTCCTCAAGGAAACAACCATCGCAAGCAGTACTGGGCAGAGAGTGACCGAACGCAATCTTAGAACCGTCTGGACTCCACCTGGGCTGGAAGCTTTGGCCTTCCTGAGTTAGCGGCCTGACATTGCTGCCATCAACGGCCATGACATATATCTGGGCGTTCTTCGCAAAGAGTATCTTCGTCCCGTCCGGACTGACGTCTGGAAAGTCTTCTGCCGCTTCATCGCTGGTTAGCTGGACGACGTTTCCCCCATCCGCATCCATCACGTAGATGTCCGTCCAGTTGCTTTCCCCGTACGGCGCAAGCCTGTTGGAGACGAAGACAATGCGTTTCCCATCTGGGAACCACCTGGGGTGTTTGTCCCCCCTTGGGTTGTTGGTTAGCATCACAGGAGTGGCTGCGGGAACGGCTGGCATCACGTAGATTCCCCTAATGCCGCCTCGGTTTGATACGAACACTATCTTGCCAAGGACAGGGGTTGGCGTGACCGTGGGCGTTGGTTTCGGGATGGCTGTCGCCGTAGGCGTCGGCGTCGCTATGGCTGTAGGTGTGGGTGTTGCGGTAGGCTGAGGCGTAGCTGTAGCCGTGGGCGTAGGTATGTAGGTGGGTGTAGGAGTCGGAGTAGCCTGGCCAGCAATCCGGGTGGCAGTCGCCGCTGCAATGGTGGCTTGCAGGTCTGGGGTAGGAGTAGGTGGCAACTGGGTGCAGCCAGCCAACAGGCCCATAACCAACGCCACAACTAGCAGTAGACGCCACACGTCTGCCCCCTCATTGGGTAGAGTGACCTGGGCTTTGCAACCACCGCTAGCATACAACCCTGGCAATGGTCGCACAATCAGGCGCTGCCATGAGTTCGATTCCGTATCAGCGAGGGTTGGCGCAGGCGGGTTAGCGGCACCTCTATTTGCAGGCTGGACACGGCTGTCCTAACCATGTCTGCCTTAGCCCGAATCCACCGAAGGAGGGCGTCGGGTCAGTGTCCTGAAGCGGCAAGATGGTGCTCCTGTGAATCTGGGATAATGGTTTTGAAACAGCAAAGCCGACCCCAGAACAAGGAGCACCCAATAGATGCTACCACGCAACCATCCCGATCGCATCCAAATCGCGTTTGACGACCACCGCCTCGTGGCCAATGCTGGGCTGCTGCTCCCGGTGACCCTAGCCCAGCACCTGGGCCTGCGTGAAGTCGTCGACAGCCACGTCGACCTGGGAGACGCGCCGGGGCGGGCGAACCCGGGAGACAAGCTGCTGAGCCTGGTGGCCTCGGCGCTGGCTGGGGGCGACTTCATTGACGACGCCGACGTGTTGCGTACCGGCGGGACAGCTGGCGCCATCGGCTGCGTAGTCAAGGCGCCATCCACCCTGGGAACTTTCCTGCGCAGCTTCCGGTGGGGCCACGTCCGCCAGTTGGATCGGGTGAGCCGGGAGCTGCTGTCCCGGGCCTGGGCCGCTGGTGCGGGACCCGGTGAAGGGCCGTTGACCATCGACCTAGACTCCACCATGTGCGAGACCTACGGACTGGCCAAGGAGGGGGCGCGTCACCATGGTTACACTGGCCAGCGGGGCTATCACCCGCTGCTGGCCATCGCCGCCGGCACCGGCGACGTGCTGATGTCTCGGCTTCGCGAGGGCCGGGCCAACACCGTTCGTGGCGCCGCCCACTTCCTGCGGGAGACCGTGGGCCGGGTGCGCCATGCTGGGGCTACAGGACAACTCACGGTGCGGGCCGACAGCGGCTTCTATGCCCACGCCCTGGTCGTCGTCTGCCGCGAGATGGATGTCCGCTTCTCCATCACCATCCGCCAACACGCCCGCCTCAGGGAGTTGATTGAGGCGATTCCCGAGGAGGACTGGACGCCCGTCCCCTACTGGATGGACGGCGGCGCCGACGTGGCCGAGACCACCTACACTCCCTTCCAGGGTGAGCCCGAAGCCGCCCCAGTGCGGCTCATCGTGCGGCGGGTGAAGCCCACGCCCGGTTCCCAACTGGCCCTCTTCGCCAGCTACAGCTATCACGGCTTCATCACCTACCGGGACGGGGAAACCTTGGAACTGGAGGCCGACCATCGCCGCCACGCCGAGATCGAGAATGCCATCCGAGACCTCAAACACGGCGTCGGCCTCAATCATTTCCCCTCGGGCCGCTTCCCCGCCAACGGCGCCTGGCTGGCCGTTCAGGTGCTGGCCCATAACCTGGCCCGCTGGACTGCGCGCATCGGTCTGGGCGAGGGGGTGGTGACCACCAGGACCCTCCGGCGGCGCTTCTTCTCCCTGGCCGGACGGCTCACCCGCTCGGCCCGCCGCCTCACTTTGCATCTGCCACAGGGCTGGCCTTGGGAAACCCAGTTCATTCGCGCCCTGGCTCGATTGCGAGCCCTGCCATTGCCTGCCTGACGGCACCGACGGCGCCTGACACGTCCACCAGACTACTCAACCACCCCACAGAGTCGCACCGGCCCGGTCCGCGATTGTCTTCCCTTGCATGCTGTCCCGCCGACCCCGCCCCAGCGCCGCTGCCCAGGACCGCCATCGGCGCCACCAACTCCAACCAAAGGCCGCCACCGGCCCCATTTATCGGAATCGAGCGCGGACCGTCGCGTCCCACGGCCCTCACCCCTTGTTCCAACCCCAAGGCCGCTCCGCATCGGTGGATTCGGGCTAAAGCCAGTGCCGGGTGTATGCGCGGGTTATCTATGGCTGTCACGCCTGCATTTGGTATACTTGCACCATGCCGCCAATGACACCACAACAGATTGATACCTTCCTTCGTCGGCCCTTGGTCGTCGCCTTCACCGCCCTGCGCCCCAACGGGGCACCCCACACTTCACCCATCTGGTACGAGTACGACGGCGGCAAGTTCTACTGCTGGGCCATAGCCAGCGGGGTCAAGGTGCGCAATGTGCGGGCCAATCCAAGAGTAGCCCTATGCATTGCCACTCACGACGAGCCACACGCGTACGTGATAGCGGAAGGCACCTGCGAGGTGGTGACAGATGGTGTGGCCGAGCGCGGCATGACAATTGCCAGGCGTTACTACGGCGAGGAACGGGGTAACCAGTTCGTACAGGACACAATGGCGTCCAGCGAGATGGTGCTGCTCGTGGTTTCGCCGGCGAGGATGGTGACAGAGACTGGAACCTAGCCAGCGCTCTTCCGCCGTGCTGCATGAGATAAGGAGGAAACCCAGGCTCTATAGTGCAATAAGAGTGCCCTTATTGCTCCAGTGTCGCAGGTTCGTACTCAACCTACTCCCCTCAGGCGAGACCTTCGCCGAGACCGGGGCAGTGTATGTGCTGTTTCAGCGCATTGTCAAGGCGCTATCCGTCTCTAGGAAGCCTACATAACCTCCGGCTCGTTATCGTGGTCTTCGTCGTCATATTGGTTCTTGGCCCACAGTCAGGGCGTTTTCGTTCGTAACCTCTGAAGTGCTATCACTCGCTTCTTTTGGGGCACTGCCTCGCCCGGCAGTCTGCAATATCCAGATACCACCAACAACTAAGACGATAGCCCCAATGGTAATTAGGGCAGCGCCTAAGTCCGGCGGGACGGCAGATACTGAGCTAGAATCAGGCGATCCCGGATATCTCTGCCACAACGAGGCGGCAGAGAGAAGCGTGATAAAGCCTGAGGCGAGTGTCGTTTGGGATCGGATCCCGCTCAAACGATGGATAACAGCCACTAGAGATGAAGCAACAGATGATAAGGTAATCAGAATCAACGGGACTCCGGGGAACAACTGCCATCCGTGTTGCAAAAGGCTCCCGACGGTCTCGGGTCCCGTATCCCCGCCGCCTGGGCTACCTAACAGATACCAAGGAAACGCGGCTGAAGCCAATGCGAGGATGGCTCCAAACCCGATAAGGGCGACGGGCGAAGTCTCGGTCTTGGGGGCAGAAGGTTTTATTTTATTGGAGGGGGCCGACTGCAAGGAAATGCGAGTCCTTGGCTGTTCGGCAACGAGGGTTGCATCGCATCGGATACAGAAATGATATCCCAGCGGATTGCCGAAGTGACACTGCGGACAGACGAATTGAGGCAGCAACGCACCACAGACCTGGCAGTGTTGCACTCCTGGCACGTTTACAAAACTACAGTAAGTACACTGCACGGGAATGGCGGTCTGGATCGCTACCATAACCTTCGCCTGTCCTTGCTCGGGTATCTCCGATTACCATTCCTGATTGTTTCACCGGTAGGCTATCAAACCTTTCTAATATTGCCATAGATGGTTCATAAGAGGCATGAAAGAATAGCCATGGAGCGGCGGCGGTAGGACAGTGCTGCATCGAGCAAGCGTGGAAAAATGGGCATTCTGGGGCATAGCTCAATAGCCCTAACCGCCAACCTCTATACCCACCTTATGCCAGCAGTGAAGCAAGAGGTAGCGGTTAGAATGGACGCCATTCTGAGCAACATCTAGACACCTTTGGCTGTCAGTTTGGCTGTCAAATCGGGCCAGAAGGTCCAATTAACACGGAGACGCGCAGTCCTCCGGCAGGGCTTCTTAGCTTGGAGCCAGACTGGCGGGAGCGCGAGGGAGTCGAACCCACCCCCCACCGCGTGGGCGGCAGGGCAACGGATTTGAAGTCCGCGAGAGCCACCGGGCCCCATCCGCTCCCGAGGGGTATTCGCGAGACTACAGAGGTAGACAGGCCTTACAATCTATCTCAAGCCACCTTTGTCATTCTGCGGAGTCCCGATGAATCGGGACGACCGAAGAATCTGGGGAAGGGTATCCCCGCCACCCCAGACCCTTCGCTGCGCTCAGGGTGACATTTGAAATAGTTTCTTAGGCCAGGGCGTTTTCCAGATGCTTCTTCAGCACCGCCTTGGGTACCGCGCCTATCACCTGGTCCACGGGCTTGCCGTCCTTGAACAGCAGCAACGTAGGAATGCTGCGTATGCCAAACTTCATGGACGTTTCGGGGTTGGCGTCCACGTCCAGCTTGACGAACGTGACCTTGCCGTCGTATTCGTTGGCCAGGTCCTCCACCATAGGAGCGATCATCTTACAGGGGGCGCACCAGTCCGCCCAGAAGTCCACAAGTACCGGCATGGTGGCCTTCATCACCTGAGCCTCAAAGTCCATATCTGTTACCGCTGTTGGATGTCCCACTGCATAACCTCCCCTGATTAAGTCTTCCTGTTTCTTAAGATGCACCCATGGCCCAGAACGATGCAGGAAAAGAGACCGAACGGGATGACGGATACTCCTTCGACCATCCCTCTTGCCACATTCCTCGCAGGAAGTGGGTATGAAAAACCTCTGGGAACACCCACTTTGCACAAAAAGTCAGTCAGACCAACGTCTTTCTTCCCACCCTCCCGCCCTGAAACGTTTTAGAAAGGGGGACACCCCATTGGACCCCTGACAGTCCCGACAGGTCGTGGCGCTTTCCTGCTTTCAGTAGCCTGCTAGGCCCCATGCTGGCTGGCCACGTGGCCATAAACACCACGGTACTCCTCCGGCAGCAGGGCGGCAACCCGCATCATAATCATCTCCGTAAAGGAGTCCATTATGGCTTCGCCCAGCTTGCCTTCTATCAAGGGCAGGCTGAATGGCTGGCCTATCGTCACATGGATGGAGCAGAAAGGAAAGGGTACGCGCCCCATGGCCCGGATATTTTCCGTGCCGGTGATAGCCACCGGCAGTATAGTAGCTTGAGACTTCATGGCAATGTAGGCGACCCCACGGTTGGCCGCTCGCATTCCCTTGGGACTTCTGGTCCCTTCAGGGAATATGGCTACGGCCTGCTCCTGCTCCAGCATCCGTAGTATCCAGCGCAAACCCTCAATGTCTCTGCCGTTTCTCTCCACGGGGTGAATGCCCCAGGCGTGCAAAACTGCTGCGCTGATTGGGTTGCGGAACAGCTCCTGCTTGCCTACGAACCACACCCGACGGTGGATTGCGGCGGACACCACCGGAGGGTCGGCGTTGGACTGGTGGTTAGCCACCACCAGAAGCCTGCCACGTGGAGGGACAGCCTCCCGTCCCTCCACCTTCCAGCGTCCGAAAGTGGAGAAACACACCCGCGCCAGGCTGCTGCTCAAGTTGTACACTATGCCCATGTCCGCTGCCTCATTAGCTCCAGAATACGCTCCAACACCCTCTCAATGCTTAGACCGTCGGTGGCTAAGACATGGGCATCGAGGGCGGGGCGCAGGGGAGCTACCTTCCGCTCGGAGTCCAGCTTATCGCGGTTGGCCAGCTCCTCCAGGACATCCTGGAAAGGCACGCCGTTTCCCGAGGTATAAAGCTCCGCATGCCTGCGACGCGCTCGCTCCGCGACGGAAGCCGTCAAGAACACCTTGAGCGGTGCGTCGGGCAGCACCACCGTGCCAATATCACGGCCCGCCATCACCATGCGACCCTCCTCAGCCACGCTGCGCTGGAGCGCCACCAGGATTTCGCGGACACCGGCGACCTGCGACACCAGGGACACGCTCTGTTCCACCCGTTCCTCTCGGAGGTGCGCGGCCGCATCACGACCATCCACCAGGACCAACGCCTGGCCGTCCTGCTGGAACACCACCTCCATCCTCTGTTCTTGAGCCAGGCTGACCAGACGCTGGCTATCCTCAGGACTTATCCCTGCTTCCAGTGCAGCCCAGGTGATGGCCCGGTACATGACTCCGGTATCCAGAAACCTGTAGCCTAGCCTCTGGGCAAGCAAGCGCCCCACGGTCGTCTTGCCCGAAGCGACGGGGCCGTCCACAGCTATGACGGCGCTACCCACGCCAGCGCCCTAGCTGTTCGCCGGGGAATGCACTCTCTTTGGGTTTCACGGATGGGACCTCCCCCGGACAAACGGGTGCTCCAAGCCTTGCCAGGATACAAATTATAGACGCCGTGGGTAAGGGCAGCAAGTGAGCACCTTGCATAATTCAAAGGAAGGACTCGAATGACCCAGGACAAGCATGATAGGATGCACCCCAACGAAGCTATGGGGGTGACGATAGTGTTTAAAAGAATATTAATGGAATGACCGCATCCGATGCTATTCTGGCTTCGATTGCCCTAACCGCTATCGGCATCTTCGTGATGGTTTCTATACACATCTTGCTTGCAGTTCCATTCTGGGGCGCAGCAGTCGTGGCTGTTATATTATCCCAGACGAAATTCGAAAACAGATGAAATATGCAAGGCGCTCAAGTATAGGCTCTCCCTGGTTGACGTCGTTGCTTTGGACTGCTACCCTGCACGATGCGGAAGCGGTGAGAAATCATGCCCTTTGCGCCCATAAACGGCATAGAACTATTCTATGAGGTCCAAGGCAATGGGCCTCCTCTTGTCTTTGCCCACGGTTCCGGCGGCAACCACCTTTCCTGGTGGCAACAGGTCCCGTTCTTCTCCCGCCACTACAAGTGCATCACTTTCGACCACCGCAGTTTTGGCCTATCCAAGGATAACTATGAGTCTGAGGGCCGCCGCGCCTTCGCGGATGACCTCAAGGGTCTGCTGGACCACCTGGGCATAGACCAGGTAGCCGTAGTCGGCCACTCTATGGGTGTGCGGACAGGTGTGGGTTTCACCATGCGCAACCCTGCCAGGGTGAAGGGCCTGGTTCTCTCAGGCTCCAACGGTGGAGCCGTGAACGAAGAGACGTTTGTAGCCCGCGCCCAAAGGCAGGAGGATAGCCAGCCAATTCCCAGGGGTACCCTTCGGGCGCTGTCGCCCGGCTTTATGACCCATCACCCAGAGATGGCCTTCCTGTATCGCCAAATCATGCAACTGAACCCGACACACGCCCCCGACTTTCTGGCCGCTCCCCCAGTCTACCGGGGGTCCACCCATGAGCGGCTCACGGCAGCGGGTGCGCCCATCCTGTACATCCTGGGCGATGAGGATGCCTTCGCTCTGCCCAGAGGGATCGAGATTGCAGCGTCCCTGATTCCCCAAGCGCGATTGGTGCGCATTCCCAACGCAGGACATTCCGTGTACTGGGAGCAACCAGAGCGGTTCAATCAGGAGGTCTTCAGCTTCCTGATGGAGGTGTACCCGCCGGAGTAGGCTCGCCCAGGGTTTGGCGAATAGGTCTTTACCCTCTGAGGTGTATGAGAAATGGCATCAAGCCTGTCTAGCAATGGAGTCGCCGCCACGGTTGAGACGGAGCGGATGGCTGCGCTCATGAACGTGGATGACCCCCTGCGGCACCTGTCCGACCGCCTGAAACGGGCCGTCGAGCCAGCACTGGAAGGAAAGGTCATATCCAAAGAGGAGGCCCACCTCCTGATTGGGTGTACGCCCGAAGAGTTGGACTCCCTCTGCAAGGCCGCCTCCATCCTGCGAGATAGAGGCAAGGGGCGGGACGTCAGCTTCTCTCCCAAGGTGTTTATCCCACTCACCATGCTGTGCCGCGACTTCTGTGGCTATTGCACCTTCCGCCAGGACCCGACCCAGGCCCCAAATCTCTATATGACCCCTGAAGAGGTTCTTGAAGTGGCTCGCGCCGGAGAGAGGATGGGCTGCACCGAAGCCCTGTTTACTCTTGGCGAGAGGCCGGAGCAGCGCTACCCTGAAGCCAAGGAGTGGCTTCAAAGGCATGGCTTCAAGACCACTCTGGAGTACCTCCTTCACGTCTCCAGGCTTGTGCTGGATGAGACTTCCCTCTTGCCCCACGGCAACCCAGGCACCATGAGCCGTAGAGAGATGGAGGGGTTGAGGGATGTCAACGTCTCCATGGGTGTGATGCTGGAGAACATAAGCCAGCGCCTCTGTGAGCCGGGAGGCCCCCACGAGCTAGCGCCCAGCAAATTTCCCAGGGCACGCTATAAGACCATAGAAACGGCTGGAAGATTGAAGATACCCTTCACTACTGGTATCCTCATTGGCATAGGCGAGACCCTGGAAGAGCGCGTGGACTCGCTCCTGGCCATTCGGGAGCTACACCAGCGTTACGGGCACATCCAGGAGGTCATAATCCAGAACTTCCGGGCCAAGCCCAACACGGCCATGAGCCTCCATTCTGAGCCGGTGGCCGACGACCTGCTGTGGACGGTGGCGGTGGCCCGCCTTATTCTGGGGCCGGAGGCCAACATTCAGGTACCGCCCAACCTGAGCGCCAGGGAATACCCGCTGTTCCTGATGGCTGGCATCAACGACTGGGGAGGGATATCGCCTATAACGATTGACTACGTCAACCCGGAAGCGCCCTGGCCTCAGATTGCAACCTTGGCCAAGAGGACCAGGGAGTTGGGCTTCGTTCTGAGGCCCCGCCTGCCGGTCTATCCGGGGTATTTGGATGGCGCAGATGGCTATTTGCGCGAGGGGCTGAAGGAACGCGTCAAGTCCATGACGGACGAGGACGGCTATGT
Source organism: Dehalococcoidia bacterium (assembly GCA_965248595.1). Classification (GTDB taxonomy): domain Bacteria; phylum Chloroflexota; class Dehalococcoidia; order Lucifugimonadales; family SHYF01; genus SHYF01. Next base: position 567,255 of record CBDFJM010000007.1, read on the forward strand.
GAAAGGTGGCATTGAACGCTATGTTGGATACACATCCTGACGGACATTCGGAGACAGCTCTGGAAAGGTTGCTGGGCGGCATTGACCCAGTGGTTGGCCACGTCCTGGACGATGCGCTGGAAGGCCGCGACATCTCCGTGGAGGACGCCGTGTCCCTGTTCGACACCTCGGGGCTTGAGCTCAGTGCTCTTGTCATGACGGCAGATGAGCTGCGCAGGCGCAGTGTGGGTGACATTGTCACCTACGTCGTCAACAGGAACATCAACTTCACCAATGTCTGTATCAAGGGTTGCGGGTTCTGCGCCTTCAGCAGGGACCATCGGGAGGAAGAGGGGTATTTCCTGCCAATAGAAGAGGTTGTGCGGCGCGCCAAGGAGGCCTGGGACATGGGAGCCACGGAGGTATGCGTCCAAGCGGGCCTGCCTCCCAAGATGGAGGGAGACCTATACATCCGGCTTTGCCTGGCCATCAAAGAGGCCGTGCCCGGTATCCATATCCACGGCTTCTCTCCTGAAGAGGTGTTGTACGGCTCTATTCGCTCCAAGTGGAGCATTCGGGACTACCTGAAAGGCCTGAAGGATGCCGGTGTAGGCAGCTTGCCTGGAACCTCGGCAGAGATCCTAGACCAGAAGATGAGAGACCTAATCGCGCCTGGCCGGATCACAGTCAATCAGTGGATAGAGGTTATCACCACAGCCCATGAGCTGGACATACGTACCACGTCCACCGTAATGTTCGGCCACGTAGAGACCCCCGAGCACATAGCCCGCCACATAGCCTTACTAAGAGACATCCAGAAAAGGACTGGGGGATTCACGGAGTTCGTGCCGTTGAGCTTTGTGCATACCGAGGCCCCCATGTTCCAGAAGGGGCTGGTGCCCGACATTCGCCAAGGGCCCACGGGCACGGAGGTTATAAAGGTACACGCCATATCCAGGCTGATGCTCAACAACTGGATTCCAAACCTCCAGGTGTCATGGCCCAAGGAAGGAGCGCGCCTCGCTCAGATGCTGCTAGGAGCCGGCGTCAACGACATGGGCGGCACCCTGATCAACGAAAGCATCTCCACATCCGCAGGCGCGCAGTTTGGGCAGTTGCTCAGGCCCAAAGAGATACGGCAACTCATTCGAGATGCCGGCAGAATCCCAGCGGAGCGGCACACCAGCTACAAACTCAAACGTGTTTTCGAGGACGGCGACGACGGTGTAGACCCTCTTGACCTGGTCGGCGACAATGCCGAGGAGCGGTTCGGCTCCTACCGCCGCTTGATCAAAATGGAGCAGTTCCGGTACGAGCACCCCAAGTACGCCGCAGAGAAGGCCAAGGCCGGGGACTAGGCCTGGATTCACAGATGAACGGCCCTGTTCTGGCACTGGCTGGGGGCGTCGGTGGAGCCAAACTGGCCCTGGGCCTGTCCCATGTCCTTCCTCCCCAGCAACTCGTTGTCATCGCCAACACCGGCGATGACGATGTGTTCCACGGGCTCCATGTGTCGCCGGACCTGGATACACTTATGTACACCCTGGCAGGGCTGGCCAATCCCGCGACGGGATGGGGGGTGGCAGGTGACACTTTTGGCGTACTGGAGATGCTGAAAAAGTACGAGGCCGACTCCTGGTTCAGCCTGGGCGACAGGGACCTGGCCACCCACATAGAGCGCACCAGGCTATTGCGCCAGGGGTGGACGCTATCGGAGGTCACGCGCTACCTGTGCGGCAAACTGGGAGTGAAGCCCATGCTGGCCCCTATGTCCGACGATCCGGTGCGCACCCTGGTGGAAACTGACCAGGGAACCCTGGCCTTTCAGGACTACTTTGTGAAGCACCGGTGCGAGCCATCCCTTCGGAGCGTGCGGTTCGAAGGAGCCTTGGAAGCCCAGGCGTCCCAGGCCTTTCAGCAGGCGGTGATCTCGGCTGGAGCCGTGGTCTACTGCCCTTCCAATCCCGTGGTGAGCATTGGCCCAATCCTGGCGCTGCCTGGAGTCATCGAGCACCTGAAGGAGTTTCACGGCCCCATGGTTGCGGTAAGCCCCATCGTGGGAGAGCAGGCGTTGCGAGGCCCCGCGGCGAAGATGCTCCTGGAGTTGGGCGAAGAGGTGAGCTGCGTGGGCGTGGCCCGCCGGCTGGCAGGCATATGCGATGTGCTGGTGGTGGACACGCAAGACGCCCATCGCGTTGCCGATGTTCGGGCCGCGGGCGTAGACGTAGAGGTGATGGACACCGTTATGGAAACTGATGCGGACAAGGACCGTCTAGCCAGGGAATTGCTCCAGCTAGTTGAGAAAATGGTGGAATCATGACAGGGCAGAATCCCATACGGGTCCTAGTGCCTATGAAGCCAGCCTATGAAGGCAAATCTCGGCTGGCCGACGTGCTGGATGCCGATGGCCGCGCCGCCCTATCTCTTCACCTACTGCGGCACGTCCTTTCCGTGGCGGCGCGCGTCGCCGGCGCGGAGACCTGGGTAATAGGCGGCGACGCTTGGGTGCAGCACGTTGCCGCCCTTGAATCGGCCACCTGGCAGCAAGACACCGGCGGTGGGCTAAACGATGCCCTGCGTCCCGCCATCCGCGCGGCCTTTGAGGCGGGGGCACATGCCATACTGGTGCTGCCGGGAGACCTGGGACTTTTGGCCCCCGGGGACGTGGAAGACCTGGTGGGCCTCTCGGATGGCTTCCGGAAGGCTGTGCTGGCCAGGGCTGCCACGGACGGTGGCACCAACGCGCTGCTGTCGCCCCTAGGTTTGGTCGTGGGGCCGTCTTTCGGCCCTGGCAGCTTCCAGCGGCACATGGATGAGGCGCAGAAGGCAAATGTCCCGCTAGAGGTCTCCCACGCTCCCGGCCTGGCCTTCGACCTGGACACGCCTGAGGACCTGGCGGCGTACCGGGCAGCCCAACCGGAGCTAGAATCTGCCCTGGCTTCTTGGCGAGAGAAGCTGCGCTACCAGGCCCCCGATGTAATGGTTGGGCAGAACTCTGAAAGAAAGCAGGTGTTGCGCTCGTGATGAAATCAGCGGAGCCAAAGCTTGGTATCCTGCTGCCAACGCGAGGCGTCATCTTGAAAGACAGCGCTCATCCCGACCTGTCGCCTCTGTTCGCCATGGCGGAGCAGGTAGAGCAAGCGGGCCTGGACTCCGTCTGGGTAGGCGACAGCCTGCTGTCCAAGCCCCGGCTGGAGCCTCTCGCTACCCTGGCGGCGGTGGCCATGAGGACCAGCCAGGTCCGGTTGGGCACCGCCGTCCTGCTGGCCCCGCTGCGCCAGCCCGTGCAACTGGCCCAGATGGCGGCAACAGTGGACGTGCTCTCCGGCGGCCGCCTTGTCCTGGGAATGGGCGTTGGCGGTGTTTTTACCGATGAGCAGAAGCAGGAGTGGCTGGCCGTGGGGGTGCCTCCTCAGGAGCGGGGCGGGCGGATGACGGAGCTGGTGCAGGTGTGCCAGCGCCTCTGGCGGGAAGACGAGGTCACGTTCGCGGGTCGCTACTTCCAGGTGGAGAAGGCGGCCATGCTACCCAGACCCGTGCAGCCTGGGGGAGTGCCTGTGCTCCTGGCTTGCCACAAGGCCACAGGCTCTCCTGCGCAATACCGCCGTGCAGGGCTCTACGCCGATGGAGTCATGGGCATCAGCGACACGCCTCCGCAGTACGGCGAGACCCTGGAACTGGTGCGCGGCTACGCAGCGGAGGCCGGGCGGGACCCCGACTCTCTCCAGACGGCCTTCTACATGACGGTGAACGTTAACACGAATCGTGAGGTCGCCTGGCAAGAGGCCGATGACTTCATCCGTCGCTACTACGGGCTGAACTTCTGGGCGGAGCGATGGGGCCCCTTCGGGCCGCCGGAGGCTGTGGCGGAGCGCATCTTGGAGTATCACGCCGCCGGCGCTCAGGAGGTCATCGTGCGGTTCGCCTCTCTGGACCCGCTGGCCCAGATCCACGCCTTCCTGGAGCAGGTGGTGCCCTTGGTGCGCAAGAGTGCTACGAAGCGGGCGGGCATGCGGTAGGGTGCAGGACTGCTTGCGTGGAGTTGATGAGGGGTAAGCCAACGTGGAGGGCCACGCCGCCCACTGCAAAGCAAGCGAACCCCTCCCTTCTCCTTCATTGATAAACGCTGCGCCGCCGCACTATAATAGCAATAGCGTTACCATCCCCAGCAGGAGATAAGCAAGGGAGACCCGTTTATGGAAAAGGGTACGTGGCAGGTGAAGAGTGGCCTGGCTCAGATGCTCAAGGGTGGCGTCATCATGGACGTGGTGACGGCAGAGCAAGCAAAGATAGCTGAAGACGCGGGGGCCTGCGCCGTCATGGCACTGGAGCGGGTCCCGTCGGATATACGCGCCGCTGGGGGCGTGGCCCGCATGGCCGACCCAGTGCGCATCCTCTCTATCATGGAGACTGTCACCATTCCAGTGATGGCAAAATGCCGCATTGGCCACTTCGTGGAGGCTCAGGTGCTGGAGTCGCTGGGCGTGGACTACATTGACGAGTCGGAGGTGCTGACGCCCGCCGATGAAACCAACCACATCTGGAAGCATCCGTTTAAAGTGCCCTTCGTTTGTGGATGCCGGGACCTGGGCGAGGCCCTGCGGCGGATCGCGGAGGGTGCGGCAATGATGCGCACCAAGGGCGAGGCAGGCACTGGGAACATAGTGGAGGCCGTCCGGCACATGCGCTCCGTCATGGGGGAGATCCGCAAGATTCAGAACATGACGGAGGACGAGCTTCAAGCAGAAGCCAAAAACCTGGGTGCATCCCTGGATCTGCTCAGGGAGGTCAAGACATTGGGCAGGTTGCCCGTGGTGAACTTTGCCGCCGGCGGTGTGGCCACCCCGTCTGACGCTGCGCTGATGATGCAGCTAGGGGCCGATGGCGTCTTTGTGGGATCGGGCATATTCAAGGCCGACAGCCCTGAGCTGGTGGCCAAGGCCGTGGTCAAGGCCGTGACCCACTACAACAACCCTGAAATCATAGCCGAAGCCTCCAAGGGTCTAGGAGAAGCGATGCCCGGGCTGGACGTTCGCACACTCAAGCAGGAGCAACTATTGTCAGTCCGGGGCTGGTAAAGTTGGCTACCATAGGAGTCCTGGCCCTGCAAGGTGACTTTGCCGAGCATCTGGCCGCGCTGAAGAAGCTGGGAGTCCAGCCACGTGAGGTGCGGCTTCCAGGAGAGCTAGAAGGGCTGGACGGGCTAATTATCCCTGGAGGGGAAAGCACCACCATGGCGCGGCTCATGGACATCTACGGCCTGAGGGAACCAGTGAAAGAGCGAGTGCGGTCCGGCATGACGGTCTGGGGGACCTGCGCCGGTCTTATCCTTCTGGCAACCAAGCTGGCGGAGGACCGGCCGGAACCCCTGGGCCTCATGGACATAGAGGTCCAGCGGAATGGCTACGGGCGCCAGGTGGACAGCTTTGAGGCAGACCTGCCCGTGCCGGTTCTTCAAACCAAAGAGGCTTTCCACACCGTGTTCATCCGCGCCCCAAAGGTCCTGAGCGTGGGCAAGGACGTGGCAGTGCTGGCCAGCCTTTCCAAAGATGGAGAGGTAGTGGCGGCCCAACAGGATGGAATGCTGGCCACATCGTTCCACCCTGAGCTCACTGAAGACACCCGCTTCCACCAATACTTCTTGAAAATGGTGGGTGTTCACTAGGTGATGATCCGTTCAATAACCGTTGCCAACGCCATCCGGATTGCGTCGCTAGGGGGCCCCGACTGGGCAATCAACCCCTGGGGAGCCGCGTGGGGAGGACGTCGCCTGTTCTCCCCCGCTAGGTTTCTCTTGGAGTACCTCCGGGCCAGGCCCCGAGGCGCTGCCTGGGTAGCTGGAAAGGGCTTGAAGGCAAGCGGCCTGGCATCGGCCAAGCCCCGCTCCGGTCCTACCGCATGGATAGTGGACCACCTGGTGACTCCTCGGTACGATGCAAGCCCCTGCTGCGAGCTTCTGGAGAAAGCGGCCATTCACGCAGGTCGCCGTGGCGCGGATCGCCTCTTCCTACAGCTTCTCGACGATGGGCAACTGGTGGATATGGTCCGATCATCGGGCTTTGTTCCCTGCGCCCGGGTGCTTCTGTTTACCCTTTCTGGCCAAGGCCCGCTCCTGGACATGACTCCTGTTTCCGGCCTCCGCAAGCGTGAACCCAGCGATGACCTACCCTTATTCCGCCTGTACACCGCTACCACTCCGGCGGATGTCCGCTCAGGCATAGGCTTGACTCTGGAGCAGTGGAAGGACTCGCAGGAGCCGCTGCGAAGGGGCACCCAGGAGCTGGTGCTGGAGGAAGGAGACGGCGTGAAGGGGTGGCTTAGGCTTGACCTTCACCGGAGGTGGGCAACGGTACGCCTGAGCATCCAACCCGGTTGGGACGGGGATATTACATCTCTCGTGGCGCTGGCCCAAAAAAAGAGCGGCCAGCGCGTCCTCTGGTGGGAGGTCCCCGAGAGCGACGGCACCCTTCGCCTTGCCCTGGAACGTGTGGGGTTTGATGCCACTGTCTCCTACCAGCTCTTGGTCAAGTTCCTAGCAGTCAGGGTGAAGGAGCCGGTCCTGGCCAATGCACCCACGTCCGGATAAGTATCAAACTATGGCTTCATCTCAGAAAACGCTCAACATTATCGTGGATGACCTGGAGGACCTGATCAAGGCCCTGCCGCCGCACATCCAAGAGCCATTGTGGGCACGGGATGACATCAAAGAGATCTTGGAGGTGGTGCTGGACCTGGGCAGGCCGCCGGAGGCCCGGTTCCCCAACAGCGCGGACTATCTCTACTCTCGGGAGGTCACGGAAGAGGACCTCCAGTACGTGGTAGACCACATCGGTTCCTTCGGAGACGACAACCGTGCGGGCATCGAGAGAACACTGCACCGGTTCTCGGCCATCCGCAACCGCCGTGGGAAGGTCATAGGCATTACCTGTCGCGTGGGCCGCGCTGTATTCGGCACCATCCGGCCCATTGAGGACCTCATATTCACGGGGAAGAGCGTGCTGCTGCTGGGCCGCCCCGGCGTGGGTAAGACTACCATGTTGCGAGAGGTGGCGCGTGTCCTGGCCGAGGATGCTCACAAGCGCGTGGTGGTGGTGGACACATCCAACGAGATCGCCGGCGACGGCGACATACCCCATCCAGGCATTGGCCGCGCCCGGCGCATGCAGGTACCCACCCCAAACCTTCAGCACGCCTTGATGATAGAGGCCGTGGAGAACCACATGCCGGAGGTCATCATCATAGACGAGATGGGCACTGAGCTGGAGGCCGAAGCTGCCAGGACTATAGCGGAACGAGGTGTGCAGCTAATCGCCACGGCCCACGGCAACACCCTGGAAAACCTGGTGCTGAACCCCACGCTGTCGGACCTGGTTGGGGGGGTACAGACCGTTATACTTGGCGACGATGAGGCCCGTCGCCGCAGGACCCAGAAGACGGTACTGGAGCGGAAACGTCCCCCTACCTTTGACATCATCGTTGAGATCCAGGACTGGGAGAGGGTGGCTGTGCATGCCGACGTGGCCTCGGTGGTGGATACGTTGCTACGGGGCACCCCGCCGGCTCCGGAGGTGCGCTGGACCGATGCCGATGGCAGTATGCGCAAGAACAGGCCAGCGGCCACTCCCACACCTGCGCATTCTCCCTCACTTGCGCCCACCATGGAAATGGAACAGGAGATGCCTCTTCCCCAAGAAGCAATCAAACTATACGCCTACGGCGTCAACCGCGGGAGCATTGCACAGGCGAGCCGAAGCACCCGGATTCCCATAGAGCTAACCGACAACGCTAGAGAGGCGGACTTCCTGGTCACTACTAAGGCACAGTACCGCCGCAACCCCCAAGTAGTACGAGACGCAGAGGAGCGGGGGACACCTGTTCATGTGCTCCGCAGGAACGCCCGGCCCCAGGTGGAAGAGTTTGTCCGCCGACTGGGCCGCCACAACGGAGCCTCAGGCTCTCTTGATTCCGCGCTCCAGGAGGTGCAGAACGGCGTGGAACGGGTGTGGGAAGGAGAGCCACGCGTGGAGCTGAGCCCACAAGGCTCCTACGTCCGGCGTCTACAGCACCAGCTTGCCCAACGGTACAACCTCCAGTCCCGAAGCACCGGCCAGGAACCCAACAGGCGCGTCACGGTCCTCCGTGAGCCGTTGGAAGGGTAGCCGTGGGCGTTTTCATCGTTCTGGAAGGTGGGGAAGGGTCTGGCAAGTCCACGCAAGCTGACCTCTTATACCATCGCCTCCTCAAGGAAGGCTACCCTGCCCTGAAACTCCACGAGCCTGGTGGAACACTCTTAGGAGAACAGGTTCGTCGCATTCTGATGGCCCAGCGGAGCGACCCTCGAATGCCGCGTCAGGTCAGACTCCTGCGCGATATCACTCCTGATGCAGAATTGCTCCTTTTCTCTGCCGCCCGCGCCGAGCTTGTCAGCACCGTTTTGCATCCTGCCCTGGAAGAAGGGCGGGTCGTGGTCTGCGACCGTTACACGCCATCCACCGTAGCCTATCAGGGCTACGGCAGGGGCATTCCGCTGGAGACGATTTCCCAGGTAAACAGGATCAGCACCGGTGGCCTGTCGCCAGACCTGGTAGTCCTGCTGGATATGAAGCCGGAGAACGGGTTGCACCGAGTGATGGCCCAGATGTCTTTGCCCTTTGAGCCTGGCACCGAGCAGGTGGTACCTCGTGGCGACCAAGAGGGTCTCCAGCGGTTCGAGGAGGAGTCTCTGGCGTTCCATAGAAAGGTGCGACGCGGCTATCTGGAGCAGGCACGGGCGGAACCGGCCCTGTGGCTGAGGGTGGACGGCGCGTTACCCCAAGAGCACATTGCCGAGGTAGTATGGGAACGGGTGGAGCTGCTGGCAGTAGGCGCCAGGAGCATGGGCAACTAGGCTTGGCGCTCCACCGCCACCGTTATGACAATACCGGCGCAGGGACGTGAGTTGTCATGCTGAGGAGGTGGTTGGACTTCTTGGCCTACAACACCCTCCGCCGACGAAGCATCTAGTGGCGTGAGACTCCCTCTTCCACACCAGATTCTTCGCTTCGCTCAGAATGACAAGGGCCCATATCTTCTCTATTCGTAGTTAGACAAGTCCGATGTTATCGCGACTCTCGACCTAGTCCTAGCTTACCACGAACAGTTTGTCCTACCTCCGCTTCATTCCACCTGCGGCCCCAGGCCAGCCATGTAGGCCCGCCAGTTACGTTTGGTCTCCTCCACGTGGTCGCCGCCGAACTTCTCCAGCATGGCGTCGGCCAGGACTGCGGCCACCATAGCCTCGCCAATAACGGCGCAGGTGGGCACGAATGTGATGTCGCTGCGCTCGAAGTGGGCTTTGGACACGAACTCGCCGGTGGCCAGGTCAACCGTCTCCAGGCCATTCATCAGCGTGGCGATGGGCTTGACCATGGCCCGCACCACCAAGGGCTCACCGGTCGTCATGCCTCCCTCCAGGCCGCCGGAGTTGTTGGTGCGCCGGGGCCAGGGATGCAGCCAGCCACCGTCCGGGGAGCGCTCCCACTCCTGGAGAGGTTTGATGACGTCGTGAATCTGAGACCCGCGCAGGTCAGCCTGGGCGAAGCCTGCCCCAAACTCCACGCCTTTCACGGCATTCATGCTCATCACTGCCGCCGCCAGCCGAGTGGTTAGCTTGCGGTCCCACTGGGTATGCGTGCCCAGGCCGATAGGAGCGCCCATGGCTATCACCTCTATGATGCCGCCAACGCTATCGCCCGCCTCGCGGGCGGCGTCTATGGCCTGGATCATTCCGGCCGCGGCGTCCGGATCGGCGCAGCGCACCGCCGCCATCCTTGAGCCTTCCGGCCTTTCCTTGTGGTAGGGCGGTTGTTCCAGGGCAACCCAGTCTATGGCATAGCTGGGCTTGGCATGGACGCCGCCGATGCAGGTCACGTGGCCATGAAGCTCGACGCCGAACTCCTCCAGGAAACGCCGCGCCACCGCGCCCGCCGCCACCCGCGCCGCGCTCTCCCGGGCGCTGGAACGCTCCAGTATGTTGCGAGCGTCGGCCTGGTGGTACTTGGCCGCGCCTGGGGTATCGGCGTGGCCCGGACGCAGCGCAGTGATAGATTCAAACTCAACGTCGGTGGGTTCGATGCTCATTTCGTCGGTCCAAGGGACGCCATCGGGGCCTTTGCCAGTGGACCAGTCCCTGTTCTCGATCCACATGGCGATGGGGCCGCCCATAGTGAGGCCGTGGCGCACCCCGGACAGGATTTGAGCGTGGTCACGCTCGATCTGCATGCGTCCGCCTCGCCCGTAGCCCACCTGACGTCGGGCCATGTCCCTAGCAATATACTCTTCGGTCAGACGAAGCCCTGCTGGGACGCCTTCCACGATTACGGACAATCCCTTGCCGTGGGACTCGCCAGCGGTCAGAAATCGGAACATCTTGTTACCTCTTCTTGTTACCTCTTCTTCTTTCGGATTGAAGTCGCAGAGCGGTTTGTTAGCTACAACAACAAGCCCAAGTACTTGTTCGATGACTCATCCCGCTCATTTCCTTCCCTTCGGCTCCGCTCAGGGTAAACTACGCTCAGGATGAGCGGGAGAGTGGTACTCCGCTCGTGGTGAGCCTGTCGAACCATTCGAGCGGAGCGTGAGTGTCGTTCATTGGCTTCCCACCGCCTCCAGCGCTCGTCGTGCCGCCTCTAGCATCACTTCCAGAGGCGCTTCTTTTCCAGTCCATAGCTGGAAGGCCTCAGCGCCCTGGTACACCAGCATGGGCAGGCCACCAAGAGCACGGGCGCCCGCCCTTCCGGCCTCCCGTAGCAGCGGCGTCTCAGGAGGATTGTACACCAGGTCGTACACCAGGGCATGGGATGGAATGAGGCCGGCGGGCAGCGGCGACTGGCTCTCGCCTGCGTTGTGCCACATGCCAAGGGTGGTCGTGTTGACTATCAGGTCCCAGCCATTATCCACCGCCAGGGCGTCGTGCTCCATGGCGACCACCTGGGTTATCGCGCCGATGCCCAGACCGTTCGCCAACCGCTGCGCCCGCTGCACCGTCCGGTTGGCGATGGTGAGGGAGGCCACTCCTGCGCCGGACAACGCGTAGGCCACCGCCCGCGCGGCACCGCCGGCTCCCAGAAGCAACGCCCGTTTGCCCCTGGGATCGAAACCACCGTCTTCCCTGAGCGCCCGCAGAAAGCCAGGGACGTCGGTGTTGTGGCCTTCCAGTCCCGACTTGTCGGGACGGTTGACGATTGTGTTCACCGCACCGGTACGACTTGCCGCCTGAGACAAGCTGTCCAGGCTGGAGCTGACCGCCTCTTTGTGGGGCACGGTGACGTTAGCGCCCAGGATGTTGGTATCGCGTAGTGATTGAATTCGCTGGGCCAGACCATCTGGCGGCGTCTCCCAGGCCAAGTACCGGGCATCCATACCATAATAGTCAAAGGCCGCCTGCTGGAAGACCGGGGATATGGAGTGTCCCAGAGGGTAGCCTACGATGCCTACGGTGAGGGTGGTCAAAGTCTTATCCGTATTTGAGTGTCATTCTGAGTCCCGATTTCCCGACTTCGTCGAGGACTCCCGATGGAATCGGAGTATCGAGGCGAAGAATCTTATCAGCCAGTATAGAGGCTTCTTTGAAGCAGTTGCGTCTGGTAGGTAGTCGGCACACAAGATTCTTCGCTTCGCTCAGAATAACAAGGTCAGATGATGAAACCAAATACCGCTAGGCCGCAGGTTGGCGGTGCGCATCCAGGTATCCTTGCAGTATCACCGCCGCCGCCGCCGCGTCAAGGCGAGCCCTGTTACGCGAAGGCGCGACGCCTGCCTCTCGCAGAAGGCGCTCGGCCTCCACGGTGGAAAACCGCTCATCCCAGGTGTCCACGGGCACCGGGCTTGCCGCTCTGAGCGCCTCGTAAAAGGCCAAGGTGCGTTTTGCCTGAGGCCCCACGCTGCCATCCAGCGACAGCGGCTCTCCGACAACAATCGTCCCTATCTCCTCCTCTTGTACGAGTTTTAGTATGGCGGCGATGTCCCTTTCCAGGCCGCGACGCCCAAGAGCGTTGTACGGCGTGGCCAGCGAGCCGTCTCTGTCGCTGATGGCCAGGCCGATGCGTCTGTCGCCTACGTCCAGGCCAAGGACCCGTGTTTTACCCTCCAAGGCAACACCTACTCACATTTCAAATAGACTACTTACTCAGACACCTAGTGACTGGAAATGTTCAGTTCTCTTCCCAACGCGTCGAGGCTATAAAGTGTTTTTCGGGTTCGTAAGTCGTAATAAAGCAGTATGTGCAAGATTGGTAAAACCGGGACGACCAAGATGCCGACAATTAAAGACCCCACTATCGGTATTGCCCTGACGCTGACGTTAAGAATCAGGCCTATCACTAAGAGCATGATGAGGATCACGACCATGATGCCGAAGACACGCCACCAGTTGTCCTTGACCAGCTCGGAACTGCGTGAAAGGGCGCCGATCGGACCTTTGCCTTCGAGCAATACCACCGGCCAAATGAAGATCCAACGGACTATCAGGTAAATAGGGATGCCGAGGGCCGCTAAGAACCCCAGTATCAGGAAGAGTGGAGATACGAAGGAGGCAGCTACTGTAATGCCGATCACGACGACTTCGATGCCAAAGATACCCAGCTCGGCTATAGCCGTCGCTCCCATAAGAGCTCCAAGCCTTCCCAGGGCAAATCGATACGCTCGCCTGACGGCCATCCTTTGACGGACATACTGTTCAGATACAGCGTGAACGAGGGCGCCGTACCTCGTGACGCCTATGAGAGACGTGATGACCCACAATACGAGGACCCCTATCACGACCACCATGAGGTACTGCTCTATGAAATCGATCAGCTCGTCTTTGATCCGCTCCAGCGCCGCTTCGTCGATACCTAAGTTTTCCACGATACTCCGGAACTCGGCCGCCGGTGTGGCCAGGACGACCCGCGTGAAAAATAGACTGACAACCCATATCATTATTTCTGCAACGAGCACAATGGCCTATACCCTCAACAAATACTGCCTGTAGATGCGAAAAGCCTCGCCGAGAATGCCCCCTAAGGTCCTGGGCCCTAGGACGCTAGGGCCCACAGGCGGAGGAGTTCCCAGTGCCGCTGTTTGCTCCAATAGCAGTGGCCGACCACAAGATAGGCAAAACCTGCTTTCAGCCTGTACCTCCGCCCCACAGTTTGTGCAGGAAGGCACTATTCACCCCCCCACCTGCTGCGTCACCAACTCCACCGCAGCACGCAGCGCCTCCTCCAGCTTGTCGGCCTGGCGGCCTCCGGCCTGCGCCATCTCCGGTCGGCCCCCACCTCCCCCACCCATGACCTTGGCCGCCTCCTTCACGATGTTCCCGGCGTGGACGCCGCGCTCCACCAGGTCCTTGGTGACCATGACAAGCAGCGTGGGGCGTTCGTTCACCAAGCCCCCCAACACCACTACGCCACTACCCCCTAACGTGTCTCGTAGGTGGTCTCCTACCCTTCGCAACTCCTCTGCCGAGCCAACATCAGCGAAACCTCGGATTACCGTAACGCCCTCGATAATTTGCAGAGAAGCTTCATCTGCTTGATTTTGAAGGATCTGTTGTGCCTTCTGCCTTGATAAGATGCTTTGGTAGGCCTCTGACTCACGCCGAAGGTGGGCTGCCTCTTCTAGCAGGGAGCGAACCTTCGTCTCCAAGTCATGGGGCGACGCCTCGAACTGCTGCGCCAGCCTGGCAATCAAAGCCTCCTGGTCCCGTACCAGGGTCTCTGCGGCGCGGCCAGTGACAGCCTCGATGCGCCGCAGGCCAGCGCCAACGCTGCTCTCGCCCAGGACGTGGCAGTAGCCGATGTCGCCGGTGGCCTCCACGTGGGTGCCGCCACAGACCTCATAGCTGAATGGGGCCTGGCCCACCCCTCCGGCACTTCGTGCTGGTTCCCCATAATGGGGAACCTCCAAGGAGGGGTCGCTGGGCACCTCCACAACACGCACGCGGTCGCCATAACGATCACCGAAGAAGGCCAAGGCCCCTTCGGCCACGGCCTGACGGTAGGTGGTCTCGCGCTTGTGCACCGTCACGTTGGCGCGGATGTGGTAGTTAACCAGCGCCTCCACCTGTTGCAACTCCTCGGGCGACATGGGGCTTACGTGAGTGAAGTCGAAGCGAAGGCGGTCCGGGGCCACCAGGGAGCCTTGCTGCCGGACGTGGGTGCCCAGCACCTGGCGCAGGGCAGCGTGCAGCAGGTGGGTGGCCGTGTGGTTGCGGGCCGAGTCCATGCGCCAGTCGCGGTCCACTGTGGCCGTCACCTGCTCACCAAGCTGTGCCGTGCCGCGGACGACGCGGCCCCGGTGGACTATGAGGCCAGATATGGGCGACTGCGTATCCTCCACCTGAACGAACCAGCCGGGAGCCTCAATGAAGCCGGTGTCACCGGCCTGGCCGCCGCCCTCGGCGTAGAAGGGCGTCTCGCGAAGGACTATCTCGACCTGATGGCCTTCGTCCGCCTTGTCCACCGAGACGCCGTCCACCAGCAGGGCCACCACGACCGAGGGCGCTGAGGTGGCCTCGTAGCCCAGGAAGCGCGTGCCCTGTATACCCAACTCCTGGTAGACGCGCACGGCGTCCAGCCCCGTGCCGAAGCCACCGGCGGCGCGGGAGCGTTTCTGTTGCTCTTCCATTTCATGCTGGAAGCCTTCCATGTCTACTTCCAGACCATACTCTTTGGCAATTTCTTGAGTTTCTTCTATAGGGAAGCCGTAGGTGTCATAGAGAACAAAGATAGCATCTCCGGCCAGGGGTCTTTCGGCAAGCTCGCGTAGTCTCGACAAAACGTCAGTCCATATCCTTTGGGCTGAGGATTCAAGACCATTAGCTTCACCCACTGTCTGCAAAAGACTTGCGACACTCGCCCTTCCAACTTCCAAGGTTTGTACGATTTGGTCAATCTCGTCTCTAGTCGTAGTTAGGTTCTTAGTTACATACCAAGTGAAGCCGCTGACTAGCCGCTCTTTAGCATCTTTCAGGTGTTCTGTGAGGTGTTCCAAGAAGTGACTTGCTCGATCATGAGAGGGGTAATCCTGTGTTCTTGATACCTCAATTTCGAACTGGGACTCAAGCACATCAGCCCAAGCGACCACCCCTTGCTTGCGCATGAGGAGCAATTCAAGGAACTGGCTTCCTATCTCAAAGACCTCACTAAACTGCTCCTCTTCCAGTTGCAGCACACGGAGGATGAACTCTTGGCCGCTGGCTAGCTCGGGGTAGGCGTTGCCCATTTGTCCTATTACAACCTTTGCCACTGGTGACAGAAATCCGCCTTCCACAGACTCCATACCTAGCTTGCGGCCAAAGCGGACGGCCCGCCGAATGAGACGCCGCAGCACGTAGCCACGGCCCTTGTTGTCGGGCACAACGCCGTCGGCGATGAGGGATACGGCGCTGCGGGCGTGCTCCGCCACCACTCGTATAGCTATGTCAGTCTCGGCGTCCTGCCCGTAGGCTTTGTGTGACAGCTCGCAGACCCGCTGCACGATGGGCGTGAACAGGTCTGTCTCGTATATGGAATCGACGCCCTGCAGGATCATGGCGGCACGCTCCAGGCCCATGCCGGTGTCTATGTTTGGCCGGGGCAGCGGCGTGCGTTTGCCTTGCTTGTCCTGGTAGAACTGCATGAACACCAGGTTCCATAGCTCCAGAAAGCGGCCACACTCGCAGTTGGGGCCGCAATCGGCATCGCTCTTATCCAGGCGGCAAGGCCCACCGAAGTCGTAGTGGATCTCGCTGCACGGGCCGCAGGGGCCTTCGTCGCCCGCCGGCCCCCAGAAGTTGTCCTTCTCGTCAAACCGACGGATGCGCTCCGTCCCGACAAGTCGGGACCATAGGGTATACGCCTCCTCGTCGTCACGGAAGACCGTGGCCCATAGCTGCTCCGGCTTCAGCCCCATAACCTGCGTTACGAACTCCCACCCCCAGGCGATGGCCTCCTTCTTGAAGTAGTCGCCTACGCTGAAATTGCCCAGCATCTCAAAGAAGGTGAGATGGCTGGTGTCGCCTACGGAGTCCACGTCCGAGACGCGGAAACACTTCTGGACGCTGGTGAGCCGAGGCTGCGGCGGCGTCATCTCGCCGGTGAAGTAGGGCTTGAACTGCACCATGCCCGCGTTGGTGAGCAGCAGGGTGGGGTCGCCTGCCGGTATTAGCGACGAACTGGGGACAAGGAGATGCTCCTTGCCTTGAAAGAAGTCCAGGAACGCTTTGCGTATTTCTGCTGCGGTTTGCATGGGTTGTTTGCACCGATAATACCCGCTCATTTCCTTCGGCAAGCTCAGGATGAGCGGAGAGACACCCCACCCTACCTCGGCCGGCTCAGGGCAGGCTCTCAAACTCCCCTTCAGGGAACCAAGGTTCCCTGGACTCTCCTTCGATAGCCAACTGGTCTGGGATTGGATTGTAGGCGTGGTGAGAAGGGGGTGTCAACGACCCGCTAGTGGATTGCATATACCTCATCCCTCTTTGTCCCCCTTCTCCTGCAGGAGAAGGGGGAAGAGAAATAGAGACCAGGGGACACCCCTGCTACCCCGGCATGGGGCCGTGCCCCCTGCACCCCCAACGGAAGATTCTCCCGACGAGCTTCACAGTCGGGACAGTATCTCGCAAAAGTTGACGGCACCCTGGAGAGGTGCTAGCATCACGCCGTCCCGGCTTGTCGAGACGCCAAACGCTTCCCCCAGGGAAGCGACGCTCAAAGGAGGAACTCATGGCTGGATGGTTTGATTCCCACGTACACCTGGACTTCTGGAGGGTTGAAGAGGTGCCCGGGGTAATCCGGGATGCGCAGGAGGCGGGCGTAGAGAAGATACTCACCGTAGGGCGCGGCGTTATCTCCTCCGGCGCCAATGTGTGGATAGCCCAGCGCTTCGACAACGTGCTGGCCGGGGTGGCCATCCATCCCCTTTGGCCAGACCCAATGGATGACGCAGCTTATAACGAACTGAAGTCGCTCACCCGGAACGACAAGGTGGTAGCCATAGGCGAAACAGGCATCGGCGTGGGTAGGTCACCGGAGACCAGGGATCAGCAACGGCAGAAGTTCGCCCGCTGCATAAACCTTGGTAAAGAGACGGGCCTGCCAGTCGTCATCCACAACGACCGCGAGTCAGGGGCGGACATCATCGACGTGTTCGAGAAGGAGAAGGGGATGGAGGTGGGAGGAGTGATGCACTCCACGATGATCGACATAGACTCGGCCCGGCCTCTGTGGCAGATGGGGGTCTACATATCTATAGGGCGCCAGATCAACAACCCCGATTTCAAGTACCTGGAAGAGGTTGTGCAGCAGGTCCCAGACGACAACCTGATCATCGAAACCGACTCTGCGGGCGGAGGCATCCTGCCCCATCACCGCACCGACGCTACGCCTGCTAAGCTGCTGGAAGTGGCAGCCACGGTGGCCAAGCTACGGAACACATCCGTGGACCACATCCAAGATGTTACGGTACGCAACATAAACAAACTGTTGCACCTGTAGCATCTAGCCCTGGTGCCAAACGTTTTCCGTTGTCGGCCTGAGTAACTTGTACTGGGTGGCTCTCGTGTCATTCTGAGGAGTCCTGATGTCTCGGCTTCGCCGAGGCCCGATATATCGTGGCTCTCGACGAAGTCGGAGACTCGCGATGGAATCAGAGGCATCGGGACGACCGAAGAATCTTGTGTGTCGGCTATTTACCTAACTCAACGTCCACAAAGAAGCCGATGTAAAGGCTGTAAGATTCTTCGTCCCTACACGTCGGGACTCAGAATGACATAGACAGGAAGACCATCCCCCCATGCTTTTAGGCTCCCTGGACCTGCTTTTCTCTGATCCCCTGGAGTTCCTCCGCGTCTTCCCCGTAATTCTGGGCACGGTGGGGCTTGCCCTTCTGGTGGCCATCACCATCCACGAGTTCAGCCACGCCATGGCAGCATATCTGCTGGGCGACACCACGGCCCGGCGCCTGGGGAGGCTCACGCTTAACCCCATACGACACCTTGACCCGGTAGGTACGGCCTTGCTGTTTCTGGTGGGGTTCGGATGGGGCAAGCCAGTGCCGGTCAATGCCCTGGCACTGAAAGGCGGCCGCCAGGGCATGGCGGCGGTGGCTGCGGCAGGGCCACTCTCCAACCTGTTTGCTGCCTTCGTGTTTGCGTTGACCATAAGGGCGGGGCTCCTGGAGCTACGCTCGCCGTTTCTATTCGACACGCTCTTTGCGACGGGACTGCATGGATTCCTCTCTCAAATGGTGGTCATCGTCATATTTTTCAACATCATCCTGGCCGTTTTCAACCTGCTTCCCATATTCCCGCTGGACGGCTCCAACGTAGCCCTGGGCCTGCTGCCGGCCAATCTGGCCCGCAGGTATGAGCGCCTAGCGCAATACGGGCCGGCGCTGCTGCTGACCGTGATAGCCATAGACACATTTGCCAACATTGGCATTATCAGTAGGATAATTGTCCCTGTGGTAAACTACATAGCACATCTTTTGTTGAACCATGGAATCTTGTAACAGGCGCACCGGCGGGAGGAAGCTGTGAACAAAATAGCAATAATTGGGCTGGGTCTCATGGGCGGTTCCATAGGCATGGCCCTCAAACATGCGAACCTCCCGGGCCTTGAGGTTGTGGGCTACGACGCTGAGCCGGCGGTGGGGAAAAAAGCCATCAAGCGGGGCGCTGTGGACAAGGCCCCCTGGCGTCTTTTAGACGCGATCGAAGGGGCCGGCATGGTCATCATTGCCACTCCTGTGCTGTCTATCAGGGACTCCATGGAGAACATCGCAGATATGGTGCCTCCGGGATGTGTGGTGACCGACACCGGCAGCACCAAGGAGGCAATCCTTGGTTGGGCCGAGCAGTACCTTCCCAAAGAGGTCAGCTTCGTGGGCGGCCACCCCATGGCAGGCATGGAGGTTTCAGGCATCGACAATGCCGACCCCAAGTTGTTCCAGGGGGCGCGCTACGTGGTCATTCCAGGCACGGGCGCTGAAGAGAGCGCCGTGAAGGCGGTCCTGGACGTGGTGAGGCTCCTGGGTGCCCGCCCCTACTTTATGCAAGCCCAGGAGCATGATAGCTATGTAGCCGCTGTCAGCCATCTGCCCATCCTCCTATCCGCATCTCTGGTATCCGCCACTACCAAGAGCCCCACTTGGCGGGACATGTCCAGGCTTGCAGCCACAGGATTCCGCGACGTGTCCCGACTGGCCGGCGGCGACCCAGTGATGAGCCTGGACATCTGTTTGACCAATCGCGAAGGCATCGCCCACTGGCTGGGAGAGGCCATCAAGGAGCTTGCAGCCTACCGCGAGATGGTTCTAGCCTCTGGCGAAGAGGAGGGCGCCCGACAGCTAGGCGACTCCTTGGCGAAGGCGTGGGAGGCCCGGGAGATATGGCTCAACCGTTACGAGTCCAAGGAGGATGAGGATGACCGCCCGGGAAACTCCTCGATACCGTCAGCATCAGAAACTATGGGCGACCTGTTCTTCGGGTCCCGCCTGAGGGAGCGTTACAGCAAGATCTTCGCTGATCAAGACCGCACGGCGAATGCGCGCCGCCCCAGGCCGAGACGACTGCCATGAGACGCCCAGTCATCTCTCCAGCCCGTATTGGCGGAACGTTGGCCCCGCCGGGAGATAAGTCCATCTCCCACCGGGCTGCCTTGCTAAACGCCATGGCGGAAGGAGAGGCCCATGTCTCCAACTTCTGCGTTGGAGATGACCGGACTTCGATGCTTCGCTGTCTCCGGGGGCTCGGGACACGGATAACCAGGCACAGCGCATGCTCCGTAACCCAGGCAGATGAATGTTTCCTGGTCCAGGGCAACGGGCACTATGGGTTCAGCGAGCCCATGTCGGTGCTGAACGCTGGGAACAGCGGGACCACAATGCGTCTGGTCTCCGGACTGCTGGCTGCCCAGCCCTTCTACTCGGTTATCACCGGCGACGCTTCGTTACGGTCCCGCCCCATGGACAGGATCATCAGCCCGTTGACCCAGATGGGCGCGGATATCCGGGGGAGGGACAACAACTCTAAGGCACCCCTGGCCATCATTGGCGGCAACCTGCGCGGCATTGAGTACGATATGCCGGTAGCCAGCGCCCAGTTGAAGTCCTGCCTCATCATCGCCGGGCTGTTCGCCCAAGGCGGGACCACGCTTCACCAACCGGCGGTTTCACGGGACCACACGGAGCGGATGCTCCAACAGATGGGGGTTACGCTGGTTGAAGACGGTCTGACCATCAAGGTGTCGCCGGGCCAGCCTGTGAAGTCGTTGGACGTGCGCGTCCCGACGGATACCAGCTCCGCCGCCTACTGGCTGGTGGCCGGCGTGTGCCATCCCCAGGCCAGGGTCACAGTGACCAACGTGGGCATCAATCCCACACGCGCCGGAATAATTGACGCCCTCCAGAGCATGGGAGCGCGGTTGACCATATCCAACCGCCGTTCAGAAGGCGGCGAGGAGGTGGCCGACATCACCGCGGAGTCCAGCGACCTCACGGGTACAGAGGTGGCCGGCGACCTTATCCCACGCCTCCTGGACGAGGCTCCAGTGCTGGCCCTGGCAGCCTGCTTCGCCAGGGGCACCACCGTCTTCCGGGATGCCCAGGAGTTGCGCGTCAAGGAGTCGGACAGGATCAAGACCACAGTCCAGGAGCTTTCACGCCTGGGCGCCGATATCCAGGAGCTTCCCGATGGCATGGTGATCCGTGGCACCGGGCGCTTGATGGGAGCGGTGGGCCGCAGCCACGGCGACCACCGGCTGGCCATGACCCTGGGCATCGCCGGGCTTCTGGCGCAGGGTGAAACGGAGGTCCGAGGCGCGGAGACGGCAAGCATCTCCTATCCAGGCTTCTGGGACGACCTGGATAAGCTGGGTCGAGGCAGCTAAAGCGAGTCCTTCTCGTAAGCCCCGCTCAAATGGTTCGACAAGTCCAACTTTGGCGTGACTTCCCGGCTCTGTCGGAGACGCCCGATAAAATCGGCGCTCGACGAAGTCGGCACTCGACCTAGCCGGAGCTCACCAAAAGCGGGATTGGTTTCTTGGCCGCTCATTCTGAGCGAGATCGAAGGAAATGAGTAGTCAAGGGATAATCAGAGCTACCATGTCACCAAGGCGAAACCGCCGCTAGCGGCCTGTGCCATGCCCAATCCTCTTTCCTTCTTAGTCGTCATCTCCGGCCCGTCCGGAGTAGGCAAGGACGCCGTGCTGGAGCGCATGAGGCGCACCCATGAAGGGTGGCACTTCGTGGTGACGGTCACCACACGGCCCAAACGCCCTGGCGAGCGGGACGGCGTGGACTATATCTTCCTAGAACCATCGCAGTTTCAGGCGCTGATGGCCCAGGACGGTTTCCTGGAGCACGCCGAGGTGTACGGCAGGTACTACGGCGTTCCGCGCGGCCAGGTGGAGGAGGCGCTGCAAGCTGGCAAGGACGTCATTGTAAAGACCGACGTCCAAGGCGCTCGAACCATTCGGGCCAAGCTCTCCAACGCCCTCTTGATCTTCCTGGCCCCACCAGACATGCAGGAGTTGGAGCGTCGGCTCAGGGAACGGAAGTCCGAGACTGCGGAAGACCTGCAACGGCGCATCCGGACGGCCCAGCAAGAGATGGATTGCCAGGGTGAGTTCGACAATGTGGTGGTCAACCACAACGGCCGCCTGGAGGAGACCGTGGCAGAGATCGAAAGGATTATCTCGGACGAAAAACTAAATCGCCAAAGCAACCTCCAATAGAACTTGCTTGGCTCTGGTGAATTCATCGGTCGGGAGTACAGGGAATGTGATGGGGTTTTCCATCACCAAGTTACAGTCCTGGTTTGCAGGCGAGGAGCCGCTCAGAGGGTCCCTGTACTCATTGGGGTACATGGACCTCAACTGGTCCCGCGGGAACCATACGGGGACCGCCCTCTACGCGGACGTGCCCCACAGGGAGTAGCCATCATTGGAGTTTCCCCCGTAGTAGATTGGACGGCCCACGTGGAACCCCTCCACCGGAACGAACTCCCCCGCTCGTAGGGCCTCCAGCAGGTCCAGCTCGTTGCGTATGTCGCCCCTGAACATGGTGGAGCCTTTCCCTAAGCCCTGGGTGGAATGGGCGTCGCTCCCCCCGGTCCCGGAAAGTCCCAGCACCCTGGTCACCTCTTGGGCAAACCTGTTCTCTCTCTCGATATTGCCGCCGTTCACCACTTCCACCTCATCCACCAGCTCAAATATGGGGTGCTTGGCGGCCTCTTCCGCGGTATCGGGTATGGCGGCGGCGTTTTCAAATAGAAGGTTCTGAGTGTATTTACCGGATGGGTCGTACAGAAAGCGGAAGGGATGGGCCAGTATCATGAAGCCTCCAATCCTGTCCACCTCTCTGCGCAGTTTGCGGATTGTATCAATCCCCCCTCCATATCCTGTCACGTGCTGGTCCAAGCCAAGGGTAATGATGTGGCCTAAGGGGGTGTATACCTCCAGGGCCCGCACCATCACAATGCCCTCCTGCTGACGGGCGAACTCGTTAAAGGCGTAACGCGGCCAGCCATGGTGCTCGGCTACCATGACTCCAGTTAGCCCCAAACGCCGCCCTTCTGAGACCAACTCTTCTGGGGTAAGAGCGCTGTCGGGACTACCCTGGTTAGTGTGAATGTGGAGGTCGAAAACAGACGTCAAAGCGCTGCCCGGCCTCCGACGGTATAAGAATAGTCAACTATCATTGATATGTATATATAGCGGAACCTTGGTCTTGCCGTCAAGAGCCATATCTGCTTTTGGGTGGCAGCGGGCAGGCCAGGGGAGCCATACGCCAGTTGTGATAGAATGCCCCCACATTGTCTGGAGGCAACATGGACGTAGCCCAAATACGCGAGGCATTACCGGTCACCCGCAACACCATCTATATGAACACGGGATGGTCCGGGCCATCTCCCGTCAGGGTCACCAGGCGTATTACGGAGCAGCTGGAATGGGAGATGGACCGTGGCCCCGCGACCCTGGATGCCGTCGCCCGGAGCCGGGAGGTCTCCCAGGCGCTGACCGGCGCTGTCGCTGGCCTGCTCCACGCGCCGCTAGAGTGCATAGCCCTCACCCAGAACACAACCCAGGGCCTTGTCATTGTGGTCAATGGCATGGATTGGCGTTCTGGAGATGAACTGGTGACCTGCTCTCTGGAGCATCCTGCGGTTATGCTGCCCAGCCTCTTCTTGCAGAATAGCCACGGCGTCCGGGTACGTGTAGCCGACCTGAGTCCCCAGGACGACCGCGAGGCCATTCTCACCAAGATAGAGTCGTGTCTGAGCCCCAGGACTCGGTTGGTCTTCCTTAGCCACATCCAATACTCCTGCGGCCTTCGCCTGCCAATACGAGAGATAGCGGCCATGGCCCACCAGCGGGGCGCTTATCTGCTGCTGGACGGCGCCCAGTGCGCGGGGCAGATCGTGCTGGATATGGAGGCCCTGGACTGCGACTTCTACTCCATACCCAGCCAAAAGTGGCTTCTGGGCCCCGACGGCGCGGGGGCGCTATATCTTCGGAAGGAGCTGATCCCAGAGATCACACCCAGGTATCCGGCCTACGCCGCCGCCGAGAGTAGGGACCGGGCTGTTCTGGAGGTAAAGATGAACGCGGCCTCGCCCCGGAAGTTCAACCTTAGCACCACCAGCACAGCCCTGGAGGCTGGCATGGCCGAAGCCATCGCCTACAATCAGGAGATTGGCGGCGCTGCCATCGAGACGCGGTCTCTGTATCTGGCTGATGTGCTGAAGAGGGCCCTGCTGGACATCCCAGGCGTAACGCTGACCTGCCCATCAGACCAGGAGTTGAGTTCGGGCCTGGTCACGTTCACTGTGGCGGGAAGAGAGCCACTTCAGGTGGTGGAGGCCCTATGGCAACACCACATCGCGGGCCGGCAGGTGCCAGAGCCTTCCGGGATACGTTTGTGCACCACCTTCTTCAACACCGAGGATGAGATGCAGCGCGTGGCCGAGGCCGTGATGGAGATCGCCAGGAGCTAAGGGAGAGGAAGGCTCTAGGCAGGTGAGACAGACTGCATTTGCGTTGCCACCGTTGTCCATCGATGCTAGAATTGAACGTGTTGCTTGAGCCCCTTTCGTTGCGTGTTCGTTCCGCAGTAGCTCAGTGGTAGAGTCCCGACTCGTCGGGATTAACCGGCTAGGCATTGGGAGGAGGGTGATTTTACGTTCCGCAGTAGCTCAGTGGTAGAGCAGCCGGCTGTTAACCGGCGGGTCGTAGGTTCGAATCCTACCTGCGGAGCCAAATGTTATCACCACAGAGTGGTTAACAACCCAAAACAATTTCCTCGCGATTCTTCCAAGTAGTTAGGTATGAGACTAGGAGGCGGAGCATATGTCCCTTTTCAGCAAGGTTCGGGAGCAGTTTCGAAATAACAAGGTTCGGCGGGAGTTTTTGGCGGTGGATAAGATTTGCGCTCACTTTAATAGGTTAGGGATCGACGCTCATATGGCGCCTCGAGGTCGCGCGGAGGAGATAATCTATGCTGGGCGCCGCCGGTCTCTAGGTGTCATAGACATAGTAGAGGGGCCCATCCGTTGGATTAATGTCACCGAGGCAACAGGCTGGATAGATGAAGATTCAGATGGCGACTATCTGGTGTATGGTGTTCCTGACCCCAGAATCAGGCCAGGATTCCCAATGGTGCGGTTGAAAGCAGTATCTGTCAAAAAGCCCTTCTTTCGGAGTGGCTGGTGGAAGTACGAGGCCTTGGGGACTCGCGGTCCCGGGCGGAAGGATATGGAGCTATGGGGTTCCAGACAAGTCATCGGGGTGCGCTGGGAGGGCGAGGACTCCGGCTTGGGAATTGTACAGCGCCTCAGTGAGAACGTCTTAGTACCCGAAGCATTTTCAGACTACGTCAGTCTGTTGCTAGCCAATTGCTGGGGACGCCGCTTCCGCTCAATACATAGGCAATCTGCCGCTGTCTTGGGACTGCCCGTAGTCGACGGCGGCAGGCGGCGCGTGCTGGCCACGCTGCGGCGGTGTGAATGGCTGGATCGCAGGCCCCTACTCCAGCGGCACGTACACCACCATCACCACTGGGGCGGTCTGGCTGTGGGCAAGGTAGAACTCCACCAGCGACTTCTTGGACGCTGACGTAAGGAAGCCGTTGACGTTGCTGGCAACCTCGCCCGGACTGGCTCCAGTGAATATGCTTACCAGATATCGGTCTGCCGGCAGTGCCGCTCCTTCTAGTGCCATGGCGTGGCCTCCTTCCTCTCTGACCTGCTGCCTCATACACTAGAGGACAGGTAGTCGTTGCGCTATGCGAGCATGGCAGACGCTGGCCTTCCCCACGGCTCATTCTTCCCACCAGATTCTTCGGGCTGTGCCCTCAGCGGCAATGCGTGTGTACAACGCCCTTGCGGTTGCACCATTGGGACGGGATGGTATAATCGCCGCAAACGGGGGTTCAACGGGTGCAGTGGCTGAAAAGCGGCGCGCAAAAACTCGGGCTTGCCTTGACATCGCAGCAGTTGCAGCAGTTCCGCTGCTATCAGCAGGAACTTCTGGTATGGAACCGCAAGTTCAATCTGACGGCCATTACCGAGCCCGTAGACATTGAGCAGTTTCACTTCCTGGATTCTCTATCCGTGGCCCTGGCCTTGCCTGACTCTGTACGCGCCGCAGGCCGCCTCTGCGACGTGGGAAGTGGAGCCGGGTTTCCGGGAGTTCCTTTGAAGCTCCTGTTTCCTGGCATAAGCCTGACGCTTATTGATTCCACTACCAAGCGGACCCGGTTTCTGAGATCTCTAGTCGCAGCCTTGGGCCTGGAGAATGTAGAGGTGCATACTGGCCGCTGTGAAGACCTGGCGCACGATGCCCAACTCAGAGGGTCCTTCGATGTGGTAGTGGCCAGGGCTGTGGCCCCGCTGAGAGTCCTGGCAGAATACGCGTTGCCTTTCTGCCGCCTGGGAGGATGCGCAGTGCTGCAGAAGAAGGGAGACATTCAGGCTGAGCTGACCGAGGCTGCCCAGGCCTGTAAGGAGTTGGGGGGTGGCCAGCCGGAGGTGAAACCTGTCCCCCAGGAGGTCTTGGGAGGGGAGCGAGTGCTGCTGGTGGTGGACAAGGTGTCTGGCACACCTGACAGGTACCCCCGCCGTGCCGGCGTGCCAGCGAAACGTCCGCTATGAGATATTAGCATCAAGGAGACCAGCTATAGACAGACGTCTACCAGAATCCTCAGGCTTCTCTCTACGGCGAAGGTTCTTGTCCGTGCCAACCCTGGTCTCCTTCTTCATCGCCGTGGTGCTGCTGGTGTTCCTGGCGACCCGGTTCTCCATTGACCTGGACGCTACCTGGCAAACCATACGGCACACCAATCCGTGGCTGTACGGTGGGGCCTTCCTGATTCACTACACCACCTTCCTGTTCAGAGGAACCCGCTGGCGCATGCTGCTGCGGAGCGCGGACGCATCGGGGACGGAGTCGTTGCCGTCCCTTGGCGTCTCCTCTCGCCTCATTCTGCTGGGGTGGTTCGCCAGCTCCATCACCTGGTTCCGCCTGGGAGACGCATACAGGGCCTATGCCTATTGTGAGGAGAGCGACGCATCTCTACCCCGCTCAATGGGCACGGTGCTGGCCGAGCGTGTCATGGACGTGTTTCTGGTGTTCCTGTTGCTCCTGGCTGGCTTCCTGCTGCTGTACTTGGACCCAGAACTGCGCCCCTCCACGGTCTATCTGGCCGTAGGGCTAGGCCTGGCCCTGGCCTCGGGCCTCTTTTTGCTTGTCATGCAGCTGTTCCACCGGAGTGTGACCCGGTTTCTACCGCAACGAATCCAGAGGAGCTATCGCGGGTTTCATGAAGGCACCATGCGCAGCTTCCGCTCCCTTCCCCCCGTCTTGCTGGTTGGCCTTCTGGGCTGGCTTGCCGAGGTGGGACGTCTGTATTTCGTCGTGCACGCCGCAGGGCTGGAGGTAGGCATTGCCCTGGTGGTGTTCGTCACCCTGGCCAATGCCTTGCTGACCGCAGTGCCCTTGAGCCCGGGCGGCCTGGGCGTAGTGGAGGCGGGGATAGTGGGATTGCTGATTTGGGTGCTACCCCGAGAGGAAGCGGTTTCCGTGGCCCTGCTCGATAGATCCATCAGCTACCTGAGCGTCATCCTGCTGGGAGCAGTCGCCTTTGCATACCATCAGCGTGTAGTAGCAAGGCGGGCCAAAGGAATCCTTCTCTCCGACCGGCAACATGTCAGGCCGGAGGAAACTGCCTCTTCATGAGCCACTTTCAGATATCATGCCGGGATAAGGAGCAGTGCCATGGTTAGAGTTCCCTACCTTTCCCGGGAAGACCTGCCACCTGAAAAGCGCACCATCTACGACCAGATCATCGGCCGTCGAGGCCGGCTTCCCAGACCATTCGCTGTCCTGCTCCACAGTCCGGAGGTGACCGGCAGGGTTGCGGCCGTTGGTGAGTATCTGCGCTACGACAGTCCGGCTCTGCCCGCCGAAGTGCGGGAGATAGCTACCCTGGCCACGGCGCGTCACCTGGGCTGCGAATATGTGTGGGGACAGCACGTGCGTTTGGCCAAAGAGGCCGGGGTACGGGAGGAGGCCATCAAACTCATTGGGGACGGCGCTCCACCCAGGCGGCTGCTACCTAAGGAAGGGGTGTTCGTCCAGTACACGCGAGAACTGCTGGACGATAGAAGTGTCAGCGATGCTACCCATAGCGCCGTGGAGCACCTGCTGGGCCGCCAGGGCACCATAGACCTGGTGGTGACCATTGGCTACTACGCCCTTCTATGCTACGTGAGCGCCGCGCTGGAGGTAGAGCCTGAAGACTTCTAGCCCCAGCGCGTGGTGCTTGCATAGCAGGTTTGTGAGGCCCTGCGCCCCACGGACGCCGCGGTTTGGCAGGAGCATCTCCATTGTCAGCGTGGAGCAGGATGCGCTTTCTTGGCCTGGGCCATCCCGAAGGGAGAGGCGGCCCCAGCAGAGAGCTCGGGGTCCAGGCCGATCCGGAGTCTGGCCAGGGATGCAGCAACGTCAAGTTATCGTCAAGGCGTACCACTCTTTTACCTCCTGCCCTGTGAGTGTACGGATAGGGCGCGCTTTGCGATAGGCGCAGAAGGCAGCGCCTCAGCACCGTACCCAAAACACCTTCCACAGTTGACCGAAAGGGCATCTCCATACAATAATCCAGGCGTCTTCATGCCCGGCATTGGTTGCCATGGGGGTGCATTTCCACGAGCAAGCTCTTCCAGCCGCTACTGTGGGCCCTGGTGGGGGCCGCCATAGCAGGGGGCGTGTTCTTCTTGCTGAACCGACCTTCGGGCGGCGGCGTGACCATCGTTGTCCCGTCCCCTACACCCGCCATCTCCAGAACGGCTGCCCCAACGCCGGAGCCACAGCGCGTCAACATCAACACCGCCCCTGTGAAGCTGCTGGATACCTTACCAGGCATTGGACCGATAAAGGCCCAGGCTATCGTGGACTACCGAAACCAGAACGGGCCTTTCCAGCGTGTTGATGAGTTGATGAATGTGCTAGGCATAGGCCCAACCACCTACCAATCGCTCAGGGATCTAGTCACCGTAGGCGAGCCTCCATGAGACTGCTAGCCGCCTCCGCTGCCTGGGTTGCCGGAGTGGCGGTAGCCGTTCAGTGGGACGTGTCTACTACGGCCCTGGGCCTGCTCCTGGTGCCTACGACTGTCCTGGGTGTCCTGTTCCGGCGCATGGGCTGGAACTTGCTGTTTCCACTGGCCCTCGCCTCCATGCTCCTAGGCATGGGGCGAGTGGAGCTGGCTGGCCCCCCGCTCTTGGGTCTCCAGCCCTGGATCGGTGTAAATGACCTGAAGGTGGAGGGAGTGGTGGTAGAGGACCCTGAGGTCCGAGGAAGTGCGCTGCGCTTTCGCTTCCAAGTCCAGCGGGTCAACTCCGGTGACGGCTGGCTGGACACCCCCGGCGACATCCTGGTAACCGCCAGCCCTAGCGAAGACCTTCTAGGCAGCCGAAACACGCTCTACATCCGTTACGGGGACCGCCTGGTGCTTCAAGGGACACTGGATGCCGCACCAGCCTTCGAGGATTTCGACTACCAGGAGTATCTGGCACGGCAGGGAATCCAGGCCCTCATGAGCCGTCCACGGGTAAGCCTGCTACTTGAAGGGGAAGGCTCCGCAGTCCTGGCGTTGGTATACAAGCTGCGGCGGTCCCTCTCCGACTCCCTAGGCGCATCTCTTCCTGAGCCTCAAGCATCCCTGACCCAGACCCTTCTGCTGGGCATCCGAAGCGGCTTGCCTGCAGGGGTCACTCAAACCTTCAGGAACACAGGCACCTCGCACCTTCTGGCCATCTCCGGGCTGCACGTTGGGGTGGTCTTAGGGCTTTCCCTTTCCCTGGCTATACCGCTGCTGGGAAGAAGGCGGAACCTCTACCTGTTGCTCCCCCTGGGCCTCCTGTGGCTGTACGCCCTGCTCAGCGCCTTCTCGCCATCGGTGGAAAGAGCGGCCATCATTGCTAGTCTATATCTGCTGGCCGTGGCCCTGGGGAGGCAACGCAACGCTCTTCCCGCCCTGGCATTCGCAGCTGCGGTTATGGTGGCCGTGGAGCCGGGCGTCCTCTACAACCTCTCTTTCCAACTGAGCTTCACTGCCGTCACAGGAATCCTCCTGCTGTGGCGACCCTTGCAGTCCCTGATGTCCGGGGCTGCGGCCCGGGTGGTGGCCCCTGATAGCTGGTGGGATGCCATAACAAACTGGGCTCTCGCCGGCATGGCAGTGAGCCTTGCGGCAGTGGTGGCCACCTTTCCTCTGCTGGCCTTCAACTTTCATAGCATCGCCTTGTTGAGCGTTCCGGCCACACTGTTGGCGTTGCCCGCCCTCCCTCTGGTGCTGGTGGCATCTCTGGTAACCGCCCTGGCAGGCCTCGCAGCGCCTGCCCTGGGCCACGTGGCAGGTTGGGTGGCGTGGCTACCCCTTTCCTATACGCTGTCAATAGTGGAGCTTCTCTCTCGTTTGCCGGGCACTGTCCTTCACCTGGGGAACGTATCGGGGGTTCTAGTCTGGGCGTACTATGGAGGCGCTGCCGCCCTGGCGCTGGCTTTGTCCTTCCTCGGAAGGAAGGGAAGGCGCAGGCTGGCTATGCTGCGACCGTGGCGCGGAGATTCCCGGCAGACCCAGGGCTTTGGACGGCTCAACTGGCCTGTAGCGAAGACGGGAGCGTTGCTGTCCGTGGCGGCGGTAGCTCTACTGGTGTGGACAGCCAATGCCTATCTGCCCGATGGCAAGCTGCATGTGGACTTCTTGGACGTGGGCCAGGGAGACGCAGTGTTCATCCAGACGCCGGAGGGCCACCAGGTGCTGGTGGATGGCGGTCCAGACCCAAGGCGGCTTCTGGAAGCCCTGGGTAAACGGATGCCCTTCTGGGACAGGACTCTGGACGTTGTCGTCCTGACCCATGCTCAGGAGGACCACCTTGCAGGCCTGCCAGAGGTGCTGCGGCGCTACCGGGTGGCTATCATCCTGGACAACCCATGCCCGTCCGACTGTCCTCTGTATGCGGCGTGGCGTTCCCTGGTGGAAACAGAAGGAGCCCAGGTGTTGGAGGCAATGGAAGGCCAGAGCATAAAGCTGGGCGACACCGTCACCCTGGAGGTGTTGAACCCACCGGTGCCCCCTTTGACGGGCACCTCTTCCGACGTGAACAACAACGCCACGGTGGTGCGCCTCCGCCACGGAAGCGTCTCTTTCCTGCTAACGGGAGACCTACATTGGGAAGGCGAGACGTCGCTCATTGACCGCGGCGGCGCCCTGGAGGATACGGTGCTGAAGGTGGCGCATCACGGCAGCGCCAGTTCCTCCCGCCAGGAGTTCCTGGATAGTGTCCGGCCTCTGCTTGCGGTGGTTTCCGTGGGCCAGAACAACAGGTACAGGCATCCAGACTCTGAGGTTATGGATCGTCTATCCGCAGCCACCGGCGGGCCGGAGAACGTGCTCACCACAAAAGACCACGGTGACATTGGCTTGGTATCCGACGGTCAGCAGTTGGTGGTGAGGACGCAGTGCTGATTGACATTCTTATAGTGGCTTGTTATATTTTTCACGATTCTCCAGCAGGCGAGAGGAACGCCCCATGAAATTCTTCCCTTCCCTGGTCCCCAAAGAGGACCGGTTCTTTGGTCTCCTCAAGAGCAGCGCCAGCAACCTGTTCGACACCTCCAAAGCCATGGTTGACCTTATGGAAGATTACCGCAACGTACCTGAGAAGGTGGCGGAGATCAAGCGCTTGGAGGAGGTAGGAGACCTGATCATCCACGACATAATGAACAATCTGCACCGCACCTTCGTGACTCCGCTTGACCGTGAAGACCTGGCTGCCCTGGGAGAACGGCTGGACGACGTGGTGGATGCCATAGAAGAGGCAGCCCGCCACTTTGTGGAGTACCAGATTGAGCAGCCCACGCCCGTGTGCATTGAGCTGTCCAAGATCATAGTCAAGGCCGCAGAGATCCTTCAGCAGGCCTTTAGCAAGCTACATTTCAAGGGAACAAAGCTGAAGGGCATCCTCTCTGACGTGGTAGAGTTGAACAGGCTGGAGAACGAGGCGGACCACGTGACCAGCGCAGCCATCGGCCAGCTCTTTACCAATAACGACATATCCGCCATCGACGTCATGAAGTGGCGGGACATCTACGACCAGCTTGAACAGGCCACCGACTTCTGCGAAGATGCTGCCAACGTTCTAGAGGGGATTGTCCTCAAGAATGCCTGACTCCGGCCTGACCCTCGTAGTCATAGTCATTGTCTTCGCTCTTATATTCGACATTAGCAACGGTTTCAACGACGCCGCCAACGCCATCGCCACGGTAATCTCCACTCGGGTCCTCACACCCCTTCAAGCGGTGCTCTTGGCAGCAGTCATGAATTTCGTCGGGGCAATTTCCGGTACTGCAGTAGCCAAGACGGTAGGATCAGGATTTGTGGACCCGACGACCGTCACCTTGTACACGGTACTGGCGGCAGTCACAGCTGCGGCGGCTTGGATTTTTGTGGCCTCGCGCTTTGGACTCCCGGTGAGTGGAAGCCACAGCCTTATATCTGGAATCATAGGCGCCGCTGTTGCCACTGGCGGATGGGCCTCGCTTCTCCCTACCGGGATCATAAACAAGATCGCTATCCCCCTGGCAATTGTTCCTTTTGCGGGGTTTGCCGGTGGCTTTGTGTTTATGCTGGCCATCTTTTGGATATTCCGCAGGTGGAGCCCTAGCACCGTCAACAGTTTGTTTGGCAAGCTATCGCTTCTCTCCGCTTCAGCTCTGGCCTTCAGCCACGGCAGCAACGACGCCCAGAAGACCATGGGCATTATAGCTCTCGCCCTCTTTGTGCATCTGGACAGGAGCGAGCTGATCGTTGACTGGTGGGTAATAACGCTGGCGGCAACCGCAATGGCTGTGGGGACCTATATTGGAGGACGGCGGGTAATCGCAACCCTGGGGATGCGGCTGGTCAAGATGCAGCCCGTCCACGGTTTCGTTGCCCAGGCGGCAGCAGCGGCCGTCATAGAAGTCGCTTCCCGCTCAGGGATCCCCCTGAGCACTACCCATGTCATCACCTCTACGATCATTGGCCAGGGGGCCACCAGGCGGCTGTCGGCCGTGTCCTGGGGACTGGCCCGAGAGATTGTAGTGGGCTGGGTTGTCACATTCCCAATAGTAGGGCTGCTGGCCTGGTTGTTTTCTACCCTCTTTGGGTTCGCCTTCCAGTAGCCTGCGCTAAACTTGCCCTCTCACCCGCTCATGGTCAGACTTGCCTGCCCTTAGCCGAAGCCCTTGAATGAAGCGAAGGGGAAGTCGAAGGGTCGAACCATTGGAGCGGGACTATAAACGCTCATTCCATTCGACAAGTCCGACTCTGCCGAGACTCTCGACCTTCGGTCAGAGCTCAGAATGAGCGGTTGATGCGTAGACGAGATTCCTTCTTGGCCTGATATAATCGTTCTACTGTGCAAGTAGACATTCTGGAGGGATTGAACTCAGCTCAAAGAGCGGCTGTAGAGACCATCGAAGGGCCGCTCCTCATTGTGGCAGGACCGGGTAGCGGCAAGACTCGCGTCATTACCCAGCGCATCGCCTACCTGGTCCGCGTCTGCGGCATTGCCCCATACCGCATTGCGGCGGTGACATTCACCAACAAAGCGGCACGGGAGATGCGTAATCGCCTGGACCGGCTGCTGGGCACCCGCGCCGAGGACCTGACCTGCAGCACCTTCCACTCCTTTTGCGCCTCCATCCTGCGCAGGGATGGACACCACCTGGGCCTGGACCGTAGCTTTGTCATCTACGACGACGAGGACCAGGCAAAAGTTATCAAACGCGCGATGGAGGAAGCCAACATTGACCCAAAGTGCTTCCCAGTCGGCGCCGTTCGCAGCGCCATTTCCGGGGCCAAGAGCAGCCTGCTGGACCCTGCGGGATTCGCCCCCACGGTGCGAAGCTACTACGAAGAGGTGGTCCTGAGAGTTTACGAACGGTACCAGGGCCTGCTTGGCCAGAGCAAGGCCGTGGACTTCGACGACCTACTGATGCTAACCGCCCACCTGCTCCAGCGTGTCCCCGAAGTCCTGGAGCGATACCGCTCCCGCTACCTCCATCTGCTCATAGACGAGTTCCAGGATACTAACATTGCCCAGTACACACTGACCAAGCTGCTGGCGAGCAAGTACCGCAACATCTGTGTGGTCGGCGACCCAGACCAGTCCATATACCGCTGGCGCAACGCGGACATCCGGAACATCCTCTCCTTCCAGAAGGACTACCCTGACGCCAAGGTGGTCAACCTGGTCGAGAACTACCGCTCTACCCAGACCATTCTGGATGCCGCCAAGCAACTCATCGCCACCAACAAGTCGCGGCTGCTCAAGGACCTGTGGACCAGCAAGGAGCAAGGCCACTCCGTGGTAGTGAAAGAGGCGTACACCGAGGAGGAGGAGGCCCAGATGGTGGTGCGGGAGGTGGACCGCCTGGTCAAGGATGATGGTTTTAGGCTGGGCGACTGCGCTGTCATGTACCGGGTCAACGCTCAGTCCAGGGCCATAGAGGAGGCGTGCCTGCGCTACGGGATTCCGTACCGGCTGATAGGCGGCGTAAGGTTCTACCAGCGCAGGGAGGTGAAGGACGTAATCGCCTACCTGCGGGTCATCCAGAACCCTTACGACGAGGTTAGCTTGGCCAGAATCATCAACGTCCCGCCCAGGAGCATAGGGACCAGGACCATTGAGGATGCCACCCACTGGGCCCGCGCTCACAACCTGCCTTTGTACACTGCCCTCCAGGCCCTGGCGGCCGGCGAGGGCGATGGCGCGGCCAAGCCGCTTCTAGCGCCCAGGGCGCTGGCTGCCGTGGAGCGATTCATACACTTGATGAGCGGCCTTATGGAGGAGGCGGTAAAGGCGGGGGTGGGCGACCTGGTAGACCTGGTGGTGGAACGCACGGGATACCGCCGTCATCTGCAAGAGGCGGAGGATGCGCTTGTGGATGAACGGTGGGACAACGTAATGGAACTGCGTGGCCAGGCCGTTGAAGCCCAGGAGACATTGCCAGAGGGAGGGCTGAGCGCCTTCCTGGAGAGGGTGGCGCTGGTCTCAGACCTGGACTCCCTCCCAGAAGCTCCAGACGCCTTGACTCTCATTACTCTTCACCAGGCCAAAGGGCTGGAATTCCCCGTGGTGTTCATCTCCGGCATGGAAGAGGGGCTTCTTCCCCATTCTCGCTCCTTGGACGACCCGGAAGAGCTGGAGGAGGAGCGCAGGCTGTGCTACGTGGGCATCACCCGGGCGGAGCGGCGCCTGTATCTGTTCCGAGCCTTTCGCCGCCGCCTCATGGGGGGCAGCCTGCCAAGCACGCCATCACGCTTTCTTGCTGAGATACCACAGCACCTTATCGCCGTGCCGGAACCTTCCAGCCCGGCTTCCACAACCTGGAACGTGGGGGGCCAGCGACTACCTGCTTCGCCCGCGCCACCCGTGCCGCCTCCTCTAAAAGCAGGGGACAAGGTAAAACACGGCACATTCGGCGAAGGCATAGTGGTCAACTGCGTGGCGTCCGGTGCGGACCACGAGGCGACCGTCGCCTTCAAGGGCAATGCCGGAGTGAAGCGGCTGCTCCTGAGCCTGGCGGGGTTAGAGAAGATGGAGAGTCGCAGGGGTGGGGCCTAGCCGGCCTCCGACACATATGGTTGGACCCTCTGGCTGGTCCGACTTCGTCGAGACTTCCCGACTCCATCGAGGACGCCCGATAAAATCGGCGCTCGACCTGGTCGGAGCTCAGGATGATCTGAGATCACCCTGAGCGGGTGGGGTGATTAGCAGGCTGCGCAAGGAGTACTGAGCAACGAATGTCTCTGTCACGTCGTTGACCACAACGGAGTAGGCCTTGCCAGGCTCGAAGTTACTGCCAGGCGGAACTCTGGTCTTGACGGTTTCATAGGTCGCGGGACACGCTATCTCAAGGTCTGATGGCTTCCAGTTGATCATCTCTACTCGGTTGGTCTAGCCGTCGCGCTCAAGCCGATAGCCGCCTCAGTAGCTGCGGGAGCCGTCATGTGGGAGTTCGTCCGTATCACCGTTCCTGTTTCCGTGTTGGCGGTGGATGAATGGCATGGGAACCTACCAGTTCGTTGTCAAGCCAGTGAGAGACACGCAAAAAGACCATAGACCAGAGGGCGCAGAGTAGTGTACGGAGTAGTATTAGCGAACAAGCATGTGCCTGAGCTAGAATATGTTGCCGACGAACTCGAAAAGCCAGTGTTGGAGGTGGAGCGCAAACATGACCATTGAGCCACCCGTTCGAATCGAAAACAGAACTCAGTTAATCTACCTACTATCAGAGGCTGCCGAACTGGAGCATGGCATTGGTTGCTGCTACCTTTTTGCATGCTTCAGCATGAAGAACTCCACGGAATAGGGTGTTACTGATGAACAATTGCAGGCAGTTCAACGTTGGAAAGCGACGGTTTCGGAAGTTGCCGTCCAGGAAATGCTCCACCTGGCGTTGGTGAACAACCTACTAACAGCAATTGGTGCTGCTCCTCACGTACGCAGGCCTAATCTCCCAGCCAGCCCCACGGTGTATCCGAAGACATTTGAATTAGATCTAAGGCCGTTCAACGAACAAACTCTGAAGGGTTTCATTTTCCTGGAGCGTCCGGAGGGATTGGCAGACCAAGACTCGCCGGACCTATCGTCCGGTGACATGCATATGCAACGCGTTACAGCCCGTGACATCTTCTTCGATCGCCCAGAATACCAGACTGTCGGACGCTTGTATCGTGGTATTGAGGACGGTCTCAGGTACTTGACGGAGAAATACGGGGAAGAGAGCCTGTTTATAGGTTCGCCAGGGGCCCAAGCCTCGGATTATCCGCGGCTACAAGAACTTGTAGCGGTGACTGGGCTGGCTACAGCGGTTGAGGCCATTCAACGAATCGTGGAACAGGGCGAAGGCGCGACAGGCGAGGTCGAGAATGGGCACTACGCAAGGTTCCTGCGCATTCAGAGGGAATATGAGACCCTAATATTGAACGACCCGCACTTTGTGCCCAGCTGCCCAGTGATGGTCAATCCTTATACCCACATTCCAGGAGACGTATCCGATACCCAAAAGGTGAGTGTGGTAGACAATCCGTTGAGCGTTGCTGTGTGCAACCTGTTCGATGGCGCTTATGAACTCTTGATTCAGATGCTTGGACGGTTCTTCGCCCGCACCCATGAGTCCGAAGCGGAATTGCGTTTGCTTGCCGACCTGACTGTCGGCTTGATGGTGCGCGTTTTGAGTCCGTTAGGTGATGCCATCACCACGCTGCCGGCGGGGCCTTCGCATCCGGGTCTCCGCGCTGGACCCAGTTTCTATGTTCCACGAAACGTTCACACCCCGCCTCATATGCGTGCAGCCTGGCTTTCGTGGCAGGAGCGGCTCTTGGAGCTGTGTGGATATTGCGCTCTCCTCGAGACTTACCAGAGTGCTCCCGCTGCACTGGCTCGGATTGGACAGACGTTGGGGCGCTTCGCTGGACGGATCGCTGATGCAGACATTGGAGGGTGACCAGCACGTTACTATTGAGCCAACTGGGCGTCAGTTTCTCTGAGGCGGCGCGCCATGGCCTGCAGCATCGAGACC
Source organism: Dehalococcoidia bacterium (assembly GCA_965248595.1). GTDB lineage: Bacteria > Chloroflexota > Dehalococcoidia > Lucifugimonadales > SHYF01 > SHYF01. The sequence goes on from CBDFJM010000007.1 coordinate 604,364, forward strand.
GCAAGTTGAGGGTCATTCCGGAGCTGAGTAAGCATTAGCCAGCGGTCAATTCCCAAGCATGTGGTATCTGTTGGGTGTCAGCGGTTTTGGACAGTTCTGGGTCCGAGAGATTGGGGTGAAGAAGCTCCTGGTTTGAGGGTTTCTCTGACCTCCTGATTGTACCGCCTCCGCCGGTCAAAAGTCTCTCGCTGTACCTCCTTCCTCTGGGCTAGAATTGCCTCCAGACGGCCTTCCAGCACGTCAGCCGGAGTTACAACCCTGAGCGCCTGATGATATCTTCGGTAGTTGTAGAACTCGACGAAGTCCCGGATGGCCGCCTCCAGGTCTTCCACCACCTCGTATGGCACCTGGTTAATGTCGTCTTTCAGGGTTCGGTGATATCTCTCCAGCTTCCCGTTGGTCTGAGGGTGATAGGGTGCTGCCAGGACGTGGCGAATGCCCACCACCCGCATGTACTCGCGGAAGGCCCGCGATACATAACCTGAGCCATTATCTGAGAGGAGCTTGGTCCGATCCTCCAGAGGTACATCAGTCATACCAGTAGAGTCAACAGCTTCCTGGACCACCTCTATGAGGGAGTTGGCCGTCATGTCCCGTTGCACCTTCCAGGCCAAGATGAACCGGGAGTAGTCGTCCATCACCGTCACGAGGTAGTAGTAGCCCCATCCCACTACACGGAAGTAGGAGGCATCGGTGGCCCACAGCTGGTGGGGCCCTGTGGTCTTGTGCTGGTACTCTTTGCTCGCTGCCAACTGGTATTCGATCCGTTTCACCAGACCCTCCCGTCTCAGAATACGATAGACTGTGGAGGCGGAGACCGATAGGCCTCTGTGGTCGGTGAGCGAAGCCGCCAACTGCCGGCTTCGCCAGGTCGGCATCCCACGGGCTGCCGCCAGCACTACTGCCTCCTCTTCTGGACGCAGGCGATTCCAGGGCCTCTCAGTTCCTTCCGTACCCTCCCAACTACCCTGCCGGTGCCTCCACCTCCACCAATAATACGTGCTCCTGGAAATGCCAAGCTCCCTGAGTCGCCTGTTCTTCCCTCTACCATGTCGCTCCACCTCAGCCACGACCTTCGATTGTTCCACTACGCTCATGCGACGGTGCCGTTGTCGTGTAGGGGCGGCAGAGCTGTTTTTTTGAAGCGGTGCAACTCCAGGGACAACTCACCCACCAGCTGCTTCAGTTCACTGTTCTCCCGCTTGAGCTGCTCTATCTCTTGCCGGGTCGCATCACGCACACTGTCCCGAGTCAACCTCTCCTTCCCAGCTTCCATGAACCCCTTCGTCCAGGCGTAGTAGGAGTGGGGTTTGATTCCTTCCCGTCGGCACAGGTCATTAACGGTAGTCTCCCGTCTGAACCCCTCCAAGACGATGCGGATCTTCTCTTCAGGGGTATACTTACGGCGGGTCGCTGCACGGACCTGACGCACGAAGCTTCGTGTCTCCTGGCTTCGCTCCTCAGCTTGGCTGGCCTGATCCTCTACCTGGGTCATCAATGACTCCTTTCACTTAGGGTTAATCTACCCCTCTGAAGGAGCCTCTACCACCCCCAACCTCTTCGGTTTTCTAGGCCTCAATAGTGTCCAATTGCGCTGACACCCTACACAGGAGCGGCTCTTGGAGCTGTGTGGATATTGCGCTCTCCTCGAGACTTACCAGAGTGCTCCCGCTGCACTGGCTCGGATTGGACAGACGTTGGGGCGCTTCGCTGGACGGATCGCTGATGCAGACATTGGAGGGTGACCAGCACGTTACTATTGAGCCAACTGGGCGTCAGTTTCTCTGAGGCGGCGCGCCATGGCCTGCAGCATCGAGACCGCAAGTTGAGGGTCATTCCGGAGCTGAGTAAGCATTAGCCAGCGGTCAATTCCCAAGCATGTGGTATCTTCCAAGGCTCGGACAGTTGCAGACCGTGGCCATTCATCCAACAGCGCCATCTCCCCAAAAAACTCCCCTTTGTTCAGGACCGCAAGGCGCCTCGCGCTCTCGGTATTGAGCGCCTGACGACTTCCACTCGTCCCGAGGTAATGACGTAGAGGCCATTTCCAGTACGGCCCTCCTCTACGATAGTTACCCCCGGGCCATAGCTTCGGGTAAAAGTGAAGGTCGCTAGCTTCTCCAGGCGGTCCTTATCCATCCCGGAAAAGAGCCAAACATTCGCCAAAACATCGATGTTAGACACGCGAAAGCCTTGCCTCCAGCATAGATATCTCTTCGAGTAGAAAGAGAGAGACATCTCTCCGACGTTCAAACCGTCTGAGCGGCGTCGCCATTGTATCACCTCGCCGTTAAGCATAGGGCGATAGCTTGGTCTACCACACTATTTGTCGCTCAGGTAACTTCATGCCAGTAAAGACAGTTGATCTGACGACAGGAACTCCACCTTTCAACCTGGGAGAGACACGAATATATCTGACCCCTCAATTTTCACATTGAACCGCTTCAAGGCTGCTTCCGCTGGTGGTGATACCACTTCGCCAGTGGCCAACTCGAAGCGGCTGCCGTGGCAAGTGCATTCGAGTTCTTCGCCATCCACTTCTCCGTCTTCTGCCAACTCACAGCCTTCGTGAGTGCAAAGATTAGACAAAGCCACAACGGAGCTGCCGGTGTTAATAATGCAGACCTCTTCGTTTCCGACCCTGACAGCCTTCAACTTTCGTGGTGGCAATTCGTCCAAGGTGGCAACCTTCACGTACTCGCTAGCCATTTCCTACCCTCCTCAAGGCATTACTGGAGTCGTTGGATAGTGTACAGCCAGATTAGGCAGGAATGAAAGCACCCCGGAACATCACGGTTGCGCCCATCATACGGAGCCTATAGGGACCATAGTGGCCCTGTCACCATTTGGTGATATGATATTCCCTTCTTGCCCATCCCATCGGCCATACCATTTGAGGAGACGTCCGTGCAACTAGAGCCAAGGCACTTGACAAGCGTATTTGCCTTGTGGGAGAGTTCTGGCAGGTCGCCGCTTGTACACGGGGATCGTTGCCTGTCTGGTTCGAAGCCTACTGTCCCGTTAAAACCAAGGGACTCTACTCAAATCGGGGTCTTCAAACAATGACCGAGCCTCAACCACCGCTGAGCTACAATGTTGGGACCCTCAGCCCGCTGGGTCTATATACGAGGCGTGTTACAAGCTCGATCGTGGGGCGTACGCTTGAGTTAGCGGCGCTGGAGCGAGAGTTCCCGGCAGTCCAAACGGGCCTTGTATGTCTGACAATTGATGGAGAGCCCGGCATTGGCAAGACCCGTCTCCTGCTCGCAATTGAGGAGCTTGCGCGCCAAGAAGGGCTTGTTCCCATAGGGGTGACGGCCGACGAGGAAATTCGCGGTCCGTTCCTGCTGGCGCGAAGTATCTTCGGCTCACTAGACGCTCTTGAATCCGTTCGGGGAGCCCCCGCCAAACAGGCCATCCAGCACGTCATAGATGCGCTTTCGACAATTGATGACCCAGGTCTGGCGAACCTAGCCCCAGATCGCAAACTTGTGCGCGTCTTCGACCTCGCCGCAGTAGCGCTCCGAGCGCTCGCGGCGGAGCAGCCGTTAGCCATCCTGGTGGATGATCTGCAATGGGCCGACGAAGACAGTCTACGGTTGCTTCGTTACGTCGTTCGAACCAATGCCTCAAGCCGGATCCTCCTTGCGCTCGCCTGTCGTTCTGACGAGGTGGCATTCGTCAACGAGGCGGTGACGCTTCTTGCGGACGTGGAGCGGATGGGTCTTCTCCGTCGCCTAAAGCTGGGCCGTTTCAGTCAATTGCAGTCGGCCGAGTTCCTCCAGCAACTTCTAGGTGGCCCAATGAACCTGTCCAGCGCCGCGGCCATGCACGCTCAGGCCGAGGGCGTACCATTCATCCTAGCGGAGCAGGCCCACACCTACCGTGATGTCGGCATGATCCAACAGATTGATGGAGTCTGGACTCTGTCCCGGAATGCAGAGCGACTGCTTCCGTCCGCGGTTCGCACACTCATACAGCGTAGGGCTGCACGCTTGCCTGAAGCTACCGAATCTACCCTGGCTGAGGCTGCCGTGCTAGGACGAAGTTTTAGCCTTCGCGACTTCCTGGACGTGAAGACGCGGCTCAGCGAAGATACGGGAGGGACTCAGTCGTTTGCCGAGTCTCTCGCGTCGGCCGTCGCAGCCGGCCTGCTTATCCAACTTCCAGACGGATCGGCAGCCGACTACAGCTTCACGCATGAGCGGGTCAGAGAGTACGCGGCGGCCACGCTCACGCCTGTGCGCCGTCGCGCGATCCATGACGCTATCGTCAGGATGCTAACTGCTGGCGGTGAACCCCCTGCTGAAAGCCTCGCCCTTCTTGCCCAACATGCCTTGGCTGCCGGACGGGCGGAGCTCTGCGTTAGCGCCTCGATAGGGGCCGCCCAAGCTGCACTGGAGGCCCGGGCTCCGGAAGAGGCCCTGCGCCTGTTGAATATTGCGCAGCCAGTCGCATCCGCGCCGCAAGACCGCGTTGCCCTCCTAAAGCTGCAGGACGACGCCCTGAATATGCTACGCCGCCCAGCCCAGCGGCTGGAAGGTCTGGCCCAGTTGGCCGCGCTGGCGGAGGCCCTGGGAGACTCCCAGATCGAGTTGGATGTCATGCTGCGACGGGTGGCCGCCCTCCGACTTTCCAAGGAGTACGAGCGCGCCACCGAGATGGCCCATAGAGTGCGCCAGCTAGCTACGGACAAGGGTGACGCTAAGGCGGAGCTGGCCGCGTGCCTGGAGCTGGGGCAAGACCTTCTGAGGACTGAGATAGGTGAGAGCTACATGCCAACCGGTACCGAGGCCGACCTAGACGGGGCCGCCGAGGCGTTTCAATGTGCGGTGGCACTCTCTGAGCAGCTTGGCCACGAGGCTAGCCTCGCCGACGCCAGCCGCGAGCTCGGCATAATCGCGACTGCGCATCTTCGGGCCTGGTTCGTGGCCAAGTTCGAGGCTGGAGAAATGGTAGAGATTATGCAACGGCTCGTTGCCGGTGAGCGAATGGAAGATATCCTGCCCACCCTCCCAATGGCTCCCGTTGCCCAAGAGGCCATGTCCCGCTTTCGCCTTGCGCTCGAAATATACGAACGGCTGGGCGACAGGCAGGGTACCATGTCCACCATCATCGCCATGGCGTTCATAAGCTGGGCCCCGTACATCCACACTATGGGGGGGCCAGGCAGATTGAGGAGATCCGCCGCCTAATGATGCGTATGGACTCATTCACCAAGGAGAGCGAACGGGCGCTCGCCGAAATCCAGATGCTGTACGGGGCGCACATCTACTCGTGGGCCAAGGCCTTCCCCGACGCCGCCCTCGCGAAAGGCCAAGAGGCCTATGACGCGGCGCGGGCGATGGGCGAGCGCTCCCTAGAGTTCACATCGGCGGGAGGCATGGCTATGGCACACGCTGATATGGGAGTGGTGGAAGAGGCGGAGCGGTGGCTCGACCGGGCGGCCGCGGTGGCGTCTGAGGCACCCACGCCCTTGCGGGCCCGCCTTCTGGAGTCCTGGCGAGGAAGGGTCAGTGGCACCGCCGGGGACGCCACAGGCTTGCGGCAGCATCTAGAACAGGCGATCAAACTCGCGACAGATCAGGGCCGTCCGGCAGCAAGGTGCGAGGTGCTGGCACGGCTGGCCTTGGAGGCGGCACGCCTGGGCGCAGAGCGCAATGACCAGGAGTTGCTGGCTCTGGCAGACCGTTGCGCTCACGATGTGAAGGCGTTACTGCTCGCCCTCCCAGGACACCCACCGTGGGGTGCGCAGGCGGACGCGGCGCTGGCCCGCGTCGCCCTCACCAGAGGTGCGCTCCAGGATGCGGCCGTAGCGGGAAGGGCAGCCCTGGCCGCGCTGGATGCGTCCATGACAGAGGACGTGTGCTTGGACGTCATACTGCCGGCGTCGGATGCCATCCTGACGGCGGGGAACGAGGAAGAGCGGGAGGCTGTGCTTGGCAGGCTCCGCTTCACCCTTTGGCTGTTGGCACAACGCATCCTGAACGAGGATATCCGTGTCCGATGGTTCCGTGGGCCGGTTGGACACGAGCTGACCAGGCTGGCCGGACCGTTGGCGACGCCGGACCAACCTGTGGGACCAACTCCGCCGGCACAAGTTCCGCTGGCCGACGGAGAGACCGCTCTGCTTCGGCTGTTAGTTCAGGGCCAAACGAACCGCGAGATAGCGGATGATCTGGGTATAGCGGAGGAGTCAGTGGCGGGGCAGCTCGCCGAGCTCTTCGCAAAGATCGGGGCGTCCTCCCGGACGGATGCTACGGCCCTGGCCCTCATAGGAAAGCTGGTGTAACCAATGCTGCATATTCGCATAGAGCGCCATCGCTGTATTGGGGCCGGCAACTGCATTACCATCGCCCCAACTGCGTTCGACTGGCTTAAGGGGGACTTTGGGAAAGCGGACATCGTTGACGCGACGAGCGTGGAAGAGGAGCTACTCCGTGAAGCGGCGCTCTCCTGCCCCACCCAGGCGATTGTCATAGAAGAGTTAGAGGAGCTCTTGCCATGGCAGATGCGAGAGGGTCGGACCGCTGAGACGCGGCGTGTGCTGAAAACGTTCATGTTCACAGACATCGTGAAATCGACCAACCTGGTCGAGGCGTTGGGTGACGAGGCGTGGGGGATGCTGCTGCGCTGGCACGACCAGACGCTACGATCGCTGTTCGCATCACACCATGGCGAGGAAGTGGTGACTACCGGCGACGGTTTCTTCGTCGGCTTCGATAGCCCGGATGTGGCGCTGGCGTGCGCAGTCGCCATCCAGCAGACGCTGGCCGAACACCGGCAGACTCAAGGCTTTGCACCGCAGGTGCGTATTGGAGTCCACGCGTCGGACGCCACACAGACAGGCAGCAATTTCAGCGGCATGGGTGTCCATGAAGCAGCACGAATCGCGGCCCTGGCTGAGGGCGGTGAAATCTTGGCGAGCAAGGACACGGCGGGGGGAACCCGCTTCTCCCTTTCAGAGCCGCGAGTGGTCACCCTAAAAGGGATATCAGAGCCCATGGAAATCGTCTCTTTGATTTGGCGCTGAACGGGCGGTGTCCTTATTTTATCCAGGTGTCCTTAGCTAGATCCCCATGCTACACTTCGTCAGCAATCTATGAGACAACAACAATGGAGACACCGTCATATGGATAATGGAAATGGCAGGTTATTACTGTGACAACTGAGCGGCCTGAAAATGAGAAGCCGCACCAGCCCTGGCTGGCATATAAGCGGGCAATGGTAGTCGTTGCCCATCCGGATGATGCTGAATTTGGATTTGGTGGCACCCTCGCTAAGATAGCGAAGGAGGGGATGCAGCTAGCTTATGTACTATGTACTAGCGGAGACAAGGGAACCAACGACCCGCAAATGACGACTGAGAAATTGGCCGTCACTCGGCAGCAGGAGCAGCGTAACGCCTCGGCCATCATTGGCACTACAGATGTGACATTCCTAGGATATGGAGATGGCGAACTGGAGTCCAGTCGAGAGGTTATCGGCAAGATTGTTCGGGAGATCAGACGTTTCAAGCCCGATATCATTTTCTGTCAAGACCCGTACAATCGTACCCAACACACTCATCGTGACCACCGCATGGCAGGGCAGTCAACCTTTGACGCAGTGTTCCCCTATGCGCGTGATTACTTGCACTTCCCTGAGCACCTTGCCGAAGGTTTAGAAACACACAAAGTTGCTGAGATCTACACCAGTACGGCAGACTCTCCGGATGTTGTGATAGATACTTCTGATGTGATAGACATAAAGATTCAAGCCACCTTAGCCCATCGCAGTCAGATTTCGGACCCTGAAGGGATGGAAGAACGCATCCGAGGCCGAACTTCAGAGCTAGCCGAGAAAAATGGGTACAAGTTCGCGGAAGGATTTCGCCGGCATACCTTCGGCTTAGGGAGGCCACAGCTACCGCGTACTCCCTGATTCACCTCCGGTGAACTTTCCGGAAGGCCATGCCGCCACCAGCACAGCTAGGTCCTTGTTCACGGTACAGTTCCACACTCCCTGGCCTCACTACAGTTATGTTTGAACTTGGCAAGAGGCCAGGGTCGGAAAGTAACGTTCTTCCCATGAGGATGCACTCTCGGAGGTCCCAGGTTTGACATTTGCAGGTGAATGTAACTCACACACTCCTCACAGGTATGTCCAAGTCCGCTTACGCCTTCGGTTTAGCCCGAATCCACCGAAGGAGGGCGTCGGGTCAGTGTCCTGAAGCGGCAAGAGGGTGCTCCGTGAATCTGGGATAATGGTTTTGAAACAGCAAAGCCGACCCCAGAACAAGGAGCACCCAATAGATGCTACCACGCAACCATCCCGATCGCATCCAAATCGCGTTTGACGACCACCGCCTCGTGGCCAATGCTGGGCTGCTGCTCCCGGTGACCCTAGCCCAGCACCTGGGCCTGCGTGAAGTCGTCGACAGCCACGTCGACCTGGGAGACGCGCCGGGGCGGGCGAACCCGGGAGACAAGCTGCTGAGCCTGGTGGCCTCGGCGCTGGCTGGGGGCGACTTCATTGACGACGCCGACGTGTTGCGTACCGGCGGGACAGCTGGCGCCATCGGCTGCGTAGTCAAGGCGCCATCCACCCTGGGAACTTTCCTGCGCAGCTTCCGGTGGGGCCACGTCCGCCAGTTGGATCGGGTGAGCCGGGAGCTGCTGTCCCGGGCCTGGGCCGCTGGTGCGGGACCCGGTGAAGGGCCGTTGACCATCGACCTAGACTCCACCATGTGCGAGACCTACGGACTGGCTAAGGAGGGGGCGCGTCACCATGGTTACACTGGCCAGCGGGGCTATCACCCGCTGCTGGCCATCGCCGCCGGCACCGGCGACGTGCTGATGTCTCGGCTTCGCGAGGGCCGGGCCAACACCGTTCGTGGCGCCGCCCACTTCCTGCGGGAGACCGTGGGCCGGGTGCGCCATGCTGGGGCTACAGGACAACTCACGGTGCGGGCCGACAGCGGCTTCTATGCCCACGCCCTGGTCGTCGTCTGCCGCGAGATGGATGTCCGCTTCTCCATCACCATCCGCCAACACGCCCGCCTCAGGGAGTTGATTGAGGCGATTCCCGAGGAGGACTGGACGCCCGTCCCCTACTGGATGGACGGCGGCGCCGACGTGGCCGAGACCACCTACACTCCCTTCCAGGGTGAGCCCGAAGCCGCCCCAGTGCGGCTCATCGTGCGGCGGGTGAAGCCCACGCCCGGTTCCCAACTGGCCCTCTTCGCCAGCTACAGCTATCACGGCTTCATCACCTACCGGGACGGGGAAACCTTGGAACTGGAGGCCGACCATCGCCGCCACGCCGAGATCGAGAATGCCATCCGAGACCTCAAACACGGCGTCGGCCTCAATCATTTCCCCTCGGGCCGCTTCCCCGCCAACGGCGCCTGGCTGGCCGTTCAGGTGCTGGCCCATAACCTGGCCCGCTGGACTGCGCGCATCGGTCTGGGCGAGGGGGTGGTGACCACCAGGACCCTCCGGCGGCGCTTCTTCTCCCTGGCCGGACGGCTCACCCGCTCGGCCCGCCGCCTCACTTTGCATCTGCCACAGGGCTGGCCTTGGGAAACCCAGTTCACTCGCGCCCTGGCTCGATTGCGAGCCCTGCCATTGCCTGCCTGACGGCACCGACGGCGCCTGACACGTCCACCAGACTACTCAACCACCCCACAGAGTCGCACCGGCCCGGTCCGCGATTGTCTTCCCTTGCATGCTGTCCCGCCGACCCCGCCCCAGCGCCGCTGCCCAGGACCGCCACCGGCCCCATTTATCGGAATCGAGCGCGGACCGTCGCGTCCCACGGCCCTCACCCCTTGTTCCAACCCCAAGGCCGCTCCGCATCGGTGGATTCGGGCTTAGAGAAGGCCTCTCTGAGAACCTGAGAGAACCGGGCTTCAATTTCTAGTTGCCTGATCAGGCCTTCTGGCAAGTTAGGACGGGTGCTAGAATGTTGACCACCAACGTTTAAGTTGATGCACTGCTTGGCGAAAGTGAAATGCCTCAGGAATTGTGGAGAACCCTCTCAACGACAGTCGAGAGAATCGGTGCAGACTCGGCGGATAGCGACGAGCAGCGGCTGAAGAAGCGGTTGCTGGTAGCCATAGCACTCATGGTCCTCCCTGCCGCACTATTGTGGGGGTCAATATACCTGATATCAGGGGAAGCTACCGCAGCACTAATCCCGCTGATATATGCAGGGTTCTCATTCGTCAGCATTGTTCTCTTCGCTATCACACGCAGGTTGCGCTTCTTCCGATTCAGCCAGTTACTCCTCATCTTGGCGGCGCCATTCGCTCTTCAGATGGCTCTTGGAGGATTTGTCCAGGGGAGTGGAGTCATCGTATGGTCATGGTTGTCTCCATTGGGAGAAGTGGCTCCGGAAATCTGAACAGGGGGATAAGTGGAATCGCTGCCTGATTGAGGGCATGATAGTGCTCTCGGAGACAGGAGCGAGAGATGAGCAGACGACCCCGCCGTAACCACTCGGCAGAGTTCAAGGCGAAGGTGGCTCTTGCCGCAGTGCGCGGCGACCGGACACTTTCGGAGCTGGCAAGCCAGTTCGATGTGCACCCGAACCAGATCACGCAATGGAAGACCCAGTTGCTGGATCGGGCGGCGCAGTTGTTTGGGGCCGGGACAGGGCAGGCTGAAAAGCCGGTAGATATGAAGGTCCTTCACGCTAAGATCGGTGAGCTTGCGTTGGAGAACGATTTTTTAGAGGCCGCGCTCACGAAGGCGGGATTGCCGGGCGCAAGGCGATGATCGACCGCGATCACAAGCTGCCTCTCGCCCTCCAGGCAAAGGCAGTGGGCATCAGCCGCGGGAGCATCTACTACCGGCCACGGCCGGTGGGCGAAGCCGGTCTCGGACTGATGCGCCGCATCAATGAGCTGCACCTTGAGTATCCGTTTGCAGGCAGTAGGATGATGCGAGGCCTGCTCCGCCAGGAGGGACTCTCCTGCGGGCGTAGACACATCGCCACACTGATGCGGCGTATGGGCATCGAGGCGCTGTACCGCAAGCCCAACACCAGCCGGCGACGGCCCGGCCATACGGTGTATCCGTACCTGCTGCGCGGGCTTGAGGTGAGCAGGCCCAACCAGGTGTGGGCAATGGATATCACGTACATTCCGATGGCCAGGGGGTTCGTGTACCTAGCCGCAGTGATGGACTGGCATAGCCGCAAGGTGCTGGCCTGGCGGGTATCGGTCACAATGGACACAGACTTCTGCGTGGAGGCGCTCGAAGAATCCCTGGGACGCCACGGCGCGCCGGAGATATTCAACACAGATCAGGGAAGCCAGTTCACAAGTGACGCCTTCACCGGCCTGCTGAAAGCCAATGGGATCCAGATCAGCATGGACGGGAAGGGAAGCTGGAAGGATAATGTGTTCGTCGAACGGCTGTGGAAGAGCGTCAAGTACGAGGAGGTGTACCTGAGAGCCTACGAATCGGTCCCGGAAGCCAGAACTGGACTCGGGCGGTACTTCGAGTTTTACAATGCCGGACGGCCCCATTCGAGCCTTGGGGGAATGACGCCGGACCAGTTCTTTGACAGAGCGCCTGCCGAGTCCGCGGCGGCCTAACGCACGGCAGCGCGATTCCACTTATCAAACCGGGCAGCGCTGTTCAGACAAACGAGACCACCTCTGATGCCGGGTTTGATGGCTCGATTTTTCTGAGGTTCGCTAGAGTCCAAATATACGAGCAAGGATGAACTCATGCCGACCAAATACAGACTGGTGCTTATGATAACGGCGGTTGCCGCGATTCTGGCCTGTTCTCCCACATCCAATGACCCTAAGGATCCCATAGTGTTCAATGATCTTGGCTGGGACAGCGCATTGTCACAGAACCGCATCGCTCAATACATCGTGGAGAAGGGCTATGGGTATCCTACTGATGTGATAGAAGGAGGTCCCACAGTGGCGTTCCCAGCACTGAGGCGGGGCGACAGCGACGTGATGATGGAACTCTGGTTGCCCAACGCCCGCGAAGCCTGGGAGGAAGCCGCGGAAGCGGGCGAGGTGGTTTCCCTGGGCGAAAGCCTGAGCAAACTCTCGCAATCGGCGTTCATGATCCCTGCTTACATACAGGAGTCGCATCCGGAGTTGGACAGCGTTGAAGATCTGAAGGAGGAGCAATACCAGAAGCTGTTCGCAACCTCTGAAAGTGGCGGCAAGGCCAGGCTGATTTCCTGCCCTGATGACTGGGTCTGTAACGCGGTGAACCAGATTCAAGTCAACAGCTACGGCCTTTCCGATCATGTCTATATGGTGGTGCCTGAATCCGAAGCGGCGTTGCACAGCGGGCTTTTCGATCTCTATGAGAAAAGGAGCCCCTGGCTGGGTTATCTGGACAGCAGCATGGCCCCCTCGTTGAAATTACACATGGTCCAATTGGAAGAACCCCCCTACAGCCACCAGTGCTGGGCAACCACCAAAGCCTGCGCTTACGACGAAACAACTCTCCTAATCGCGGTGCGCCCTGAACTGCTGATGCGCGCTCCCGAAGTGGCCGGCATGTTGCTAAAGTGGGATTTGAATGCCGACCACTACGCATCCATGTCGATATGGCGAATCGACAACGACGCCAGCCATGCCGATACTGCGATCTGGTGGTTGAATAACAATCCAGGCATCTGGCGCCAGTGGGTGACGGATGAGGCTGCCACCGCCATACGGGAGGCCCTTAACGGCGTCGAGCGCGCTGAAGGCTGGCCTGACGTGTATAGGTAGAATTACCTCCGAGGGAGAAGCAGATGGCGGGAACGCGACGGCAAATCACATGGCTGACGGGCTCCCGAGCCCTGCGCTGGGGACTGCCTGTCGTGCTGTTGCTGGCCGGCTGCTACGCATATGTCTCCTATGCTATGGCATCAGGCGTGGGTAGTGTATCAATTTGAATTTGACGGGATGGGGTGACAGTGCTAGCCTTGGAGTATGGCTAAGCGCTCAAGCAAGAAGAAGGACGACCACGACTTCGCGGTGACTGCGTTCCGCGTTGTGCAAGAAGCCACTGACCAAGATGTTCCTCCCCAACCCGAGAGGGCTGGAGAGGAAGTCGATCAACAGGAAGACCTGCAGGGAAAGAACCCCGCCGCCGTCGCTCTAGGCCGCCTGGGCGGGAAGAAGGGTGGCAAAGCTAGGGCCGCAAAGCTCACACCGGAACGGCGTAGCGAGATTGCTCGGAAGGCGGCAGCAGCCAGGTGGGGAAGTTCACCTAGCTAGCCTTCTCGCTAGCCTCCTCATCGGGCGCGTTCTTTCTCCATTCAACATCATCTGTGAAATCCAAGGGAAGCTGGATCGGTTGTTCCTCAGGATGAATGTGATTCCATTTTCTCAATCGACATCAAGCTGTCAGTTGGGATGCCAAGGGTGATGCTCACCTTGTTGTCCTTGTCCACGAGAATCTGATCGACGAGCAACCGCAGCACGGGCGCTAGGCCGGCATACCAGAGGGGCAGCCACCGTATTCCTACGATGGCTGCCCCAGCACGTCCATGTATGCGGCACATTTTTACGTCTCAGACCCCTGCGGTCGCAGGTGGCTCCAGCGGTGCGCCGCCTCAGTCGGCGAACAGATGGCCGAGTCCCAGATCGTCGGCCAAGTCAAGCAGCGCCATCATGTGATGCGCGTTGGGCCGTACCCCACCTTCAGTCCAACGCCATGCGGTGTGGCGATAGGTCCCAAGGCGGCGCGTCAGCTCTGAACACGACAGGCCAGACTCCTTCTTGAACCGCGCTAGGCGCTGCGGGAAGTCGGCGGGGAAGGCGTAGGTGAGGTCGCGTGGGGCGATGACCCACTACGTGATCCAAGCATCGAGTACACGGACGTGAGGTCATACACGGGCGACAGAGTGTCCGGCGTGGTTTGGCAGTCCTACAACGCTGGAACCTGAACGAGTCTCGAAGGGGCAGCACAAGGTCAAGGTCGCTTTGCGGTGCCGGAACCCGCATATCATTCCGGATATGACGCTTACCGACGTGGAGTTGGTGGTCGGGTATGGATAGGAGTGACTCTTTGTTAACCCGCAAGTTATGGTGTGTTACCATGCTGGACTCCTACCAAATGAGGTGAGAAACCCGTGGACACGAAAACTAGTCTGGTCATCGCCGTACCTACCGCTGTCGTAACCACCCTCGTGATGAATTACCTGCAGGACGACTATTCATTTCTCGTCTCACTTGCCATTGGAGCCGTTGCCGGGGTACTCACCGGCCTGGTGGCCTATTTCCTGTACAAGTTGGCTAGTAAGTCCTAATGGGTGGCACTGAGGAAAAGGCGGAGGTGTGGTTTGTCGAGCAACGTTGGCCTGTTGGCGTAGCTTGTCCCTTCTGTGGTAGCCTGAATGTCGCTACGGTTGCCAGCCGTAAACCCCAGCCCTTCCGGTGCCGCGAGAAGGCTTGCGCTCCTGCATAGTTCCAACTTGCCCCTGAGCCAATGGGCAATCGCTTTCTTCCTCTACAGCATGAACCTCAAGGGCGTATCCAGTATGAGCTACACCGCGACTTGGGAATCGCTCAAAGTCCCGCGTTGTATATGGCGCACCGGATACGGAGAATGTGGACCACCGATGATGACAAGTTTGCCGGACCAGTGGAAGTAGACGAAACCTATATCGGTGGGAAGGAGCGGAACAAGCACGAATCCCGCAAGCTCAAGGCTGGACGTGGGTCAGTGGGCAAGACGGCGGTTGTTGGTATCAAGGACAGGGAGACTGGTCAGATTGCCTCTAACGCCGTGGAGTCCACCGATGCGCCCACGCTTCAAGGTTTTGTGGAGTCTAGGACGGAAGCCACGGCTCAGGTCTACACCGACGAAGCCAGGGCTTATCAGGGGCTGAATCGCCCACACGAGGCCGTCAAGCATTCGGCCAAAGAGTACGTTCACGGCATGGCGCACACCAACGGTATGGAGTCTCATTGGGCTATGCTCAAGCGGGGATATGTAGGTGCCTACCACCAGATGAGCGTCAAGCATCGTCCCCGGTACGTTGCTGAATTTGAGGGCCGCCACAACAGCCGCCCAATGGACACCGTCGAGCAAATGTGCATTATGGCGCGGTGAGCGGACGGCAAGCGGATGACTTACGCGGGGCTGACCGCATAATGGCCTCTCCGAACTTTGTGGATGAGACGATCTGGACGGGTGACAACCTGGACATCATGCGCGGCCTCAATTCCGAGTCTGTAGATCTGATTTACCTGGACCCGCCTTTCAACTCAAACCGCGATTACGAAGCACCTGTAGGTAGCAAGGCGGCAGGGCGGCTTTCAAGGACACTTGGTCACTATCTGACTTGCACGTTGCTTGGATGGGACTGATTGCTGATGAGCATCCTGCTATTGCTAGTCTGCTCCATACGGCAAGCCTTACCCATGGCAAGGGTATTCATGTTGCCGCCTAGCCAGGAGATGAAGAGGCTGGGCAGTCCACGTTGCTTCTCGACGTTCGTCGACCACAATCGCTCGGGTGCTTTTCCGGGAATTGGTAACCCAGCTCGTGAAGGCACCTTGGTTAGGGCCACCACCTAGCACACGACGGCACCGTAATTTCAGTTTTACAAGAAGGCATAATGCGTCTAGTCTTTAACTTCGTGGATTAAGCCCGAATCCACCGAAGGAGGGCGTCGGGTCAGTGTCCTGAAGCGGCAAGAGGGTGCTCCTGTGAATCTGGGATAATGGTTTTGAAACAGCAAAGCCGACCCCAGAACAAGGAGCACCCAATAGATGCTACCACGCAACCATCCCGATCGCATCCAAATCGCGTTTGACGACCACCGCCTCGTGGCCAATGCTGGGCTGCTGCTCCCGGTGACCCTAGCCCAGCACCTGGGCCTGCGTGAAGTCGTCGACAGCCACGTCGACCTGGGAGACGCGCCGGGGCGGGCGAACCCGGGAGACAAGCTGCTGAGCCTGGTGGCCTCGGCGCTGGCTGGGGGCGACTTCATTGACGACGCCGACGTGTTGCGTACCGGCGGGACAGCTGGCGCCATCGGCTGCGTAGTCAAGGCGCCATCCACCCTGGGAACTTTCCTGCGCAGCTTCCGGTGGGGCCACGTCCGCCAGTTGGATCGGGTGAGCCGGGAGCTGCTGTCCCGGGCCTGGGCCGCTGGTACGGGACCCGGTGAAGGGCCGTTGACCATCGACCTAGACTCCACCATGTGCGAGACCTACGGACTGGCCAAGGAGGGGGCGCGTCACCATGGTTACACTGGCCAGCGGGGCTATCACCCGCTGCTGGCCATCGCCGCCGGCACCGGCGACGTGCTGATGTCTCGGCTTCGCGAGGGCCGGGCCAACACCGTTCGTGGCGCCGCCCACTTCCTGCGGGAGACCGTGGGCCGGGTGCGCCATGCTGGGGCTACAGGACAACTCACGGTGCGGGCCGACAGCGGCTTCTATGCCCACGCCCTGGTCGTCGTCTGCCGCGAGATGGATGTCCGCTTCTCCATCACCATCCGCCAACACGCCCGCCTCAGGGAGTTGATTGAGGCGATTCCCGAGGAGGACTGGACGCCCGTCCCCTACTGGATGGACGGCGGCGCCGACGTGGCCGAGACCACCTACACTCCCTTCCAGGGTGAGCCCGAAGCCGCCCCAGTGCGGCTCATCGTGCGGCGGGTGAAGCCCACGCCCGGTTCCCAACTGGCCCTCTTCGCCAGCTACAGCTATCACGGCTTCATCACCTACCGGGACGGGGAAACCTTGGAACTGGAGGCCGACCATCGCCGCCACGCCGAGATCGAGAATGCCATCCGAGACCTCAAACACGGCGTCGGCCTCAATCATTTCCCCTCGGGCCGCTTCCCCGCCAACGGCGCCTGGCTGGCCGTTCAGGTGCTGGCCCATAACCTGGCCCGCTGGACTGCGCGCATCGGTCTGGGCGAGGGGGTGGTGACCACCAGGACCCTCCGGCGGCGCTTCTTCTCCCTGGCCGGACGGCTCACCCGCTCGGCCCGCCGCCTCACTTTGCATCTGCCACAGGGCTGGCCTTGGGAAACCCAGTTCACTCGCGCCCTGGCTCGATTGCGAGCCCTGCCATTGCCTGCCTGACGGCACCGACGGCGCCTGACACGTCCACCAGACTACTCAACCACCCCACAGAGTCGCACCGGCCCGGTCCGCGATTGTCTTCCCTTGCATGCTGTCCCGCCGACCCCGCCCCAGCGCCGCTGCCCAGGACCGCCATCGGCGCCACCAACTCCAACCAAAGGCCGCCACCGGCCCCATTTATCGGAATCGAGCGCGGACCGTCGCGTCCCACGGCCCTCACCCCTTGTTCCAACCCCAAGGCCGCTCCGCATCGGTGGATTCGGGCTAAAACCATGGTCGATGCCGCAAGGGGGGCGGGTGTGACCCATTTCATCTGGTCGACGCTGCCGAATGTGGAGGAGATCTCCAGGGGCAAGTTCCAAGTGCCCCACTTCACCAATAAGGCCCGCGCCGACAGTGTGGTAGAGGCCGCGGGCTTTGACTACTTCACCTTTGTCGAGCCGCCCTTCTACTTCCAGAACCTGATTTCGCCTATGTACCCCAAGCAGCCCGGGCGCGACAGAACACCCACCTGGCGCCAGCCGATGAGGCCGGACTCCCGTGGCATACACATGGGAGACATCAGCGAGCTCGGACACCTAGTAGTAGGAGCCTTCGAGAAGCCCGAAGAAGTCGGTACCGGGCAGCACCTATCCTTCGCGGGAGACCTGCTTAGCTGGGATGACATCATCAGCGTGCTCCGCCGCCAAGGGCACGACATTGCCTTCGAGGAGGTACCAGCTGAGGACTGGGATGCTATTTCCCCGTGGGCTCCGGGCGTGCGTCAAATGTTCTCCTACTTTGAGGCCCATACCTATTTTGGCCCCGACGCAGCCAGCAAAGTGGCCCTCGCCAACGCGATCACCGTGAAGCCGTTCACCAACTTCGAGGTCTGGGCGGCCGCTAATATGCCGGTCACCGGATGACCGCGGGACCGGACGCAGCAAAGTAACGAATTAGAGAGGGGAAATTCTACCATAGGCGCCGGTGTTAGAAGAACTTGCCAGAAGGCCAGGATCGACAACTGGCGCCAACTCTTGGGTCTGGAACCCTTTATTGCCCTCAATTGCCACCGATTAGCGACGCGACCCTGCGTTGTTGCTCTTCGACCGGGAACTTCGCCAGGGACCTCAGCGTATGTGCGCCCACAATTCTCCCCTCTATGAGGTCTCCCAGGGCCAGTACCGCCTCCTGGACGCTGGGAGCCATGCGAAGCAGCCGTAGGATCTGTATCACATGCGCCTTGGAAACCCCGATCTGGTGAGCAAGGTCTGCCCTGGACTTGGCCTTGTCGGTCTGAATCTGGTCATTCCAGGCTTGCGTCAACACCATTGGGTCGCACTCTACCCCCCCCCCCCCGCCGAGATAGCTCGAAGGAGTAGGCAAAAGTTCTGTCTTTTATCCTGCCCGGAGAGCTAGCAATGGAGTGGAGGTTGGCATTCTTTCCACCCCTACTTCCACAGGGGCGCATACCTCAGTGGGCCGCGCACAAACAGCCAGAGGGCCGGCGCCAACTTTGTGAGGCGTTGAAACAGACCGCCAGGGAAGTCTATGTCGCCATACCTGTTGACCAGATTCAAGAGCCGCTTCTTGCCGAACAGGGCCAGCAGCCTGTCGAAGTCCTGATCATCCATCGTGGTGAAAACCCGCCGGAGGTCCTGCCCGCGCCGGTACTCTCCGCCGAAGGTCTTCTCCCAGGCTTGCGAATAGTGGCTAAGAGTGCGTTCTGTAAGGTCGTCCTGGGCCAGGGCCGTCCGCGCTACACCAGCAGCCAGCTTGGCGCTGACCAGGCTGGGGTAGATGCCGCCTCCGGAGGTGGGCTTCACCTGGCCGGCGGCGTCGCCCACCAGCATCACGTTGTCCTGCACTATCTTCCGCCGGGACCAGAGGGGAATGGTCCCGCCTGTCCAGCGGGTTGCTTGCCACCCTTTTAGCTGGCTTGGGTAGGTTTCCAGCACGCGGCGCAAGCACTCCACAGGCTTCACGCCGTTGCTGGTGCCCACGCCCAGCCGGATGCGTCCATTGCCCAATGGGATAGTCCAGGCAAACCATCCGGGCGCTACTGACTTTCCAACAAACACCTGGACGTGTTGTTCCTCCGCCCCGGGCAGGGTGCCCTCCGCTCCCAGGGCGTGCACCACCTCCGCGGGGCCGTCCATACCCAGGAGACGGGCCACGCGCGAGCTAGCGCCATCGGCGCCCACCAGCAGGCGTGCCCGCACCACGGTGGAGGCGCCTTGCCGGTCCACTCTGATGTTGATTCCTCCGCAATCGTGCTCCACGCCTATCACCCTGGCCTTCATCACCAGTTCAGCGCCGTGCTCCTGGGCTTTAGCCACCAGAGCGCGGTCAAGGCCGACTCTGTCAATAACCAGGGCGCGTATCTGACCATCTCCCAGAGAAAGTGTTCGTCCAGAAGGTGCGTACATGTGAGCACCTACCACATGGTTGAGGACCAGGTCGTGGCCAACCCCTGCCTCATCCAGGGTGCGCGGCGTCACCAGCCCTGAGCAGTGCAGCGGGACGCCAATCTCCGCGTGCTCCTCTAGCAGCAGGACGCGGAAGCCGCCCTGGGCTATCTCCGCCGCAGCGGTGCTGCCGGCGGGGCCAGCGCCCACCACCACGGCGTCGTAATCGTATCGGTTCTCTAATACATTCAAAGAGATATCACTGATAGTCATTACCGAGGAGTTTACCACGGCGGCGGCGCTTTTCCATCGTCTCCCTGACGTCTCAAGTGGCACTCTCAGGTGTCGGATGGACGGGTGGCAAGGGTATTGATACCCTTGTTTGCATAGTATCTCATCCCCTCATAAGCAAACGGAACCGACGAGCGCATGCCCTTGCCCTCCTACCTCTCACCCATTATTATTGCAGCATCATGTTTAACAGGACAGCCGTTACCAGCATCACCTTTCCCTCAGGAAGCCTCATTCTGGAAGGCAGGCTATCGCTTCCCCAGGGCGGAGGCCAGATACCGGGTGTTGTGCTGTGCCACCCCCACCCGCTGCGAGGGGGTGATATGGATAACAACGTGCTGGAGGGTATCACTACGGCCCTGGAGGACCTCCAGATGGCGGTGTTAGCCTTCAACTTTCGGGGCGTTGGCCGCAGCCAGGGCACCCATGATGGCGGCAATGGCGAGGTGGACGACGCCCTGGCCGCCGCACGTTGTCTCGCCAGCAATCCTTCTGTGGACAGGGACAGGATAGCCATCGCGGGCTACTCCTTCGGCGCTGTCGTAGCCCTCAAAGCCACCGCCAGGGATGAAGGGTTCCAGGCAGTGGCCCTGGCGGCCTGCCCAACCCGGTCGCTGGAAAGTCCGGAAGTGCAGGCTATTGCCCAGCCCAAACTGTTCATACATGGCGACATGGACAATGTAGTACAAATGGACCAGTTCAACTCCCTCATCCAGCTGTTTCCAGAGCCCACTGAGGTAGAGGTCCTTGCTGGCGCGGACCACTTCATGCAGGGCTACGAGTTCGAGGTGGGGACCAAAATCGCTGACTTCTTCGCCAGGACTCTAGGATAACCCACCTCTGCCTTACCAATCCCTTGACTTGGACGCCTCTTGATTCAGTCAATCTTCCTACGCTAACCACCTTCCCAAGGCCGGAGATTATATATCTAGCATGTGACGGCTTTGGTCTTACAACCAAGGGGCAATGAGGGGGTCATGCGACAGACGCCTATAAACTTCCAGAGCCACGGCCTTGACCTGGAGGGCGTCATTGCCACCCCTGAAGGGCTGACCCCTCCATTTCCGGGTGCAGTGCTCTGCCACCCACATCCGGCCATTGGCAGGAACATGGAAACCCCGGTCATCATGGCGCTGGCCCGCTCCCTGGACGGCGCCGGAATCGCCACCATCCGCTTCAACTTTAGGGGTGTTGGTGACAGTCAGGGCACCTTCTCCCAAGGCGTGGAAGAGGCCCAAGACGTTAGCGCCGCCCTGGACCTATTCAGGGACTGGCGTGGCATCAATGCCAGGCGCATGGCCCTGGTGGGCTACTCCTTCGGGTCCCAGGTAATTCTTCGAGGGCTAGACGATTTCAAGAAAGCCAAGGCCCTCGTCCTGGTGTCGCCGCCCATTTCTTCCTTTGTTGGGTCTACCATCTACAGTGACCGCCGCCCCAAGCTGTTCCTGGTGGGTGAGAGAGACCGGCTGGTGAGACCCCAAGCGCTCCAGGAGCAGGCGGCCTCCTTCCCGTTGCCCGGCTTCATCGAAGTCATGCCCGGGGCCTACCACACCTGGCGCGGCCATGAGGAGGAGGTGGCGGAGAGGGTAGCGCGCTTCCTGGCGGGAACGTTGTTGTGATGGGATGCCAGTTTGACCTGCGGGCACGGGCTCCTCTGGCCTGCAAGATGCCCATTGCTTCCAGGATGGCACACAAAGGGGTGACCTCTCCCTGGGAGAGCATGCTGGTGGGGATCACATTTGCCACCGGATGTATGACATGCTTCGGCTCGGCAGTGCTCATAGGGATGATGCTTTACATAGGTCTGGCCGGGTCTCCCCTGGTCGGGGCCACGCTCCTCTTCCTGTTCGCCTTGGGAATGGGCATGCCGCTGGTGATCGGAGCTATGGCGATGGCACGGGTCCTTCCACTCCTATTCCGCATAAAGAGGCCATACCCTGGATGGGCCTGGCAAGCGCTACCCTGATAGCCGGCTATGCTCTTCTCCTCATCACAGGGAACTCCATGGCCGTCAGTTCATGGTTCTATCGGCTTATGGGTATCAGCACGATCATATAGTAGGGGCGACTATGGGAAGCCACTCATCATTTGCCGCGAATTGCCGTTTGGGGACAAGCGATTGAGGACAAGGGTTTTAGCGGGTCAATACGTAGCCCAACGGCGAGACTCAGCACGGGCAAGAGGGACTCGCATAACTATGGAGCTAGTACGTTGGTAGCAGGTCTGCAGGTAGCACTCCGAAGGGTGTTTGCGGCCACTAATTGGGGGTACTTTCCAATCCTGACCTATCGGAAAGTTCAAGCCCGGGCCCCTGGCTGGAGCAAAAGGTCGGGTTTGACGCCCAAATGGCCCACCATTCTGGATTCGCACCGCCGATGATCGGCAACCGGAGCGCGCTATTATTTGACTTCCGCCTAGACTTTAAGTATGGTAGCGGTTGGATTCTTGGGTTTCGGTCTGTTGACCACCAAGTCAGTAGAAGAACTAGACCCAAGTCAATTAAGGAGGGGAACATGAAAATAGGCATGCAGGTTCCGAACTACGCCCGTTGGTTTCGTGGAGACGGCATTTGGGCCACTTTGGAGAAAGGGAAGGAGTTGGGCCTAGATGCCCTGTGCTTCGTGGACCACGTCATCATAACTCCACGCCAGTACGTAGGGATGGGCAACGGCTACATGGACGAGTGGACTGCCATGTCCTACGTGGCCGCCATAACCAACGTACAGGGATGGCATCCCATCCTCACCCACCAGGTCGTTGTTATTCCATACCGCCCTCCGATCCAGCAAGCGAAAGTAGCCGCCACGGTAGACTCTCTCTCTGGTGGCAAGTTGATGGTAGGAGCAGGGAGCGGCTACCAAGAGTACGAGTTCACCGCCTTGGGATTAGATATCAAGCAGAGAGGAGACATGACGGACGAGTACCTGGCTTGCATGAAGGAGTTGTGGACACACCCGGTGTCATCGTTCCACGGCAAGTACGTCAACTATGACGAGATGACCATATCCGTGCGTCCGACTCAGCAGCCCCACCCTCCCATCCTATACGGCTCCCACGGGGCCAGGCCCCGCCGGCGGATTGCAGAGAGGTATCAGGGAAACCTTCAGAATCCCGGAAGGACTGTGGAGTCCCAGCGGGCCTTTGAAAGTGACATGGCGGACCTTAACCATCTTTGGAAAGAGAATGGGCGATCAGGGAAGCCTTTCCAGATGGCCGTCACCATGGCGCATCTGACCACCGACCGTAGCCAAATAGGTACAGAGGTGCTAAAAGGAGTCATGGCGGACGGCAGCCGACCTACTGCTGAAGAGAGTGGACAGCTGCCCGGTAGTAGTGGAAGGATGCCAGATGGCCAGGAGAGGCCCTATGTGTCTAGATATCCGATGATGCATGTGGACGAAATGGTGGAGAACCTTCTCAGGCTAGAGTCCCTGGGCACTGACCTGGCAATAGTGTGGCTTCCTTCCTACCGGCATGGCGAGCTGGATAACCTGGGGTTGCAGCTCCAGCAGATGGAGCTCTTGGCGGAGCATGTGCTTCCTAAGGTGAATAGGGATAAGAACCCCATAGAGATGGACTTCGACGGCAAGCGCCACCCAGTGTTAACAGAGCCTTAGCCGTCGGATGCGTGTCGCGTATTGAGTGGTTGCTCGCTGCCAAGTTTGTCCTGGCCACCGTAGAACTAGACCCAAGTCAATTAAGGAGGGGAACATGAAAATAGGCATGCAGGTTCCGAACTACGCCCGTTGGTTTCGTGGAGACGGCATTTGGGCCACTTTGGAGAAAGGGAAGGAGTTGGGCCTAGATGCCCTGTGCTTCGTGGACCACGTCATCATAACTCCACGCCAGTACGTAGGGATGGGCAACGGCTACATGGACGAGTGGACTGCCATGTCCTACGTGGCCGCCATAACCAACGTACAGGGATGGCATCCCATCCTCACCCACCAGGTCGTTGTTATTCCATACCGCCCTCCGATCCAGCAAGCGAAAGTAGCCGCCACGGTAGACTCTCTCTCTGGTGGCAAGTTGATGGTAGGAGCAGGGAGCGGCTACCAAGAGTACGAGTTCACCGCCTTGGGATTAGATATCAAGCAGAGAGGAGACATGACGGACGAGTACCTGGCTTGCATGAAGGAGTTGTGGACACACCCGGTGTCATCGTTCCACGGCAAGTACGTCAACTATGACGAGATGACCATATCCGTGCGTCCGACTCAGCAGCCCCACCCTCCCATCCTATACGGCTCCCACGGGGCCAGGCCCCGCCGGCGGATTGCAGAGAGGTATCAGGGAAACCTTCAGAATCCCGGAAGGACTGTGGAGTCCCAGCGGGCCTTTGAAAGTGACATGGCGGACCTTAACCATCTTTGGAAAGAGAATGGGCGATCAGGGAAGCCTTTCCAGATGGCCGTCACCAAGGCGCATCTGACCACCGACCGTAGCCAAATGGGTGCAGGGGTGCTAAAAGGAGTCATGGCGGACGGCAGCCGACCTCCTGCTGAAGGGCGTGGAGATCTGCCCGAAAGGATGCCAGATGGCCAGGAGAGGCCCTATGTGTCTAGATATCCGATGATGCATGTGGACGAAATGGTGGAGAACCTTCTCAGGCTAGAGTCCCTGGGCACTGACCTGGCAATAGTGTGGCTTCCTTCCTACCGGCATGGCGAGCTGGATAACCTGGGGTTGCAGCTCCAGCAGATGGAGCTCTTGGCGGAGCATGTGCTTCCTAAGGTGAATAGGGATAAGAACCCCATAGAGATGGACTTCGACGGCAAGCGCCACCCAGTGCTGACAGCTTCTTAGCTGGCGGATGCGGATATTGAGTGGTTGCTCGTTGCCCCCTGGCGACAGCCTGTGGGCAGTTGACCTCTCAATCGGGCTTGATTTGCAGGGGAAGTGATCAATAGAGGGCGATGGCCTTGGGCTAACGCCCTCTATGGTCTATCTACGAGGCCTCGGCCCTCCGGTGTGGGGTGAAGCCTCCCTTGAGTCGCCGGATGATTTCATTTTCGTATACGGGGTCCTACTCCATGCTGTTCAACCTCTTGTCCAACACCCACTGATAATAGTCGCGCATGGATCGCCGCGTATTTATATGGACACCCTGATTGTAGCTGAGTTGGTCACTGATTCGAGTCTGAGCTACCCAAACAAACGGACGTTTCTTCCAGGAAGGCCGATTTGTCGTTTCTGGCCTTTCGTCAAATTTGGCAGCGCATGTAACATTAGCAGGTGTTACAATTCATCCGCACCAATCAGAGAAGGCATATGAAATTGCCTGGCGTGGAGTCAAGGTCAGAAATGTCTGGGAAAGGAGACTCCAATGACGATACGTGGCACGACGGCAATAGTTGGCATCCATGAATACGAGAGCCGTTTCGATCCATTGGCAACGGAGATGTCCATCGAGGCGACGAGCACGCGACACGCTCTGGAAGATGCAGGCCTGACCAAGGACGACATCGACGGGGTGTTCTCTCACAGGGGAATGAACCTGTGCGAATACATGGACCTGAATCCCAAGGTCGTGGACACCACCAATGTTGGTGGCGGCTCCTATGAGTTCCACGTGGCCCACGCGGCTGCCATGATCACTGCAGGCCAGTGCGAGGTGGCCTTGATCACCTACGGCAGCAAGGGTCGATCCCAGCGGACCGCTGGCGGACGTAACGGGCCGCAGCGTATTTCACCGGGCCCTGAGGCATTTGAGACCATCTATGGAGTCGCTGGTGCGCCGACGACCTACTCACAGGTGGCGCGTCGTCATATGCATCAGTATGGCACTACCTCCGAGCAATTGGCTGAGATTGCCGTTCAAACACGGCAACACGCTTCCACCAACCCTTTCGCCGTCATGCGGGACCCGATCACAGTGCAAGACGTTCTCAGCAGCCGGATGGTAGCTGACCCGCTCCACCTTTTGGATTGCTGCCTGGTCACAGATGGAGGAGGCGCATTCATCATGGCCTCGGCGGAACGGGCACGCGACCTACGAAAGATACCGGTATACGTACTCGGAGTGGGAACAGCGGTGGCGCACGGATCACTGGGCAATCGGGACCTGACAACGGTGGCGGCGGCCCAGTCTGCGCCGCGGGCATTTGCCGAGGCGGGGGTGACCCACGACGACATCAATCTAGCGATGGTATATGACTCGTTCACCATCACGGTGTTGTGCACCTTGGAGGACCTGGGCTTTTGTCCCAAGGGAGAGGGTGGAGGCTTTGTGGAAGGGGGTACCTTGAGCCTGACAGGAAAGCTTCCAACTAATACGGACGGCGGTGGCCTCTCCTCCAATCATCCAGGCCAGCGCGGCATATTCCTCGTCTTTGAAGCCGTGCGACAACTCCGGGGAGAGCGTGTGGGAAACCAGATTTCCAACTGCAAGGTCGCCCTGTGTCACGGCACGGGCGGCTCTATCGCTACCAGACACAGCGGCGGAACAGTCATTCTCTCAACGGAGGTCTAACGTCATGACTGAGCAAAGGAACCTGAAGGCACTGCCGGAGATGCATCCGGAAACCGAGGCCTTTTTCAAGGCAGGGCTCCGTTCGGAGCTTGTCATCAAGCGGTGCTCGGACTGCCACCGTTTTCACTACTACCCGCGTGCCGTCTGTCCCCACTGCCTCTCCGACCGAACGGTGTGGATTCGGGCTACTGGGCGGGGAACCGTCTACAGCTTCAACGTCATCCGGCAAAACCCTTCGCCGGGGTGGCGCGAGGAAGTCCCGTATGTCATCGCGTTTGTGGACCTGGAGGAAGGTGTGCGTATGATGACCAATATTGTGGAGTGCAAGCACGAGGACGTCTATGTCGGCATGCCCGTTCAGGCCACCTGGGAACGGGTAGAGGACGCCGCCATCACCAAGTTTCGGCCTCTGCGACAATAAGCTATAGAATCAAGTTGCTTTTGATGCAGTCAAAGGGTGAGCCTTCTCCGTGGTCAGCCCGGCATCATAGAGGTCATGCCTGGGGCCGACCACTCCTGGCGCGGCCATGAGGAAGAGGCGGCGGAGCGGGTAGCGCGCTTTCTGGCGGGAACGTTGTCGTGCTTTGCCTGTCGAACCATACAGGCCCTATCCCAAGACCCTCCGGCGGCCACCGAAATAGTCCACCAGGATGTACTGCCCCAGCCGCTCCGGGTTGGTATAGAAGACCCTGCCCCGGTTGATGCGCGTCATCTGGGCCACGAACTCCATGAGGTATGAGTTGCGGTCCAGCATGAATGTGTTGATGATGATGTCCATGCTGGTACACCTCTTCACCTCCAGCAGCGTCTCCCGGATAGTCCTCTGGCTGGGCGGGTACTGGAGGAAAAGCTGCCCTGACTCCATGTGAGCCGTGGGTTCGCCATCGGAAATCATGATGATCTGCCGTGTGGCGCCGCCCGGTGTGCGCGCTAGCAACTTCCTGGACAGGGCCAGGCCGTGCTGTATGTTCGTATACGGGTCGGACTCGTCCCAGGAAAGGTACGGGAGCTTGTCCGGCCTCACCTCCCGAGCGTAGGTGGAAAACCCAACAACGTGGAGAGCATCCCGGGGAAACTGAGTGCGGATGAGGTTGTCCAGCGCCAGCGCCACCTTCTTGGCCGCCAGGAAATTGCCCCTCATAGCCATTGATAGGCTCAGGTCCACCATGAGCACCGTGGATGCCTGAGACTCCTCCGTGGTGTGGTACACCTCAAAGTCTTCCACGCGCATGTGCACTGGAACGCCTTCACCCCTTAGCACGGCGTTCATAAGAGTCTGCTGGAGGTCCGGGTCAAAGGCATCGCCAAACTCATACCGCTTGGTGCCTTCCCGCTGTAGCTCGCCCTGGTTCCCCAGACGCCCCACGGCATGAGTGCCAGTGTGGTCCTTGCGGATAAGAGCGAATATCTCGATTAGGGCCTTCTGGCCAATCTTCCTGACGCCCCGTGGCGTCAACTCGTACCGATTTCCTGCTTGCCGTATGTAGCCCGCCGCCTCTAGAATCTGGCCTATGCCCTTCAGTTGCTCCAACTGGCGCGAGGCGTCTTGACCCAGCAGCTCCGCCAGAAGCTGGCTGTCCACGTCATCAATACTAGCGCCCTGCTGGGTGCGGCGGAGCTGCTTCTCCACCTCGGTCACCTTCTCCAGGCGGTCCATGACATCCAGCGCCTCTTGAAGAGTCAGAGAGTTGTGCCCTTGGAAACGGTACTCCTTGCCTCCAGCGCTGCTCCCAGACAAAGCGGCCAGGTTGGCGTTGAGCCACCCCATCTCCTCCTGTAGCTCCGGGTCGTTTAGCGCGGCGTCCAGAGTTTTCTGAAGCTCCTGGCGTTGGTCAGGGGACATGCTGCGCAACAGGTCTTGCATCGCCGCCATCTGATGCCGCATCCGCTCCAACAGATCTTCAAGGCTGGACGGCGGTTCCGAACCCAACAAGCTGCTGTGTTCCTGCAAGAACTTCTCAAAGTCCGAAGAAGTATCTCCCCGTAGACGTTGCTCCAGCATCCGGTTGAGGTCGCGCACCATCTCCTTCAACCCTTGGACATCCTGCTCCCCCATTTGCTGAAGGCGTTGCGACATCTCCCGAACGTGCGAGTCAAGCACCTGCTGTTGAAGGGACTTCACCAACTCTTCGAACTTGGCCAGCGCCTCCTGCGACATGAACTCATATTGGTTCAGTTGCCCCAGCCTGCCTGCAGGGTCGGGAGGGAGCAGGGCCAGAAACTCCTGGCTCTGCTGCGCCTCCTGCTCCAGTTTCCTGAGCAGATCTGCGCCCGTCTCACGGGACAGTTCTCCGCCTGGGGAGTCAAGGCGGGAGGATACCTCCTGGAGTCTCTGCTGGATCCCCGCTCGCTCGGTATCAATGATGTCCTGAAGCCGCTGGCTAATGTTCTCCAGCACGGAGCCAAGATCGTACCGCTCCATATTTTGCTTGCGAAGGGAACGGAGGCGTTGCAGGAGGTCCGTGACTCCCGGCAGGCGCTGGCCTGACTTGCCCACTGCCCCTCTCTGGACCACGGAGCGCAAGGCTGCCGCCAGGTCGCCGTGGGCCATAAGCTGGTCCGAGACCTGTTCTAGAAGGTCGTCTTCATCAAGGGAGGATAGGTCCTGAGTGCCATCCCAGCGGGAGTACCGGTAAAGGGTCATTCTAGCTCCGGTATATGAAACGACCATCAACCTTGTTCCGGTTCAGGCGGCGGTTGAGGTGCAGGCCTTCCAGGATGAACTCGATGCCAGCCGCAACCTCCTGCGGTGAACCGCTGGCCCCCAGGTGGCCCAGTGGGCCGGAAAGGCCGTCTATCTCTTTCATTTTTGCCAAGTAATCCTTGGCGGGCATATCGCTTCCCGCCTCCACCGTTAGCCCGGCCTCGAACTTCTGAATTACGGCCTCGAAGTCGCGCACGTTGAAGTAACGGCCAAAGACGTTGAGCACCGCCTTTTTGGCCAGCTCGTCTATGATCTTGTTCTCCCGCCCATCCTCCACGCTCTCCATTTCGATCTTACCTGTGGTGGAAGCCACAATGGCGGACAGGTCACTGATGCGTGGAGCGCTCTTATTTTCGCGCAGTAGGATGCCACGGCGGAGGGCATTGGCCGCTACCGACTCGTAGTTGGCAATGGACACCCGCACGCTCACTCCGGAGCGCTGGTTGATGTCTGAGCTGCGGCGGGCCAGAGAGGTAATCTCGGCAATGATCTCTTTCATGTACTGGGGTACTGTAACCTTGCCCTCGATTGCACCGAACTGTGCTCGCTCCTGATCTACGATGGCCATCTCTTCTTCGTTGTTCCTGGGATAGTGGGTGCGTATGTGTGCGCCGTACCGGTCTTTCAGAGGCGTGATAATGCGGCCCCGGTTGGTGTAGTCCTCCGGGTTGGCGCTGGCGACCACGTAAATGTCCAGGGGTAGTCTGATGCGATACCCCTTTATCTGGATGTCCCGCTCCTCCATCAGGTTGAACAGGCCAACCTGGATGCGCTCCGCCAGGTCTGGCAGCTCGTTGATGGAGAAGATGCCCCGGTTAGTGCGGGGGACCAGCCCGTAATGGATTGTGAGCTCATCGGAAAGGTACCGGCCCTCCGCCACGCGGATGGGGTCCACCTCACCAATAAGGTCTGCGATGGAGATGTCCGGCGTGGCCAGCTTCTCGGCGTATCGCACATCCCTCGTCAGCCAGCTGATCTCCACCATGTCGCCCTGCTCTTCGCACTTGTCGCGGCAGGCCCGGCAGATGGGAGCGTACGGGTCGTCGTTGATCTCACATCCGGCTATGGCCGGCACCTCTTCGTCCAGCAAGCTGGCCAGGGCGCGAATGACGCGAGACTTGGCCTGGCCTCGCTCGCCTAGCAGAACCATGTCCTGGCCTGCCAGGATAGCATTCTCTATCTGGGGAATTACAGTCTCCTCAAAGCCAATAATTCCGGGGAACAGCGTCTCCTTTTTTTGCAGCTTTTTTACCAGATTGCGGCGCATTTCCTCACGGATGGGAACAACCTGGTATTTGCTGGTGCGGAGTTCCCTGATGGTGTGTGGCTTCTTGGTTGCAGGCATTCAGTTTATCTCCTGGAGTGTTCTAGCTCTCTGCCCTTTCGTGCCCAGGGCATTTCCCGGCCCAAGCGTAGCACATCCCATGATACTACCACCCTATGGAGTGTCAACAAAGAGGCAATGGTGCCGAATGAGGCATCTAAGCTGCCTGTGGGTTAAGAACCTGTTAGGATATCTGTAATCCGTTCGGCGTAGAGGGGAAGAGTGGCCCTGCACATAAAGTCATTCTGAGCACAGCGAAGAATCTGGAGTGGGGTGTAAGTTCATATTTGGCTGCCCCCCTTACCAGACCCTTCGCTTCGCTCAGGGTGACATTGTTTGCCATCCGGGACAGTTTCTGTGTGAAGCCAGGGAAGAGTATGTGAGAGGCGTGGTGAGTTGCTTCAAGACCGCAAGGGCCACGGTGGCGCTTCCTCTACTGGTCGCCATAGCGCTGCTGGCCGCTTCCTGCAGCAATAGCGACGCACTGAAAAACGTGCGCGGACTGCTAACGGACGTCCAGGCCCGCTCCATCAGCCAGGTGGAAACACTGACCGTTGAAGAGCAGGGCACAGGCAAGCAGTGGATGTTCCAGACAGATGGGGATATCGGGCCTACGCCGTCGCATTTGCGGGCGCACATGCTTCAAGGCGAACCTGTGACAGTGCACTACATGGAACGCGACGGGCGACTGCTGGCGGTGAAGGTGACAGACTAGGGATTCGACGCCGGCAACTGCCCCACCCATCAGGCTTGCCACCACCAAGGCTGGCGGCTATAGTACCCCTATTATGACCCCGTCAGCTTTGGACGACGTCACAGTCCTGGACATCAGCCAGGGCATCGCAGGCCCTCTCTGCGCCAAGCTCCTCGGCGACTTCGGCGCGGACGTCATCAAGGCCGAGCCGCCCTCTGGCGATCCAGCCCGCACCATGGGCCCCTTCTTCAACGACGACCCACACCCCGAAAAGAGCCTCTTATTCCTCCTGGCAAACCTGAACAAACGGGGAATCACACTCAATCTAGAGACGCCTACCGGAAGGCAAATGTTCCAGGAGCTTGCCCGGAGAGCCGACGTGGTGGTGGAGAGCTTCCGGCCAGGATACCTGGCGTCCCTGGGGCTGCACTACGCAAACCTGGAAAAGATAAACCCGCGGATCGTGCTAGTCTCCATAACACCCTTCGGCCAGACCGGGCCGTACAGCCAGTACAAGGGCGAGGAGATCGTCGCCTACGCCACGGCGGGAATCATGAACGTCAGCGGCCTGGCCGACCGCGAGCCGCTGAAGCACGGCGGCTTCCAGTCGCAGTACGAGGTCGGCATCAACGGCGCTCTGTCTACCGCCTTCTCCCTCTTGATACGCGACATGACCGGCGAAGGCCAGCACGTGGACGTCTCCATCCAAGAGGTTGTGGCCTCCAGCCTCATCTCAGACCATACGCAGTATAGTTGGGCGGGCTGCGTGCGCGGACGCCAGCCAGCGGCCGGTGGCGTGCTGGGCTACATGACACCGTGCAAAGACGGCCACTTCATCCTTCAGCCAGGAGGTGCGGGCGTCGAGTGGAATGACCTAGCCGACTTCCTGGCCCGCCCAGAGCTGAAGGAGTCCCGGTTTGCCATTGCTGCCCAGCGTCTCTCACATGGCGCAGAGCTGGATGCAATAGTCCTGGACGCAGTCAAGGATCGTACCATGGCGGACATATTTGAGGCCGCTTGCGGCCAGTACCGGCTGCGCTGTGGCATAGACCAGGGCCCTGCGGAGCTTGCCCATTGCCCTCAGCTTGAAGACCGGGAGTTCTATCAGGTGGTGGACCACCCCGTCATGGGCAACATCCGTGTCCCATTCCGCCTGTTCAACATGTCGGAGACGCCCGTGGAATACCGGATGCCGGCTCCTTTGCTGGGGCAGCATAACCAGGATGTCTACACTAAACTTCTGGGCTACTCCAAAGAGGACATGGTCGCTTTCCGGAGCGCAGGAGTGATCTAAGCACTATGTCCAACCTTCCACTCAAAGGCATACGCATAGTGGACTCCACATACGTGGTGGCGCTGCCCTACGCCGCCAGCATCCTGGCGGACCTGGGCGCCGAGGTTATCAAAGTAGAAGGCCCCGCCCATACCGAACCGATCCGCGGGGGAGGACTGGCCGGCTCCTTCTTCGACAACGACCCAGGCTCCGACCCCTGGGACCGCGCGACCCTCTTCCACTCCGTCAACCGTGGCAAGAAGTCCCTCACCCTGGACCTGAGCCAAGAAGAGGGCCGTGAATCGCTCAAAGACCTCTTACGTGTTAGCGACATATTCATGGAGAACTTCACCCCCAGAGTCACGCGAGGATGGGAGTTGGACTATCCAAACGTCAAGAAGATCAAACCGGACATCATCATGGTCTCCAACACAGGCTTCGGCCACGGGCATGGCCCCTACACCAGCTATCCGGCCCAGGCCAACTCCCTGGAGGCAACCCACGGTCTTACCCACATCACAGGCTACCTGGGAGGCCCTCCCACCAAGGCCTCCCAGACCTATTACGCCGACTTTCTGGCCTGCTGGGCGGCCCTCCTTGGCGTCGCCCTGGCCCTGCGCCACAGGAACCGCACAGGCAAAGGCCAGTGGATAGACATTGGCATGTATCAGCTGGGCGCCTACACCACCAGCGAGTACATCATGGACTGGATTGCCAACAGCCACTCCGCGAAGCGCCTGGGCAACCGGCATCCGTGGCGCGCTCCCCAGGGCTGTTACCCCTGTGCTGGCCAGGACCAGTGGTGCGTCATATCCGTGGGCGACGACGATGAGTGGTCGGCACTCTGCCGTGTTATAGGCAGAGTGGAGATGGCAGATGACCACCGTTTCTCCAGCAGCTTGGGCCGCATGGACCGCCACAACGAGCTCGACCGCGTTATCGCGGAGTGGACTAGAGGCCTGGACAAGTTCGACGCCATGGAGCGACTGCAAAGCGCCGGCGTCCCAGCCGGGGCGGTCCACGATGGCAAGGACATGAACCTGGACCCGCACCGGTGGTCGCGCGGCTTCCTGGAGGTGGTGGACTTCCCGGAGGAGCGAGGATTGGGCAAAAGGGTATACATGGGCAGGCCGTGGCAGTTGAGCAAGACCCCTATCTCCATCCAAGGTCCCGCGGCCAAGCTAGGCGAGAACAACCAGGAGTTGCTCATGGGCCTTCTGGACTACACTCAGGAGCAGTACAACGAGATGGGCCAGAAAGGTATCATCGGTGATAAGCCAGCCAACCCTCGTCCCCTCCAGCCTATATCCCCTGAGAATGAGGTGCGCCTAGGCCGCCTGTCCTACTACGACCCTGGTTACAAACAGAAGATTGACCACTGGCTAAGGAAACCTGCGGCCCAACCTTGACGTGGCCATAGGTATCCCGTAGTCTGAGGTTGAGGTGTCGCGCCCATTCCGTGGGCCTGTAGCTCAGTGGCAGAGCGGTCGGCTCATAACCGATTGGTCGCAGGTTCGAATCCTGCCGGGCCCACCATTTTGTACGGTAGACAGTACCGAGCCGTTCAGGGCCACCTTTTCGGCGACTCCTCCGGGTATGGAGCTATCGTCGGGCATGGGAACGGTGTAGCGCATAAGGGCGTTGCCTGGCATGACCACGATCTCCTTGACGAAGCTCTCGATGAAGGCCCTGCGCTCGGTCAACTCGCTCTCGTTCAGGAACTCGCTCATGTCCTGGGCGTAGGCCGTGATGGTCTGCACGTCGTCCAGGACCTCCCTGCGCTGGGAGAGGATTGCTCTCGCTTCCTGAGCCGAAGACTCAAGGCGGCCCTGCCGCTCCCGGTGGTCGCGGATGCGCGGGGTAACGTCGGCCATATCGAGCTCGGTGGTCTCGACGAGGTTGTAGAGCCGGTCCAACCTGCGCCTTACGTCGGCAAGCTCCGAGTCGATGGTCTCAAGCCTCTTGCGCTGCTCGCTGGCCACGCCATCCATCTCCTCGTCCACCACCTTCACCAGGGCGCGGATGCTGCTCTCGGTGAGGATGTTGGAGCGAATCTTCCCCACGACAAGCTCCTCGAAGCGGCGGGCGTTGAGCCTGGGGGAATCGCAGGCGCCGCTGCCGCGCTTCATGATCGACTGGCAGACGTAGTAGGAGAACTGGCCGCTCTTGGAGTCCTGGCCTGAGAGCGCCCTGTTGCAGGTCTTGCACTTGACCAGTCCGCTGAGCAGGTAGGAGCTTCCCACCCTTCGGGGGTGGCTGACCTTGGGTGCGCGGGAGCGCATCAGCTTGTTGACGCGGCGGAACTGGGCCTTGGAGATGATGCCTGGGAACGCTTTGTCTACGCGCACCGGCTCGGCATTGTCCTTTGCTTTCGCGCCCCAGACCAGAGCGCCAGTGTAGACCTCGTTCTTGAGGACGGCGTGGACGCTGGTCTTGCCCCAGAGCTTTCCTGCGGGGCTGGCGATGCCCTCGTCGTTGAGGGTGCGAGTGATGTCAGTCATCCCCCTGCCTGCTTCGGCCATATCGAAGATGCGCTTGAGGATGGGTGTGGTTGTCGGGTCGGGCTCCAGGGTGGGGCGCTTCTTGGGACCGTCCTGCACCATGACCCGGTTGTAGCCGTAGGGCGTCCTGCTGGCGACCCAGAAGCCTCTGGAGGCCGCCTCCCGCATACCCCGGAGAACTTCCTGGGCAAGATTCTCACTGTAGAACTCGTCAACGGACTCGATGATGCCTTCCAGTAGTCTGCCGGTGGAGGTGTCCTCAGCCTGCTCGGTGATGGAGACGACGCGGATTCCCTTGCGCCGGAGCATCGACTTGAAAGCGACGGCGTGCTCGCGCTTTCTGGTGAACCTGGAGAATTTCCAGACCAGAATCTCATGGAAAGGCGACTCGGGTCTGCTGGCCTCGTCGATCATCTTGCGGAACTCCGGCCTGTCCGCGACGCGTCCGCTCTGGGCCTCATCCACGTACTCGCGGGCGATAAGGTAGCCGTTCTTGTCGGCGTAGTCCCGAAGCGCCCGAAGCTGTGCGGCAATGGACAGGTCCACGTCCTGGCGGTCGCTGGAGACCCTGGCGTAGAGGGCAGCCGGTGTGGGGTCTTGTCGCTCACTCATCTGTGCGTCCTCCTTGTGCTTCTGCTTGTTTGGCCCTGAGCTCCTCCACCAGGCGCTCCACGTCTTCGGGGGCGATGCCCTGCTCTCGGGCGCGGCGCTGTCCGTAACGCACGAGGCTTCTCCACTCGCGGTCATCCATGTAGAGGCGAAGGGCCTCCCGGATGAGCGAACTCATGGTGCGGTCCTCCTCGGCCATCACCTGTTTGACCTGCTCGGCCATCTCCGGGGGCAGCGAGAAGGTGATGACCTTAGTCGTCCTGGGCATCTCTCTTTTTACCTCTTATGGTAATACTGGGTCATACCCTTATCATGGACGAACCGGCCTACCCCTGTCAAGGGGCGCGCCCCCTGTAACGAGCACTTGAATTGGAGTAAAATGGCATGATATACGTTGGCGACGGAGGGGTTCTCTCTATGGGGACTTTCAAGTGGCCGCTCCGCATTTCCAGCATGGACGGCCAGCAGGCACAGGACATAGAGGCGACGGTGGACACCGGCGCATCGTTCACCACGTTGCCCTCCAGCCTTCTGCGGGAACTGGGCATCGAGCCGACAGGCAAGCGCGGATTTCTGGTGGCCGACGGGCGGCGCGTCGAGATGGAGTTCGGACAGGCGTGGGCTACCATTGACGGCGAGAGCGTAGTCACCATCGTGGTCTTCGGAGTGGAGGATGCCCCTCCCCTGCTGGGGGCCTACACCCTGGAGGGCTTGGCCCTGGCGGTGGAGGGTGAGCTGCCCGAGGACGGACTGGCGGCCTACGGCGACGACGGCGGTGCGCCAAGAAGCGCATAGGTTGAATGTTCCAGATGTGGAACCCGGCCAGGAGTGGGCCGGTGGCTAGGGAAGCAGGCACGGGGGCCAGAGGCAGAACCGTGTCTGAAGCCTTCCCGACAATGTGGCGGCGGCCACCCTACTAAGCCGCGCGCTGCTAGCCAGAGTGTCGTTACGGTTACGAAAGAAACTGCTGTTTGAAGCGTCGCCGAACCACCCGCTCACGGTAGGGCGAGGGTGGAGTCATCGGAATCTCTGCCTCGCCGTTGCAGAGATAGCCCTGTAAGGGCAGGGATGTCGTACTCCCTTTGACCGGCATCCTCCGATGACGAGCGCGGCAACGAGCCGTGCAAGACGTATAGGCAGAACCTACGACGACACGCAGACGCAACCTACGTGAACTTGGGAACCACGTTCAGCTCCCCGGTAACGGAGTTACTCCAAGCAAAAGCCTGCGAGCCACAGGTGCAGCGCCACCACGCTACCTACAAAGGCTTCCTAGGGAAACGACTAAGCAGGAAGGCATACACGCTGCCGGCGGCAATTCCGATGACAAACCAACCGATTACCAGGTACGGAAACGCCAGGTAGTCGCCCAGGTAGGTAGTCACAAAAGTGCTACCTACTCCGGCAAGAGATGCCGACCCTATAACGTGCCGGTACTTCCTGAACCATCGGGCCGCAGACTTAGCAATGTCGTTCATGAAGCCCTTACCCCTATCGGGTAGTCATACAGCATGGTGGCATACCGAAACTTGCAGGTCAACACGGAGCCAAAACCGGGGTAGGCCAGCCTGCGGCCAATGCCGGACGTGGGGCAGAGCCCTCGTAGTAGTCCGAGGTCGGGAAAGCCGGCCACATGGCGAAGGAGGGCAGTTAGACGAGTGCAGAACACAAGCGAACTAAGCCAGAGGAGGGATGTATGAACCCGACGAAGATGGCAGAAAAGCAAAGGTTCTTGGCAAGGACGGCCAGTGAGCATCCAGACCACAGGTTTACCAACCTGTACGACCTGTTGCACTGGGACTACTGGATGCACATATCGGCTGAAAGGGTACTGGCACGACCGGGTAGTCAGACCGACGGCGTGGACAACGTGACGCGGGCTGCGTTCAAGAAGGACTACGAGCGCCACATGACGGCGCTCCTCGACCAACTGAAGCGTAGAACGTACGAGCCGCAACCCGTCCGGCGAGTCTACATACCCAAGCACGATGGCAAGATGCGCCCGCTGGGCATCCCCGCCCTGCGAGACCGCATCGTGCAGGAAGCACTTCGGGCCATCCTCGACCCGATTTACGAGTCGGACTTCTACCGACATTCCTACGGCTTCCGCAAAGGTCGTCGCACGATGGACGCAATCGCAGTCCTCATGCCTCTGTTCAACAGCAGCGTGAAACACTACTACGTGATTGAAGGCGACCTCCAAAGCTACTTCGATACCGTCCATCACCGGACGCTCATGAAGCTGCTGCGGAGGCGGTTGAAGGACAGGGCGCTACTGGACTTGATCTGGAAGTTCCTGAAATCGGGCGTGATGGAGGGGGGCCTCTTCTCGCACACCGACTCCGGTGTGCCCCAAGGAGGGGTAATCTCCCCGCTGCTAGCCAACGTCTACCTCAACGAGTTTGACAAGTGGGCGGCGGCACAGTGGGACCTCGACCCTAACGCTCGACGCGGGAGAAGGCGGGCGGGTCTCGGCAACTACAAGATGGTGCGCTACGCAGACGACTTCGTGGTCGTCGGCAACGGCACCCAAGCCGAGGTCAAGGCCACCAAGCAGGACATACAGCGGTTTCTGGAGACCAAACTCCACCTGACGCTATCGGAAGAAAAGACGGTCATCACCCACGTCAACGACGGCTTCGACTTCCTGGGTTTCCATATCCAGCGCAAGCCGGTCAACGGCAGGTGGGCCGTTCACCTTCGACCGACGGCCAAGGCCAAGGAGCGAGTGAAACGGAAGCTCAACGACCTGACTTCCAGGAACTGGACTTGGATGGACGAGCACACCCGATTGACGACCCTGAACGCTATCGTGCGGGGCTGGGCCGAATACTACCGGTACACCAGCTTCTTGCGAGACATCGGAGAAATCACCGAGTTCGCATGGTTCCGCTACCTCTACTGGTTGCGGAAGAAGCATAAGGGAAGTCACAAGGGACAGCTTATCCGTAAAAAGACCAGAATGCTCCACGGCAGAACCCGCTGGTACGCAGAGGTGCGCGAAGGTGGTAACACGCTGGAAGCGTACCAATGGCTCCCCACCCGGCAGGAACTTGACCGCCAACGCTACCGACGGAAGGGGGAAGCGGAGTCCCCGCACCCCTACCTGTCCGGCCACGCGCCAGCGGCAAGCGACCATCCACAGGGAGAAACCGGCCCAGATGAGCGAATATACACGGCAACGGTCGGGATAAGTAACCACACACGTGGCGAACCCCTCGACTTTGCCGAACAGCGACTCAGGGCAAAGGTGCGTGACGGCATGAAGTGCCGGAAGTGTGGTTCTCGGACAGACCTACATGTCCACCATACGGAAGGTATGAAGTCGCACGTGCTCAATAACCTGACCACGCTCTGCCGGACGTGCCATAAGGCCGTACACCGTTCGAGCCAACTACAAACCGTCTAATGGAGAGCCGGGTGCCGCGAAAGTGGCACGCCCGGTTCGGTGAGAGGGATGGCGCAAACCAGTCGGAGCAATCCGGCCATCGACGGCGCTGTCCCTACTCAATACGACATCATGCTGGCGTTGGCAAGGAAGATCGTGAACGGAGAGGAGGAAGAGGAAGGAGAGTCGGTGGAGGATGCCTTCGCCCAGGCGAGAGACGCCGAGGCCGTCTCCGAGGAGCTGCTGGTGGACGAGGAGTGGCACGCGGTGGAGGTGGAACCGGAGACGGTCGAGGTGCATCGGAACGGCACCGGGATCGTCGTCGAGACTGCGGCGGCTAACGGTCATGCTGACGTGGTGGAAGAGACCCAGCAGTCGATGTTCTCCTGGGCCGAGTTCATGGCCGAGGAGCAAGTGGGGAGACAGAACCGACGCGGTAAGAAGGAAGCCTTGTCGCTCTCCCTGCTCGAGTGGGCGCTCAGCTTGGAAGAGGAAAGGGAGGAGGAGAGAGTCGACGCGAGGCGCTGACCAGAACTACACAGGGGGACCACTGCCGACGTAGCAGTGGTCCCCCTGTCCATCCATATATGCGCCCTTTTTTTGTTAGTCGAGTCCACTGATCTGGGTAGAAGGCAGGGTCTTGGCCTTTCGTTGTCGGCTCAGGACAAAACGGTTTCGTGGAGCCGGTTATCGAGGTGCGGGGGTATCTGGTGTCGATAGAATGATGATTTTTGGAAATAGTAGGTCGGTGGGGTTCTTCTTGACCCGGGAGCCAACCGCCTCAGCGACATCAATCTTTAGTTGTGCGGGAGTTGTGCCCTGCGCGAACTGAGGTTCTTTCAATTCAGCACCATACGCCGTAACCGTTGAGCCATCGGTATTGAGGATGGCCCACGGGCCATACACCCCATAGCTCTCATTGTCAGGATTGCGGCTCAGGAACAAAACAAAAGCCTCGCCTGCCTGTGGAAGCTGGATCCTTCGGTTGGAGTCTATTCCATCTCCTCCATGGCCCTTCAGCCTCAACACTGGATTATCAACCACAAACCCGTCATTGAGCAAAGTGTCGCTGATTCTGATTCCGAAGTAGGAGTATGGGTATTGGCGCGGAGGCGGAACATCATCTCGGTTGTCGGTGTCCCCAGAGTCGTCGAATGGGCCTTCTATAGTCTGCTTCATTAACCCAACGATCTCACCGACGACGATAGCGTCGGAAATATCGACGAGGTCTTGCACCGTTGTGGGTGAAGGAATCCATAGCGCACTGGATTGGCCTGCATTCGCCGTCGCCAGCGGCTGGTCATCGTCTCTGGCTACTGTGAGAGTCACCACTAACGCAATCAGGCCAGCGACGACAGCGAATGAGGCCACCAATCGCACTGGAAGTGGGGTATTCTTTCTCATGATGCTAAACATAACTGATCACATCCTTCCTTCGAATTAGCTGTGACGTAAAGAACATATCGACACGGATGCGGTTTCACAATAAGGGAGGTTACCGTGTAATTGCGGCGTTATTCGACGGTCACGGTTATTGAGGAGCCGCCCTCAGCAGAAAGCTTGTGTTCACCAGGGGTTGCATCTTCCGGGATTCGAGCTGTCGCTCTGCATGCATTCATCATGCACGAGATGGTCCCAATCAACTGTTCGTCGAAATACAGGTGGAATTGCCTCGAGCCTTCGCTGTACCCACCTGTGATCTTGATATACCCGCCCGTCCCAGTCACGGTTATCTGGCTACCGGGTGATGCGGGCTGCGGTGCCACTGTTGTCAACTGCGGGGGATGAAGCTGTCCGCCGCCTGTGGGAATCGGCGTAGCCCCTGTAATACCGGACGGCAACGGCGTCCGGGTAGGGACTGCCGTTCCCGTGGGGATCGGCGTCATGATGCCATGGGCCCATGAT
This sequence comes from Dehalococcoidia bacterium, assembly GCA_965248595.1. Classification (GTDB taxonomy): domain Bacteria; phylum Chloroflexota; class Dehalococcoidia; order Lucifugimonadales; family SHYF01; genus SHYF01. Next base: position 644,968 of record CBDFJM010000007.1, read on the forward strand.
AGAGCGGAATAGATCACGTTGCCACTGTTGTCGTCGACTATGACAGTTACCCGGGGATCTGTCGGAATGGATGTCGCCCCGCGCGCAACACGAGCGACTGCCGGGAAATCATGGAAAACCACGACCCATACTCCTAAGTTTGAAGTCTGCGTGTTAGTGTCTTCGCGGAGACCAGTGAATGCTCCAGTTGCCACTTGGATCGGCAACTTCGTTGGCTCGTCGATGCCCCAGGGTTCTCTCAAGAAGTCTATTGCCTGTGCTTTCGCCTCTGATTCGGGAAGCGAAGGAGCGAAATCAGATTCTACTAAGTGAACGCGCCCGTCGACCTGAGCACCCGAACTCTCAAGAGGTGTGGGATTGCCGCCGCTGAACCCTACAAATAATGCGGGGATTAGTACACCCACCGCTGCGATTGCTGCAAAACTGAGGGTGTATAGCAATTTGCGAGAGATCATGTTAAGTCCTCCTTCGACAATAATTCAATGCATCTCACGTTGCAACTATTCGTACTTGCCATCAGACAAAGCCTTGGCCAAACCTACAGCTTTCCCCGCATACCGAAGATGTCCACCTCATTCGCGGGCTCTAATTGCCGCACTCTACCTGTTGCGTCGGGATACCGCCGATTCCAACTCTCTGACAAACTGGTTAGTTTCTGTATTATTTGCGAACAGGACTTTCTGGCGGAGGTCATCAACATGAGTAACACGGTCTCCGTCAATCAAGAAAACGCTCCACCAACCATAGGTGCCGTACGTCCCGTCAGGATTGCGGCCAAGCCCGTAGATACGGCGATCATTGATTTGCGGCATCGGTATGAGTGATGGGTACGACACCCAGGAAGAGCAAACCAATGCTGGCAGCCACCGCGTACCCGGCGGTGCTCCACCAGCGTCTGGGCCTATGTACAGCGCGCCAAGAGACCCGCGCCGGCCTTTCCCTGGCCAGGATGCGGCTTCGGAGGTGCGCAGGCGGAATTGCAGGTGGCGCTAATGAAGCCAGCGCCGCGGCGGTCTCCATTTGTTCCATGGCCAATGGAGCGCAGTAGGCGCACTCCTCAAGGTGTTTCTCCACCGCTTGGCGCTCGGCGGGTTCCAGAGCGCCCAGGGCGTAGGCGGGCAGCAGATCTTCTATGTGTGAGGAACTCACGTTGACTCCTGATAGATGGCCAGGGCGGCCCGCAGCTTTTGCATAGCCAGCCTTATGCGCGTCTTAACCGTACCCAGGGGTTGATGCAACCTGTGGGCGATTTCGGACTGAGTGAAACCTTGGTAGTACGCCATCTCCACCACCTGTTTTTGCTCTGGTGGCAGGGTGCCAAGCGCTCTGCGGACTGCGGCGCTTTCCTCGGACCTTTGAGCTCCCGCCTCTGGGCTATCCGTGGGCATTATCCCGCTGACCAGGAGGTCCCGGCCTGCTTCGGCCAGGGTGTTCTGCTGGCGGCGGTCGCGTCGTAGCTCGTCCACCACACGGTGGTGGGATACAGTCATGAGCCAGGCATGGAAGCTGCCCCTGTCAGATCGGAAGGTCCCAGCTTTGAGCCAAAGATTCAAGAACACCTCTTGGGTTATCTCCTCTGCTCTGGCATGGTCCCTCAACATGTAAAGGATAAACCCGTAAACCGCCCTGCTATGGCGGTCGTGGGCACCCAGGGCCTGAGTTTCCCATTGGGTCACCAGGGTGACCAGCTGCTCGTCCGACAGTTCATCGTAGGACATAGCCACCCTCTGGATGCCCAATAGCTGCAGTTATCCCTACTATTATTGTATACGTTCTCACGGCTTGCTCGGATTCTATCGGACTCTGTTGAACTGGCGGGTGCTATTCTACCACTCCTAGGCCAATGGCAGCGTTCCCCTAGCAGCAGCGTGAGCTTTTTTGACAGCTACAAACGCCAATGATATATTTCGCGGTGGAGGAACGAACAGTTCGTACTTACACTCCTGGCAACAACTATAATGTAAAAGACAAAGAACCCCCTCAGGAACATGGGGGTTCTTTGTGTTAATTAGGGAGGTAAACATGGAAGGAAGCACTGTTGTCTGGCTAATACTCCTGGTGGTGGCGCTACTGCTTTCGGCCTTCTTCTCCGGCTCCGAAGCGGCCTTCCTTTCCCTTCAGCGCGGAAGCCTGGCCCAGCTAACCAGGCGTGGCGGCAAACGTGCCGACCGGGTGGCCAGGATCGCAGGCCAGCCGGAGAAGCTGCTTCCCACTGTCCTCACAGGAAACAACCTGGCCAATACCACGGCTGCGGTGTTGGGCACAGCCCTAGCAGCTTCCTACTTCAGCCCGAACGTCGCGGTAATCGTCGCCACGGTGGTGGTTACTCTGGTGCTTCTTATATTCGCCGAGACTATACCCAAGACCATAGCGGCAAAGAACTCCACTCGCTTCGCCGTGGCCGTCGTTGGGCCCCTCCAGGTCTCCGAGATGGCCCTTTTCCCAGCGGTCTGGGCTCTAGAGAGGCTGGCCCGGGGTGTCGGACGGGTGTTTGGAGTATCGGGCGCTGCGATGGTGGCCGAAGAGGAGATTCGTGCCCTCATTTACGCGGGCCGCGAGGCTGGAGCCGTGGAACACTCCGAGGCAGAGATGCTTGAGCAGGTCTTCCTTTTCGGAGACCGCCAGCTTAGGGAAGTAATGACACCCCGCACAGAGATGGTGAGTCTGGAGAAGGGTGTTACTCTGGAGGAGTTTCTTCATCTCTACCAGCAGCACTCTCATACGCGGTTCCCTGTGTACGAAGGGAGTATGGACAATGTCTTGGGCACGGTGTCCGTGAAGGACGTGGTTCAGGCCATAGCTGCTGGCACGTTGAGGCCTCAGGATGACGTGACCCAACTGTTGAGGCCTGCCCACTTTGTGCCCGAGACCAAGCTGATAGGTGATCTCTTCCGTGAGCTAAGAGGGACAGGGTACCAGCTTGTTATGGCAGCCGACGAGTATGGCGGTGTAGCTGGCCTGGCCACGCTAAAGCAGATGTTGGAGGAGGTGGTTGGCCGTGTGGGAGAGGAAGGAGTGAGCACGGAGGAGGATTTCCAGGTCATTGACTCCCGCACCTATCAGGTGGACGCAGGCATGGCCGTGGAGGAAGCCAACACCCGGCTGGCCCTGGGCATTCCGGAGGGCGGCTACGAAACAGTTGCGGGGTTCCTGCTCACTCGCCTAGGGCATATACCAGAGGAAGGGGAACACCTATACCACAACGGCTTCCTCGTGGAGATTGTGGAAATGCGGGGAGTGAAAATTGAGCAGGTGAAGGTGACGAGGGTCGCCAGGTCTTCCCCTGGGAACGTCCAATGATCCCTTACAGGAACCCATCCCAAAATGGCCTAAGTACACGGGCCTTCGAACAACAGTCCCTTCTCCCCTTGCGGGAGGAGGTTAGGATGAGGGGTGTTCCACCCTCACCCTCGCCCTCTCCCATCAAGGGAGAGGGTTTTTGGGATAGCTACAAGAAATGTCTCTGAGTAGACCCATGTCATTGCTTGACCGCGTGGAAGAGGCCATCAAAGCCACTGGCGTGATTCGGCTTCCAGGCTCCATTCTGGTGGTCGCGGTCTCCGGAGGGCCAGACTCCCTTGCCCTTCTTGGCCTCCTGCACGAAGTGGCCCAAAGGAATGTTTTCCATATCCACGCAGCGCACCTGGACCACGGTCTGCGTGGACAGGAGAGCGACGAGGATGCCAGGCATGTTCAGGGGGTGTGTAACCGCCTGGGTGTGCCAGTCGCTACGGAGAAAGCAGACGTGGCGGCGCTCCGTGCCAGGTACGGCCTCTCCTGGGAGGCGGCGGCCCGCCAAGCCCGCTACGACTTCCTGGCTCGGGTGGCCAGGATGGTGGGGGCCTCGGCCGTAGCGTTGGGCCATACCGCCGACGACCAGGCGGAAACTGTGCTGCTCCATCTGCTACGGGGCACTGGGATTCGAGGGCTGCGGGGGATGCTGCCCTTATCTCGCTGGCGCAGCCGCGATGGTGACTCAGAGGCGGTCCTGGTCCGGCCACTATTAGGGGTTACACGCCAGGAGACCGAGGTGTACTGCGCCAGCCACGGTCTGGTTCCTAGGTACGACTCGTCCAACCTGGAGGAGAGGTTCACCCGTAACCGCATTCGCCATAGCCTGATGCCTCGACTACGAGGGTACAACCCGTCGGTAGCCCAGGCCCTAGTTCGTCTGGCAGGCACGGTGGCCCGGGACGTGGCGTACATAGACCAGCAGGTGCAGGTGGCCTGGTCGTCCATTGCTACCCGGGAGCCGTGGGGCATACGACTATACCGCCACGCTTTCAACGAATTGCACCCGTCCCTTCAGACCCACACGCTTCAGCGGGCGTACGCGGAGGTGGCTGGCGAGGCTCAGGACATGAACCTGGCCCAGATTGAAGACATGCGCCGGCTATCGGAGCAGGGGGCTGGCCGTGCCGTTTCCTTGGGCCACGGCCTGCGCTTCTTTACCTCGGATCAGGAGCTGTGGATCAGCCGGAAGGCACCGATCTCTGCGTGGCCCGAATTGGAGCCTATGGATCTGCCTGTCGCAATCGGAGAGGTCTGTGCCAAAGGCTGGCGCATCTTCCTGCGAAGGGTTGCCGCATCTGATGTTGCCCTAGACCAGCTTGGCGACGACCCGTTTCGTGCCTACCTCAGCTACAACGCCGTTGGCAACAAGGCCTTGGTGCGCACACGCAAGCCTGGCGAATGGTTCCAGCCCCTGGGCATAGAGGGGTCAAAGAAGTTGAAGGATTTCATGATTGATGCGCACATACCGCAGGCATGGCGTGGGGGTGTGCCCCTGGTAGTGACCGAGAAAGGGATAGCGTGGGTTGTGGGATGGCGCATTGCCCACTGGGCCAGGGTGACGCCGGAGACGCAGGAAGTGGTGGAGGTGACGTTTTGCAGAGAAGGGTAACAAGAAGGTGATTATTCCGCCAAAACACGTAGGCCCAGCCATGTCATTCTGAGGGAACGAAGTGACCGAAGAATCTTGTATGCCTACTAGCTGCATGCCCCAACTACTATAGAGGGGCCACCATAAAGGCTGACAAGATTCTTCGCTTCGCTCAGAATGAAATTGGATCCCCAGAATTACCCTGACCTACGTGACTTCAAAGGATAATCGCCACCAACAATCTCAACCCTGCGGTGGGCGGGCCACCCGCGGCAACCCGCCAAAGCGCAGCCGCAGCAGTCCTTGCACGTCCCTCATCGCCGTCCGCACCACCTTGACTCGGGTGTCCGGGTCGTCGGTCCAGGTCACGGGCACGTCCTTGATGCGGAAGCCACGCTTCTCCGCGATAATCAGCAACTCGCTATCGAAGAACCAGCCTGTGTCCTTGACGTGGGGCAGCAGCGCCTGGGCCGCGGCACGGGTCATGGCCTTGAACCCGCACTGGGCGTCGCTGAACTTCGTGAAGAACATGCCCTTGATGAGCAGGTTGTAGCCGCGAGATGTGATCTCTCGCTTGAGCATCCGGCGGTGCACCGTGGCTCCCCGGGCCAGCCGCGACCCCACCGCCAGGTCGTATCCCGCCTCCAGCGCCTGGATCATGGACGGGAATGCTTTCAGGTCCGTGGACAGGTCCACGTCCATGTAGCTGACCAGGTCTGCCTGGCTCTCCAGCCATGCCCTTCGCAACGCTCTCCCGCGGCCACGCTGCTCCAGCCGGATATAGCCTACCTCGGAGTACTCCTGCATCAGACGGCGCGACACCTCCGGAGTCGCATCGTCGGAGCCGTTGTCGGCTATGACGATGCGCCAGGGGTTGGGGATGGAGTCTGCCATGAACTGTCGCAGGGTGGTGACGCAGCGGGGCAGGTCACGCTCCTCGTTTAGGACGGGGATGATTATGTCAATGCTGGCCGGCACTGGACGCCACGCTAAGTGGCTACGCCACTCCCGGCACTTTTTGGAACTCCTGGGCCGTTATGACGGTGCACTGCCACGGGAATATCCTATCCACCAGGAACTGGTGCACCTCAGCATTCCGGTCGGCGCAGGCATCCCCGACCACGACCAGCTTGTAGTTGATGTCGGCGGCCGCCCGCACGGTGGAGAGGACGCACCCGCTGGTGTAGGTCCCAAGCAACACCAGTGTATCCACACCTTTCTCACGGAGCGCCACGTCCAGGCCGGTAGTGGAAAAGGCCCCCGGCTTGGACTTGACAAACATTTGCTCGTCTGGAGCCGGAGCCACGTCTGGGTGCACCTGAGCGTCGGGAGAGGTGGGATCACCACCGGAACGGATGTGCCTCATGTAGATAACCGGTATCTTGGCATTGCGAGCAGCCTGGAGCACCTGAGCGGCCCTGTGGGTGAGTCCCGGAGGGTCTTGTACCACGCTGGCCACCACCCGGTTCTGGTACTCCAGGACGATGATCGCGGTTTTCTGTGGGTCAAGAGTTAGCGGTTGTGTCATGCCAATCTACCTCCGTATGCTTACAAGGAGTGTGAACTTGGTGAAGGATCAGCCAAGAAGCTGGCTCTCCCCGTGCGACGCAAACTGAACCTACCCCGCTCATGGTGAGCTTGTAGAACCACATGAGCGGGGCAACTGACTACGAGTGTACCTTTGGCCACTTGCTAACGCGCACCCATATCACGGGGGGGCAATGGAGGGGCGCCGATGATGCTCCTGTACTCTGCTTCGGTGAACGCCTTCATGGTTGTAGAGCGCACATTCCCCAGACCGCCGATGGAGAGCAGGAACTTGGCCGCAACCTCATCGTCGGGGAACTCTGTCAAGACGGCCAGGTCGTACTGTCCCATGGTCATATAGAAGAAGACAATCCTTCCACCGGCGTCTCTGGCGGCCTGTTTGGCTGCGTCTAGCCGCTCGTGGCTGTCCTTAATGTTGCGAACGCCCTGCTCTGTCCAGTTCAACAGGGAGAGATAGCTAGGCATGGTCTCCTCCTTACCAATTCTGGCCCTTTCCGCCGCGCACGGGTTTTGAAGGCGCGGAACAACCGACAGGCGGAGCATACCTTTGAAGGGGCACCTTGTCAATCAGATATGTAATGGAGAAAGCGTACAGGAGTTCCCTGTTCTCGCCCTAGTGCCAGAAGGCCCTCTCGCCGGTAAGCACCATCACCATGCCCGCGGCGTCCGCGGCGTCTACGGATGCCTTGTCGTTGATCGAACCACCCTGCTGGACAATCGCTTCAATGCCGTACTGAGCGGCCAACTCCACCGTATCCTGGAAGGGGAAGAAGCTGTCCGAAGCCAGGACCTTCCCTTTCGCCCTATCTCCTGCCTGCTCCAATGCGAGCTTGGCTGCCCCCACCCGGCTCACCTGACCGCTCCCGATCCCCAGTGTCACACCGCCTGCCCCGTCCCAGACCAGGATGGTGTTGGAGCGGATACGCCGCAGCAGCAGCCAGGCTTCCTGCATCGCCCTGAGCTGCTCTGGCGAAGCGGGTTTCTGGCTAACCACCTTCCAGGCTGACGTATCCAACGGGCGGACGTTGGCCTCCTGGTATAGGAGGCCGCCGGGGACCTGCTTGTAATTCATGCTAGCAAGAGGCAGAGGCTCCATAGAGGGAACGGTGTACAGGATCATCCGCCGCCGGGTGCTCCGCAGGATGGCCACCGCTTCCTGATCAGCCCCTGGGGCCACTATCGCATCGATGTTGGAAGACTCCTGCTCCCTGAACCTAGCCACTACCTGGGCCGTCTCCACGTCCATAGGCCGGTTAAGGCCTATGATGCCGCCAAAAGCTGAGGTAGCGTCGGCGTGGATGGCCTTTTCCAGGGCCTCGGCTGGCGTAGCGCCGAAGGCAAAGCCGCTGGGCGTGGCGTGCTTGATGACCACCGCTGCCGGGCGGTCCAGGAATTCCCGTGCCGTCTCCAGGGCGGCGGACATGTCGTAGACGTTGCAGAGGGAGAGGTCTTGTCCCAGGACCCGGGTGCCCAAGGAAAGGTTGGAGTAGGCAGCCAGGGGCTCGGCATAGAACACCCCTTTCTGATGGGGGTTCTCGCCATAGCGAAGCTCTTGCACACGCTGGTAGGCCAGGGTCAACTCCTGTGGGAAGGCCTGAGCCTTGTCGTCACCCCGCAGGTATCGGGCGATAATGGTATCGTAGAAGGCCACGTGCTGGAAGGCCTTGGTTGCCAGGGCCCTGCGCTCCTCAAGGCTCAGGGAGCCGGAGCCTAGCCGTTCAACCACCCAAGGATAGTCCGCTGGGTCCACCACGACCACCACATGTGGGAAGTTCTTGGCTGCGGCCCGGATGAAACTTGGACCTCCAATGTCAATGTTTTCCAGGGCATCTTCCAGGGTGACGCCGGGCTTCTGGATGGTCTCCTGGAAGGGGTATAGGTTGCCAGCCACCAGGTCAATGCTGGCGATGCCGTGCTCCTTCATTTGTGCCAGGTCGTCGGCGTGTCCACGGCGGGCCAGGATGCCTCCGTGGATTTTAGGATGGAGTGTCTTGACTCGGCCGCCCATGATCTCCGGGAAGCCCGTGAGGTCGGCCACCTGCTGCACGGGCAGAGTGGCGCTGGCCAGCTCAGTATAGGTGCCGCCGGTGCTTACAAGCTCGTAGCCCAGGCCCACCAGGCCTCGCGCGAAATCCACCACGCCGGTTTTGTCATAGACGCTAATTAGTGCTTTCATAGCGAGAACTCCTGCCTCTCATGGTCTATATTGCTAACCATATAGATATAACTCTGATCATTCCTGTCATTCTGAGAAGCGAAGCTGCGAAGAATCTAAAGCATATGCCGAAGCGACCATAACGTCTTAGATTCTTCGCTTCGCTCAGAATGACATAACAAGTGACGTTAGTTATTGGTTCCTCCCCTCCACCTCTCCCAACACCCACGCCTCCGGCAGCAGTCGGCGCACCTCCGCGACGCGCTCCGGGTCGCACACCAGCACCATTCCCACACCCATGTTGAACACGCGCTCCATCTCCTGGTCTGGTATCTTCCCACGCTCCTGGACTATACGGAATATCGCCGGCACCTCCCAGGAGTCGCGGTCTATGTGGCCCGCCAACCCCTGCGGCATGGCCCTGGCCACATTGTCCGCCAGGCCGCCTCCGGTGATGTGGGCCATGGACTTTACCAGGGGCAGGACTGGCTCCAGCAACGGCCAGTAGGCCAGGTGCGGCTCCAGCAGCGCCTCACCCAGGGTGCGGCCCAACTCTGGGCGGTGCGCCTTCAGTGGCGATGGGTCGTCTTCCAGGCCAAAGACGGCACGCACCAGGGAGTAGCCGTTGGTGTGGAGTCCGCTGGATGGCAATGCCAGAAGTGCATCGCCCTCCTGGACAGTGGAAGGGTCCAGCAGGGCATCCCGCTCCGCCGCTCCCACCATGAAACCCGCCAGATCAAAGTGTCCAGGCAGGTAGACGCCGCGCATCTGGGCCGTTTCGCCGCCAAGGAGCGCGCATCCCACATGCCGGCACGCCTCGGCTATGCTCTTCACTATGGCCTCCACCTGGTGGGGCACCAGCGTCTCCACGGCGATGTAGTCCAGGAAGAACAGTGGCCGGGCACCGGTGGCCAGGATATCGTTCACGCTCTGGTTCACCACGTCGTGTCCCAGGGTGTCGAACCGGTCCATCCAGAGGGCCAGCTTCACCTTGGTGCCAACACCATCGGTAGTCGCCACCAACACTGGATCGCGGTACCCCTGGAGGTGGAAGAGCCCGCCGAAGAAGCCTATGTCGCCCAGCACCTGGGGGCCAAAGGTGGAGCGCACGTGGGGCTTGAACAGTTCCTTGACATGAGCCGCAGCGTCCAGGTCAACACCGGCGGCGCGGTAGGCTTTTATAGACATTTCTGACCATCACCCCCTGAGCCCCCTCTCCCTACAAGGGAGAAGGAGGGAAGAAAAAGGATCTGAGGGATACCCCCAGACCCCCAGCGGGGGTTTCGCCCCCTGCACCCTGATTCAAGGATGGTGTGGCACTCCCGACATGGGAAAGAGATAGCTTTTACGGACGCTCCAGGGCCAGCTTGTCCATTTCCAGTTGGACGGGGATGGGGTACTTGCCGGTAAAGCAGGCGGCGCAGAAGGTGTTGCCATTGACCCCTACGGATTTCATCAGCCCGTCCATGCTCAGGTAGCCAAGACTGTCTGCGCCTATGAACTGGCGTATCTCTTCAACCGTCATGTTGGCGGCGATAAGCTCCCGCCTGGTGGCCAAGTCCACGCCGAAATGACAAGGATGCCGGATGGGAGGCGCGCATACGCGCATATGTATTTCCGTAGCGCCGACCCTACGCACCATGCCCACCACTTGGGGAGTTGTGGTGCCGCGTACTATGCTGTCGTCCACAATCACCACTCGTTTGCCGCCGATAACCTCAGGCAGAGGGTTGAACTTCATTCGGACGCCCAACTCACGGAACCGCTGGTCTGGCTCTATGAAGGTGCGGCCCACGTACCGGTTCCTCACCAGACCGTCGGTGTAAGGAATGCCGGACTCCTGGGCGAAGCCCACGGCGGCGGCGGTGGCGGAATCGGGAATGCCAATGACGATGTCTGCCTCGACCGGGTGCTCCCGGGCGAGTTGCTTGCCCATAGCCACCCGCGACAGGTAGGTCAGCTTGCCTCCCAGCAGGCTATCCGGGCGGGCGAAATAGATATACTCGAAAACACATGGAGCCGGTGGAGGCAGCTCGCCCTGGTATGGCACGGATGTGAGGCCTCTCTTGTCTATTATGACCGTCTCCCCCGGGTCCACATCGCGCAGGTACTGGGCACCCAGGTGGTCCAGGGCACAACTCTCCGAGGCTATGACCCAACCGCCATCTAGCTTGCCCAGGCATAGGGGTCGCACGCCATAGGGGTCGCGAATGCCTACAAGGGTATCCTGTGTCAAGACGGCCAGGGAGTAGGCTCCCTGAGCCCGGCGCATCATGTAGCTGACCTTTTCGGGCCACTCCTCGCTGGGCGCGTAGGCCAGCAGGTATGCCAGGACCTCCGAATCGGTGGTGGACGTGAAACTGCAGCCCATCTCGCTCAACTCCGCTCGGAGTTCCTGGGCGTTGATGACGTTGCCGTTATGGGCCAGAGCCAACTCCGTACTGCCGTTGCGAGCCATGATAGGCTGGGCGTTCTGGATACTGGTGGACCCAGTGGTGGAGTAGCGGGTGTGGCCTATGGCGATATGACCCTCCAGACGCTCCAGGTCACTTTCGCGGAACGCCTGGGACACAAGGCCCATTGATGTGTAGTTGTGAATGCGTTTGCCCGTGGCAGTGGCGATGCCCGCGCTCTCCTGGCCGCGGTGCTGCAGAGCGTACAGGCCGTAGAAGGCGATCTGGGCTACGCTTTGCCCAGGCGCATATACGCCAATGACGCCACAAGCCTCGTGGAGTGAATCGTCATCCCCCGTCTCCGCCCTTTTTTGGGGTTCTGCAACTGGCGTCAAACATCACCCCCGGGGCAAATTGCGCGACTATTATACCCCGCCGTGGAAAGCAGGGTCAAACTAGGGTGAAGGGGGGCCGTTAGCATTTGTGGTGCAAAGCTAGGTCTCCAGCAACAGGAAGAACTCCCTGTTGCCGGCGTCTCCCAGCAAGGGCGATGGCGTAAGTCCCCTCAGCCTGAATCGGTTATGCGTGGCCCAGACAATCAAGCGGGCGAACACCTCCGCATGAATTGCTGGGTCGCGTATTACTCCTCCTTTGCCCACCTGGCGGCGTAGCGCCTCAAACTGCGGCTTTACCAGGGCAACGATATGTCCTCCGCTCCTTAAGTGTTCCGCCGCGGAAGGCAGCACCTTGGTCAGCGAGATGAAGGAGACGTCCACGGTTGCCAGATCTACCACCACAGGGAGTTGAAAATGGTATCGTGCGTTCAACCGCTCCATCACTACGACTCTGGAGTCGTGTCGCAGACGCATGTGTAGCTGGCCATAGCCCACGTCCACAGCGTAGACTCGGGCCGCGCCGTGCTGAAGGAGGCAATCGGTGAAACCGCCCGTGGAGGCCCCTACGTCTAACGTTGTCGCCCCGTTTACGTTCAACGCGAAGGTCTGAAGGGCGTGGGCCAGCTTGACACCGCCTCTACCCACATAGGGAGGTGGCGTCTCCACCTCCACTCCGGCGCCTGGGTTTACCAGGGCACCCGCCTTGTCCACCAGGCGGCCGTCCACCGTAACCTCACCAGCCATCAAGAGAGCCTGGGCCTGCTGCCGGCTCTCGGCCAGGCCGCGTTCCACCAGCAGCAGGTCAACTCTCATCTTTTTATCTGAGCGCGGCATAGCAGGATGTTACCCCTATCGCCCTTTTGCCGCTACTATCTCTCTGGAGTCCATATGGGATACCCGGACCGGAACACCGGCTGGTTTGACACTCAGATGGCAGCTTCGTATAATGGCTGCATTGGCCCATTCTAGTTACGTAAATGCCTAAACGAACCTATCAGCCAAACAGACGCCGTCGGGCGCGTGTGCACGGTTTTCGCTCCCGAATGCAGACCGCAGGAGGGCGTGAGGTGCTACGCCGAAGGCGTTTCAAGGGCCGTTCCCGGCTAACGGTATAGTCTACTGCGTCCCGTACAACCTGCCTCCCACCCATCCATACGCCACCTCTGGGGCCAGGACCGCCGGCTCAGGAAGAAGGCAGACTTTCAGGTTCTTCTGAGCGAAGGCAAGAGTTGGGCCAACTGGTTGATAGTGCTGAGGGCGAGACCTAATGGGATGCCCACCAGCCGGGTAGGGTTCTCCATTAGCAGGCGAGTTGGCAACGCCGTGATACGGAACCGTGTGAAACGAAGACTAAGAGAAGTCGTGCGTCAGGCAGATTTGCAGAATGGCTGGGACCTGGTGTTCGTTGCACGAGGGCCAGCGGCCCAGGCGGACTTCCATCAGGTGCAGGTGGCTGCATACGAACTGCTGCGGAGGGCGCGGGTTCTGTGCGACGATAGGAAGGAATCTGAATGAAGAAGCCAGTTCTTGGTCTTATTCGGCTGTACCAGCGGGTGCTTTCCCCATACTGGCCTGGATCGTGTCGCTACACACCAAGCTGCTCCAACTATGCGTATAACACTGTTATGCGGTTTGGTGTTAGGAGGGGTGGCTGGCTGGCGTTGCGGCGGCTAGCTCGTTGCCGGCCTTTGGGCGGTTCCGGATATGATCCTGTCCCAGATCTGGAACATCTTCCCCATGCTGGTGCTCAGGTCAGCAACTCAGGAGAATCCGACACTCTGGTTATTGTGGAAAACCGTTCGGCAGGGTAAAGAGTATCCTGGAACGTTGTTGTTAGAAAGAACGCGGGGATGGCCGGTTACTCAGGCAGTTCCCTTTTGTACACAGGTGCCAATGAAAGCAGCGTTAGTTCTTTTACTTCTGGCCTTAATCTCGCTTTTTCTCGTAGGGTGCACAGGTAGAAGTTTCGTCGCCACGGCGGGCTGGGCAGCCCCCCTGGTTTCCGACGAGACGGTGTATTTGGGCTCCCGCGAGGGCAAGATGCTTGCCCTAAGCGCGGCCACAGGAGAGTGGCGGGTCAGATTCCCAGCTGATGAGGAGGAGTCCCTGAAGGGAATCTATGGTACTCCGGCGTTGGCCGACGGCGTTCTGTTTGTGGGAGACTACGAGGGAAAGCTCTACGCCCTGGATGCGTCGGACCTCAACAAGAGGTGGCAGTACCCCCCTGATGAGACAAATATTGGCCCCGTTGTAGGTGGCCTCACAGTGGCAGACAACCTGGTTATCTTTGGCTCCTCTGACAAGAATGTGAGGGCTCTGCGGAAAGATAGCGGCGTCCTGGAGTGGGAGTTTCTAACAGAAGGCATGGTATGGTCCACCCCCACGGTTGTAGGAGATACCGTTTACGTGGGTTCCCTGGGCCACTACGTCTATGCGCTCTCCATGGCTGATGGGAGTCCCAAGTGGTCAGTTGAGGTAGGGGGAGCCGTAGTCACCTCGCCCCTGGTGGCGGGTGGCAAGGTGTTCTTCGGCTCTTTCGATCGTGTCTTCTACGCCGTGAACGCAACCACTGGCAAAGAGGTGTGGCGCTTTGGTGAAGGGAAGGCCTGGTTCTGGAGCACTCCCATCACGGATGGCAGGAGTGTTTACGCCGTAGCCACGGATGGCAAAGTATACTCCCTGGATATCGAAAGCGGCGCCAAGTTGTGGGAGTTTAGCATTGGTGACTCCACTATCTCCGCCCCTGTCCTGATAGGTGACTACATAGTTGTCACCTCGGACGACGGCCTAATATACATTCTTTCCGCGAACAATGGGGCGCAGGTGAGTAGTTTCGATGTGAAAGCGCAAGTCAGAGCACCTCTGCTGGCCAGGGATGGGGTAGTCTACATCAATGCAATGGACCATAGGGTCTGGGCATTGCAGGTGATAGGTAGACAGGGGCAGGTAGAGGTGAGCACCATATGGGAGATCAGTACCGAAATAGATGGCTAGCAGATTGCCAGAAAGAGGCGTACAGAGTCCCGACCTGTCGGGACAAAGTCGGATGGAATGGTCGAAGGAGTTTTTCATCACTCCGCTAAAGCCAGGTTAGGACTTATGGAACTCATCTCGCTGCTCTGGAACGGACTGATATTCGACCCTATGCTGAACGGGCTGGTGATGCTGTATGCATCGACCGGCCGTAACTTCGGCATAACCATCATTATCTTCACTATCTTCATACGCTTGGCCACACTGCCTCTGACCTTGCGACAGATACGCTCCACCAAAAAGATGTCGGAGGTGCAGCCCAGGATTCAGGCCCTCCAGAAACGGTACGCCAAGGATAAGGCGCGACTTTCCCAGGAGACCATGCGCCTCTACAAGGAAATGGGAGTGAACCCCATAGGGTGCCTGGGGCCAATGGTGATCCAGATGCCCATATGGATTGGCCTCTATCTGGCCATAGTCCAGGTGCTCCCTACCAACCCGGAATCTCTGGCGGGCCTTGCCATCCATCTCTACTCCTGGATACCTCTGGTACACGAGGTTGTACCCTTGAATAGCAGATTTCTATGGATGGACCTGACGTTGCCGGGCGGGTATCCCATGGCTGTGCTGGTGGGCGCGTCCATGTGGGTCATGCAGAAGATGAGCACGCCAGTGTCCGCGGACCCGCGCCAGAAGTCAACCAACCAGATGATGCTTTGGATGATGCCTTTCATGTTTGGTTTCTTCACCATTACCCTGCCCAGCGGATTGCCGCTCTACTGGTTCGTATCCAACCTTATTGGCATAGTTATACAGTACTTTGTAACGGGTTGGGCAGGCCTCAAACCATCCGGCGCGAGGCCTGCGCCCGCGGCGGTGGGCGTGGGCGCAGGAGAGGCCCAAGGTGACACCGATTCTACTCAGAACGAGGAGACAGTGAGCGATGGAAAGAATGGAGATGGGCGCCAAGAACGTCGAGGAAGCAATCGAGCTCGCCCTAAAGGAGCTCGACGCCGAGCGCGAGGAGGTCGCCATCGAGGTAATTAGCCAGGGCCGCCCTGGATTCTTTGGAATAGGCGGTGAGGATGCCAGGGTTCGGGTAACGCGTCTCGCGGCTTCCGGGAGCCTGGCCTCCCAGGCCATAGAGGCGGTAAACAGAGTCCTTTCCCACCTGGGGGTATCCGCTCTGACGACCATCCGTACCCCTGGCGACGAAGAGGTTGGTCCTACAATTGACATTGATGGCGAGGACTCTGGCCTGCTTATAGGCAAGCGGGGCGAGACCCTTAACGCATTCCAGTTCGTGGTAAATCTGGTCCTCAACCAGACGAGCCGTGGACATCCCGTTGTGCTCATAGACGTGGAGCAATACAAGGAGCGGCGTAGCCAGGCTCTCCAAACCCTGGCCAGCCGCGTAGCCGAGCGGGTAGTCACCAGCGGCCGGCCCGTTACGTTGGAGCCTATGCCTGCGTCAGAACGAAGAATTATTCACATGGCTTTGGCCAATCACCATTACGTTACCACGGAGAGCACAGGTGAAGGCCAGAACAGGAAGGTAACGGTAAGGCTGGGCACGGGACAGCGATAGACTGCCCCGGGGGGAACAGGGAGCATGGCGTTACAGGGAGGAAGAGAGGTCCTACGGGCCTACTCGCAGGCGCTAGGGGACCTGGCGGAGAAGGTCGGTTCTGGTGTGGTAAGCATCAACTTCCAGCGCCCGGAGTCTCCGAGCCGCAGGGGCCATCAACCTAGGCAGTCCCAGGGCTCGGCTTCGGGCTTCGTTATTGCTCCCTATGGCTTTGTCCTGACCAACAGCCACGTTGCTCATGGGACATCGCACCTGGACGTGGCCTTTCCCAACGGCACTACCTATCAGGCAGAGTTGGTGGGCGATGACCCGGATACCGACATCGCTGTATTGCGGGTGGGCGCGTCGGGCCTTCCAATGCTTGAACTGGGAGATTCCGATGCTTTGCGGGTAGGGGAGCTGGTCATAGCCATTGGCAACCCGTTCGGACTTCAGGCCACTGTCACCACAGGCGTTGTGAGCGCCCTTGGAAGATCCTTGCGCAGCCAAACTGGGCGGTTGATAGACAACGTCATTCAGACGGATGCGGCGTTGAACCCCGGAAGCAGCGGCGGGCCGCTGGTCAACTCCCTGGGACAGGTCATAGGAATGAACACCGCCATCATCCAGCATGCCCAGGGGATATGCTTCGCCGTGCCAATCAACACTGCCAAGTGGGTGAGCGCCGCTCTGATAAAGCAGGGACACGTCTCCCGCGGATACCTGGGCATCGCCGCCCAGACGGTGCGCTTGATGACGGCCAACGGGCAGGGGCAGCTCGGCGGGGGGATGGACGGCCAGCAGAGCGGCGTACTCATATCCGCAGTGGCGTCGGGCGGCCCTGCGGAGAAGGCGGGCATCCAGCAGGGCGACCTCCTCATTCAGTTGGACGGCCAGCCGACTTCCACAATAGACCATATCCACCGGCTGCTGACTGGGGAAAGCGTTGGTAAGGATATGAGGTTTGCGGCGCTGCGCCGAGGCCAGCGTTTGGAAGGATGGGTGACGCCGGTGGATTCGCCGCCGGGGTTTTAGGACGGGGCCACGTCGCCAACAAAGCCTTTGGCGAAAGAATCTTCTTCGACCTCTGGCCGAAGCATTCCAAGTGAGGTGTAGCTGAATAGAGTTGACGTTGGCCGGCGCCATCAGGCCCTGGCCAGCAGCTCTCGCAGCTCTTTGACGGCTTGTTGGATGGTGCGCGGCGCAGATTCGGGGACCTCACCGTGCCGCACCTTTAGGCAGACCAGCACGGGGCCTTGCTGTTGAATGATGCCTTCCACCTCGGTAACAAGCTCCTCCAGGTTGTCGAACTCGTAGGCTGCGGCGTACCCTGCGGCTCTAGCCATGGCGGCGAAAGAGACCTTGTTCTGCGCTGGTATGGGCTGGCCACCCGTGGTGGTGTAAACGCCGTCTTCAAATACGAAATGGTAGTAGTTGACGGGCGACTTGTTGGCCACCGTTGCCAGAGACCCCAGGTTCATCAGCAGACTGCCGTCGCCGTCAATCACCAGCACCTTCCGCTTCGGCTGCGCCAGGGCTAGACCCAGGCCAAAGGAGGAGGCCTTGCCCATGCAGCCAGCCAGTGGAAAGTCCAGGGAGCGGTCCTGGGAAATGGCGTCCCACTCCTCGCGGGCGGTCATGGTGGCCACCACCAGGGCCTGCTGCCGGTGGGCATGAATGGCTTTGACTGCTTCTAACGACGTAATCATGGTTTGAACACTACCAATGCTGGCATGCTACTTTGCTTTCAGGGAGTCCCGCAGTTCCCTCAGGGCTACCAGCAGGGGGGGGCCACCACGCCGTGGCCTGCGGCCCATAGGCTCGTTCTCCACTTCGGGGACCGTCTTGACTGTCACGAATACAGGCCCCTTTTGCTTCAGTATGTCCTGGATATGGAGGCTGAACTCCTCCAACTCGTCGAACTGGTAGGCTGCAGTGTAACCTGCTCCCAGGGCCATCTGGGCAAACGAGATGATGTCCGCGGCTGGAACGGGCTGTCCACCCGTCATTGCATACACTCCGTTTTGGATGACGAAATGGTACAGGTTCTCAGGGTGCTTCCCTGCGATGGTAGCCATCGTCCCCAGGTTCATCTCCAGACTGCCGTCGCCATCCATGACGATGACTTTGACGTCGGGCCTGGCCAGGGCCACACCAAGCGCAAAGGATGAGGCTTTCCCCATGGCCCCGCTAATGGACACGTCACGCTCTGGCAGGTGGCTGGTTTCCATCCATGGCGGGCTGCCCATCATCGTTGGAATCACTACGGCATTCCCACGGTATTTTTCCAGCACCGCCATCATGTCACGCTGTTGGATCATCGCCTCCCCCTTTTCCAAGTCACAACAAGTTTCTAACGCAGAGGGCTAAGTTGTCCCTTTGGCCGGCTCCGCTGGCCGGTTAAAGCCGTGGTACTCGTCGCCAACAAGCACCGCCACGGGGCGGTTGGTGGCTATGGCCTCCTGAAAGGCGGCGGAGATGCGCGGTGCGTCCGCGTCATACTCCACCAAGTAGTAGCTGATGCCCCAGGCGTGAAGGTATGGCTCCGTGTACCGTGCCGCCGAGTCTGGGGTTGCGCCGTGGCGGGTCCAGCCCCTGTAGCCGACTACCAGCACCATGGGCAGGTTAAGGTCCAGCGCCATGCCGCGGAGGGAGTCGCCGGACTCAAACATGCCCGTGTTCTGGATGAGGCATACCGGGACCTTGCCGCCTACTATGAGGCCGGCGGCTATGGCCATGCTCTCGCCCTCGCGGGCCACGGGCACAACGTCCAGGCTGGGCTCGGCCACCATCTGCTCGTACAGGTAGTTGGTCTCGCTATCTGGCAGAGTTACCACGTGGGTCACGCCGTTCTTCTTGAACTCCTGGATGAGCGTTTCGGGACTTAGGATTCCTGGCTGAGAGGTCATATGCCCTCCTATTCATTCGCTCCCGTTCTTCAGGCAGTTGGTCTGGGATCAAGGGTACGACTGGTGGCGTGGAGTGGAAAACATGGCTACCCGATGGCATTATAGGGAGGTGCCAAGGCGGGGTCAAGGAAATGGGCTCGCGGTATTGTTGGCTTGTGAGTAGTGGTGGCTTGTCCTGGCAGTAATGTGCCAGGTTTAGGTTTAGTTAACCCCCGACCTAAGTCGGGGGGTTTCAAAGCACCGGCTCATGGCGAACTCCGACCGAAGCTCGAGAGTCCCGCATGGAATCTGGACACTCGAACCCTTCATTCCTCAGTATAAACTCCGTGAAGGGTAAGCCGAAGGGTCGGACCAAATGAGCTGTACACCCTCATTCGTCCAGCCGTTGCATGACAAATGGGACGGATGATTGGTGGTATACCCCTTGACTAGCCTGGGCTGCCTTGGTATAGTACGGGAGCAGGTTATAAGGAGAGTGCTGTTGGTGAACTTCCAGACCTGAACTTAGGAGTATGGCCAGTGATATCCAAGGCGGCGGCCTGGGAAACCTGGCCGCCGCTTCTTGTACTTTAACAAGGGAATATTTGGGGAAATAGTGCAAAGGTTCTGTCCGAGCCTTAGTGTGGGTCAAGCTACTAAGGGCTCACGGTGGATGCCTTGGCGCCAAGGGCCGAAGAAGGGCGTAGCAAGACTGCGATAAGCCTCGGTGAGCCGCCTAGCTGGCGTAGCCGGGGATGCCCGAATGGGGAAACCCCTTCGACCAATGTCGATGACCCCTGGCCGAACCCTTAAGCCAGGGGGGGTAAGTGGGGGAACTGAAACATCTCAGTACCTCGAGGAAAATAAATCAACCGAGATTCCCTTAGTAGTGGCGAACGAACGGGGAACAGCCTAAACCTGAGAGGCTTCACGGCCTGGGGGCCCATGTCTTTCAGGGGTTGCAAGACTCATCAGTTCCGACCCCAGTCGGGACAGGGAGTAAGAAACCTTTTCTCTAGCTGAAGGTCTCTGGAACGGGCCATCGTAGAGGGTGAGAATCCCGTAGGCGAAAGAGAGAAGGCTCCCGATGATGTTCTTAAGTACCGCGGGACACGTGAAATCTTGCGGGAATCTGGGGGGACCACCCTCCAAGGCTAAATACCCTTGGCGACCGATAGCGAACTAGTACCGTGAGGGAAAGGTGAAAAGCACCCCGGAAGGGGAGTGAAATAGACCTGAAACCGTGAGCCTACAACCCGTCGGAGTCCCGATGTAAATCGGGATGACGGCGTGCCTATTGAAGAATGAACCGGGGAGTTACTCAGGCGTAGCAAGGTTAATCTGCTCAGCAGAGGAGCCGTAGCGAAAGCGAGTCCGAATAGGGCGATTAGTTGCGTCTGGTAGACCCGAAACTGGGTGATCTACCCATGGCCAGGGTGAAGCCCCGATAATATCGGGGTGGAGGCCCGAACCCATTATTAGTACAAAAATTCGGGATGAGCTGTGGGTAGCGGTGAAATGCCAAACGAACCCAGAGATAGCTGGTTCTCCCCGAAATGCATTTAGGTGCAGCCTTGGAGTTGACTTGCGGAGGTAGGGCACTGGATGGGCTAGGGGGCGTGAGCTTACCAAACCCAACCAAACCACGAATGCCACAAGATCGCACTCCAGGAGTGAGACAGCGGGGGATAAGCTCCGTTGTCGAGAGGGAAACAGCCCAGACCACCGGCTAAGGCCCCCAAGTGCAGGCTTAGTGTGCAAGGAAGTAGGACCGCTAAAACAGCCAGGAGGTTGGCTTAGAAGCAGCCATCCTTTGAAGAGTGCGTAACAGCTCACTGGTCGAGGGGTCCTGCGCCGACAATATAACGGGGCTCAAGCCTGCCGCCGAAGCCGTGGATTCCGATGAGCGCAAGCGAGTCGGGATGGTAGGGGAGCGTCCTGCGTGCAGCGAAGCTCTGATGGAAATTGGGGTGGAGCGCGCAGAAGTGAGAATCCCGGTATGAGTAGCGTATATGCCGATGAAAATTCGGCACGCCGAAAGCCCAAGGTTTCCTACGCAACGTCCTTCGACGTAGGGTTAGTCGGTCCTAAGCCGAGGCCGCAAGGCGCAGGCGATGGACAGTAGGTCAAGATTCCTACACCACCTGTATCTCGCTTAAAGCAAAGGGAGAACGCGGGAAGGTAGGCGGAGCGCACCCATTGGACATGGTGCGTCCTACCCTGTAGGCCATGCCAGAGCAGGCAAATCCACTCTGGCGCTACGAGTTGAGGGGGGAGGAAACTTCAGGGTCTCCCTGGGGGATTCCGTTGATCCTATACCGTCTAGAAAAGCCTCGTTGCTATGGGGTATGGGTGACCGTACCGTAAACCGACACTGGTAGGCAGGGATAAACGTCCCAAGGCGGTCGAGAGAACTCTCGTTAAGGAACTCGGCAAAAGGACCCCGTAACTTCGGGATAAGGGGTGCCCAACAGGTGATACCCGCTAGCCGGGAGGAGCCTGGATGGGTCTCAGCAAATTGGCTCAAGCGGCTGTTTAACAAAAACACAGGTCTCTGCAAAGGGGAAACCCTAAGTATAGGGGCTGATGCCTGCCCAGTGCCGGTAGGTTAAGGGGAGGAGTTAGGAATCTCGCAAGAGAGACCGAAGCCCTGAACTGAAGCCCCGGTGAACGGCGGCCGTAACTATAACGGTCCTAAGGTAGCGAAGTCCCTTGTCGGGTAAGTTCCGACCCGCACGAATGGCCTAACGACTTGAGCGCTGTCTCAACGAGAGACTCGGCGAAGTTGCACTGCCCGTGAAGATGCGGGCTACCCGCGACAGGACAAAAAGACCCCGTGGAGCTTTACTGCAGCTTGGCATTGGACTGGAAACAGGGATGTGTAGGATAGGTGGGAGGCTTTGAAGCCCCGACGCTAGTCGGGGTGGAGCCAACGGTGAAATACCACTCTTCTCTTTTTCTGGCCCTAACCCTGGATAGGCCAGGGGACAATGCCTGGTGGGCAGTTTGACTGGGGCGGTCGCCTCCCAAAATGTAACGGAGGCGCCCAAAGGTCCCCTCAAGGCGGATGGAAATCGCCTGTGGAGTGCATTGGCATAAGGGGGCTTGACTGCGAGACCAACAAGTCGAGCAGGTGCGAAAGCAGGGCAAAGTGATCCTACGGTTCTGAGTGGAAGGGCCGTGGCTTATCGGATAAAAGCTACCCCGGGGATAACAGGCTGATCTTGCCCAAGAGTTCACATCGACGGCAAGGTTTGGCACCTCGATGTCGGCTCGTCGCATCCTGGGGCTGAAGAAGGTCCCAAGGGTCCGGCTGTTCGCCGGTTAAAGCGGCACGCGAGCTGGGTTCAGAACGTCGTGAGACAGTTCGGTCTCTATCCGTCGTGGGCGCAGGAGATTTGAGGAGGGCTCTCCCTAGTACGAGAGGACCGGGAGGGACGGACCTCTGGTGTGCCGGTTGTTCCGCCAGGAGCAGTGCCGGGTAGCCACGTCTGGTCGAGATAAGCGCTGAAAGCATCTAAGCGCGAAGCCCACTCCAAGATTAGATCTCCCATCCCGACTCCGGTCGGGAGTAAGGCCACAGGAAGACTACCTGTTTGATAGGCCGCGAGTGGAAGACCTGTAAGGGTTTAAGCTTAGCGGTACTAATCGGCCGAGGGCTTGACCCACATTAAGTCTCGTACAGAACCTTGCAGTTTCCCAATGTTCCCTTGAAGTAGATAATGCCCTCTCTCTTGAAGGGAGAGGGTGAAGCATCTCCCTCATCCTGGCCTTCTCCCGCCAGGGGAGAAGGAATACACAATCGTCGCGGGGTGGAGCAGTGGCAGCTCGTCGGGCTCATAACCCGAAGGTCGCAGGTTCGAGTCCTGCCCCCGCTACCAAGATTGCAAAGAGAAGGCCCTTGGATATTTCCAGGGGCCTTCTCTTTTTATGTCATTCTGAGGGGGAGACGCCGCAGGTGGACGACCGAAGAATCTGGACGGGAAGGGCAAATCTCCACCCCACCAGATTCTTCGCCCCATTGCCATTGCCCTTCAGTAGGGGCGCAAGGCCTTGCGCCCCTACCAACGCCCTTCACAGACATATGCTAGGGGGGACACACGCAGGTCCGCCCTCACGGCACATTTGAGGTCCCTACATCCCTCTATCCGCCATGAACGCAGCCAGGTCAGCGGTACGGCATGAGTAGCCCCACTCGTTATCGTACCAGCCCAGGACCTTCACCATCCGCTTATCCATGACGATGGTGGATAGGGAGTCGAAAATGACGCTATGTGGGTTGCCAATGAAGTCTGTGCTGACCAGCGGCTCATCGCAGTATTCCAAGATGTTCTTGAGGGAGTTCTGAGAAGCCTCATTGAAGGCTGCGTTTACCTCCTCTACCGTCACCTCACGCTCCAGGTCGGCCACGAAGTCCGTGATGGAGACCGCTGCCGTGGGTACACGCAGGGCCATGCCGTGGATCTTACCCTGAAGCTCAGGAATGACTATGCCGCAGGCCCTAGCCGCGCCGGTGGTGGTGGGGATAATGTTGATGGCCGCAGAGCGGGCGCGGCGCAGGTCGCCGTGGACCTGGTCCAGGATGCGCTGGTCGTTGGTGTAGGAGTGGACGGTGGTCATCAGGCCCCGTGTGACGGTGAAGCTGTCATGGAGTACCTTGACCAGTGTGGCCACGCAGTTGGTGGTGCAAGAGGCGTTGGAGAGAATATTGTGCTGCTTGGGGTCGTAGTGGCTGTCGTTGACGCCCAGGACGATAGTCATATCCTCGCCCGTGGCGGGAGCGGAGATGATGACCTTTTTGGCTCCTCCTTTGAGATGGTCCGCGGCTTGAGCCGCGTTGGTGAAGATGCCCGTGGACTCAATGACCAGGTCTACACCCACTTCGCCCCACGGGATCTTCGCAGGTTCGCGCTGGGCGAAGACCCTGATCTCCTGGCCATCCACGATCAGCGCGTCCTCCGCAGCCTCCACCTTGCCAGGATAGCGCCCGTAGGTGCTATCGTACTTGAAGAGATGGGCGTTGGTCTTGGCGTCGGTGAGGTCGTTGACGGCAGCGACTGTGAGCTTGTCCGGTTGCCGCTGGATGATGGCCCGCAGCACCTGCCGCCCTATTCTGCCAAACCCGTTGATGCCTATACGAGTAACCATGGTTGCCTCCTCTTTCGGTTCTTTGGGAAGGGCTTCTGGGGAACCCTTTCTTGCAAGAAAGGGTTCCCCAGACCTCTCCTAAAGAAACCTGCCAGCAATTATTTGACTACCACTCCACTATTATACCCGCCGCCGCTTTTCCTTATACAGGGAAGGCGCCTCGCCCCGCATAGTGGGCGCTGGCTCCTAGCTCCTCCTCAATGCGCAGCAGCCGGTTGTACTTGGCCATACGCTCGCTGCGGGCCGGAGCGCCACTCTTGATCTGGCCGGCGTCCGTGGCCACGGCCAAGTCAGCGATGGTAGTGTCCTCGGTCTCGCCGGAGCGGTGGCTTATGACTGTCGCCCAGCCAACTTCCTTGGCCATGCGTATGGCCTCCAGGGTCTCGGTCACGGTGCCTATCTGGTTCAGTTTGACCAGCAGGGCGTTGCTGGTCCTGGACTTAATGCCCCTCCGGATGCGCTCAGGATTCGTGGTGTACAGGTCGTCGCCGACTATCTGGACTTTATCGCCCAGGCGCTTCATCAGCAGGCTCCACCTCTCCCAGTCGTCCTCCGCCAGGCCGTCCTCTATGCTAATGATGGGGTAATCATTCACCCACCGGGCCCAAAAGTCCACCATCTCCGCCGATGACAGCCGTGCTCCTTCCCGCTCCAGCACGTAGAAGCCGTCTTTGTAGAACTCCGAGGCCGCGGCATCCAGGGCCAGGAAGCAGTCGGTGCCCGGCTGGTATCCTGCCCCCTCGATGGCGGCTAGGACAACCTCCAGGGCAGCGAGGTTGGAGGGCAGCGACGGCGCGAAACCGCCTTCGTCGCCCACGTTGGTTGCGTGGCCCTTCTGCTGGAGAATGCCCTTAAGCACCTGATACACCTCCGCGCCACAGCGCAGCGCCTCTCGGAAGGTGGGCAGGCCAGCGGGCACTACCATGAACTCCTGGATGTCCGTGGAGTTGGCGGCGTGCCGTCCGCCATTGAGGATGTTGAACATGGGCACAGGCAGTTTTTTACCCTCACCAAGGTGTCTGTACAACGGAGTGCTTTTGCTTCTGGCCGCGGCGTGGGCTATGGCCAGCGAGACGCCCAGGATGGCGTTGGCACCCAGGTGGGCTTTGTTGGGAGTGCCGTCCAGGTCCATCAGCCGGTGGTCCAGCATCTCCTGGTCGTAGGGTGCGAAGCCGGTGAGGGCCAGGGCGATGCGGTTGTTGACGTTCTCCACCGCCATCAGTACACCCTTGCCGCCATACCGCGCCTTGTCGCCGTCCCGCAGCTCCACCGCCTCGTGGGACCCGGTGCTCGCACCAGATGGCACCGCTGCCGTGCCCACTGCTCCATCGTCCAGTTGCACGGTGACTTCAACCGTGGGATTCCCACGGGAGTCCAGGATTTCGCGGGCATGAATACGGTGAATGGTGCTCATTTTGCGTTGGCCTTGCTGCACTGGGCGGCCGCCTGCATGGCCTTCTCTGGAGGAGGGTCTCCACCGCATATGACTGAAATCATCATACGACTTTGGCGAACCTGTTCAACCATATTCAGAAAGACACCTTCAGAACGCCTCTAGGGATTTGAGCCTCCCAATTTTACCACAGGAAGGGTTGTGCCCCGCTCATTTCCTTCGACAAGCTCAGGGTGAGCGGCAGTTTCTCCCGCTCGTGGTGAGCCTGTATACACTTGACATGTGGCGGTTATGGTGTTACACTCCCGCTAGCTGAGCCGGGAGGTGCCAATGAGCACCGCTACTGCCGCCAAGAGTCCCGCTGCCGTGGGTTACTTACGGGTCTCCACGTTGAACCAGGCGGGGGAACGCCACGTCTCACTTGAGACTCAAGAGGCGTCCTTCCGCGCATACTGTACCATCAACGGTCTCACCCCGATAGCCACCTTCACCGACGTCCAGAGCGGCCGCCGTGATGACCGCATTCAATACCAGGCCATGCTCCGTTACGTGGTAGAGAACGACGTTGGGCATGTGGTCGTGCTATTCCTGGACAGGTTTGGGCGGAACCCCAGAGAGATACTAAGGCGATACTGGGAGCTGGAAGAGCGTGGCATCGCCGTCGAGTCAGCCAACGAAGACCTGAAGGAAGAACTACTTCTGCTGGTGCGTGCCGGTATAGCCGGGGCAGAGTCACGGCGTACGAGCGAGAGAGTTAAGGCTGCTTCCTTCAAAGCTGCTACAAAGGGGCGTCACATGAGCAGACCACCATTTGGTTATCGCCAGGTCAAGGATGGAGATGCTGTACGTTGGGAGCAGGAGCCACAGGAGGCAGAGGCGATCCGCCTGGCCTACCGCCTCTCCGTAGAAGAGAACAAGGGGTACATGGCCATTGCGAATGAACTGAACCGCCTGGGGTACAGGGGCAAGGCTGCTTTCGGAAGCAAGCCGTTCTCCCCAGCCACCCTGGTGTTCATCATGAAGAACCCGAATCTGAGGGGTGCCCTTGCATATGGCAGGACTCAGAAGTCGGGTACCCAAGCAGATGTGGTTATGGTAGATGGAGTGTTCCCCGCCATTCTGAGCATGGATGAGTGGGAACGTCTGCAACAGCGCCTT
This sequence comes from Dehalococcoidia bacterium, assembly GCA_965248595.1. Classification (GTDB taxonomy): domain Bacteria; phylum Chloroflexota; class Dehalococcoidia; order Lucifugimonadales; family SHYF01; genus SHYF01. Next base: position 671,468 of record CBDFJM010000007.1, read on the forward strand.
GCTATTCGCAGCGAACATCGCAGGGGCAGGACGCACCTCGCCAGCTTCTTGCTGGGTGGCATCGCCCGGTGTGGTCACTGCGGTGGGTCGCTGGTGGGAACCAGCAGGATGCGTGGTGAGAAGAGAGACGCTGAGTATTACTGCCGTAACCACAAAGACGCCTGGGCCAAATGCCCATACAGCAATAGCCATGTAACCCACCGCCTGGAGACTGCTGTCCTGGAGTTCCTGGGCAGGTATGACGATCCCAACAGAGTGCGGGAGCTTCTCCAGGTGCAGGACACCGAGACCGACGCCAGGCAGGAGCAGGAGCTTGCAAGGATGACTACCAGGCTCAAGGAGCTGGAGACCGGGATGCTGAACGACCTGGACCGCCTGGACCGGGAGATCATCACAGAGGCCGAGTACACCAAGCGGGCCGAGGTACGCCGGCAGGAGCAGGCCGGTTTGCAGGCCCGTAGGGATGAGTTGGAGGCCAGCATCTCCTCCCAGCGTGACCGAGAGGCCCAGGCGAGGGAGGTACCCGTGAAGATACGCTCCTTCCTTGTGGACTTCCGGGACATGGATGTCGTGAAGGCGAAGGCAATCCTACAGACCATCGTCAAGGCTGCTCACGTGTATAGGGACGGCACGGTTCAATTGGAGTTCAGGTAGGTATCGTACCGTTGCTACTCTACAAGCGGATACCACGACTCGCTCTCTTCTCCTCCTTCCTTAGGGATGGACATACTGAAGAAGGTCAAGAGGGACCCCATCACTAGGTTGAGGAACGTAGGTTATAACCTCTACTAAACCTATAATGAACTGACTAGGGGGTCACGTCCCATAGAGTGGTGTAAGAGTACGTCATCCTGTTGATATCGTCTAGGCCGCTGCCTCTGCGAGTTCGGCTCTGGGTAGAGCTTCGTTGGAGGTGGTTACCTCCTGTGTCATGTATCGACGGCCGACGGCCCACTCGTCGTGCTGCTCAGCTAGGACGGCGCCGACCAGGCGACGGACAGCTGGGCGGTTAGGGAAGATGCCCACCACATCGGTGCGGCGCCGTATCTCCTTGTTGAGACGCTCCAGGGGGTTGTTGGACCAGATCTTCTTCCAGTGGGCGAGTGGGAAGCTGGAGAAGGCCAGGACGTCGGGTCCAGCCTCGTCCAGTCGAGAGGCGACCTGTGGGAACGGGTCCTGGAGCTGAGCAATCACCCGCTCGAGTTGGGCATGCACCTCCTGAGGGGACGGCTGCTGGTAGATGGTGCGTACCATGGTGGCCACCCAGGGCTGAGCGCTCCTGGGGACCCGAGTGAGCAGGTTGGTCATGAAGTGGGTGCGGCACCGCTGCCAACTGGCCCCACCGAAGACAGTTGCGATGGCATCCCTGAGTCCCTGATGAGCGTCCGATACCACCAGTTCCACCCCGCCGAGGCCCCTGGCCGACCAGTGAGCGCAGGAAGGCTAACCAGAAGGCGCCGTCTTCACTGGTACCCACGTCCATCCCAACGATCTCACGCTTGCCCTCGCTATTGACCGCCGTCGCCACCACCACGCTGACGTTGACTATCCTACCGGCCTCTCTGACCTTCTGGGTTAGTGCGTCCAGCCACAGGTAGGGATATGATCCGCCGTCCAGCGGCCGACCCAGGAAGCTCTCCACCACCCCGTCCAGCTCCTGGCAGATACGCGACACTTGGCTCTTTGAGATACCCTCGCACCAAAGAGCCTTGACCAGATCATCCACTCGCCTCGTCAATACACCCTCCACATACGCCTGCTGGATCACCGCCAGCAGAGCTCGCTCGCTGCGACGCCGTGGCTCCAGCAGGCTCGGAAAGTAGCTCCCCTCCCTCAGCTTGGGTATCTGCAACTCCATGGTCCCTACGCGAGTGTCCCATGCTCGAGACCGGTACCCGTTGCGCTGGGTCACCCGCTCAGGGTTGCGTTCTCCATACCCAGCGCCGGTCCTCGATGACACATCAGCCTCCATGATCTCCTCGACCAGCACTCTCAGTGCCTCTCGTAGAAAGTCCACGTCACCGTCGACTCCCCTCTTGCGCATTAGCTCAAGCAGGTCCATCCTTTCCTTGACCACCGTTGTCCTCCTTTCTCAGGCTCGTCTTTGCCCGCTAAGGATGACGTGGTGGTCTCTCTTCATCCAGACCCTCTACTCTTGTTACACCACTTCCTGGGACTCTACTCAGTGGCCAGCCGCGCACGGTAATCGTGGGTTATCTGCGAGACGGCGAGGACGGGATCGTCGCCCATGTCAACCATGCGAGTCCAGCCGTCCCGTCATGGATACTTAACCTCCATGCTCATCCGGCGGCGGAGGTTCAGCTCGGCCGGGAACGGTACCAAGCACTGGCAGAGTTCCTCGAAGGAGAAGATCGGGCTGTCCAGTGGGGCCAGCTGGTAGCTGCCGACCCAATGCTCGGCTGGGTGCAACGACTCGCCGGCAGAGAGCTCGCTGTCATCCGGTTGCGCAGGATTAAGGAGCCGTCCGAGTAGCCATCCCAGAACCCCGAAAGCGCCGGCATGGCAGCGCTTCAGTTCCATGCGTAGTGGAGGTGATATGGTGGCCCAGCCAGCGATGCCTACTGCAGAGCAGTTCCTCATCCTTGAATAGGTCTTCGCTGCTTCCTGGGCGCTGGCTGCGGCTGGTGAGCTAAGTGTCTCCGGGTAGTACAGTGGTGTCAGTTCAACCGAGGACAGCCCAACCTGCGAAGTGAAGGAATACCCATGAAAGCGATTGTATACACAAAATATGGACCACCAGAAGTTCTTCAGCTCAAAGAGGTAGAAAAACCTTCTCCCAAAGACAACGAACTACTGATAAAAATACATGCGACAACAGTAAACCGAACGGACTGCGGCTTTCGAAAGCCTGAACCATTTATTGTAAGATTTTTCAGTGGCCTCATCAGATCTAAAAGAAAGATACTAGGGAGTGAGCTTGCCGGGGAAATTAGAAGTGGCTCCGGAAATCTGAACAGGGGGATAAGTGGAATCGCTGCCTGATTGAGGGCATGATAGTGCTCTCGGAGACAGGAGCGAGAGATGAGCAGACGACCCCGCCGTAACCACTCGGCAGAGTTCAAGGCGAAGGTGGCTCTTGCCGCAGTGCGCGGCGACCGGACACTTTCGGAGCTGGCAAGCCAGTTCGATGTGCACCCGAACCAGATCACGCAATGGAAGACCCAGTTGCTGGATCGGGCGGCGCAGTTGTTTGGGGCCGGGACAGGGCAGGCTGAAAAGCCGGTAGATATGAAGGTCCTTCACGCTAAGATCGGTGAGCTTGCGTTGGAGAACGGTTTTTTAGAGGCCGCGCTCACGAAGGCGGGATTGCCGGGCGCAAGGCGATGATCGACCGCGATCACAAGCTGCCTCTCGCCCTCCAGGCAAAGGCAGTGGGCATCAGCCGCGGGAGCATCTACTACCGGCCACGGCCGGTGGGCGAAGCCGGTCTCGGACTGATGCGCCGCATCAATGAGCTGCACCTTGAGTATCCGTTTGCAGGCAGTAGGATGATGCGAGGCCTGCTCCGCCAGGAGGGACTCTCCTGCGGGCGTAGACACATCGCCACACTGATGCGGCGTATGGGCATCGAGGCGCTGTACCGCAAGCCCAACACCAGCCGGCGACGGCCCGGCCATACGGTGTATCCGTACCTGCTGCGCGGGCTTGAGGTGAGCAGGCCCAACCAGGTGTGGGCAATGGATATCACGTACATTCCGATGGCCAGGGGGTTCGTGTACCTAGCCGCAGTGATGGACTGGCATAGCCGCAAGGTGCTGGCCTGGCGGGTATCGGTCACAATGGACACAGACTTCTGCGTGGAGGCGCTCGAAGAATCCCTGGGACGCCACGGCGCGCCGGAGATATTCAACACAGATCAGGGAAGCCAGTTCACAAGTGACGCCTTCACCGGCCTGCTGAAAGCCAATGGGATCCAGATCAGCATGGACGGGAAGGGAAGCTGGAAGGATAATGTGTTCGTCGAACGGCTGTGGAAGAGCGTCAAGTACGAGGAGGTGTACCTGAGAGCCTACGAATCGGTCCCGGAAGCCAGAACTGGACTCGGGCGGTACTTCGAGTTTTACAATGCCGGACGGCCCCATTCGAGCCTTGGGGGAATGACGCCGGACCAGTTCTTTGACAGAGCGCCTGCCGAGTCCGCGGCGGCCTAACGCACGGCAGCGCGATTCCACTTATCAAACCGGGCAGCGCTGTTCAGACAAACGAGACCACCTCTTTGGTCTTTTTTAAAGAGCTTATAGATGCCGGGAAGTTAAAGCCGGTCATTGATAGACGCTATCCATGTGAACAAATTGTTGAGGCGTATAGATATGTTGAAAAGGGGCAGAAAACGGGAAATGTAGTCATAACTGTGCAAGGTGAAATCTAAAGGGAAAGGGTGCAAAGGCTCTGGCTTCCGCAGGGTCGGGCTGGGTTCGAACCGGCCTGTGTGGTGAACAGAGGTAACGCCGTCTTAAAGGTTATTCGTCTTGTTACCGATGCTCCACCGTCGCACATTCGAACCCACGGTCATGACCCCTTACTCTATCCCCCTCTCCTTCTTCACTGCCCGTACCGCAGTCATCATGTTGCGGAGCTTGCCCAGGGACTCCTCTCCGGTACGCGTCTTCAAGCCACAGTCGGGGTCTATGTACAGCCGCTCTGAAGGAAAGACTTCCAGGGCGCGTAGGATGCGCTCCTTGATCTGCTCCACTGGCTCCACCACATGGGTATGGACGTCCGTCACGCCCATGGATAGGGCTTTGTCCGTGGGATGCTGGCGGAACATCTCCATGAGGTCGAAGCTGCTGTTGGCCAGTTCCAGGTCCAGGTTGTCCACCGGCAGGCTGACTAGGTGGTCGTAGACCAGGTCGAAATCGCCGTAGCAGATGTGGGTGATGGTGTGGGCCTTCAGCCCATTGGTGACGATGCCCAGAGCCCTGGATGCCAGCTCCATCTCCTCGGGCCGTGTGGATATGGCCGGCTCATCTATCTGGATGTACTTGGCTCCGGCACGTTCCAGGTCCAACGCCTCATCGTGGACGGCGCGGGCCAGGTCCAGGATGAACGCCTCCCGCGACGTGTAGTGCTCGTTGAATGACCAGTCGGCGATGGTGTATGGGCCGGTGAGCATTCCCTTGACTGGCCGTTGGGTCAGGCTCTGGGTGTACTTCCACCACTCTATGGTGATGGCGGCGGTGCGGCCTACCGGCCCCACAGCGATGGGCTTGCGGTAGTAGCGGTTGCCGTAGGAGCGGACCAGGCCGCTAATCTTGAAGCCCGTCATGTTCTGCGCGAAGTATTCGACCATGTCGCCGCGGTACATCTCGCCGTCTACCAGGATGTCTATGCCCAGTTCCTCCTGGAGGCGTATCCACTCCTGGGTGGCCTGGCGCTCCAACACCTGAAGCTCCTGGTCGGACATCTCGCCCCGGGAGTGCTTGCTGCGAGCGCTGGTCAGGTAGTCCGGCTTGGGAAAGCTGCCCACGGATGTGGTAAGTAGTCCTTTAGTCATCGTAGTTCCTCCTGGACTGCCCGTGCTCCCTCCACCAGCCGCGCCAGCTTTTGGCGGGCGTTCTGCCTGGGCAAAAAGTCCAGGCCGCAGCTAGGGTTTAGCTGCAACCGCTCCAGCGGGACGTGGCGGCTCACATTACGCACCGCGGCAACTATCTCGTCCACAGGCTCCAGGCGAGTGTTGCGGGCGTCCATCAGGCCAACGGCCAGCTCCTTGTCCTCGGGAAAGCCGTCCAGCAGGTCGAAGTTGCGAGGCCCCCAAGCAAAGTCCAGGCCAATCACCTGAAACGGCAGGCGGTACAGGGCAGGGGTCAGGCCAGACGCATCCCTGAAGTATGTGGAGAGCACTGTCTTGGCGCTCAGACCGCGGGTCACTATCTCGGAAGCCTGTTGCAGCAGAGGCATGTCTTCTTTGTACTTCAGGATAGCAGGCTCATCGAACTGGATGACAGGCGCTCCGGCCTTCTGCAACGCCAGAGCCTCCTGGTTCAGCACCTGCGCCAGGTCCAGCACCAGGGAGCGCAGGTCTGTGTAGCACCCCTGCTGCGACAGCCTGGCCAGGGTGTACGGCCCCGTGATGACTGCCTTGACCGGCTTGGAGCTGTGAGCCATGGCGAACATGTAATCGTTGACGGCGATGGGGCCATCCCACGTCACCTTGCTCTGGGCTATGGGGTGTCGGTAGTAAGTGTTGGAGTCAAAGTACCGGATGAGGCCGTTGATAGTGAAGCCCTTGATCCCCTGAGCAAAGTAGGTCTGGCCGTCGTCCCATCGGATATGCCCGTCGGTCACCAGGTCTATGCCGGCATCCGCCTGCTCCTGGATGGCTTCCGCTGTTACTTCATCCTCCACTTGGTGGAGCTGTTCTAGCGTGATCCGCCCTTGGTCGAACTGGCCAATGGCGCCGCGCAGGCTTGGGGCCTTGGTTCCAGGCCCTATTTTGGGATAGTTGCCGACTACGGTGGTAATCAAAAGGTGGCTCTCTAAAGTGATGGATGACGATTTCTTTCTACGGACATTCTATTCTACCGAAAGGCCGTGGGCGACGCAATGTGTTTTGACCTGCACCAAGTTCGATGTGTGTATCTGGCTGCACTCACCCGCCAAGGGCCTTCTCGGAAAAGTAGCGCCTCATCGGCTCAAAGTAAAACTCCTGCCACCCCTGCTCGTACTCGTCCCCCTGGCCGTCGGGTATGTTGGTGTGTACCAGAGTCAGCCTGGTCCCGCCGCGAGCCTCTTCCAGGAGCAGTTCCAGTAGCGAGTCTTCCGCCGCCTCTGGAAAGTCGGTGCTGCGCCACGACTGAACGATTCTTGAGAAAGGCTCCATCTCCAGGGTTGCGCCCTCTATGTACCCACTCCCGGCAATGAACTTGCCCCCCACTGTAGGGTCTATGGTCGCCTCATCGCCGGTGAAGGCGGTGTGCTCCTGGCTGCTGAACCACGCCTCGTACACTTGCTGTGGCGTAGCTGTGAGGGTGACGGAAAGCTTTATGGACTCTGGCATGGCGTTGTCTTATCCCTCTTTGTGTAAAAAGTCTGTCTAGGCCAACGAGTTTCTTCCCACCCTCCCGTCCACGAATGATATAAGGAATTGAGGGGGCACCCCTCAAGCTCCCGGGCAGTCCCGACAGGTCGGGACTGCCCCTTCCAGACGTCAAGAAAGCTGTGCGCAGGGCCGGCTATCCCCCCGCTGGCGCGCCAGTCAGCCCCGGCTCCGTCATGGCGGCGGGGTCCAGCAGCTTGTCCAACTCCGCCTCGGTGAGGTCGGTGCGCTCCTGGGCCACCTCTCGTATTGTCTTGCCCGTACTCTGCGCCTCCTGAGCTATCTTGGCCGACCTGTCATAACCTATGGCGGGAACCAGCCCTGTGCAAATGGCCAGCCCCTTCTCCACCATCTCCGGACCTTTGGCAGTGGCGGTGACGCCCCGCAGACACTGCTGCACGAAGTTGCGGGTCACCGACGCTAGCAGTTTGATGGACTGGAGCAGGTTGTAGGCCGCCACGGGCATCATGACGTTGATCTCGAAGTTGCCGGACTGTCCAGCGATGACGATGGCGGCGTCGTTACCGATGACCTGGGCGCACACCTGGCACACCGACTCCGGTATGACGGGGTTGACCTTGCCCGGCATGATTGAGCTTCCCGGCTGGACCTCTGGCAGGGCGATCTCCCCGATGCCCGCCCTGGGGCCGGAGCCTATCCACCGCAGGTCGTTGGCTATCTTGATCAGGCTGACTGCCACGGTTTTGACCGCGCCGCTGGCGGCCACCATGTTGTCCAGGGTGTTCTGGGCCTGGAAATGGTTGGTGGTCTCCCGTACTTTGATGCCCATCCGCTGGCTGAGTTGACGGCAGCAGCGGGCAGCGAACTCCGGATGGGTGTTGACTCCCGTGCCCACGGCCGTACCGCCCAAGGCCACCTCGCCCAGCTCCTCCAGGGCGTGGCACAGGCGCGCAATGCCTCGCTCCGCCTGGCCGGCGTAGCCCAGGAACTCCTGGCCCAACCGGATGGGCGTGGCGTCTTGAAGGTGCGTCCGCCCAGTCTTGATGATGGGCATGAACTCCCGGGACTTCTCCTCCATGACGGCCTGTAGCTCCTTCAGGGCCGGGATCAGGTCGTCCTGGATGGCATGGGCGGCTGCCAGATGGATGGCGGTAGGGATTACGTCGTTGGATGACTGGCCCAGGTTAACGTGGTCGTTGGGGTGGACAGGCCCCCAGGTGCCTCGCGGTGAGCCCAGAAGCTCGGCGGCGCGGTTGGCGATGACCTCGTTGACGTTCATGTTGGTGGAGGTGCCGGAGCCTGTCTGGAATATGTCCACCACGAAATGCTCCTCGAACTTGCCGTCCACCACCTCCTGGGCGGCATTCACGATGGCCTCTCCCTTCTGGCCGTCAAGAAGCCCAAGCTCCACGTTCACCTGGGCGGCTACCAGCTTGATGGTGGCCAGGGCCTGGTTGAACTCCCTGGGGAAGCGGAGCTCGCTGATGGGGAAGTTGAGCACGGCCCGCATGGTGGAAGCGCCGTAGTAGGCGTCTGCCGGGACCTGCATGTCTCCCATGGAGTCGTGTTCGGTACGGGTGTTGCCTGTGGTGGTCATGAAACTCCCTCCATAGTGTTCAGGATGTTAGGTTTGGAGAGTGCGCTATCAAGAATAGTTTATCATGCTGCAGGAGTCCCTAAGCAGCGTGTGGCGGCAATGCTTGTTTGAGTCGGCGACGCATTGGGGGTCTCAAGCTATAGTGTCAGGTCAAGCCACACCAATTCGTACTTGTGTACGAACGAGCGGCCTACCTCCCGAAAGCCCAACTTACGGTAAAGGCTAATGGCAGGTATCTGGGGTAGGGTCGTGTTCAGAACAAGGTTATGGAATCCATGGTCGCGACACCACTGTATCGCCGTTTGAGTTAGCTGCATTCCCACTCTACGCTGCCATAGCTCAGGCTCAACGCTTAGACGCATGAGCTGTGCAACATCATCGCGCCGCCGCCATGCCTTTGCCAGGGGCATGTCGGGAGGCATCAGGGAGACTGCGCCAGAGCCCCATACGTCAGCGATGCCAACCACCCGGTCTGCGCCAGTATCCAATGGCACCACCGCCACCCACCCGACCGACCAGACCTCTGCCATGTTCAGCGCCGGCGCATCCCGGGTCTCATCGCGCATCCACCGCGAATCCCCAGCTTCTATTGCCTGTCGCGCTCGCTGATACATCGCCTCTATTTCGGCTTCGTCTCCTGGGCGATACGGTTCTACTCTGTCCCAAAGTGCGTCGGCCAGAGGTTCCTCATCTGGACGGCGCAATCGAATTCGCAGTGACGTCGACATGTCAATCAACTCAGGTACTATCCCATTTAACCGCCTTGCTGTCCCCGCTGAATCCCGCCGGCGCCAAACCGAACGTTGGCCAATCCCTCGGGTTCATAGGCTCGTAGTCGTCTACTCCGAACACCGCGCTGAAGAAGGATCTAATCGCTTGAACTTCCACTCAATGGTTGACCGGCCCGGTCGTGGTCGGCTCCATTACATTGTTGTCAGTGGCACTCGGTCATCTCAGAATGACATGACGGGTGCGGTCAGTCGCCTCCCGCCAGCTAACCGGATATCTTGTGGTTGGCCAGCTTCTCGAGGGCAAGCGCCATGGCGGAATGGTCCAGGTCGCTGTCCCCCTGGGCCGCCACCGCGTTGAAAAGCTCCTGAGCCGTGGCTGTATTGGGCAAGCTCAGTCCCAAGCTGCGCGCCGACTGCAATGCCAGGTTCAGGTCTTTCTGGTGCAGGCGGATACGAAAGCCGGGCGCGAAGCTACGCTCCAGCATCCGCTGCCCGTGCAGCTCCAGAATGCGGCTTTGCGCGAACCCTCCCAGCAGGGCCTGCCTCACCTTCGCCGGGTCGGCACCGGCCTTGGAGGCAAAGAGCAGGGCCTCCGCCACCGCCTCGATGGTCAAGGCCACCACGATCTGATTGGCCACCTTGCACGTCTGTCCGTCGCCATGCCCCCCAACGTGGACTATGTTCTGACCCATGAGCTGGAAGTAAGGATTGACCTGCTCGAACAGATCATCTGGCCCCCCTACCATGATGGAGAGGGCAGCGTTCTGTGCCCCTACCTGGCCTCCTGACACGGGGGCATCAAGCATCCCGGCACCCAGGGCCTCAAGCCTCTGGGCGAACTCTTTCGTGGCAATGGGGGAGATGGAGCTCATGTCCACCACGATAGCGCCCGGCCTCAGGCCCTCTGCCACGCCATCCTTGCCGAACAGCACGGCCTCCTCGTCGGGGGTGTCGGGCACAATGGTGATGATTATGTCCGACTTTTGCGACACCTCCTTGCTGCTTGAGCAGGCCACCGCACCCCTGGAGGCCAACTCTCGTACCGGCTCCGGGTTCAGGTCGTAAACGTGGAGTGTGTGCCCGGCAGCTATCAGATGGCCTGCCATGGGCAAGCCCATGATCCCAAGCCCAATGAATCCCAGGTTTGCCATGGTCTTCTCCCTCCTTGGGCTTTGCACAAAAGCCCACCAAAACCAACGTGTTTCTTCCCATCCACCCACCCTGGAACGTTTTTTGGAAAGGGGGACACTCCCAGCCCCCTGCCAGAGTCCCGACAAGTCGGGAGTCTGGACTCCCCTTTTCCAGCAGCCTGCCATGGCCGCCGAGGAATGCGGCCCCACTGTACAAGAGACGTATGGAGACGTCAACGGAGCCGTCATTGAGGTGGCCCTCTTACCCTGATAGAATAGTTCACGGGCTAGGGTCGTTCCTCTAGCCCCTTTAGGCGTTACCGCTACATACCGGAGGTCGTTACATTGCTAAAAGGCATCGCCGAAACTCTAACGGGCCTCCCTCATTTCCTGCGCCTGGCGGAGAATCTGCAGGCCGGCCAGAAGCAGTCGTTAGCCATTCTTCCGTCGGCCAAAGCGCTGGTGCTGGGGACTCTATGGCAAGAGATGCAGGCCCCATTGCTGGTCGTAGCGCCCAGGCCTGAAGACGCGCGCCGCCTTTACGACCAGCTTATGGCCTACTGGGGAGATGACGCGCCGATACACCAATTCGCTGAGTTGGAGGCGCTCCCTTTCGAGCGCCTGACCGTTGACAGCTCCACCACGCATCAACGCCTGCGGGCTTTGGCGGCGCTGGCGGGCGTATACCCACAAAAGAGTCCTCCTTTGGTGATAGCGTCCGTCTCCGGTATCGCCCTTAAGACCCTTCCTCCACCGGCTTTCCATATCCCTGAGGGGTGTCAAGTGGTGCAACGTGGAGATCGGATGGCCATAGGGTCGCTTCTTACTCGCTGGGCGGCTATGGGTTACCGGATGGAGAGGGTTACGCAGGTCCCCGGGACCATGAGCCGGCGCGGGGGCATTGTGGACATATTTCCCGTGGGCGAGCCCCTACCGGTGCGGCTGGAGTTCTGGGGAGATGTCCTGGAGAGCCTGCGCACCTTCGACCCTGGCCCACAGCTCTCTCTGGAGCCTATTGAGCAGACAACAGTGATACCTGCGCGGGAGCTTCTGCCAGCCCAGGCAGAGCATTCGTGGACAGAGCAGGCCATCAGTAACCTGGACTCCTCCCGGTGTAGCTCCCAGGTATGGGGCCGGATAGAAGAGGAGCTATCCATGCTGATGGCGGGACAGGATGTGGAGGACGCCGGCTTCTACACAGGGATCTTCAGTCAACACTCCGTGCTGGATTTCCTTCCAGCTAAGGCGCTACTGGTGGTGGACCAGCCTGCCGAGGTAGAGCAAGCCTTCCGAGAGATGGACAGCCGTTCCTTCCAACTCCGAGAGGGGAAGATGGGCCGGGGCGAGCTTCCTGGCGGGTTCCCTTCGCCGTATTTCGTCTGGGAGGAGGTGGCCCAGCGCTTGCAACAGCTACCCAGGCGACTGGATGTTAGCCGCTGGGCTGGAGAGCAACTGGCCTCCTTTCCCTTCGCTCAGGCACCTTCTTACAGTGGCAGGATGGGGTCCTTCCTGGAAGAGGTCCGGACACGCAGCCAGGGGGGCCAGCGCGTCATAGCGGTAACCGGCCATGCCCAGCGGCTCCAAGAACTAATGGCCGAGGCGGGCCTTGGGCCAAGCTTGGTGGATTCCCTGGACCATATGCCACCCCCTGGCTCCATTACGCTGGTGCATGGTTCTTTGGCCGAGGGATGGATGGCCTCCACGGAGCCAGCCACTCTCCTCGTTACCGATTCAGAGGTATTTGGGACAGCGAAGATTAACCGGCCTCGGCGGTTGTCCGTGGCCGCCAGGCAGCCACTTGCGACTGAAATCACGCCTGGCTCCTACGTGGTACACACCGATCACGGTGTGGCCAGGTTCGCCGGCACCACGACTATGGGTGAAGAAGGTGAGAAGCAAGAGTACCTGGTCCTTGAGTACGCCGAAGGAGACCGGCTGTACGTTCCCTCCGAGCATACCGATCGCGTGACTCCCTATATAACCCCCGGGGACCAGCCACCTACCCTGACCCGCCTGGGAACCCAAGAATGGGCACGTACCAAGGAGCGGGTCAAGCGTTCCGCTCAGGAGATGGCCCAGGAGCTCCTGGACCTCTACGCCCTGCGAGAGGCCACTCCCGGCTTCGGCATGGACGCGGACACGCCCTGGCAGCGGGAGCTGGAGGATAGCTTCCCCTACCAGGAAACACCAGACCAGCTTGCCACCATAGCCCAGGTCAAAGAGGACATGGAGCGTTCCAGGCCCATGGACCGGCTGGTCTGCGGCGACGTTGGGTACGGGAAAACGGAGATTGCGCTGCGGGCCACCTTCAAGGCCGTTGCCAGCGGCATGCAGGTGGCCGTACTTGTCCCCACCACGGTGCTGGCCCAGCAGCATTACGCTACCTTCAGTCAGCGCCTCCAGCCATATCCGGTCACCGTTGAGGTGCTCAGTCGCTTCCGCACGGACCAGGAGCAGAGGGCCGTAGTGGAAGGGCTGGCCTCGGGGAAGGTGGATATCTGCATCGGAACGCATCGCCTGCTCCAGAAGGACGTGCAGTTCAAGAACCTGGGCCTGGTGATTGTGGACGAGGAGCACCGGTTCGGCGTGGCCCACAAGGAGCGGTTCAAGCAGATGCGCGCCCAGGTGGACGTGCTTACCCTAACGGCCACGCCCATCCCACGCACGCTGCACATGGCACTATCCGGCATTCGTGATATGAGCACTATGGAGACGCCGCCGGAGGAGCGACTGCCCATCAAGACCTACGTATCCGAGGCCAGCGACGATATGGTAAGGGAGGCCATTCTGCGGGAGCTTGACAGGGGCGGCCAGGTCTACTTCCTGCACAACCGCGTTCAAAGCATTGCACGGGTGACAGAGGCCCTACGCAAGCTGGTGCCCGAGGCGACTTTCGCCATTGGGCACGGTAGGATGCCGGAGGATGAGCTAGAAAATGTGATGGACAGCTTTTCGAAGGACGAGTTTGATGTGCTGGTGTGCACCACCATCATCGAATCGGGTCTGGACCTGCCCAACGTCAACACACTCATCGTGGACAGGGCCGATGCCCTTGGACTGGCGCAGCTATACCAGCTCCGGGGACGCATTGGCCGTGGCAGCCACCGCGCCTACGCCTACTTCATGGTCCCCCGTGGGAGGCGCATTACCGAGACAGCCCAGAAGCGCCTGGAGACCATACTTTCGGCGTCGGAACTGGGCGCCGGCTTCCACATCGCCATGAAAGACCTGGAGATTCGAGGCGCTGGCCGCGTCCTGGGCGGCGAGCAGAGCGGCCACATCCACGCCGTGGGGTACGAGCTGTACTCCCAACTGCTGACCCAGGCCGTGGAGGATATCAAAGCAGGCGGAGGAGCCTCCACGCCTGCCTCGGACCCACCCCAGGAGGAGCGGGCCGAGATAGCCGTGAACCTGCGGCTCCCTGCGCGTATCCCCACGGAGTACGTGGAAGACCTGCCAACACGATTGTCCCTGTACCAACGCCTCAGCCGAGCCCGTTCGCTAGAAGAGGTCGATCAGGTGCAGGCGGAGCTTTGGGACAGGTTTGGCCCGCTCCCACGGGAGGCCCATAACCTGCTTTACACCGTCAGGGTGAGAGCGCTAGCCCACGGCGCAGACGTGGAGACGGTGACCAAGGAGCCAAAATCGGTGGTGGTACGGCTGCGGGAAGAAGTTGGCGGAGCCAGGCCTGCCCTGGAAAGGGAGTTGGGGCCACACGTCCGCGTGGGCGGCACGCTTCTGCACCTGGAGACGAAGCACCTGGACAGGCCGTGGGGACAGGCGTTGCTCGAGATGCTGGAGCGGCTGGCTGCCTTCCGCCAGCGCGTGATGGCGGGCGCGGGGTGAGGGAGGCAGCGAACTTCCAAGGCCGCCTCATAGGGTGGCGCGGCTGGCTTTACAACATTGGCCAACAGTGTCGGATATCCATGAAATCCGCTGAATCAGGCCAATCTTGAGCAGGTCGTCGACTTCTTATGGGGCTTCAGGTGGCTCCTCGGACTCGAGACGAGTTGCTACCACATCCACCAGTTCCTTGAGGGTCCGACCTACACTCTTGACTTCCAGCGACAATTCTTGTAGCTGGTTGGTTGCTATGTCCAACAACTCCTCATGCGTTCGAACTAGGCCCCTTAGACTGGCGGACACGTCATCGGCACGTTCTAGGAATTCCCCAAGGACATGGCTCGTTATCGGCGATGTTGGCAACGGCCCAAGCGGGTGTCGTTCTGTCTGCATGCCAGAGCCCCAATACTTATGAGGCTCATGGGACGACAATATTTCTAAATTGTTCTGAACACCTGAGATCTCACTAAATGCTTCCAAAGTGTGCCTGGCCTCGTTCCAATTAGACAGGTCTTCGTTAGGGTAAATAACGGCTGCACTGAAGCGGTTGCCTGCTTTATCAGTAAGAGCCTCCGCATCCAGTAGGACAGGAAGACGGCGAAGTCCCTTTGTCACAAATTGATACCCTACACTGCGGGCCGAGCCAACACGCCAGAATAGGGGCAGGGTCTCTTCGACGGCCCGGTCTCGCGACTCCTTAGTAAGAAAGTCGGAGGAGCGGCGGCCAACCACCTCGTTCTCCTTGTATCCCAGTACGCTGAGCCATTGCTGGTTAACCTTGACGATCTTACCCTTCGCATTCAGCATATGCATCATACATGGCGCTCTATGGAAGAGGATGTCAGAGGCGCTCCGTAACAGCCGCAGCTCTTTTTTTAGCCAGTGGGATTCATGAGAGTCTACCGCGGCCATCTTTGCTACCTTCATACTCGCCCACCTCCACACTCACCTGAGAAAACACTTGCTTCTATGTGATTAGATGCCGTAGCGCCCACTACGATGCACTCCCGTCGTTTTACCTTCTGCTTACAGGACATATAAAATGTGTCCGCTTGAATGGGAAAGAAGCTGTGACAACGAGTCGTGCAACGCTTGCCATCGGCTCTTGCCTAAGCCCGAATCCACCGAAGGAGGGCGTCGGGTCAGTGTCCTGAAGCGGCAAGAGGGTGCTCCTGTGAATCTGGGATAATGGTTTTGAAACAGCAAAGCCGACCCCAGAACAAGGAGCACCCAATAGATGCTACCACGCAACCATCCCGATCGCATCCAAATCGCGTTTGACGACCACCGCCTCGT
The DNA here is from genome assembly GCA_965248595.1 of Dehalococcoidia bacterium. Lineage (GTDB taxonomy): Bacteria > Chloroflexota > Dehalococcoidia > Lucifugimonadales > SHYF01 > SHYF01. Next base: position 687,083 of record CBDFJM010000007.1, read on the forward strand.
GGCCAATGCTGGGCTGCTGCTCCCGGTGACCCTAGCCCAGCACCTGGGCCTGCGTGAAGTCGTCGACAGCCACGTCGACCTGGGAGACGCGCCGGGGCGGGCGAACCCGGGCGACAAGCTGCTGAGCCTGGTGGCCTCGGCGCTGGCTGGGGGCGACTTCATTGACGACGCCGACGTGTTGCGTACCGGCGGGACAGCTGGCGCCATCGGCTGCGTAGTCAAGGCGCCATCCACCCTGGGAACTTTCCTGCGCAGCTTCCGGTGGGGCCACGTCCGCCAGTTGGATCGGGTGAGCCGGGAGCTGCTGTCCCGGGCCTGGGCCGCTGGGGTCACGTCCCATAGAGTGGTGTAAGAGTACGTCATCCTGTTGATATCGTCTAGGCCGCTGCCTCTGCGAGTTCGGCTCTGGGTAGAGCTTCGTTGGAGGTGGTTACCTCCTGTGTGAGTGTCCCATGCTCGAGACCGGTACCCGTTGCGCTGGGTCACCCGCTCAGGGTTGCGTTCTCCATACCCAGCGCCGGTCCTCGATGACACATCAGCCTCCATGATCTCCTCGACCAGCACTCTCAGTGCCTCTCGTAGAAAGTCCACGTCACCGTCGACTCCCCTCTTGCGCATTAGCTCAAGCAGGTCCATCCTTTCCTTGACCACCGTTGTCCTCCTTTCTCAGGCTCGTCTTTGCCCGCTAAGGATGACGTGGTGGTCTCTCTTCATCCAGACCCTCTACTCTTGTTACACCACTTCCTGGGACTCTACTCAGTGAACGCGGTCGGGGGTCATGTGCACCATGGGCACGTGACAGTACTCAAGTAGACCAGCTAAGATTGGCCCGGGTGACCGCGGCCGCGAGCTTGTTCTGCGAGCGCCATCGCACCGGTACCGGATACCCCTCTGGTGCGGTAGCGCTCGTTGTGCCCAGGCGTAGCCCTGCCTTGGCCGCGACCAACAGGTGCTGGTGAGCGTCGGTCTCCACAGCCATCGCCACGCCATGGAAACCCTCCGCGCGTCTGACCGAGACGCTCCTCGATAGCCACCTGCCACTCGCCCCTACCCCAAACACCGGCTTCTGCCTACCATGCCAGTATACAGGTTTGCCCGTATGTCCCGGCATCGCACAGGTAGGCACATCGCCCAGCCCAGATTCGTTCCCCGGACAAATGAAACGAACAGCCCAGGAGGTCATAGTGGACCTGGACCACGCCCCGAATGAAGCACGCTCTGCTTTGCAGGAGCGCGACGCCTCGCTGGCAGAGGTCCGCGGTGTCCTGGCCCAGCGGGACGTGGAGCTACAGGCCCTGCGCCACCAGTTGGCCTCTGCCACAGCGCGCTACAGGCAGGCGCTCCTGGCTGCCGCTCCTGAGATACCGGAAGAACTGGTGGCAGGCAACACGACGGAGGAGGTGGAGGCGTCCCTGGCCCACGCCAGGCAGATGGTGGGGCACATCCGCAGCCGCATCGAGGCCCAGATAGCCGAGCAGCGCGTGCCCACCGGTGCGCCTATCCGCTCCGCGCCCGACATCTCCGGCCTGTCCGCCCAGGAAAAGATAGCATATGCCCTGTCCCAACAAGAGCGCGGGAGATAGCCCTCGCTAAATACACCTGTCATTCTGAGTTCCGATTTATAGGGGCGAAGAATCCAAGGCAGAAGCCTATGATCGCTGAGACTTTAGATGCTTCGGTCGTCCCGACAGACGGGACCCCATCAGCATGACAGGAAAATGGCCAACCATAGGCTTTAGAAGCGGCGAGGCTCTATCCCACCAGGCGTTCCTGCCACAGCTGGTCTACCGTGCGACGCACCACGTCCGAATAGAACCCGCGCCGCTTCAGATAGTCACCCAGGCGTCGGCGGAACGTGGCATAGTCAACCCCTTGCAAAGCCCGCGTACGGCGGTGCCCGGCCTGGTAGGCGCTATCCTCTTCGTCCAGGCCTGCGACGGCGGCATCGGCCACTTCTCTTGCTACGCCCCGCTGCTGAAGCTCTCGGCGGATTAGCGCGGCGCTGCGTGGCCGGTGGGCCTCCCTGCTCTCGCGCCACGCCCTGGCAAAGGCAGCATCATTGAGGTATCCACGGTCCTCCAGAAGGGCCAGTGCTTGCAGGACAACGTGGGTGGAGAAACGATTCGACAGCCGCTGTTGGACCTCCTGGCGGCTGCGAGGTCGGTAGGCCAGAAGGCGCAGGCCCGCATGGTAGGCACGTTCCAACTCGTTGTTGGGTGATCTGTCCATAAGAAGCAAAAAGGCCAGCCCAAAGCTGGCCTTTGACACAGCAGCCTGCCCTGCCTACGTGGCCACAGACTCCGGCTCTTCCTCCTCTGTCTCCTCTTTTGAGGCCTTGGCCGAAGCAGCGACTTTGGGCGGCGCACCATCGGTCTGGGCGGAGACGCGAATCACTTCGTCCAGGGCCTTCGCCACGTCGGAATGCTGGCGGAGGTACTCCTTGGCCTGCTCCCGGCCCTGGCCCAGGCGCGTGTCGCCATACGAGTAGAAAGAGCCACTCTTGGTCAGAATAGAGTAGGCCACTCCCAGGTCCACCAGGTCGCCCTCAAGGCTGATGCCCTGGTTGAACATGATATCGAACTCCGCCGTCCTGAAGGGGGGCGCCACCTTGTTCTTGACCACGCGGGCCCTCACGCGGTTCCCTACCACCTCGTTGCCCTGCTTGATGCCCTCTATGCGACGCAGGTCAATACGGACGGAGCTATAGAACTTCAGCGCCCGTCCGCCCGGAGTCACCTCTGGGTTCCCGAACACAACGCCAATCTTCTCGCGCAACTGGTTGATAAAGATTACGGAGGTGTGCGAGCGGCCAATAGCAGCGGTGAGCTTGCGTAGGGCCTGGGAAAGAAGGCGGGCCTGGAGTCCCATGTGGGAGTCACCCATATCCCCCTCCAGCTCGGCCCGGGGGACCAGTGCAGCCACGCTGTCTATCACCACCACGTCCACGGCACCGCTACGCACCAGGTACTCCACAATCTCCAGGGCTTGCTCCGCATCGTCGGGCTGGGAGATGAGAAGAGCATCCACATCGACTCCACACCGCCCGGCGTAGGTCGGGTCCATGGCGTGCTCGGCGTCTATGAAGGCGGCGGTGCCGCCCACTTTCTGCGACTGGGCGATCACATGATAGGCCAGCGTTGTCTTGCCCGAAGACTCCGCGCCGAAGATCTCCACCACCCTGCCATGGGGCACTCCTCCTATACCCAGAGCAATATCCAGGGCCAGGGACCCCGTGGGAATGGCGCCCGACGACATCCTGGCTCCCGCCTCGCCAAGGCGCATGATGGACCCTTTGCCGAATTGGCGCTCAATCTGGTTGATGGCCAGGCCCAGGGCTTTTTCTCGCTCCGTGCTCATATTCACCTCACTGGCGCATAGTAGCACGCGCCCAGCTGCGGGACAAGAGGACGGTGGCAAAGAGGCCAGGGTATGGAAGTGGGCAGGGAGTTTGCCGTGCTGCTCATGTTGATACCAAGTCCTTATGGTGGTAGTAGTGGTCGCCAAGCGGCTGAGTGCTTTGTAGCGCAATACGGCTCAAGCAGTTCCTCACGAGTCTTGCCACTGGGGTCTCCCCGCACCTTTTGGAGTAGGGGAAGGTGCCAGCGTACCCACGTCGATATCTTAAAGGGCTGCGCATATTTGTTGAACACATCCCAAGGTAATACCCAAACTGAAGGTGGGTCGTCCTTCAAGCTAACGCATATGAAAAACCGGTTTGATTTGGGCTCCCAGTAAAAATTGAAGTATCTGTCCTGGTCGGCTGCTTGTGTGGCTTTCACCTGAAGTTCTTTGTAAGCGCCATCTTGCCCAAGCACCAGAGCATCAATACCGATATCTACCACAGGTGTATAAAGTTCAGCGCCCCTCCGCATAAGCTCGCCGAAAACGAACAACTCACCCTGTTTGCCTTTGTGCTGACTTGAGATAGCCATTTCACCTCCATGCAGCTCAAATACCTTCCTCACACCACAAGCATCGCGTCCCCAAAGCTGTAGAAGCGATACAGCTGTCGCACCGCTTCCTGGTACGCCGCCAGCACGCGGTCCCTGCTCGCAAACGCCGATACCAGCATAAGGAGCGTGGATTTCGGCAGATGGAAGTTGGTCAGCAGGGCGTCCACCAGTCGGAACCTGTGCCCCGGCAGGATGAACAGGTCGGCCCAGCCCGCGCCTGCACGTATGCCATCATGCCCCTGCTGTTCGGCCAGCAGCACCGCCTGCTCCAGCACCCGCACGCTGGTGGTGCCCACCGCCACAATGCGCCGGCCCTCTTGCCTGGCCAGGTTTATTGCCACCGCCGCGTCGGGCGCAACTTGCCAGAACTCGGTGTGCAACTTGTGCTCGCGTGGGTCTTCCTCTTCCACGGGACGGAAGGTGTCCAGCCCTACGTGCAGCGTCACGAAGGCCATCTCCACGCCCGCTGCCTTCAGGCGTTCCATTAGCTCCTGGGTGAAGTGCAGCCCCGCCGTGGGGGCCGCCACGCTGCCCTTTTTGTCCTCAGTCCGGCCGGCGTACACAGTCTGGTATCGCTCCGAGTCTACCAGCGACGTGTGGATGTACGGCGGCAGTGGCATGTGGCCCACGCGCTCCACCAGAGCTTCGTCGTTCAACTCCACCAAGCGCAGGCTGTCGTCATACACATCTATCACCCGCGCCTCTAGCCCCTGGTCAAATGTGAGGCGCGTGCCAGGGAGCAACCCCCTACTCGGCTTACCCAGGCATTGCCACACCCCTGGCGACTCACGACGCAGAAGCAGAAGCTCCACGCGCCCGCCAGTATCGGCGCGCCGGCCATATAGCCTGGCAGGGATGACACGGCTGTCGTTGAGCACCAGCAGGTCGCCGCTACGGAGGAGCGACGGAAGCTCGTGAAACAGGTGGTGGGCCAGGACATCGCGAGTGCGATCCATTAGCAGCAGACGGGAGTGGTCCCGAGGCTCCCCAGGGGTCTGGGCGATAAGCTCCCGGGGCAGCGAGTAGTCGAAGTCAGCGGTGCGCATCTCATCTCTGGAAGAGGCGAAAGATCACTCCTCTATGGTGATCTGTGCCGCCTTGACCGTGTTCACCAGCAGCATAGCCACAGTCATTGGGCCAACGCCTCCCGGCACAGGAGTGATGGCGCTGGCCACCTGGGAAACGGCCTCGAAGTCAACGTCGCCGTCCAGCCGGTAGCCCTGCCTTCGCGTGGTGTCTTCCACCCGGCTGAGGCCCACGTCAATCACCACTGCCCCCTCCTTCACCATGTCGGCCTTTATCACCCTGGGACTTCCCATGGCAGTGACCAGTATATCCGCCATGCGGGTGAACTCCGCCAGGTTGCTGGTGCCCGTGTGGCAGACCGTAACGGTAGCGTTGGCCCCCTCCCGCTTCTGGGCCAGGAGCACCGCCAGCGGCTTGCCAACGATGTTGCTCCGGCCACATATCACCACGTGCTTGCCTGCAGGGTTGTGGCCCGTGCGTAATAGAAGCTGCTGCACTCCAAGAGGCGTGGCCGGTATGAAGATGGGGTTCCCTTGAACCAGCAAGCCGACGTTGTGCGGGTGCAGGCAGTCTACGTCCTTGTCCGGATGAATGGCGCCGATGGTGATCGCCTCGTCTATGTGGCGAGGAAAAGGTAGCTGGGTCAGGATGCCATGGAACCGCGAGTCGTTGTTCAAGCCAGCGATGGTGTCCAACACCTCACCCTGCGATACATCTGCGGGCAGATGGATGGTCTCGGAATATATGCCTACTTCCTGGCAAGCCCGCTCCTTCCCGCGCACGTAGGAGGCCGACGCTGGGTTGTCGCCCAGAAGCACCGCCGCCAGACCTGGTGTCACCTCATGATCGTCTTTCAGCTCCTGTACTTCGCGAGCCACCTCTGCCCTTACCTGTCTGGCTATCTCCGCTCCGTCAATTATGGTAGCCGTCATGCCGCCTCCTTGCCGTCAAAGTCCAGGCCCATGATAGCATAGGCCACGGCCCGCCACGAAGAGAGAGGTATGCACCTTGGCCCGCCCTTCTTCGTGATCCCGACTACCGTCGAGCGCCGATTCTATCGAGCGCCCTCGATGGAGTCGGGACATCCTGGATCCATCGGAACTATCGATCTAGCCGGACCTCCGGGTCTTCACCCCTCTGGACTTCTCGTTTTCAGTAGACCCCACGAAAGAGCACATAGACACCCCTCGCCACAGATGACTATAATCACACCCATACCTCTTCTTCCCAAAACAAGCTATGCATACAGTGGGGATAGACCTGATAGAGATTGGCCGCGTGGCTCAGACCGTGGAACGGTGGGGCGACCGCTTCTTGCGCCGCATCTACACCGAGGGCGAACTTGCGTACTGCCGGGGTCGCACTCCACAACTGGCGGCCCGTTTCGCCGCCAAGGAGGCGATGATGAAGGCCCTGGGCACCGGGCGCTACGGCTTGAGCTGGCGCGACATTGAGGTGGTGCGCCAGCGAGGAGGCCGCCCTTCCATACAGTTCCATGGCCGGGCTGCTAGAATAGCAGAGCGCCTGGAGGTCAGCCAAGTAGCCCTGAGCATCACCCACTCCCGTGACTACGCCGCGGCCTCAGTGGTCGTGGAAATCAAGGATAAACCATGAAAATCGTTACAGTTGAGCAGATGCAGGCCTTGGAGGTGGCGGCGGACCAGGCGGGCGTTACAGTGGACGCCCTCATGGAAAAGGCGGGCCTCGCCGTGGCCGACCACTCCATCCAGCACCTGGGCAGTCCACGCGGAGCCAGGGTCCTGGTGCTGGTGGGCCCAGGCAACAACGGCGGTGATGGCCTGGTGGCAGCCCGCTACCTGCATCAGTGGGGCGCTCGCGTGCAAATATACCTATGCGCTCCCCGGCAAAGCCCCGATCCCAACTTCACCCTGGCGGAAGAGCGCGGCATACCCATAGACACGGCGGCGGAAGATGCCAGCCTGGAGGCTCTAAAGCGACACCTGGCTTCCACCTCCCTGATCATTGACGCCGTCCTGGGCACCGGCAAAGCCCGCCCCATAGGAGGCCAGATGAGGGATATCCTCCTTCAGGTGGCTAATGCCCACCAACATCAGGCCAAGCCGGTGCTCGCCGTGGACCTGCCCACGGGCCTTGACGCCGACACGGGGGCGGTAGACCAGGCATGCCTCAGCGCCGACATCACCGTCACCCCGGGTTACCCCAAAATAGGCCACTTCACCTTCCCTGGCGCCGCCACGACAGGGCGGCTGGAGATTGCCGACATAGGCATACCCCCAGGCCTGGATGCAGGCATCACCCTGGACCTGGTCACGGCGGAGATGGTAGGGCCACTGCTTCCCACACGGCCCATAGAGGCCCACAAAGGGAGCTTTGGGCGACTTCTGGTGGTCGCAGGCTCCCGCAACTACGTCGGCGCATCCTACCTGGCGTGCATGGGCGCATACAGGGCCGGTGCTGGCCTGGTAACCCTGGCAACGCCTCGGGGCGTATACACCATTGCCGCCGCCAAGCTCACAGAGACCACGTACCTGCCGCTGCCAGAGACATGGAGCGGCAGCATCACAAGCAAAGCAGCGGCGGATGTCCAGCAGGCCCTGGATGGCTACGCCGCTCTGTCAGTGGGTTGCGGCCTTAGCCAGGACCCTGAGACCCAGCTGTTTGTTCACGAGCTACTCCTGGAAAACCCCGCCCTTGCCAACATGCCGACCGTTCTGGACGCCGACGCTCTCAATGCCATCGCTGGAGTACCGGACTGGCAGACCCATTTGAAAGCGCCAGCGGTGCTTACCCCTCACCCGGGAGAGATGGCGCGCCTCACAGGCCTGACGACGGCCCATGTCCAGGAGCAACGCCTGGAGATAGCACGCCGGACAGCCGAGCAGTGGGGCCAGGTGGTCGTGCTCAAGGGTGCATTCACCGTCGTCGCTTCGCCCCAGGGCGTTGCAAGGATCAGCCCCTTTGCCAACCCCGGCCTGGCCTCCGCCGGTACAGGGGACGTTCTGGCAGGAGTGATCGGGGGCTTGCTGACTCAGGGCCTTTCACCCCTGGACGCCGCCACCTGTGGCGTTTACATCCACGGAGCCGCAGGAGAGGAGCTAAGGCACCAGCTAGGTGACGCCGGGCTGCTGGCCAGCGACCTGCTGACGGAGATTCCCCGGCGCATCAAGGCGCTGAAAACCGCAAGCTAACGCCATCTCCCTGTCATTCTGAGGAGTCGGTTGCACTCCTCTGCCGTCAACAACTCTCCACCGACGAAGAATCTGGAGGTGGTTGGACTTCTTGGCCTGCAACAGAACCGTTCATCCTGAGCCGAAAGTTTACCCTGAGCGAAGTCGAAGGGAAGGAAATGAGCGGATGGGTTCCTATCCAGAATAAGGCTCTGTCCACACCTGTTATAATATAGCCATCGGCGGCGACACTAAGCGGCGACCGTTATGCTTTTAGCTATAGACATCGGAAACACCAACGTAAACCTGGGTGCCTTTCAGGGTGAAACCCTCAAAGCCACCTGGCGCTTGACCACCGACCCCAGGCGTATGCCGGACGAGTACGGCCTCGCCCTGGTGAGCCTCCTTCCCTTACGCGGCGTTGCCATCTCTGAAATCGACGCCGTGGCCATCTGCAGCTCGGTCCCGCCTCTCACCCAGGTCTTCTACGAGTTGTGCGAAAACTTCTTCCACGTCAAACCCCTCGTGGTTGAAGCCGGAGTGCGTACTGGAGTCAAGATACTGTACGATAATCCCAGAGACGTGGGCGCGGACCGCATCGCGCAAGTCGCCGCTGCATTCCGGATCTATGACGGTCCGCTTGTCGTGGTGGACTGCGGCACGGCTACGGTTTTCGATGCCGTGACCGCTCAGGGCGAGTTCCTGGGTGGCGCCATTGCTCCAGGGCTGCGCCTGTCCGCCGAGTCGCTGTTTGCTAACACTTCTCAACTTAGAAGGGTGGACCTGCTAGCGCCCAAAACCGCCATTGGCAAGAACACAACCCATGCCATGCAGTCAGGCCTGGTGCTGGGCAACGTGGACCTGATAGAGGGGATGGTCAAACGGTTCAAGAGAGAGCTGGGGCAGGACGCCAAAGTAATCGGCACAGGGGGCCTGATACCACTAATAGCCAGCGAGACGCAGGTGTTCGACGCAGTCAATCTCGACCTGATTCTAGCGGGCCTGCGCATGATCTATGAAATGAATATGGAGAGCAGCCATCCGGAGAGCCGGACATGAAAGCCGCCGTAGAGAGTAAGAAGGTGGTCCTGGGCGTTACCGGCAGCATCGCCTACTATAAAGCCGTGGACCTGTGCAGCAAGCTGGTCCAGGCTGGCGCTCTGGTGGACGTCATCCTTACCGAGGCTGCTCAGAAGTTCGTCTCGCCTCTTACCTTCCGCAGCATCACCCACCGGCCGGTGGTCACGGATATATTCGACGCCGAGTCCGAGCTTAGCATTGAGCACGTGGCCCTGGCTGAACGCGCTGACGTGGTGGTGGTGGCACCGGCCACGGCGCACACCATCGCCAAGCTGGCCCTGGGCCTGGCCGACGACGCCCTCACCACCACGGTCCTGGCTACCGCCGCTCCTGTGTTGGTGGCGCCGGCCATGGACGCCCATATGTACGACAACCCTGCAACTCAGGAGAACATTGAGACACTGAAGCGCAGGGGCATCATCGTGGCTGGCCCCGCTCATGGGCGCATGGCCTCCGGCCTCTGGGGCTGGGGCCGGATGGTGGAACCCGCCGAACTGCTGGGGCACATCGCCGCGACGCTGGGACGCGGGGGCGACCTGGCTAACAGGAGGATCGTAGTCAGCGCCGGAGGAACCCAGGAGGCCATTGACCCCGTGCGGGTAATGACCAACCGCTCCTCTGGAAAGATGGGCTACGCCATCGCCGAGGCGGCTCGAGACCGGGGTGCCCACGCCGTCCTGGTCACCGCCCCCACCGCCTTGCCCGACCCACCTGACGTGGAGGTGCACCACGTGGAGAGCGCCCTGGAGATGCGGGATGCCGTAGCCTCCTCTTCCAGGGACGCCGACGCTCTGATCATGGCGGCGGCGGTAGCGGACTACCGCCCTGTCGCCGCAGCGGAGCAGAAGATCAAGAAGGGCTCCGAGGACACAATGACCGTGGAATTGACCAAGAACCCGGACATCCTGGCCGGGGCCCAGGGGCCAAAGGTCAAGGTGGGCTTCGCCGCCGAGACCACGGACCTCCTGGCCAACGCTCAAAAGAAGCTGGTCAGCAAGAACGTGGCCCTGTTCGTGGCTAACGATGTGACTGCCGAGGGGGCGGGCTTCAGCGTGGACACCAACAAGGTGACCATCCTCGACCGGGACGGCGGCGTCGACGATCTGCCCATGATGACCAAGTACGAGGTGGCCCACCACATCCTGGACCGGGTGGTGGGGCTGCTGGGCAAGGTAGAATAGCAAACACGGCTTGATTCCCGTACGGCCCACCATTGAAATTCGAACTCCCGCTTCACAAGCATCTGCAATGCCCGCATAATTGCCATCATGAGAGGTGGAAATAATGGTCACCACTCATGGTGCGCACACAACCTCCAGTGAGGATTAGCTCCTGGCTGAACTTCTCTCGACAAGATCAGAAGGTAACGTCATTCGCACTGCTGATCTGTTAGGGGCTTTCTCCCTGGCGAGCGACCTCGCGATGGGACTGCACACGGAGCACGGGGCACGCTCCTGCTACATTGGCATGCACATCGCCCAGGAGATGGGACTTCCTTTAGAGCAACGCACCGACCTGTATTACGCCGAGTTGTTGAAGGACGCCGGCTGCACTACCTACACCAGCCAGTTAGCCAGTTCTTGGCTTGTGGACGAACTCGCTGCCAAGCGGGATCTCCAGTTCTTTCGCGATGCTCGCAACCCCTTGGATATCGCCTCATGGCTTATCAAGTTTGTAGCGGCGGGAGCATCCTTCCCAACCCGGGCCACCCATATTCTGGACTTCCTGGTAAAGGGGCGGAAGTTCATGAAAGAAGGCTTTGAGAGCACTTGCCATGTGGCCTCACGCATTGCCCAGCGATTGGGTATGCCCCAGGCAGTTCAGGACGCGCTGATGCAAGTTTTTGAGCAATGGGATGGCCACGGGATGCCATATGGTATCAAGAGCGACGCTATCTCTATCATCTCTCGTATCGTGCTGGTGACGAGATTCCTGGAGGTCTTCCATCGAGTGGAAGGCCGTGATGCAGCAAAACACGTGGCCCTGGCACGGCGCGGCAAAGCCTTTGATCCTTCGGTGGTCGATGCCTTCCTCTCTGTGGCCCAGAAGGAAAGCTTCTGGAGGGGACTGGAACAGGAAAGGGTGTGGGACAGCGTGCTTTCCATGGAGCCAGAGCAGTCCCCCTACCAGTACATGGGAGAAGAGAAGCTGATTGATGTGGCGCTGGCCCTGGCCGACTACGCCGACCTGAAATCGCCTTTTCTGGCCGGCCGTTCGCGCAGAGTAGCAGATTTAGCAGAGCGCATCGCTCGGAGGATGGGAATTCCGGAGCCCGAGGCGACCCACATCTATCGTGCTGCGTTGGTGCATGATATCGGCATTGTCGCAGTCCCGTCCTTTGTATTGAACAAGTCCCCGGACACCCTCACCGAGGCCGAGCGAGAGCAAGTACGGCTCCACCCCTACCACTCGGAACGAATCTTGTCCAAAGTCCCCGCTCTGGAGCCTATTATTCCCCTCGTGGCGGCGCATCACGAGGGGATAGATGGCCGTGGTTACTATCGTGGGCTTCGGGGCTCCCAGATACCGCTGGGGGCACGGATTATCGCCGCGGCTGACCGCTTCGATGAGCTTACTTACGATGCGCCGGACCACCCAGCCATGGAACTGGAGAGAGCCTTAGACCTGATGAACCACGACGTGGGCAACGGCCTATGGCCTGAGGCTTTTCAGGCTCTGGTGGAGGAGCTAGGAGGAGTAACCCGGCCACCTACGAAAGCCCGCCACCCGCAATGGCCAGCAGGGCTTACCGACCGCGAGGTCGAGGTGCTCCGTCTGATAGCCAAAGGCCTCAACAGGCGGCAAGTGGCCAGGGCTCTCTTCATAGCCGAAGGAACCGTCCGGTCCCATTTGGAACATATCTACGGCAAGATCGGAGTGTCTACCCGCGCCACCGCCACTCTCTTTGCTGTGGAACACGACCTGCTCCTCTAAGCAAGGGTCTCGTTCAAGAAGCCGCTCCCATCTGGAGCTGTTTCCTTTCCAGATTCTCAGCAGAGCCGTGTACTACAGCGACAGGCCCGCCTTTTTCGTAGAAAGGGTCGGCTTCTAGATATTTCTGCTCACTAAAATCCGACGTTCGTCAGATGGAGATGGCCTATAGTCCCTGGATAATGGAGACAATCTTAAACGGAGGTGCCACAATGGCAACGGCAACGGTTGTTAATGGACTGAATGTCCAGGGGATTCAAGACATGATGGAGATGGTGAAGGCACAGCCCCAGGTCGCTAAGGCTGCTTTCTATGCGACCACCATATGGAGAGACGGCTTCCATAACGAGGCTGTAGTCAAGCCGTTTTCCATGGGCGGGGTAAGGAACGACACGTCCCGCAAAAAGGCCTTCACAATCGTCGGAGACCATCCCCAAGAGCTCCTGGGAACCGATAAGGGCCCATCCTCGATAGAGGTGCTACTCTCAGCCTTGGGCCACTGCCTGGCTTCAGGCTGGGCGATTTATGGCGCGAGCATGGGTATTCCCATTGAAGGGCTGAGGGTAGAGGTCGAGGGCGACATTGATCTCCAGGGTATGCTGGCCCTGCCGGAACCCGGGGCCGTACCCCCAGGCTATCAGGATATCCGCGCTACTTACTACGTCAAGAGCAGCGCTCCTAGAGAGCAACTGGAGCAGCTTGCCAAGATGGCGGAAGACCTCTCACCCACCCGATACTCTCTGAGGGCAGTCAATTTCTCCTCCCATCTGTCCATCCAAGAGTAACTGACAGTATCAGGAGGGAACTCCTGGGACCTCGCTCCAGGTTTGACGGAGGTCAGACCGGCCTGGTGCTAGAGGACAAGGGGCCTATGGCAATACAGCGCTGCCACAGGCCCCTTGCTCATGTAAGTTTGTATAAGAGTTGCCTTAGCCTGGGCACCGGTCAGGCCGCAGAAAGTTCTGGTTTCTGTACGGTTAGCCCCACCATTCTGGATGTAAGCCAGAACTTTTTCCTCCTCTTTCGAGTTGCCTTCGCGGCGGGCGACAGCCAGATCAACTCAAACGATACTCCAACCTGAGCGGCCTGGCGTCGGCGTCCTTTTCGATTAGTTCCTGGCTTTGAGGCTTGACAGCATCGCTTCAGTGATGTATTTTACTAACTAGCTAATTAGCCAAATGGTGAACTAAACTGCCTACAGAAGTGCTGGATACGACATTTGCTGCGCTGGCGGACCCAACAAGGCGAGCCATTTTGGCGCGCCTGGCGTCGGAGAAGCGGGCGGTGGGGGTTATGGAGTTGGCAGCGCCTTTTACGCTGAGTCTTCCCGCGATCTCGAAGCACCTGAAGGTGCTAGAGCGGGCTAAGCTGATCAGTAGGGGGAGAGAGGCCCAACGGCGGCCATGTACGTTGGAGCCCAGACCCCTGAAGGAGGTAGCCGACTGGATAAAACTCTACATGGAACTTTGGGAGGAGCGATTCGGGCGCTTAGACTCATTGTTACAGCAATCACATAATGTAGAAGGGCGAGGCACAGATGCAGACGAAGAATAAGACGGAGGGAGAACTGGAAATCACACGGGTGTTAGATGCGCCGCGATCACTGGTCTGGCGCTGCTGGACAGAGGCGGAGCTGTTAAGGCAGTGGTACGGTCCGCAGGGGTTCACCATCCCGCACTGCACGATCGACCTGAGGGTAGGGGGGAAACTCCTACTGAGCATGCGGTCGCCAGATGGGCATGAGATGTGGATCACGGGAACGTATCGAGAGATCGGCCCCATCGAGTGGCTCGTGCATACGGAAAGCGGCGCAGATGCCGATGGAAATGTGATTGGGATGCCGGGGATGCCACCGGAGACGCTGGTTACGTTGAAGCTAGAGGAGGAGGGGAAGAGCCAGACGAGCATGACGCTGTGGCACTCCGGCCTGCCAGAGGGAGACCCCAGGAATTGGGCGGCAGAAGGGTATCGGCAGGCATTCGAGAAGCTAGCGGCAGTGCTGGAGAAGGAGAGGGAAAGGGGCAATCCTAGCTAAGACGGCTCATTACCGCGCCGTGCACATTATACGGGTGTGTTAGACTGCCAGTTACGACAAGCCCCACCCAAGTTTGAACTATCGGGGCCATTGGCGGTGTGGCAACTTTCTTGCCAATTCGACAAGAACTGGCCCACCATTGTTGAAGAAAGGTAAAACTCCGACTCGGACTTTCGAGAAGACCTTTGCCCTACCTCACTGAGACAGCTGTTCCAATCTTGGCGGGCGGGCCTAAGCTAACAAACCAGAACTAGGCCCACTTTGAGCTTCTTCTGCGCCTGGCCACGTTAACCCACATAGCCCAGAACCTGCTACTCGCATAAGACGAGTCCCCTCGCCGCGACTGCTGATTTTGAGCCGCTCGGGTAACGCAGAACCTAGAATATCGGGAAGTAATGAGTGTAAAGAGCCGAGGAAGAGCTACGCACCTTCCTTGACCTCGACCACGTCGTCCGTCACAAGCCCGTGCGCTTCGCGGTGGACAGCAATGGCCGCTTCTTTACTCGGAGCGTCGACCAAACAGAAGACAATTCCATCGGCCTCGTTAAACCAATATTTCAGGTAATTTACTCCGTGCTTGCCCTGGACCTCAAGGTCCTTCTGATGAGCCCCGGCAACCGCTTCTGCAGTCAAGCCGTCTACGTTCTTGTGCGAGTCCATATACAATGGCATTCTGGGAGCCTCCTTAGTTCGGGCATGTTCAGGCGTCGCGTCGAATTAGTCGCAAGTTGCCCTATTATCTCACGCCTGAGGAGGCACATCGGATAATCTCTGCCTCCGAGAATACCAGGGATCGCCTCTTCCTCCGTTTGCTGTGGGAGACCGGGGTTCGGGTATCCGAGGCCATCCGTTTACGACTCGGTGATGTCAGCCGCGATGGTATCAGGGTACTCGGAAAGGGAAGCGTGGAGAGGGTCGTCTTCATACAAGACAGCCTGGTCAGTGAGATGCTTCTATATGCTCAGGAGCTGGCGCTGGGACGGAACGACTATCTGTTCCCTTCTCGTAAAGGCGGCCACATCACAAAGCAGCGGGCTGACCAGGTTATTAAAGAAGCCGCTCGCCGTGGCGAGCTAGAGCGCAACGTCCATGCTCACCTATTTCGTCACGGTTATGCCATCAACTTCCTGAACTGCAGCGGCAGGCTGGACGCCCTCCAAGAACAACTAGGGCACAGGGACATCAACACCACCCGCATCTACCTTCGGCTCTCTGATGAAGACGTACGCAGGGAGGTGTCCAAGATTCAATTCTGACACACCCAGACCCAGACAGTACTCAGGTAGACGAACAGACAGCCAAGTAGGGAAGGAGAAATGGAACGATGCTTCATTTAGAGTGGCTCACGATAACCGAGGCTTGCAGTATCTTGAGGGTCTCACGGCGCACCCTATATACCGACATGGAGTCTGGTCGTCTCCCCTACTATCAACACTCCGGCAACGGACACAGACGGATCAGGGCCGAGGACCTCGACAGGCTTATGATCTTTGCCTCCTCACCGGACAGCGCATGTATGAATGGAGGTTCAGAAAAAGTAATTGGGGACATTGGCCCACAAGAACGGCGGCCTGGGATCTTGACCATAGAGCGAGACTATTCTTGGATACCAGAGTACTACAAGGATTTAGAGCAGATGCGCCCGCTGGGTGTCTGGGCAGGACATCCTTGTGCTCTTTGTGGGGGGACACTCCGTGGTGTGGTGGACCGCAAGGTCGCTCAAGCGCTGCTGAAGCAGTGCGCTCACAAGGAGTGCCTGACCGAGAGAGACCGCGGCTCCTTTCTCAGCTGGGGCTTCGCTAGTAAGCTCTACGAAGCGGAGTAGGTCATCTTGGAGGCGAGGGACTGGTTCTGCCACATTCCTATGAGGCCATTCCGCACAACAGAATGGTTCTGCGGACTTGGATATACTCTCTGAGGAATATGGAACTAACATTTGCGGGTAAAAGTAAAACTTGGGTCTCCGCCGGCGCATCCTCCATATACATAGGTTACTTGCTCTTCCTGGCCATTTGGCAAATCGGACCACGAGGCCCGCAGACGGGGATATCTCAAAATTGCGGCTCATCTAGCGCCGCATGAAGGGCTTCGTTTTGTTGGATGCGCTATGGTAGCTTCCATGCCTAAGTCGCCGCGCTCCATCTTGATTACTACTTCCTGCAAGCGCGCATACACCTGCTCAAATGTCGATCTGTCGGTATTCTTGGGCGACGTCTCCTCCGGCAGGTCATCCGTAAGATCTTCAGCCATGTGTTGCTCACACTCCATGACGACGACTTTGGTTGTTTCGCTCTTAGGCCGTGGTTCACAAGCCAAGCACCTTGGCAAGGTCGTGCTTCGTATCCAGTATATCTCTCCAAAGATCTCCTACCCTCTCGGACCGCCCCGGGACCGTGCGAATGTTGAAGTCGCTTGGCCAGATATTATCAAGCTCGCTCCAGAGGACAGGCGTTGACACGGTTGCACCAACTTGTGGTCTCAGGGAGTAGATTGAAGCCATATTCTTGCCCCGAGCGTTCTGGTTATAATCCAAGAAAATCTTGCCCGTTCGCTTACTAGTGGACCACTCGATGGTGGTGTCATTGGGCGTTTGCTGGAGGAGAAATTTACTGATCAGTTGGCACACCTCGCGCACTGTGGCGTATTCGTACTTTCGTACTATTGGGACATATATGTGCAGACCCGTCTTGCCTGACGTCTTGACGAAGCTAGAAAGCGACAACTGGTCCAGTATCTCTTTCAATGCCCGCGCAACTTCAACCGCCTTAGCGAACGCTTTTTTGTTGAACTCTGGCTCGTCCCCAGCTTTTTCTCTGCCTGAGTAGATGTACGGGTCTAGGTCAAACACCATGAAGTCCGGATGGTTCAGCGCACTAGCCTCAATCTGCTCCCTTGAGCCATCAAACTTGGATCTCAGGCTTGGAGCATCCGGCCCGGCAATTATCCGCGAATTCCAGGGATGCAATTCAATGTTGGCAAGCTGGGCCAGCCACAGCAGCGTCGGCAGGTCATTCACCAGGATATACGCCTGGTCCCCCTCGCTGTGGGACGAGAATATTTTTACCGTGTCGACGAAATCAGGCAGGCCTTGATCATAATGCTTCTGGTAGAACCGCTTGCCTTCAATGCCGTTGGGGTATCGAGTTAGAGTAATGGGCCTGTCTTTGAGATGCGGCAGAATAAATGGGGCCATGCGGGCGTAGTAACGAATCATGTCCCGCTTCGTTATGGCCTTGCCTCCCTTTGACGCGGGCCATATCGCCTTGTTCAGATTCGTAAAGGATATGTGTTGTGATCCGACTTGGGCGACGAAGCGATCCTGCTCCCCTTGAAGTTGCTCGAGCACTTCTCTCACCATTTTGCCGTCTGGGTCTCCTTTAAGTTCGTCGGTGCCGCGCGACGGCAACCCACCAGCCTGCTCTAGCGTATGAATAGTGGTGTCCTGGTCACCTCGCATGCTGACAAATACTGGCGCGCGGAGGTGCCCAGCTTCCGTCCACTCACTGAACTTTACCTTGGCAACTAGCGTAGGCTTGACCCACTTGTTCTTCGTTTCGGCGAGGGCAGCATTATCCGCGAACGGGCATACCTCCACTGTAAGGTCCCTCAGCTGGTCTGACATCTGCCTCAAAAGCCCGTCCGTGAAACCGGTCCCAACGCGGCCACAGAAGCGAATCTCACCGTCTCGGTGATATCCGAGTAGCAGCGCCCCAAACGAAGAAGACCGCGCCCCCTCGCCCTGTGTGTAACCTCCTACGACGAACTCTTGGGCTTGGATGGCCTTGATCTTCAACCAGTCTTTAGTGCGGAGGCCGGTATGATAGGTGCTATCCTGACGTTTAGCCATCATGCCTTCCAGACCCAACTCCATGGCAGCCCGGAAAAAGGCCTCACCCTGCCTCATCAAGTATTGCACTGGAACAAGGGCTTCGTTAGGCACTAGCGCCAATTCCAGGAGCTGCTTGCGTTGCATTAGCGGAACAAGAGTTAGGTCTCGACCATTCAGGTAAAGGATGTCAAAGACGTGGTACTCGAGGCGAATCTCGGATCGTGGAGCGGATAACCTTCCGGACTGAGAAAAGTAGCGTTGAAGCAGTCCAAAATCCGGTCGGCCGTCTTCACCCATCGCTACTACTTCGCCATCCAGCACCCAGTCGGACATCGGTTGACGCTCCAGTGCCCCCGAAATTCGAGGCAAGTCGGCCGTCATATCTTTGCCGCTCCGGCTGTACAGTCTAGTTCGCCCCGCCTCTTTGAAAGCTAGAATTCTGTATCCGTCCAGCTTCGGCTCAAACATCCAGCCTGGAGCATCAAATGCTCGGTCAATAAAGCTAGCCAGCATAGGTTTCATACTGGCTGGGAACCCTGCGACTTTGCCCAAATCTCCTGTAACGAGGGCCGTCGGGCTGGGCGGAAGCCTTCCATTCTTCAGGTCTTCGAGGGTCAAGCCGGACTGGACTGAAGCATCCTCCTGAAGTAAGTCGCGCTCATCAACGTAACCGTCCTTGTGTTTTATCAGAAGCCACTCGTTTGGGCCGCGGGCAGTGCGCACCAGAGTCCATGACCCTTTCATTTTTTGACCTCGTAGAGTGAACGACAGCTTTCCTTTGACAAGGCCCTCGCGTAGGCGGGCCTGAGCGCCGTCTGGGTCTCCAAAGGAGAGGCGCCCGCCATCATCTGGGGAATAAACGCCGAAGTCCCAGACTATTACCTGGCCCGAGCCATAGTTCCCGTGGCCTATCACACCTTCAAACGTAGCATATTCAAGGGGATGGGCTTCCACGTGGACGGCCAACCGCTTGTCATTGGGGTTGAGGGAGGGGCCGTTAGGAACAGCCCAAGACTGCAGGACCCCGTCAAGCTCCAAACGGAAATCATAGTGTAACCGTCGGGCCGCATGTTTTTGGACGACGAACCTGAGGTTTGGAAAAGCGGGCTTGGATCTTGAATCGCCGGGCTCACTTGTCAGGGAGAAATCACGTTTCTCTCGATATTGTTCAAGGGCTGGGGCGGTACGTTTCTTCATCAGACACCTGAACGAACGTTATTTGTTGATCTCAGCAGTAGTCAACTAGGGTTACTCATTATATCAGGCGAGACCGTCCTCTTGCTTGCGCACCATACCTCGCTAGGCTACTATGATCCCATGGTGACCTCCCGCCAGCAAACCCAGGCCAAGCCCAACTTTCCGGTCGGGCTGCGACCGATGTTGGCGCGTCTGCATCGAAAGCCATTCGATTCCTATGACTATCTTTTCGAATTGAAATGGGATGGCGTCCGCGCGCTGGCCGTGGTAGAGGATGGTGTCCTCACGTTGCTTGGTCGAAACGGGCATGATTTGACGGGGGTCTTCCCGGAACTCAATGGTTTGCCATCCCAGATCGCGGTCAACGGAGCGATACTTGATGGCGAAATCGTCTGTCTCGACTCCATCGGCCATCCGAGCTTCGCGCTCTTAGAGCGGCGACTCGCCAATCCTGGTCGCGTTGCCTCTCGTAGGTACCGGGCCCGATACGTGGCTTTTGACTTGTTGTTCCTCAACGGTCATTCTGTAATGGAGGAATCCTTGGTTGCAAGAAAGAATCTGCTCCACACTTTGCTGGAGCCAGGCGATTACGTTCAGGCCACTGACTGCATAGAAACTGAGGGTAGATCCTTTTTCGCAGCCACTTGTGAGCATGGTTTGGAAGGAATCGTCGCCAAGCTTAAGTCCAGCCCATATCAACCTGGGAATCGTAGCAATGCCTGGCTGAAGATCAAGCGTGTTCGGCAAGGCGAATTTGCTGTCGGAGGCTATACTTTCGACGGTAGCAAAAGTGACCCAGTTAGGTCTTTGATTCTTGGCCTGTATGATGGCAACAGTTTTAGGTTTGTGGGACAGGTTTCTGCTGGACTGGGTCCCAATGCAAAGAGACTCTCATTGGCTCTTCAACCGCTCCACTCGGATCAATCGCCCTTTGAGCGTATCCCCACTATCCGGCGCTTCAGTTTCTGGTGTCGCCCAGAGTTAGTCTGCCTGGTGGAGTACGGAGAGTTCAGCGAAGACGGAAAGGTGGCGTATCCGGTATTCAAAGCGCTGATGGAAGATGCTGCCGCCCAGGACTGTTTAACCACGGAGACTCCGGGATGGCCCCGCCGACTCGTTGGTCTGCCGTAAGTGGCCCTTCCATCAGGTTTTTGACTACCGTCCCTACAACAGCTATGATAGGAGTCCGAAATCGGGAGTCTGGAGGTATTGATGGCAAGACGATCAATTTGGAAGGGCGTCGTCAGCTTTGGAATAGTTGCGATCCCCGTCAAACTTTACACTGCAACAGACAGTAAAGATATAGCGTTTGTTACCCTGCATGAGGCGTGTAAGACGCGCCTTCAGCAAAAGCGTTATTGTCCCACCCACGACGCTGAAGTGCCCACTGCGGAGATCATCCGTGCCTACGAGTACTCCAAGGACCAGTATGTAGTGATGGAGACTCTTGACTTTGAGAACCTCCCTGTCAACAGCCTCCATACGATTGAGATCCAGCGATTCGTCCAGCTAGAGGAAATTGATCCAATCAACTTTGAACGCACCTATATCCTTGAGCCAGAAGGAGTTGGCACCAAGCCGTTTTACCTTCTGAAGCAGGCCCTGGAACACTCTGGCAAAATCGCCGTGGCCAAGCTCTCACTTCGCCAAAAGGAACACATCTGCTGCTTGAGGCCATACGGTCATGCTATCGCCGTAAATACAATGTTCTATCCCGACGAGATACGGGGCACATCTGACCTAACACTGCCTGAAGAGCAGACTGCAATCAACGAGCAAGAGATGGAAATGGCCATGATGCTCATCAACTCTATGCGTGGGACTTACGAGCCACTTGATTACCAAGACCAGTATAGGTTGGCACTGGAAAGAGTAATAGAAGGGAAGCTCAGCTCCGAGCAAGCGGTCATATCTGCGCCAGCTGCACCCAAAGGCAAGGTAACCGATCTAATGGAGGCCTTGAGGGCCAGCATTGCCGCCGCCCAAAAGAAAGAAGACTTCCAGGGTGAAGAACCGTCCTCAGCCGCCACAGGGCCTACCAAAGAGAAGGCGTCCCGAACGAGGAAGCGGGTATCGGCGTGAACCTTACAATGAAGTCCGACCAGATAGTTGCGCCTGCGCTGCAGTGTTGGCTGTGCCATACAGAGGTTAGCCAGGACGAAGTCACGTACGATGCCGTGGACGAGACACTGGAGCCATTTCATCCGCAATGCGCTAACTGGTTAATAAAGCACGCTAGCGCCTAGCTGCTCAGACAGGGCGTTCACCGAAGAACCCCCTCGGCGGTTGCTAGTTTCTTAAGCCAGGATTTTACAGGCGCTTCAGTATGCAGATTCCACCCTGATTTTAGGTTCTCCGCGCGGCTCCTACCCCTCTGAGTGTGGTCAAGCGACTGGGAGCTGCCCGCACTCTGGTGCGGCTGATGCACTAAGCCTCGCGCCACGACCTTGTTGTTATTGAGATTCCCGACTGCGTGGGTGCTTCGGTGTTCCTGCGGGTAGTCCACCATACAATTGTAGGGAGCCGGAGGATCATTCTTGCTTAGGTGAGCATACACGCTCAACTTTTCCTTTCTGGTCCTTCGGAAAGTTCGGGCCGGCTACCTAATGGTGGCCGTTATGAATCACAGCCCGTGCAGAACGCAATCCAGAAGCATTTCCCGCTTCCGCAGAAGTCTACGGCATCGTAGCTGCATGTTGGGCATGCAGAGTGAGCCGGTGACTTTGGGTTTCCGCAGGTGATTTCAGCTCTGTAATGTTCATTCCATTATAATGGGCTCATGCAGCTGGTCTCGCATTGGTCCGCTATTCTTGCTTTAACTACTTTACTACTGACTGCCTGCGCCCAGCCTGGGGCGACACAGGTCGCCACTCCCATCAACACAGCTAAAGCTGTTCCTACGCCCACACCTACTCTGCCGCCCACAGCGACACCGCAGGGACCACGCTGGGAAGAAGTGGCGAGATGGGGCGATGGCGCGGATGGGGTTCGCTTCAATAGTCCGAACGGCATCGCCATCGACGCGGCAGATCACGTCTATACGACGGAGTTTCAGGGGCATCTGCAATGACAGTAGCCTTGGACGACAATATGCGTGTCTACGTGAGCGACTGGGGGAACAGCCGAGTCCAGGTCTTCGACAGTGCTGGGGGGGTTCTGCAGCAGATCGGTGCACCCGGCACAGGCCCGGGGGAAATGACAAATCCCACAGGAGTAGCCATTGGCCCCGAAGGAGACCTCTGGGTGATGGACCGCGGCAATTCCCGTATTCAGCGCTTTACCAGGAATGGCACCTTCGTCCAACTCTGGCCACGGGCGGGCGGGGCGGTTTTCAACTCGCCGACCAACATAGCGTTTGACGAAGACGGCATCTGGTGGGTATCAGAGTTTACAGGTAGTCGGGTGCGACAATTCAGCCCTGAGGGAGAGCTGCTATTCGAGCTTGCTCCGGGCACGTTCCGCGGCCCACACGGGCTACTGTTTGACAGTACCGGCGCGCTATATGTAGCGGACACGGGGAACGGAGTCGTGCGAAAGTTCAGGTTATTGTCGAATTAACAAGGCACTCACGCATCCAATCTTCTCTTCGCGCGAGCGTGGTGCTGATTGCCTCAATATGCCAGATCTGGCCATTTGGAAAGTCAAGATGAACGCAGCCAATGCAGGAGCATGACGTTGCCGAATAGCGGTTTGATCGCCAAAACAGCTCCCACATGGATCGCGCCACCCACGTGGTTGGGCGCCCTGTCCGGCGTCGTGGTGGCATTCGGCTTCACTGTCGTCCACAAAGTCTTTATCTCCGATATCTGGTTCAACGTCGGTCCCATGTTGTTAGCCGGCGCCCTATGCGGATTCTGCATCACATGGAGCTACCAGAAGGGGCTGGCCGATCATTCGACCAAAGCGTGGTTCAGGTATGCCGGTCTCTACGCCGCAGAGATGATCGCCCTCGGCGCAGTGTCGTTTGCGGTGTTGCGGCCCCAGTTCACCATGGCGGAGCTAATGATTGCCGACGATGCTTTCGAACGCCTGCTGCTCGTCTCCCTGCTGGTGATGCTGAACCTGCCGATGACCTTCACCTTGATTACCCGAACAGACCCATACGGGTTCTTCACACTGAAGTCCGTATCGGCCTATCCTCTGCCGCTGGTTCTGTCTACCGGACTGAGTTCGGCTCTTGCCTTGGTGGGGTACGGTTGCTATCGCTGGCTCCGGGGGCGACAGTGGTGGTTCACGGGAGGTCACTGGAGTCCGCTCACCAGGGGCGCGGTGTTGTGTGCGCCGCCTGTGCTTCTCGCATACCTACCGATCATCGTCCTATCGAGCCACGGGTGGAAGCCAACTCATTTGGCGTTGGGAGCGGTGATTGCCGGAGCGCTGACCGTCATCCACGCCCTCAGAGACTCGGAGATGAGTCTTGATCCGGTTCAGGCTCGATACTGGTTCATCTGTGCCCTGGGCTCGATCCTTGTGTTCCTCGTCCTCTGCATCGGCGTGATGATCGTGCTGTACGAAGTCAAGCAGTTCCCCGCATCCGGCAATATGTTGTGGACATGGGAATACCGCTGGTCGGAACTGGGATATCCCCCCGAAGAGTATGACACATGGCACCGCGACGGCCTCCTGGCCTTTACGGCGATAGGAGTGGCTTTCATGATCGCGGCGCTTGGCGGAAGCATGTTGGGGTCGGTTCTAAAGTGGACGCGGTCGGAGGAGGGCGGCGGAATTGCCCATCGTGTACCAGCCACCAGGCAGCGGTATCCGGACGCACCTCCTTGGGTCGCCCGAATCGCTCGGCAGATTGAGTCCCTGGGCCCATCCAATGGGAATGAAGCGGAGTATGTCGCCGTGTTCAATGGGTATGAGATTGAAATCACGGGCGGCCAATATCAGCGTTTGGTCGGTGGCAAGTACGATTTGCTCCATGACGTTGACCTGCTTGTAGACAAGGCGGCTGGCAACGTGTTCCTTCGTACTGATGGGACGTGGGCCAAGCTCGACTTTCGCGTTCGCGACAAAGCCTCGGCCATCCGCAGCGGTCCCTTCTCCCTGTTGTGCATCTACGCCCGCAGTCCCGGTAGGCGTTTCGCCAACGGGGAGTTGAGGACCCTTCTGGATCGGGAGTTAGGTAGTCACGTGGAGCTCAATGTACGAGACTTCGTATTCCAGCTTCAGAGGAGGACTCCCCGGCTGCCCGTGTGTAGACCGTCAGCGATAATGGGACACATATAAGGGTAGGAAAACCCGAGAGTCGGAGGGTGGTGTGAGCTCCTGAAATGAGGGTAGAGCTACCCACAGAAAGGAGCAGATGTGTCCCAATTAGAAGTAAGCAAAGCAGAGGCTGCCGAGGAACGAAGCGAGCAGACCAGGTCTTTCGTCCGCACAGTGAAGGCGGCTGCCCGACGTAAGTACACCTCGGAAGAGAAGATCCGAATTGTTCTGGAGGGCTTCCGCCGCGAGGTCACAGTCAACGACCTGTGCCGGCGGGAGGGGATCAAGCCCCACTCCTACTACTCGTGGACCAAAGAGTTCATGGAGGCGGGCAAGGAGAGGTTGACCCGTGACTCGGTTCGGGACGCCACTCAGCATGAGGTAGGGCAGCTCAAGCGAGAGAACGGGGAACTCAAGGAGCTAGTGGCCGATCTGTCGCTGGAGGCGTACCGTCTCAAAAAAACGGCCATCCCCATGCCCCAGGACGCCACCGGTACCAGCGGATGAGCGCCCCGGAGAAGGCAGAGGTAGTTACCAAAGTATCCTCGTCTCCCCTCCACAAGCGAAAGGTCCTCAGAGAGCTGGGCATCCCTAAGAGCACCTACTACCGGTGGCTCAGACGCCAAGACCAACAAGGACTTGAGGACCGACCAGGAGGCGATCAGCCACCATGGAACCGTCTTACTATTCAGGAAGAACGCTCAGTCCTGTTATCAGCCAGAGAGATGCCAGAGCTGAGCTGCCGTCAGCTGGCCGCGTGGATCACCGACAACCAGGGCTTCTCAGTCTCAGAGTCCAGCGTCTACCGTATCCTGGGCAGGGAGGGCCTAGTGAAGAGGCCTGAGATGCGGTTGGCCGCGGGGAAGGAGTACCACCGCAAGACCACAGGGCCTCACCAGATGTGGGCCACCGATGCCTCATACTTCAGGGTGGTTGGTTGGGGCTACTACTACCTGGTCACCGTTATGGACGACTACTCCCGCTTCATCCTGGCTCACAGGCTTCAGCAAGATATGACGGCCGACTCCTTCATCGAGGTGGTCCAGGATGCTGTGGACACGACCAGCATGGACCAAGTCCAGTCACAGACCGCACCAGGCTGCTGAGTGACAACGGTCCAGGCTATGTCTCAAGAGCATTCAGGGACTACCTGGGGATGGTTGGCATCAAGCACATCCTAGCAACTCCTTTCCACCCTCAGACCAACGGGAAGCTGGAGCGCTACCACCAGACCATCAAACGGGACGTCAACCAGGTGCCTTATGAGTTGCCCGCCTACCTTGAGGCTGCTATCGCGGCCTTCGTCAGCTACTACAACTACCGGCGCTATCACAAGGCTCTGGGCAACGTGACACCATCAGACGTGCTCAAGGGAAGACGGCAAGAGATCCTACAACGCAGGAAGGAGGTGAAGGCTCAAACCACCGAACGGCGACGACACTACAACAGGGCCCTCAGGGAGCTCACCAGACCTCCATACAGCCCCTGATCTCTCGGCTCCCAATGTGTCCCACTTTTGCTGGTTGCTAACAGCGCGTTGTATGGAGGTTCACGACGGCTGGCTGGCGATGATATTGATGACTGAGCAAGTATGTTGGATCAACTAATACGATGGTTGGCTTACGGGACAATGGCCGTAGTGCTCGCATGTACGCTTGTGGGCTGTAACGGGGATTCAGACACGCCTGGTCCAACCCCTACCACAGCCGAGCCAGGGCAGCCCACAGCCACAGTGGAACTGACTCTCACACAGACGCCGCAAGCTACTCCTACATCCACTCCAACGTCCACTCCGACACCAACGTCTACCCCGGAGCCTACGCCTACTCCTTAACCCAAGCTTGGCCCCATCGAAATAGACTCCTCCGATGCAGATACTCTGCAGGTGTTCCTAGACCAGCTTCCCAAGGATGAGGGTTCATGCCTACTGTCTGCTGTAGGCGAGCAGCGCATGATCGCTCTTTTTGGGTTCGATGATTCAGCGACTGCCCAGGAGTTAAGTGCCGTGGCGGCCTGTTTCGGCGACAATACCCTGCGGCGGATGCTCCACGGCGAAATCATGCACTCAGGTTTGAGCCCAGAGTCCATGAACTGCACAGTGGACAGTCTCGAAATCGTAGACCCAGCCACACTTCTCTACTTGGCTGAATTCATACGCATTGATCAAGACGCCAGTGAACAATTGGACCAGTTCGCTATTTTACGCCAGTTGGATAGCATCTTCTCGGCGCCCCTGCTATGTATGAACAAAGAGGAGTGGGAGGCTGAGTACGAGGACGTCCTCAAGGTGGGCGCTGTTGACCTTAGGCAGCTTCGGTGCCTGGTCAAAGAGTTAGGCCGCGAGAACTTCGAACGTTTGATTGACAGTGACTATACGCCGTCCCTGGAAGTGCTTATCTTAGCCCGAATCCACCGAAGGAGGGCGTCGGGTCAGTGTCCTGAAGCGGCAAGAGGGTGCTCCTGTGAATCTGGGATAATGGTTTTGAAACAGCAAAGCCGACCCCAGAACAAGGAGCACCCAATAGATGCTACCACGCAACCATCCCGATCGCATCCAAATCGCGTTTGACGACCACCGCCTCGTGGCCAATGCTGGGCTGCTGCTCCCGGTGACCCTAGCCCAGCACCTGGGCCTGCGTGAAGTCGTCGACAGCCACGTCGACCTGGGAGACGCGCCGGGGCGGGCGAACCCGGGAGACAAGCTGCTGAGCCTGGTGGCCTCGGCGCTGGCTGGGGGCGACTTCATTGACGACGCCGACGTGTTGCGTACCGGCGGGACAGCTGGCGCCATCGGCTGCGTAGTCAAGGCGCCATCCACCCTGGGAACTTTCCTGCGCAGCTTCCGGTGGGGCCACGTCCGCCAGTTGGATCGGGTGAGCCGGGAGCTGCTGTCCCGGGCCTGGGCCGCTGGTGCGGGACCCGGTGAAGGGCCGTTGACCATCGACCTAGACTCCACCATGTGCGAGACCTACGGACTGGCCAAGGAGGGGGCGCGTCACCATGGTTACACTGGCCAGCGGGGCTATCACCCGCTGCTGGCCATCGCCGCCGGCACCGGCGACGTGCTGATGTCTCGGCTTCGCGAGGGCCGGGCCAACACCGTTCGTGGCGCCGCCCACTTCCTGCGGGAGACCGTGGGCCGGGTGCGCCATGCTGGGGCTACAGGACAACTCACGGTGCGGGCCGACAGCGGCTTCTATGCCCACGCCCTGGTCGTCGTCTGCCGCGAGATGGATGTCCGCTTCTCCATCACCATCCGCCAACACGCCCGCCTCAGGGAGTTGATTGAGGCGATTCCCGAGGAGGACTGGACGCCCGTCCCCTACTGGATGGACGGCGGCGCCGACGTGGCCGAGACCACCTACACTCCCTTCCAGGGTGAGCCCGAAGCCGCCCCAGTGCGGCTCATCGTGCGGCGGGTGAAGCCCACGCCCGGTTCCCAACTGGCCCTCTTCGCCAGCTACAGCTATCACGGCTTCATCACCTACCGGGACGGGGAAACCTTGGAACTGGAGGCCGACCATCGCCGCCACGCCGAGATCGAGAATGCCATCCGAGACCTCAAACACGGCGTCGGCCTCAATCATTTCCCCTCGGGCCGCTTCCCCGCCAACGGCGCCTGGCTGGCCGTTCAGGTGCTGGCCCATAACCTGGCCCGCTGGACTGCGCGCATCGGTCTGGGCGAGGGGGTGGTGACCACCAGGACCCTCCGGCGGCGCTTCTTCTCCCTGGCCGGACGGCTCACCCGCTCGGCCCGCCGCCTCACTTTGCATCTGCCACAGGGCTGGCCTTGGGAAACCCAGTTCATTCGCGCCCTGGCTCGATTGCGAGCCCTGCCATTGCCTGCCTGACGGCACCGACGGCGCCTGACACGTCCACCAGACTACTCAACCACCCCACAGAGTCGCACCGGCCCGGTCCGCGATTGTCTTCCCTTGCATGCTGTCCCGCCGACCCCGCCCCAGCGCCGCTGCCCAGGACCGCCATCGGCGCCACCAACTCCAACCAAAGGCCGCCACCGGCCCCATTTATCGGAATCGAGCGCGGACCGTCGCGTCCCACGGCCCTCACCCCTTGTTCCAACCCCAAGGCCGCTCCGCATCGGTGGATTCGGGCTTAGCAGGCGTAGGAAGCGGCTATATTGTTGCCGCCGGAAGCCTGTACTTGGCTGCGATGTTGCTGCTCTTCATGGGAGGGACGTACCGGGCGCCCACCGAGCGAGAACATTTCTGGCAGGTGGTCAGCGGTGGCATAAAGTATACCTGGGGCAACGCTACCCTTCGGATGCTGCTACTGCTGAGCCTGCTGATGGAGGCGTTCGGATTCTCTCATATGATCATGTTGCCTGTCATGGCTAGGGATGTGTTGAAGGTTGGGGCAATCGGTCTTGGGTACCTATCGGCGGCTGGCGGCGCTGGTGCCATGGTGAGCACTGTAATGGTGGCTGGACTGGGCGATTATCGGAACAAGGGTGGCCTGCTGGTAGGTACTGCGGCCACTACGGGCCTGTTCCTCGTGTTTTTTGCCATGTCCCCCTGGTACGTGGTCTCCCTGGGCCTGGTAGCCGTTGTAGGCGCCTCGATCATGGCCTACGATGTCACCATGGCGACCTTGCTCCAGCTTTTGTCGCCCGATGAGGTCAGGGGACGGGTCATGGGGCTTTACGGCCTCACATTCGGGTTCACGCCGCTAGGCGGGTTCCTGGCGGGCGCAATCGCTACGGCCATCAGCGCGCCCTTCGCCATAGGCATGGGCGGGGTGGTTATCATGGCGTACGTGCTGGGCATTTCGAGGCCCGTGGGACGAATCCGAGAGGCGTCAAGGGTGTGACAACAAGATTTGAGCCGGCTGAATCGGTAAACCTATTTGCAAAATAGTCAGGCCCGAGCATCTGCCCGGGCCTGTTTTGTGGCCGTTGCCTGACCTTTGGCTCCGCTAGCCCAGTCATCACGACCGGAGGAAGCCCCCCGACTAAGCGGGTTGTTGGCTTTATCCTGTTACGCAGCGCGGGGCCGCCGGCTTTCGTCTGCCTTACACCGCGGGGTGCTCATCCGTAGGAGGAGGCTCTCTTTTGCGGTCTCCCCACCAGCGGCGGATGCGCTCCGCCACCTCCTTCTCGTAGCCCTGGTCGGAAGGCTCGTAGTAGACGTGCCCTTTGAGGTTATCGGGCAGGTTTGGCTGCCCGGCGAAGTGGTCAGGGTAGCTGTGGGCGTATCTGTATCCCTGGCCGTAGCCCATATCCTTCATCATCGGCGTCACGGGGTTGCGCAGGTGCAGCGGGACGGGGTCGTTGTGGCTGTGGCGCGCATCCTCCATGGCCCGGATCAAGGCCGCGTTGGCGGAGTTGCTCTTGGGTGCCGTGGCCAGGTAGACGGTAGCTTCGGCCAGTGGTATCCCCCCTTCGGGCATTCCAACGAAGTGGACAGCTTGCTGGGCGGCGACCGCCACGACGAGCGCCTGGGGGTCGGCCATGCCGATGTCCTCCGCGGCCAGGATCACAATGCGGCGGGCGATGAACATCGGGGCCTCCCCCGCTTCGATCATGCGACCCAGCCAGTAGACGGCGGCGTCCGGGTCGGAGGCGCGCACCGATTTGATGTAGGCGGATATGGTGTCGTAGTGCTGGTCGCCCTTCTTGTCGTAGGATAAGGCCCGCTGCTGGAGGGCGTCCTCGATGGTAGCCAGAGGAACGACCCTGTTGCCCTGGGCGTCAGGCGGCGTGGCAGAGGCTGCCAGTTCGATGGCGTTGAGGGCAACCCGTGCGTCGCCATTGGCGATGGTAAGGAGCAGCTCCCTGGCCTCCGGCTCCAGGACAACGTGTATGTCTCCCAGGCCGCGCTCGGTGTCCTCCAGTGCCCGGTCCACGATGGTCCCCACCTGTTCTTCCGTCAGTGCGGTGAGGGCAAAGACCCGGGAGCGGGAGAGCAGGGGAGCGATGACCTCAAAGGAGGGGTTCTCCGTGGTGGCGCCGATGAAGGTAACGGTGCCGTCCTCCACGTGGGGCAGCACCACGTCCTGCTGCGACTTGCTGAATCGGTGGATTTCGTCCACGAAGAGGATGGTGCGTCCCGACTCGTCGGGATGCATTCCTAGCCGGTCCCTGGCCTCCTGGACGATGCGTCGCAGGTCTGCGACCCCGGCGGTAACGGCGGACACCTGCTCGAAGTGCGACTGCGTGACGGCGGCGATGATGAGGGCCAGTGTGGTCTTGCCGGAGCCGGGCGGCCCCCACAGGACCATGGAGGGTACCTGGTCGGCCTCGATGCTGCGGCGCAGGACCCTCTCCGGCCCCACGATGTGCTCCTGGCCTAGCAGTTCATCGAAGGTGCGGGGCCGCATACGTGCCGCGAGGGGTGCTGCCTGCTGCAATCGCTGGCGCCGCTGGTGGTCGAAGAGCGTCATGTATTAATTATACACGTAGGGCGACGCGTGATTCGTTTCCAACGTTCCTGTAGGGGCGCAGCATGCTGCGCCCCTACAGGAAATTCACGGGGTTGTTCTCGTCTTCCTGCCATTTGGCTGGATTCTCTTGGATATAAACGCGGATGCGATCCAGCTCCCGGTCATCGCGGATGATGTGCTCGTAGTAGTTGCGCTGCCATACCGGTGTACCAGGGGTGTGGCGCAGGTTATTTATTTCGCGGGTGACGGCAGATTTGAAGCCTTGCACAAAGGCCCCAAGAGAGTGATGCGTAACGTGTGGTCTGGGCGTATGTTCTTGTAGGGGCGCAAGGCCTTGCGCCCCTACGCGTGATCGTTCCTTTCCGTCTGTCTCTGCGATCCACACAATGCCATGCACGTGGTTAGGCATTGTAGGGTGTCAGCGCAATTGGACACTATTGAGGCCTAGAAAACCGAAGAGGTTGGGGGTGGTAGAGGCTCCTTCAGAGGGGTAGATTAACCCTAAGTGAAAGGAGTCATTGATGACCCAGGTAGAGGATCAGGCCAGCCAAGCTGAGGAGCGAAGCCAGGAGACACGAAGCTTCGTGCGTCAGGTCCGTGCAGCGACCCGCCGTAAGTATACCCCTGAAGAGAAGATCCGCATCGTCTTGGAGGGGTTCAGACGGGAGACTACCGTTAATGACCTGTGCCGACGGGAAGGAATCAAACCCCACTCCTACTACGCCTGGACGAAGGGGTTCATGGAAGCTGGGAAGGAGAGGTTGACTCGGGACAGTGTGCGTGATGCGACCCGGCAAGAGATAGAGCAGCTCAAGCGGGAGAACAGTGAACTGAAGCAGCTGGTGGGTGAGTTGTCCCTGGAGTTGCACCGCTTCAAAAAAACAGCTCTGCCGCCCCTACACGACAACGGCACCGTCGCATGAGCGTAGTGGAACAATCGAAGGTCGTGGCTGAGGTGGAGCGACATGGTAGAGGGAAGAACAGGCGACTCAGGGAGCTTGGCATTTCCAGGAGCACGTATTATTGGTGGAGGTGGAGGCACCGGCAGGGTAGTTGGGAGGGTACGGAAGGAACTGAGAGGCCCTGGAATCGCCTGCGTCCAGAAGAGGAGGCAGTAGTGCTGGCGGCAGCCCGTGGGATGCCGACCTGGCGAAGCCGGCAGTTGGCGGCTTCGCTCACCGACCACAGAGGCCTATCGGTCTCCGCCTCCACAGTCTATCGTATTCTGAGACGGGAGGGTCTGGTGAAACGGATCGAATACCAGTTGGCAGCGAGCAAAGAGTACCAGCACAAGACCACAGGGCCCCACCAGCTGTGGGCCACCGATGCCTCCTACTTCCGTGTAGTGGGATGGGGCTACTACTACCTCGTGACGGTGATGGACGACTACTCCCGGTTCATCTTGGCCTGGAAGGTGCAACGGGACATGACGGCCAACTCCCTCATAGAGGTGGTCCAGGAAGCTGTTGACTCTACTGGTATGACTGATGTACCTCTGGAGGATCGGACCAAGCTCCTCTCAGATAATGGCTCAGGTTATGTATCGCGGGCCTTCCGCGAGTACATGCGGGTGGTGGGCATTCGCCACGTCCTGGCAGCACCCTATCACCCTCAGACCAACGGGAAGCTGGAGAGATATCACCGAACCCTGAAAGACGACATTAACCAGGTGCCATACGAGGTGGTGGAAGACCTGGAGGCGGCCATCCGGGACTTCGTCGAGTTCTACAACTACCGAAGATATCATCAGGCGCTCAGGGTTGTAACTCCGGCTGACGTGCTGGAAGGCCGTCTGGAGGCAATTCTAGCCCAGAGGAAGGAGGTACAGCGAGAGACTTTTGACCGGCGGAGGCGGTACAATCAGGAGGTCAGAGAAACCCTCAAACCAGGAGCTTCTTCACCCCAATCTCTCGGACCCAGAACTGTCCAAAACCGCTGACACCCAACAGGTTAGGCATTACCACAAAGGCGTCCAGTTGGAGTTCAGGGCGTATGGATGTAGAGGCTAACCATTGATTCTGGACAACTTGCTGGTATTCGTGTGCGTCAAAAAGCAGTTGCCGTTGGTAGGTGCAGATTGTGACAAAATAGGCACCAGGCTGGGTGTAGTCGTACCCCTTCAAGCGGATGGAACGTCTCTGGCGGTATGTTGGGTAGGTCATGGGTATGGGATGCGTAGTGGTAGGGGCACGGCATGCCGTGCCCCTACGAAACTGGTCTCACCGCTGCTCCATCTCCACCACGGTGACTCCGGCGTCGCCCTGGCCGTAAGGGGCGAGGGCGTAACCTTTGACCAGCGGGTGCTGGGCCAGCCGCTGCCAGACGGCATCTCGCACAGCGCCGGTGCCCTTGCCGTGGACGATGCGCACCTGGAGGTGGCCAGTCATGAAGGCGGCGTCCAGGTACGTCTCCAGTCGGTACAGGGCCTCGTCCACCGGGAGGCGGCGTAGGTGTAGCTCAGTAGGGACGGTTGGGGAGGGCATGGGGATGGTGTTATCGGAGGTTGCCGGAGCTAGTCCCAAAACTCATTTGTGCACCCCCGCCTCAAGGCGGGGGCATCCATGCCGCCCCAGTATGGTCATTGAGAAAATAAACCGACATTCTTGCTAATGTCTTGTCCAGCCCAAATGCTGCGCTAACCGTGCGGCTAGGTTCCCTCTGCAACTAGACAATCGACAAGCGTAATATAAATCAGGAGCCCCCCTCCCTTACATATCAAAGTTACCATATCCCCGAGCTGAAGCTGGACAACATCGCTCTCGGCACGTTGATGGAAGCTTGCCGTTATTCCCAATATTCCAAATTGCGCTAGCTCGTGGATTGAGTATAACAATTGGGGATCTCCGGAGATGTCGCGACCTATGTTCATCACTGGGAAAGTAGAGTCCCAGGAAGTGGTGTAACAAGAGTAGAGGGTCTGGATGAAGAGAGACCACCACGTCATCCTTAGCGGGCAAAGACGAGCCTGAGAAAGGAGGACAACGGTGGTCAAGGAAAGGATGGACCTGCTTGAGCTAATGCGCAAGAGGGGAGTCGACGGTGACGTGGACTTTCTACGAGAGGCACTGAGAGTGCTGGTCGAGGAGATCATGGAGGCTGATGTGTCATCGAGGACCGGCGCTGGGTATGGAGAACGCAACCCTGAGCGGGTGACCCAGCGCAACGGGTACCGGTCTCGAGCATGGGACACTCGCGTAGGGACCATGGAGTTGCAGATACCCAAGCTGAGGGAGGGGAGCTACTTTCCGAGCCTGCTGGAGCCACGGCGTCGCAGCGAGCGAGCTCTGCTGGCGGTGATCCAGCAGGCGTATGTGGAGGGTGTATCGACGAGGCGAGTGGATGATCTGGTCAAGGCTCTTTGGTGCGAGGGTATCTCAAAGAGCCAAGTGTCGCGTATCTGCCAGGAGCTGGACGGGGTGGTGGAGAGCTTCCTGGGTCGGCCGCTGGACGGCGGATCATATCCCTACCTGTGGCTGGACGCACTAACCCAGAAGGTCAGAGAGGCCGGTAGGATAGTCAACGTCAGCGTGGTGGTGGCGACGGCGGTCAATAGCGAGGGCAAGCGTGAGATCGTTGGGATGGACGTGGGTACCAGTGAAGACGGCGCCTTCTGGTTAGCCTTCCTGCGCTCACTGTCGGCCAGGGGCCTCGGCGGGGTGGAACTGGTGGTATCGGACGCTCATCAGGGACTCAGGGATGCCATCGCAACTGTCTTCGGTGGGGCCAGTTGGCAGCGGTGCCGCACCCACTTCATGACCAACCTGCTCACTCGGGTCCCCAGGAGCGCTCAGCCCTGGGTGGCCACCATGGTACGCACCATCTACCAGCAGCCGTCCCCTCAGGAGGTGCATGCCCAACTCGAGCGGGTGATTGCTCAGCTCCAGGACCCGTTCCCACAGGTCGCCTCTCGACTGGACGAGGCTGGACCCGACGTCCTGGCCTTCTCCAGCTTCCCACTCGCCCACTGGAAGAAGATCTGGTCCAACAACCCCCTGGAGCGTCTCAACAAGGAGATACGGCGCCGCACCGATGTGGTGGGCATCTTCCCTAACCGCCCAGCTGTCCGTCGCCTGGTCGGCGCCGTCCTAGCTGAGCAGCACGACGAGTGGGCCGTCGGCCGTCGATACATGACACAGGAGGTAACCACCTCCAACGAAGCTCTACCCAGAGCCGAACTCGCAGAGGCAGCGGCCTAGACGATATCAACAGGATGACGTACTCTTACACCACTCTATGGGACGTGACCACTGGGAATTCAAGGAGGATGCTTTGTCCGCGGTATGTTTGGTCAGCTGCTATTGAGTTTGAGATGTAATCTGAGATCAGGGTGCCGATCTCGACATCGGGCGGTAGAGAAGCGGTCGTCGGAGTGGGGATGGATGTGGGAGTAGGCTTCGGCTTGGCTGTCTGGGTAACAGTGGGCGTAGGGGTAGCAGTAGGTTCAGCCTGATCACACGCGGCGCCTACTGCCGCCATGAGCATCGCAATACTTACAAATAGGACTTTCCACATGCCACACACTCTCCTGTGCTTTCAAACTGGCTCACTCTGCGAGTGATTTCTCTGCCATAGTATTGCTCCTCAAGGCCTCTTACTGGATGGCCTCCCTCACCCCCCACAGCAGCGCCTTCTCCTCCTCCGGCAGCACGGTGCGTCGTTGGTCAAGCCGCCCTCGCTTACCTTCATTGCGAGCCACCAACTGGAACCCTGCCTGCCGGAGAGACCAGCACCTCCTGCCGGAGCTGCTCTAGCACCAGGCGGTCGGTGGGGAAGGCCAGCGGCTCTGGCAGGGCGTCCAAAGGGAAGTAGTCCACCATATCCAGGTCGTCTCCTGCCTGGAGCGTGCCGCCAGTCACGGTACCTCTGAACCAGATGCCCACGGTCAGGGAGTCTGGGTCGTGGAAGTTAGAGTGGACAGCATAGACCGAGCCGATTTTTGCTTCCAGGCCCGTTTCCTCCAGGAGCTCCCGGTAAGCAGCGACCCGGATATCCTCGCCCCACTCTATGTAGCCGCATGGGATACACCACTCCCCGGCGCCAAACCGAACTTTGGTCCTCCGGCCCAATAGGACTTTACGGCCGTTCAGAACAACTATCCCTACGCCTGCTACGGGGTAGCGACGGAGTACGAAGCCGCAGGCTGGACAGGCCAGCCTGGTCCTTCCTCCTTGTATCTTGGTTTGGGTGTGTAACAATCACTTCACTTAGGTGGATCGGGGTGCGGCAGACCGGTTTCTCCTTGGTTATGGAAGACCGCCAGAAAGCGAGGGTCGCCGCACCCCTTCCGAATAGAGCCCGAACAGTTGCCTGGGCCAGCCAAGCCCGCATCTTGCAAGGACGGGCCAATAATTCGCAGGAGGTGCTGATGGAACAGGAAGCGATCTACGTAGGCATCGATGTAGCCAAGGCCCAGCTGGACGTTGCCGTCCGTCCCACGGACGACAGATGGGAGGTCTCCCATGACGATGCAGGGGTCCGGCAGCTGGTCTCCCAGCTGAAGGCCCTTGAACCGGTCATGGTGTTGCTGGAGGCTTCGGGCGGCCTGGAACTGCCGCTGGTGGCTGCCCTGGCAGCCGAGGCGGTGCCTGTGGTCGTCGTCAACCCCCGCCAGGTGCGGGACTTCGCCAGGGCCACCGGGAAGCTGGCCAAGACCGACGCTCTGGACGCGGCGGTTCTGGCTCACTTCGCCGAAGCGGTTCGTCCACCCGTGCGCCCTCTTCGAGACGCCGAGACCCAGGCCCTTAACTCCCTGGCTGCCCGCAGGCACCAGGTGATGACCATGCTGGTCTCGGAGAAGAACCGCCTGAGCTCCGCCACCATTGCCATCCGTCCCCGCATCAAGGCTCACATTGCATGGCTCGAGCAGGAGCTGGACGATCTGGACGAGGGCTTGCGTCAGACTCTCCGTCAGAGTCCCGTATGGCGGGAGAAGGATGACCTCCTGCGCACCGTCCCCGGCGTGGGAGAACAGCTCTCCCTCACCCTCCTGGCCCACCTGCCGGAGCTGGGCACGTTGGACCGCCGGGAGATCGCCGCCCTGGTGGGTGTGGCTCCCTTCAACCGGGACAGCGGCACGCTGCGGGGCAAACGTACCGTCTGGGGTGGACGCGCCCGGGTCCGAGCCGCCCTGTACATGGGAGCGTTGGTAGCCAGCCGCTTCAACCCCCTCATACGGGACTTCTACCAGCGGCTGCTGGCCGCTGGTAAGCCGAAGAAGTTGGCCCTCACAGCCTGCATGCGCAAGCTGCTCGTTATCCTCAACTCCATGCTCAAGCATCGCTCCCCCTGGTGCGACCTGACTCCGACAGTCGCCGACCATTCCTCTTGACTTTCAAGACAGTTGCTTTCTTAATGGTGTCCAGGTGAGTGGCACATTGGGGGCAGAACTGGAACTCGCTCACCGGCCTTCTCCTCCTCCGCTCACGGCCTCCCTTACCGCCCTCACCAACGCCCGCTCCTCCTCCGGCAGCACGGCGCGGGGGTCCAACACCACGCGGTCGTTTTCGATGCGGGCAACGACGGGGGTAGTGGCCTGTCTCAGGCGCTGGGCCAGACCCTCGGCACCACCAGCGGATGTGTTGGGGTCCAGGGCCAAGAGCCATGTAGGAAGGGTTTCGCCGGGAAGGCTGCCGCCGCCAATCGTGGATTGCCCTCTGACCAGGCTGACGCCCTGGCTGCCGATGGCCCTCTGCCACCGGGCGGCGCGCCGTTTCAGTTCTTCAGGAGCCGCGGCGATCATCTTCCAGACGGGGATGTCCGTGGCGGCCTCGCCCTTCAGGTAGTGGAGAAGGGTAGCGCCCAGTGCAGCCAGGCTCATCTTGTCAATGCGCATTGCCCGGGCCAGCGGGTGGTTCTCCAGACGCGACACATGTTCACGCTGGCCGACGACTATGCCTGCCTGAGGGCCACCCAAAAGCTTGTCGCCGGAGAAGAAGGCCAGGCCATATCCCGCTGCGATGCTTTCCTGGACCGTCGGCTCATGGGCAATACCAAACTCTGCCGTCTCCAGCAAGCAGCCGGAGCCCAGGTCGTGCAGCACAGGGACGTTGCGCCGTCTCCCTACCTCCACCAGTTCCAGGGTCTGTGGGGTGTGCGTAAAGCCCATCACACGGAAGTTACTGGCGTGAACTTTCAGAAGGGCGGCGGTGTTCTCCGTGATGGCGGCCTCGTAGTCGGCCACGTAGGTGCGGTTGGTGGTGCCCACCTCCACCAGCCTTGCGCCACTCTGAGCGAGAACGTCTGGAATGCGGAACCCGCCGCCGATCTCCACAGCCTCGCCGCGGGATACTATGACCTCTTTGCCCTGGGCGATGGCCGCCAGCCCCAGCATGACAGCAGAGGCGTTGTTGTTGACCACCAGGGCCGCTTCGGCGCCGGTGACCTGGCATAGGAGGGACCGCATGTGGGCCTGGCGAGAGCCGCGCTCGCCCTTGACCAGTTCGAACTCCAGGTCAGTGTAACCGCTGGCCGCGGCCATGGCTGCCTGAACGGCTTGCAGGCTGAGGGGCGCTCTGCCAAGGTTGGTGTGGAGGATGACGCCGGTAGCATTGATAACCGACTGTGGCCGGGACTGCCACGCCTGGGTGGCTCGGTGGATGATCATATTCACTAGTTCAGGCAGGGTAGGAGGAGCGCCACCCTGGGCGATGGTGTGACGGCACTCCTCCAGTTGCTGTCGAACCACGCTAACCACGGCATCGTGTGTGTAGGTCTGGGCCAGTTGAAGGACCGGCTCCTGGGAAAGCAAGAGGTCAACGTTGGGCAAGTTGCGGAAGCTGCTGGACATTGTAATAGGTCCCCGCTTGGAATGGGTAGGCGTATTGTAGCACGGAGCAAGCAAGAGCTAAGAGGGTTGGGAAGCCAGCCTTGCTGTGTGATGTGCTCCGTGCTATTCTAACCCGTGGACGGGGCGTAGCGCAGCCCGGTAGCGCACCTGCATGGGGTGCAGGGGGTCGGTGGTTCAAATCCACTCGCCCCGACCACTTACAAGGTATAACCTTGTTGCCACGCTGTTACCACTCAGTGGTAGCAGCGTTTTCATTATCCCGTCGCCAGAAGGAGCAAATATGGCGACGGACACACTTCTGGCACAATTGCATGAGAGGCAGCAGGGGGAAGGGTTAATCTTGCGTGCCCTGGCAAGAGACCTGGGCATTTCCCATGTTCAACTGCAATGGCTACAAGCATACTTCCTCTGGCGAAATTGCCGCTTCCCTGCCGAGAGATCAAGTTGGTGGATCTCCCAATACTCGACACCGTGCATAGATAGTATCTTAGGAGGGAGGCCAGACGGATGAGACAGGTAGCCCCAACTTTCCAAAATGGCACTCTCAGACTCTCGGCAGAGAACCGAAGCCCCACTTCACTCCCCTTTTTCATCAGCCTGGTAGGCTGTTTGATCGGACGTGACAAAAGGACAAGAAAGCGATTCCCATGTATGCTATGCCCAGCCCGCAGAGGATACGAGGACCAGACAAGTGAATTTCCAGCACATTTATTCCAGCAATCCATTAGACAGAGGCTACCGGGAGCGACGCGATGAACGGTGGATCGCCGACGCGGCAAAGGACTTGACCAGTAGATTCCTTCCTGTGAAGGACATGAACGTTCTGATATCCCAAGAGCCTCAAGACAGTCTAGGTTGGCTGGGCCAAGACGACATGCTACGACTAGGAGGCGACACCAGGCCCATCTTCCTTGGCCTGCTAGAGCGGGCGGCCTTTTTTGCGGTGGACATTTCCGGTCACGAGAGCGCAGCCAAGGAATTGACTGATGGTGGCGCCTACGAGTTTGTAGATGCCAGAACGGTCACGGAGTTTTTGAGTCGCGCAGATTCTGGAATAGTCGCCCAAGCCCTGGAGCAGGTTAGCTGGCACAACCGGACCGGGTTTTGTTCGATTTGCGGGCATGAGACGTTCGTTCGACAGGGTGGGCTAGTGCGAGAGTGCTCCAAGTGTGAGGCATCACACCACTCCCGCACAGACCCCGCCGTAATCACTGTGGTGTCTGACCACGACCGGTGCCTTCTCGGCCAGTCTCGTGGCCGGCTTTCGAGTACGAAAAGGTTTTCGGCTTTGGCCGGGTTTGTTGAGCAAGGAGAAACGATAGAGGAGGCCGCAGCCAGGGAAGTAATGGAGGAAGCGGGAATTAGCGTCAGCAACGTACGCTACCACTCATCACAACCCTGGCCGTTCCCATATTCCCTCATGATCGGCTGCCATGCGGATGCGGTTACGACTAACATCTCCATTGATGATGGTGAAATGGTCGATGTCCGTTGGTTCCACAGGGATGAGGTCCTCCGGGCGCTGGAAGGAACGAGCGAAACCCTGGTCGTTCCAGGGCCCATCGCAATTGCGCATCACTTGATCAAAGCCTGGGCAACCGACGGCGCACGGTAGCCTTGCGGCGGCCACCTATCTTGGGAATCCATGGAGCTTATGGCGTAGGCCAGATAGTTGTCCCTTTACCTTAAGCTCATTCTAATGCCCGAAGGAATTGCTGCGAAGTCACTACTGTTGCTTGCCTGGGAAACAGCTTTTCCATAAGTACGCGGTGAACCTCATCATCTCTATCGGCACAGCAGTCAGAGAGTACTACCAATTTGTAATCTATATCGGAAGCCCAACGCACTGTTGTGAGCACACATCCACTTGTCGAAATCCCCATCAATGCTAGAGTCTCGATACTGGGGTCGGATGGCAATAGTGGACACCAAACCTTTCAAGCTGCGAGTAATCCTGCATAGAATCTTTGTTGAAAGGCCGCAGGTGACAGGAATCCCAGCCTGGCCTGGCGGCGCTGCCTGTTATAGAAGATCTCGATATATTCTGTAATATCTCGAATTGCTTCCTGTCTACTTTGATAATGACGGTGATGGACTAGCTCCTGCTTGAGTGTTCCCCAGAAGCTCTCCATCGGCGCATTATCAAAACAGTTCCCTTTCCCGCTCATGGATGATCTCAGGCCAGAGCGCTCCATAAGATTTCTGTACTCCTGGGAGCAATACTGAGAGCCCCGGTCAGAGTGATGCATCAGTCCCCTCGCGGGGCGTTTGGCTCTCAGCGCCCGGAATAGAGACTGACTAACCAGATTCCTGGTCATCCGCTCTCCCATGGCATAGCCCACGAGCTCTCCGGTGAACAGGTCCTTGTGGCCCGCCAGGTATAGCCAGCCTTCATCAGTCGGTATATAGGTGATGTCACTCACCCACACGGCGTTGGGCTGACTGACCTTGAACTGCTGGCCCAACAAGTTATCCGCAACTGGCAGTCTGTGCGCGGAGTTAGTGGTAGTCTTGAATCTCCTCTTCTGTTTACAGCGTATGCCGAGCTTTTGCCGGATCCGCTTGATCCGGCAAACACCCACCCGAACGCCATGCTCCGCCAGATCGCGCTGTAACCGTTCCGGGCCATAGGTCTGTCTATTCCGCTGGTGGGCCGCCATTATCTCCAGCTCCAGCCGCACTTCCTCCTGTGCCCGCTTGGACAGCGGCCGGTCCACCCACGCATAGTAGCCGCTGGCCGATACATTCATAATCCGTCGCATCATCCGGACTGGATACTTGAGCCGCAACTCATTCATCGCCGCGTACCGGGCAGCGACTCCTTGGCAAAGTACGCGGCCGCTTTTTTTAGTATGTCCCGCTCCATCTTCACTTCCGCCAGTTCCTTCTTAGTCCGGGCCAAATCCATCTCTACTTCAGTCAAGGGCCTGTACGTCTTGCCGACATCTCCCAGTTTGCCGGCCCTTTGTGCCTTCACCCAGTACCCTAACGTCGATGGCGCCAGGGACAACC
Organism: Dehalococcoidia bacterium; assembly: GCA_965248595.1. Taxonomy (GTDB): domain Bacteria; phylum Chloroflexota; class Dehalococcoidia; order Lucifugimonadales; family SHYF01; genus SHYF01. The sequence goes on from CBDFJM010000007.1 coordinate 728,694, forward strand.
GGCGGGCTGCCTCCGGCAATGATAGCCTCTCTTCCGTTACCAGCTTCACTGCTTCCTGGCGGAATTCCCTCGTGTATCTTCCTTGAGGGACACCTTTCATACTGACACCTCCGTCGCTCTATCTTATCCGACTTTGGTGTCCGTTTTTCCCATCCTATCTCAACCTTGCTTTTTTAGCACTTCGTCAATGTCCGTTGTTGAAAATGGCCCGGTACGACTCTTGGTAAGTACTACCTCTCCAGCCTTTGGAGTTATGTCATGATGAATCTCTCTATCTGGTGTCCTCTCCCCTCGAACTCCTTCCACATAGATGACAGGGATACCCTTGTGACGAGCCCCTGCAAGGACTTCGTTTGCCTTTTGCAAAAGTTCTCTCTGCAAATCTTCGGACAAAGAACTAACCTGCCGGTTCTGATAATCCATGATAAGGACTGCTGTGTTACCTCTGTCAATCGATAATTGCTCCGCCATGATTCCATTCTCCTTCGCGCATATGGTTTTAGCCCCAGTCTGGTTATGAGCTTGTTCCCTGTACCTCAGCGCCCTTTCCTGAGAAGGCCAAAGGATATGGCCTAAATCTGGACGTCCTTCTCTTCCAAGGCCTCCATGATGGCACCTGGGGTCATAGGTAACTTGGTCATGTGTGCGCCGGTGGCATGGTATACGGCATTGGCCAGCGCTGCAATTGGGGGAACAATGGGAATTTCACCTGCACTTGCGCGCATACCAAAGGGGTGATTCGGGTTAGGCACCTCTATCATGACCGTGTCTATCATGGGCAGGTCCAAGCTGGTGGGCATACGATAGTCCAGGAAGGTCGAGTTGGCCATCCTGCCAGCATCGGTATAATAGTATTCCTCGTTCAGGGCCCAGCCTATGCCCTGGACGGTAGCACCCTGTATCTGTCCCTCCACAAGGCTGGGATGAACCGCCTTACCGACATCCAAAAAGGCAGTATAGCGCAGAATCTCCACCTTACCCGTTTCTGGGTCAACCTCTACGTCCACGATGTTCCCCGCAAAAATGGCTCCTCTGGCCCCGGTTGGAGTGGTGTATCCTGCGCACGATATGGGGCCGCCGGTACGCATGAGCTGGCCGGTCAGCTCTTTAAAGGACATTCTGTCTGCCTGGTTCCGGGTGCAGATGAATTCGCCTCCCCTGAAATCCACGTCTTCGGGTTGTACCTCCCATAGCAGGGCAGCACGTTTACTCATCTGTCGCTGAACTTCCTCTGCGGCGGAGATGGCGGCCAGACCGGTAGAGTATGTGACCCTGCTACCGTTGCTGCCAGCGCTCCAGCCCGCGGAGTCTGTGTTGTCAACTGTCGATATCACATCTTCGATGCCCAGTCCCAACACTTCGGCGGCCTGCATTGCCACCGTGGTACGGGTGCCGCTGAGGTCGATGGAGCCTGTGATGAGGCTGATGGTGCCGTTGGTGTTGACGTTGATGGTGGCAACGTTGGCTGCGCCCCCTTCGCCCAAGGCCCTCATGGCCACGGATACACCACGGCCCCGGTTGGGCCCGTCAAGAGGAGCGTTGTAGTGGGGATGGGCCTTCATGGCCTCTTCCAGCTCCTTGCAGGCTATGAGGGGATATTGCACTCCAGTGGGCATTCGATCCCCTTCTTCGACTACATTCTTCAATCGGAAGTCCATAGGATCCATTCCCAGTTTCTCCGCCAACTCGTCTATAACGCTCTCTATGGCGTAGATAGCGGGGGGCTGGCCTGGCGCACGGTAGCTCTGCATCTTCTGGGTGTTGGTGACCACGTCATAGCCGTCCACCAAGAAATTGTCTATCTTGTATGGCCCGAAACCGGTGGAGGCCCCTGCAACCACCGGCGAGCCAGGAAAGGCTCCTGCCTGGTAGGCCAGGTAGAACCGGGCCGCGGTTATTCGACCGTTCTTGTTAGCGCCCATCTTGACCCACGTGTTGGTGGCAGCGGCCGGGCAGGTGCTCTCAAAGGTCTCCTTGCGGCTCATTACCATTTTGACAGGGTGGCCGCTTTTCTTGGAGAGGGCCGCTGCCAGGGGGTTCAGGCAATTGGTGTTCTGTCCCTTTCCTCCAAATCCGCCGCCGCACTCCATGGGAATGACCTTCATCATTGACTCCGGAATACCCAGGATAGCGGTGGTGCCTTCGCGGACCCCGAAACTCCCCTGAGTGGTGGTCCATAGGATAACGTGACCATCATTTGCCCACTGTGCGGTGGAGGCAAAGGGCTCGATAAAGCCCGGATGGACCGCCGCGGTGGAGAACTCCCTCTCGACGATGATGTCGGCCTCTTTAAATCCTTGCTCCATATCACCCCGTTTGAACTGGACGTGACCGGCCACGTTGCTCTTTACGTCTGTACCCTCTTCCCCGAGCAGGCCGCCACGTAACACGGTGGTCATATTATCGTGGACTAGAGGCGCATCCTCTTTCAAGGCGTCCTTGATGGTGAGAACACTGGGCAGTATCTCGTAGTCCACCTCTATGAGTTGGGCGGCTTCTTCCGCGATGTGGGGGCTAGTGGCCGCAACAGCGGCCACTGGATGACCGACGAACAGCACTTTCTCATTGCCCAGGAAGTACTCCGCCATGGTACGGGCGTTGCGCAGGTTCTCCGCGGAGAGGTCCAAGGGCTGCTCTTTGAAAATTGGGAGGTCTTTGGCCGTGACCACGCCCTTTACACCTGGTACAGCCTCGGCCTTGCTGGTGTTGATAGAGCGGATACGGGCGTGGGCGTGGGGGCTGGTGAGTATCTTGCCGTGGAGCATTCCTGCCAGCTGGATATCGGCTCCGAATCGTGCGACTCCGGTTACCTTGTCCAGACCGTCGAGACGGGGCGCCCTTGTGCCAACTACCTTGTACTGGCCTGGCGTCGCAGTGCTTCTATCGGTGGAAATAACCATGAGGGATTCTCCTTAAGTGATAGACGTTCCCAATTGTTCCAAATATTTTCGACTCCATTAAGTCGACTTCTGGAGTACTTGCTCGGCTAATATGGCTCTGGCTTGGAGAAGTCACACCAGCCTAAGGAACCCTGTTAGCCCCATAGTTGGCCATCGGCATCCCCCCGCATACTCGTGAGGAAGTTTGCCACATTGTATCCCACAAATAAGCTATGGTCGAGCCGAACTTTCTGAAGGGCCAGGAACGGAATGCCCGGGTTTATCAGTCCCTCAGGCGTGAAAATATACGATTTCACGAGATGTAAACGGGACAGAACATGGTAGCCATTCCAGCTACGTTAGCACACCGCATTCAAGGTTGAGCGGTGGTTGGGGAGAGGTTACGGCTTCACGTTATCCGTGTGGGGCAAGACCTGGTCTGTTCAATGATGGCTAATAGCTATTTGATACCTGGGGGGTATGCGGATACCCAGCACCAAAAGGGTGCCCAGCGCAACCACGGCTGCGATGGCAAGAAAGGCGATCTGGTAGCTGCCTGTTGTATCGTAGATATAGGCGGCGAAGACGGGGCTGATCACGACACCCACCGTACTTAAAGGGTCCATAAGTCCAGCGAGGCGAGAAAAATTGGCCCGTCCAAACACGTCGCCACGCAACACGGTCATCAGTGTACCTCTAGCCCCAAAGGCCAATCCGAACAAGACAGCAAATATCAGGGCGTGGGCAAGTGTGGAAGCGAAAGCTAGTATCGTCACTGCAATAGCCTGAACCAGGAATGTGACGACTAGCACTCTGCGTGTGCCCAGCATGTCTCCCATGAAGCCTCCGATGAGTCTGCCTGCGCCAGCTATGATCAAACTCATCGCTAGGATATTAGCTGCGGTCTGTTCTTCTAGGCCTATGTCCACCAGAGCAGGAATCATGTTTACCCTCAGGGCACCCCAGGCGGTTAGAGAAGCCGCATGAGCTGTGCCTAGAAACCAGAAGCTCCGGCTACGCAGGGCCTGGCCAATGGTCGAGGCCGGCTCACTGGTTGCTGGTGGGCCTGGTTGGCTTTCTGTAGGGTCCTGGGCAAGGCTCTTAGACGTGGCGCCATCGGGAAGGTAGCCATAATCTTCTGGCCGGCTCCTCATTATCCAGGCCAGCGGAACCCCAACCGGTATGGTGATTATGCCGGCCACGATCATCGTCTCGCGCCAGCCGACATTAAGTATGGCCCAGGCAACGGCGGGCACGAACAAGGCCCCAAAACTACTTCCTAACTGGAAAAGAGCAATGGCGCGGCCACGCCGCTTCTGAAACCAGTTGACCAGAACCGTGACGATAGGAAGAAAGCCTGCGATGCTCTGACCCAGCGTGACCAGGAGGAAAGCGGCATAGAACCCGAGAACGGAGCGAGATAGTCCTACCGTGATCAGTCCCAACCCGAAGATGACCCAACCCACCATCATGTACCGACGCGGTCCCACCCAGTGGATCAGGAAGCCCTCTAGAGGCCCAGTGATTCCACCTTCCAGCCTTGAAAAGGCGAAAGCACCTGAGATAGCGGTCCGTGTCGTGCCAAACTCTCTAGCTGCGGGTAGGAAAAGGGCAGAGGCCCCTACATTGAAAAACGTTGACTGGATGGTGCTGGCCAGTGTGGATGCCGCAACGATCCACCATCCATAGAAGATCTTGGAGGGCCGCCAGATGCTCGGTGCTTCACTTTCCGATCGGGAGGAGCCCGTCTCGGGGTTTCGTTTACTCAGGGGGCTTTTGTCCAAATCTCTTTGCAACTCTTCATGTCAGTAGCAAGCCGTTGATGGCAGAATCTTTACGCCATTATAGGCCATTAGAATGATACTACCAATGAGGCGCAGGGCGCGGGTTGGCCTTAATCGTGCTATCGCACCGCTCTGTTTCGCCTACTCCACAACCGCCACAGCATGAGAGTTCCCAGGAGTGCTGCCAATCCGATAACGCCTCCTGGGGTGACGCCGGATATGGGCGTAGGTGTCTGAGTTGGAACTGGCGTGGGTGTTGGTGTGGATGTTGCCTGAGGCGCGGGAGTCGGCGTCGCCGTGGGTGTAGGAGTCGGCCTGCGGATTTACGGTGACCTCAGCGAAAACAATGGTACTTACGCCGTCGTCGTCCCGCACGCGGAGGGCCGCCGTGAATACCCCGTCGCTGGGATAGGTATATGAGGGAGCGGTGAGGTCCACGCCCGCAGCCGTGGTGGGCCCAACGGTGTTGAAGGTAACATTGTTGTGCTCAAAGTCCCACTCGTAGGTCAGGGTATCGTTTCCGGGTTCAGTGGCAGAGCCACTGAAGGTAAGGGCGGTGCCCTCGTCAACGGCGTAGGGCCCTCCAGCGTTGGCGCTGGGCAACACGTTGGCGATGGTGACAGAAGCGGTAGCTATCAGGCTCACCTCGTCAGCCGTGTCCCGGACGCGTAGAGCTACTGTGAACGGGCCATCGTTACCGTAGGTGTGACCTGGTGCCGTGAGGTTTACCCCAGAAGCCACGATGTTGAAAGAGCCGTCAAACTCGAAGTCCCATTCATATGTGAGAAGGTTAGAAGCATCCTCCGGGTCGCTGGCGTCGCCGCTGAACACGACCTCTTCACCCTCATCGCCACTATAGGGCCCACCGGCGTTGGCCGTCGGGGGACCCGGGTCACCCTGGGCGGTTTCTATCTTGATTGAGAGCATACCAGTCAGCACCAGGGCAACAGCACCTAGATAGAGCCATCGTACGTGCCTTCTATGGAGCGTTTTGACCGCGATGCGTATGATACTCCCCCAACGGTGCGCCAGCGGAGCGCACGATTATCCATCGGTGCCCACTCCGCTAGCTTGAGTCCAGCGTGAAGTCGATTTCTTCCGTCGTGTCGGTGCCCACCACGGAAACTGGCGAAGCCGACCCAGCGTCTGTTGCCTCGTCGTAGTATTCGATTGCGTACCCAAGGCCAAATTGATCAAAGGTGTAGACGCGGTACTGGCCCTCTGGTAGGCCCCTGATCTGATAAGAGCCCGTAGAGCTTGATTGAGCAGCACCGATGCGCAGGCCTGTGGTGGCATCTTCCGCGAACACCCGCATATTCCTAATAGGCGTAATGCCGTCAGCTTCGAATATCGTGCCGGAGATGCTCCCACCGCGTTCCCCACCCTGTTGCCGTTGGAATCCAGCAAACTGGCAACCACGCGGAAGTCAGCTATGCCCAGGCCTGTAGTCTCGTCCGTGACTGTGCCTGTGATGGTGCCGCCCAGTCCCAGGACGAAGTCAACCGTTGTGTCGTCTGGCGCCACCACTGCAACCGCGGTAGCATCTTGCCGGTTCGTAGCGTCCAAGTACCATTCACCCAGTAGGTTCGTCAGGCCGTAACACTCCGCGCATGCCCTGACCTTATACGTGCCCGTGGGCACAGTCAGGGTGTAGAAGCCAGCGGCGTTGGTGTTGGCACCCGCCATCCATTCGCCTGCGCCGAAGTCCACCGCGTACACGTGCAGGTCCACTATCGGTGTCACCCCGTCGCTCTCGTACACTGTCCCTGAAATAGTGCCACCCAGCCCCAGGACGAAGTCAATGGTTGTGTCGTCGGGCCGCCGCACTCCGCACACGCCCTGACCTGGTAGGTGCCTGTGGTCAGGGTCAGGGTGTAGTAGCCGTTGGCATCGGTGTTGGCACCCGCCATCCACGCGCCTGTATCGAAGTCCACCGCGTACACGTGCAGGTTGGCTACTGGCGTAACCCCGTCGCTCTCGTACACTGTCCCTGAAATGGTGCCGCCGGCAGCCAGGATGAAGTCGATGCCGCTCTGAGTGGCGCCTGCGGTAACTGTAACCGCCGTGGCCAGGTCCCAAGCTGGCGTGTCGTCATAGAACCCGCTGGCAAGGCCTAGATGGTCCGCGCTGGCCCGTATTCGATAGTCGCCTGCCAGCAGGCCGCGGATGACGTACGTGCCGTCCGTGCCTGATCGGGTGCCGTTGCCGCCACCGCAACAAGTGTAGGTCTCTGCCCAAACATCCGCGTTAGCCACTGGGGTGACACCGTCTGCTTCATAGACGGTGCCGGAAATGGAGCCGCCCTGGACCAGGGTGAAGTCTATGCCACCCTGAGTCGCGCCTGTCGCCACCGTCACGGCTGTAGCCAGGCTCCAGTCTGTGGTGTCGTTGTAGAACTCGCCAGCCAGGCCCTGGTCCTCAGCCGCTGCCTGCACACGATACTCTCCGGGCGCTAGAGCGGAAATTGTGTAAGTCCCATCCGAGCCCGTCCTGGTGCCGTTGCCATCACCGCAGCAGACGTAGCTGTTTGCCCAGACGTTGGCATTGGCCACTGGGGTGACGCCGTCTGCTTCATAGACAGTGCCGGAGATGGACCCGCCCTGGACCAGGGTGAAGTCTATGCCACCCTGAGTCGCGCCTGTCGCCACCGTCACGGCTGTAGCCAGGCTCCAGTCTGTGGTGTCGTTGTAGAACTCGCCCGCCAGACCCTGGCCAGGAGCTCGTGCCTGGACGCGGTAGTCGCCAGGCAGAAGCCCCTGGATGGTATACGTGCCATCTGATGCTGTGCGTGTGCCGTTGCCACCGCCACAGCACACATAACTGTCAGCCCACACATCCGCATTGGCTACCGGCGTGACGCCGTCTGCTTCATAGACAGTGCCGGAGATGGACCCACCTTCAGCCAGAGTGAAGTCGATACCGCCCTGAGTCACGCCTGCGGTCACCGTCACGGCTGTAGCCAGGTTCCAGTCGGTGGTGTCGTCGTAAAACTCACCGACCAGTCCCTGTCCGCCTACGTGAACCTGCACACGGTAGTCGCCGGGTGCCAGACCCGCAATGGTGTAAGTACCGTCCGAGCCTATCCTGGCGCCGTTGCCACCGCCGCAGCAGATGTATGCATTGGCCGAGACTTCGCCGTTGGTTACCGGCGTGACGCCATCCGGCTGATAGACGGTGCCGGAGATGGACCCGCCTTGGACCAGGGTGAAGTCGATGCCTGCCTGGGTGGCGCCGGCAGTGACCGTGACCGACGTGGCCAGGTTCCAGTCCGAAGTATCCTGGTAGAACTCTCCGGCCAGACCCTGGTCTTCCGCTTGGGCCCTTACCCGGTAGTCACCCTCGGCAAGACGGGTGATAGTATAATCGCCGTTGACATCGGTCTGGGTGCCGTTGCCGCCACCGCAGCACACATAGCTGTTAGCCCAGACGTTGGCGTTGGCCACGGGCGTAATACCATCGGCCTCGTACACCGTGCCTGAGATCGCACCGGCCTGCTCCAGCGTGAAATCAATGTTTGGGGTGTCCTGGCCAGAAGTCACCCCTACGGGAGTGGCAAGTCTGTAGCGGGCCGTCTCCTGGTAGTACTCGCGTGCCAGGCCAGTTGATTCTACCTGGACTCTGTACTCTCCGGAGCCTAACCCCATGATGGTGTAGGAGCCGTTCGCTCCTGATCGGGTGCCGTTGCCGCCGCCGCAACAGACGTAAATATCAGCCCAAACATCCGCATCGGCCACGGGCGTGATACCGTCCGACTCATAGACCGTCCCTGAGATGGACCCACCCACCTCCAGCGTGAGATCGGCGCCAGGGGTATTAGCTCCGGCGGTGACTGAGATAGGACTCGCGCCATCGTGGTTAGCCGTCTCCTGATAGTACTCTCGGGCAAACCCGAAGGCCTCAGCCTAGAGGCGGTAATCATCCGGCGCCAGGCCGGCGATGGTGTAATCGCCGTTGCCGTCGGTAGTGGCCCCGTTGCCGCTGCCACAACATGTGTAGGGCTCGGCCCACACATTCGCATTTGGGATGGGCGTGGTCCCGTCGGTCTCGTACACCGTGCCAGAAATGGTGCCACCAGGGTCTAATGTGAAGTCGATGGCCCCTGTATCGGAGCCGTCTACCACGCTTACGGCAGACGCGCTATCAGAGTCGGGGACACCGTTATAGTATTGGATGGGAATGTCAAGCGTCGTCGCATTGGCGTGGACACGGTAATCCCCGGTGTCCAAACCGGTGACTGTATAGGTGCCATCGAGAGAACGGCAGGAGTCGCTGGGGAAACAGTGGCAGTAGGACTGGGTGTTACGGGCAGAGTGGGAGTTGGAGGTGGAGTGGATGTAGGGGCCGGGGTAGGGGTATCTTGCTGGCCGCAGCCGATGGATAGCATACCTGCCACCAGCAATAGGAATATCAACATTCTGATTGTCCGATTCATTGTGCCTCCTCGGAATCCACCTACGATAGCATAAACGGGGTGCGCTTGAGAATGACCAGAAAGCATGAAAACGTGCCAACGAAAGGATGAAAACGTGTCAACGAGAGGTAGGCCTGCCGCCACTGGGCCTATTCTATGGGGGCAGGCTCTAAGTAGCACCGACGCTAAAGTTGTGCTATACTGCGGCCAGTGGTCTACACCGTCAGTCCGGCTTTATAGCTGGGTCCCGCACAGGATCTCTCACGTTTCCTGTTCACCCATTCTCAAAACTCGCGCTGACCGCCTAGTCACATTTTTCAGTACGTAAGGAGTCAGCGCGGTATGTTATCGACCCAGGCAGGTACATTTTCCGATTTTCGTATCAGTCCCGCAACGCGGGCGGCAGTGGCAGGAATGGGCATTACGGCGCCCACCCCAATTCAGGAACAGGCAATCCCCATTCTGTTGGAAGGCCGCGACGTAATTGGCCAAGCGCGCACCGGGTCCGGCAAGACCCTGGCCTACGCCATCCCTATAGTAGAGCGGTGCGATCCTAAAGTCCGCGGCGTACAGGCGATGATACTGGTGCCAACCCGGGAGCTTGCAATCCAGGTGGGCAGTGTGTTGAGCGTGCTGGCTGCCTCGCGTCACCTTCAAGGGACACTGCTGTACGGCGGCAGGGCCTATGGGCCGGAACGCAACGCCCTGGCAAGGGGGGCGCAGATAGTGGTGGGCACACCAGGCCGGACCCTTGACCACCTGGGGCAGGGAACACTATCGCTGCGAAACCTGAGGATGTTCGTATTGGACGAAGGCGATGAGATGCTGGACAGGGGCTTTGCGCCGGATGTGGAACGAATCCTGTCGCGGGCGCCAGCCGACCGGCAGACAGCTCTGTTTTCGGCCACGGTTCCCAGTTGGGTTATGCAGATAGCGGCCCGCCACCTGCGTAGTCCACAGGTGGTCAGAGTGGACAAAGAGTTGGAGGCTCCGGCCGAGATTAGTCACGTTGTTTATAGCATAAAGTCGGAGGCCAAGCTGGAGGCGTTGTGCACTCTCCTGGACAAGCGAGGGGACGGCACCGTGCTGGTATTCGGGCGGACCAAGCATGGCGTAAAAAAGCTGGCTGGCCGGCTGGCTGGCTGGGGGTACCCAGTGACGGCGCTGCAAGGGAACCTGAGCCAGAATGCCCGTGAGCGGGTGATGGCAGATTTCAGGTCGGGCGCAGTGTCCATCCTTGTGGCCACCAACGTTGCGGCTCGCGGCCTGGACGTCAGCGGTATTGAGCAGGTAATCAACTACGATCTGCCAGATACTGCGGGGCTTTTTACGCACCGCATAGGCAGGACCGGCCGGATGGGCCGTGAGGGTGAGGCCATTACCTTTGTTACGCCTGAGGATAGCTCAAAATGGCGGCAGATTGAGCGGGAACTGGGGCACAGCTTGCCTCGGAAGATGTGGCCCAACGGCCAAGGCGTACCGGCATCCGCTCGGATGTCAACACCGGTAGCAAAGCCGCTGGTACAGAGAAGGCATCCATCGTTTAATCCCGCCTAGCTCCCGGGCTGCGCATTTGACTTCCCTAGCTCAACTACCAGGAGAGAGGGCCAGGAGGCAACCATAACCGAGCCGCTCCAAGGTAATCGCATACTGGCGTCCCACGGACCTGCCTGCGGTTTTGCTGTCTGGGATCTGCTTGGGACCTCCTATGGAGGTCATTCCTTCGACAAAGGAGCAGACAAATGAATATCTTTGTGCGGAATCTCTCCAACGAGGTCAGTGAAGACGACTTGAAAAGCCTCTTCACAGTCTACGGCGACGTCGCCGCTGTGGCCTTGACTGGCGATTCATATCCACAATCCAGCGCTCCTCGGAGGAAAAGTCAATACACAGATCGAGAGTCGCGAGGATACGCATACGTCGAAATGCCGCACGATACGGAGGCGCTTGCAGCTATTCTGGGGATACATGGCACGCAGGTTGGGGGCCTTGCCATAACAGTTCTCCAGGCCATGCCCATGGGGAAAAAGATATCCAAGAATAGCTAGTAGCCTCCTGACCCACACCACAATATTCTGACCAGTGGTATGCTTGGCTGAGAAATGCGCAGCTTGCATACAGTGCCACGCAGTCTTGTTGAAGCCACAGCATCCCCACACAATAGCCCCAGAAGCGTTGAGCGCTACGATGTCGTCGTAGTTGGAGCGGGGGCAGCCGGCCTCATGTGCGCCATCGAAGCAGGAAACCGGGGGCGCAGCGTTCTGGTGCTGGAGCACGCCAACAAGGTAGGCAAGAAGATACTCATTTCCGGAGGCGGGCGCTGCAACTTTACGAACCTGTATGCTACGCCAGACAGCTATCAGTCTCAAAACAAAACCTTCTGCGTCTCAGCCCTGAGCCGGTACACGTCGCAGGAGTTCATCGCCCTGGTGGAAAAGCATAGCATTGCTTACCACGAAAAGAAGCTTGGGCAGCTTTTCTGCAACGGTTCCGCCAAGGAGATCGTCCGCATGCTGCTGGACGAGGCAGAATCGGCCAATGTGACGATGCGACTGCCGTGCAACGTCACCAGCAGCCGGCGCGCCAACGGTTTCCTGATCGAGACGGACATGGGGTCTGTCGCCGCTGATTCGCTGGTGGTGGCTACTGGCGGCCTGTCCATCCCTCAAATGGGCGCCACTGGCTTTGCCTATGCGGCTGCCCGGCAATTTGGTCTTAATGTCGTACCGACGCATTCTGGCCTGGTCCCGTTCACCACTAGAGGTAGGGCCTTTGAATTCTGTAGAGGGCTCGCTGGAGTCTCCATCCCTTGCATCGCGAGATACGGCGGCGCCAGCTTTACCGAGAACCTGCTATTCACCCACAAGGGCATCAGCGGCCCAGCTATTCTCCAGGTCTCCTCTTACTGGCGAGGGGGCGAGCAGGTGCATATTGATATGCTCCCTGGCATTGATCTGCTTACCCATTTGAAAGAGCAACAGGCCGCCAGACCAAAAGCGGAGTTGCAGACTATCCTCTCCGCGCTGCTGCCCAGAAGATTCGTGGAGGCTATGGGCGAGACATCCGTTCCCATCCGGGCCATGGCCCAGCTTTCCCCCCAGGACCTCAGCGCCATTGCTCATGCGTTAAAGGACTGGACAATCTCGCCCAGCGGGACGGAGGGCTATCGTAAGGCAGAGGTCACGGTGGGCGGCGTGGACACCACCGGCCTCTCGTCCAAGACCATGGGTGCTTTGGAGGTGCCCGGCCTGTTCTTCATTGGCGAAGCGGTGGACGTGACAGGACCCCTGGGGGGCTACAACTTCCAGTGGGCCTGGGCATCCGGCTACGCTGCCGGACAGTACGTGTGAATAAGAAGTCCTACCCTAGAGTAGGTCTGGCTTTGGCGCAAGAGTCAATGTTGGGTTGCACAAGTCACAATACGAAAGGAAGGAAACGAATGACCAGGGTAGGCTAGGACTCTTCGCCCTTTTGCATGGCATCAAGAATGGCACGCACGAGCACCTGCGCTGAACCAGGGCTGAGCTCTACCGCGACGCGCGCACCGGGTCCCATTCCTTCGTTCATGAAGTCAATAATAAGGCCGTGCTCCAGGTTCGCATGGGTGGGGTGGTCGTAAGATACGTTTGCCTCAACCAGCGGGAACCACCCTTGAGTGCCCTTGCCACTGCCGGTAATGGCTGCTTTTTCCAGAATTCCACTGCACATAGCTATTACTCCTTATGCTTTCTTCTATTACCGCAGGGTTTTTTCGAAGAAGTCGAAGATTTTCTTCCATCCGTCCACGGCCTGTTCCTGGCGGTATGGGGCACGGTCGTAGTAGAAGAAGCCGTGGCCAGCATTGGGGTAGTTATGGAACTCGTAGGTCTTGCCAAGCCGCTTGAGCTCCGCTTCGTGCTTGGCCACATCTTCCGGCGAGGGGCTACGGTCTTCTTCACCAAACAGGCCCAAGATGGGACAGGCCAGGTCCTTGGTGTAGTCAATGGGGGCCACCGGTCGCTTGGGATTGAGCTGTTCGGGCGTCATCACCACCTGTCCTCCCCAAAGCTCTACCACGGCGTCAACACCCGTCGCTCTGCAGGCCACCAGAAAGGCCTGACGCCCTCCTGAGCAGCTACCAATTACGCCTACCTTGCCACTAAGGGACGGCAACGACCTCAGATAGTCCATCCCCCCTTGGATGTCACCGATGACCTGGTCATCCGCAACGCCGCCGTCGGCGCGGGCCTTGGCGGCCATGTCGTCCGCGTCGCCGGTCCCCAGGCGATGGTAAAGGTTGGGAGAGATGGCGGCATAGCCGTGGTGAGCGAATTTGCGGGTCGCCTCCCAGTACCATTCGTCCCAGCCGGGCGCGTGGTGGATTAGGGCGACGCCTGGGAAAGGCCCAGGGCCCAGAGGCCTGGCGACATAGGCAGAGATGGTGTCGCCACCAAACCCGCTGATATTTGTAACCTCGGCCAGCATACCTTGATATTCAACCATAGTACCCTCCTATCACAGATGAGCGTAAACACCTATACGGCGTATTTGCGCGTTTAGAGGCAATGTACCGGCCAGCGGGCCGGCGCGGGCAACACGATGCCGCCTATTGTAACATTTCGTGCTTTGTAAACAAGGGCTGGGGCCTGCTTGCGGAAAAGGTGTGCCCGACAATCCGTTCGCCGTGAGCCATTCAGCTTCGCTCAGGACATGCTTGTCGAACCACGGGGCTGCCCTTACCTGTTTGTTCCCTACGCCTTCCCAAACGCCTCCAGTATGGCGGCGGCGTGGAGGATGCCCTTCAGGAAGTAGTCTATGCGCGCGTTCTCGTTGGGAGCGTGCATCTTGTCATCCGGGAAGCCTATGCCTGAGGAGGCGATGGGCACCCGCAGGCCCTCCGATACGCAGTGCATGGGGCCGCTGCCCGCCATGGTGGGGACCATCATGGGTTCTTTGCCGTACACGTCTCTAGCCGTGTCGCTCACCAGCTTCACGAAGGGTGAGTCCATGGCCGTGCGGGAAGGCCCCTCGCCGTCGGCGGAGTTGACCGTTACGTCGGAGAACCCCTGGGCGGCCAGGTGAGCCTTCAGCTTTGCCAATATGTCCTCGGGGCGCATGTCCGGCACCAGCCGGAAGTCCAGCTTGACCATAGCCGTGGCTGGCAGGACCGTCTTGGTGCCTTCGCCGGTGTAGCCTGACTCAATGCCGCAGATGGTGCAGGTAGGCTCGAACAGGTGGCGTTGGCGCATGGATTCGCCTCGCACGCCTTTCAGGAATCCCTGTATGCCCAGCTCCTGCTTCAGTTGGTCGTCCTCATCGGGCATGGTGGCCACCGCCGCCAGCTCAAGAGGCGTGGTCTGACGCACATGGTCGTAGAAGCCTGGGATGAGGATGTTTTCGTCCCTGTCCTTCAGCGTAGACAGCGCCCATGCTAAGCGCCAGGCCGGGTTGGGCACGACGGTGGCGTATGAGGAGTGGGAGTCGCGAGCGGCGGAGCGCACCCCTAGCTCCACGTAGAGGATGCCCTTCAGGCCCAGGGTGATCTGTGGGTTGCCAGCCCAGTTGACGCCGCCGCCCTCCCAGATGCAGGCATCGGCCTTGAGCAGGTCATTGTGCTCCTCCACGAACTGGGCGAAGCCAGGACTGCCTATCTCCTCCGCACCTTCGATGCAGAACTTCACGCCCGCGGGTAGCTGGCCGTACACCGCCTGGTATGCTTTCAGAGCGGCGAAGCGCGCCACCAGGTGGCCCTTGTCGTCGCTGACGCCCCGGCCGTAGATGCGGCCTTCGCGCTCCGTTGGTTCAAAGGGTGGCGACTCCCATAGCTCCAGGGGCTCCGCGGGCTGAACGTCGTAGTGGTTGTAGAATAGGAGCTGCTTGCTAGAGCGGCCTGCGCGTTCGGCGTACACCACAGGGAAGCGAGGGTCCCTTGTGGGAAGGATACGCACGGCGAAGCCTATTTGCTCCAGCATCTGCTGGACAAGCTGGGCGCACTCCTTGACGCCGAGGTTCTGGGCGGCAACGCTGGGCTGGCGGCACAGACGTTTCAGGTCCTCCAGGTACTCTGGCAGGTGGTCTTCAATGTGGCGCTGTATGGCGATATCCATAGGTTCCTCCGTAGTTCACGATTATACGTGCGCCGCGACGCCCTGTGTCAAGCTGAACGTTGCTCGTTGCTAGCCCCCGTTGCCACTGCAACCGTTTCCCGCTAAGATATGCCCTATTCAGGAGGTCACCGTAGCCTTTATGTTTGTGGACATGCACTGTCACTCCGTCTCCTCCGACGACTCTCGCGCCACGGTGGAGCAGTACCTGAAGTGGATCCAGGTGCTGCGCAAACGGGGCCAGCAGGTGGACGCTATTGTGCTCACGGAGCACCGCAAGTTTGATGCGGAGCACGACTATTCGGCCCTCTCCACCCAGTACGGTGTGGTGGTGTTGAAAGGGTCTGAGCTGGATACACGCTATGGCCACTTCCTGGTGTACGGGGCTAACCAGAAGCTTCAACGGTCTTTCGACTTTACCGACACAAAGCTGGACGCCGTTGCCCTGATGAGCGAAGCCAAGGAGTGTGGCGCTGTAGCCATACCGGCCCACCCGGGGCGCTTCGGCATAGGCTTCTGCGAGTACGTGGACACCGGCCCCAACTTCGGCGGCGTGGGTATCGTGGAGCTTCTCAACGGTGGCAGCCGCCGTGGCGAAAACGAGCGGGCCGAGGAGTTGGTGGGCAAGAGGAGCTTCCTGGGCACCGGCGGCAGCGACGCCCACTTTGTCAGCGCCATCGGCACCTGCCTGACGGAGTTTCCTCAGAACATCCGCAATGAGCAGGAGTTGGTGGAGGCCCTCCACGCAGGGGAGTTTCGGGCTGTCCGCCTGGAGGAGACCAACCATCACTAATCTGGGTGGGCCCTATCAAATCGTTTGCAATAGTCGGGGGCCTGTCCTAGAATCATCTCCAGCCCCGCAGCTTCCAAGCGGGTATAGAAGATGGTTTTTGGCATGACATCATGTAACTGATAAGGAGGCGTTATGACCACACAGGAGCTTGAGTTCGACCGTAGCCAGTTGGGCGTTGAGTACGATGCCGGCACCTTCCCCGTGAAGGCGGACGCCATCATAAACAGCTGCTTGGCCATGGGGGAGAGCAACCCCATATACATCAATGAGAAGGCAGCCCAGGCTGCGGGCCATCCCGCGCTAGTAGCGCCACCGGCCTTCTGCGGCATATTCGTGAGGGGTTTTGGCAGGCCGGACATCGGGCTGAAAGCTGGTGGTGGCGGAATGCACGCCGGCGAGGTCATCGAGAACCTTGTGCCTGTATACGCGGGAGATGTTCTGACAGCCAAGACTTCGTTGAAGGATGTGTACGCCAAGACGGGACGCACGGGCACCATGGTATTCGTCGTCTGGAAGACCGCTTTCACGAACCAGCGTGGCGAGAAGGTGGCTGATGTCCAGGAGTCCTTCATGAGGAGGGCAACATCGTGACGCGCTACTACGACCAGGTGGAGATGGGGGATGATCTCGAACCCGCGGAGAAAGAGGTCTCGGACCAGATGGTCCTGGACTTCTGTGCTGTGTGGAGCACTGGCGGCGGAGGCGGCATGGGCCGATTCACCGACCACGAGGCCGCCAAGAAAGAGGGACTCCCCGGGGCCATCGTCCCAGGAATCATGAGTATGTCCTACATAGCCCAGTATCTGGCTGGATGGGCGGAAGGCGGGCAAGTAAAGAAGCTGGATGTGGTGTTCCGGCAGCCGGTGGTGCATCCGCAGACCATAAGCCTGGTGGGTGTGATTACAGACAAGAACCAGGTAGGCGACGAGAACCAGGTGGAGTGCGACGTCTATATCCAGAACGATCGCGGAGACCGTCTGGTGGGTGGCAAGGCCACCGTGGTGCTGCCGGCGCAGAAGTGAGGAAGGGCCGCGTTAGCTCTCATAGCCACCGATGGCGTATGGTGGAGCCGCTGGATTGACGCCAGAGAAGCTGTTTGAATCTGTGGCTGGGGTGCTGCAAGCGTCTCCTGGAGTCACGGCGGCTCGGATGTTTGGCGCGCCGGGGCTAAAGGTTGGCAATAAAGCATTTGCCATGCTGGTCAAAGGCAGGCTGGTGGTGAAGCTGCCCCGTGAGCTTGTCCAGGTCCTGGTCGCCACGGGTGAGGGGGAACCTGGCCGGCATGCTTTCAGCGGACGACTGATGAAGGAGTGGGTGGCTGTGGGACCGGGCGATGAATCCAGCTGGCTTGGGTTTGCAGAGCAGGCACTAGACTTCGTGGCGTCGGCTCGCTGAGGTCTGGAAGGCTGATTGGCCTCTTCCCACGTTACGATAGAGTCTCGTCTGTGGTGGTCCGCCTTGGACGGTAGGCCATGTTCATGTACTGGTTGCCCTGCCGTAGCTCATCGAGCATTTGCGCAAGCCGCTTCCGCCGTGTTTCCTCCCGCTTTGCTCGCGCAATCCAGCCAATGTAGTCATTCTGCTGGTATGGCGGGCGACTCAGATATGCCTCAAGGAGCCCTTGTGCCACCAGCGCATCTCAAACGGACGCCGGCATTTCGTGGCGAGGCCTCCGGAGTTGCGACACGTATCCTACCTGTCTCTCCACCGCTACCCTGTCCGTGGCACTGCTGCGCGTTCCCCCTGACCGGACTGCTCGCCTAGCCGGCTCAGGCGCAGGTTACGTACTGTAGGGGAGAACGCCAGGATCACCACAGCCAGGCTAATCGCAATGGTACTCTGCCCAATAGCCATTGTTGATGCGCCTACCAAGTCTGCCCCAATACCTGAGAAAAGCGTGGTGCCAGCCCATACTATCTGACCGAGTTGAAGGACACTGGTGACACGACCTCGCATGTGGTCCGGCGCCACCAGTTGCAGCACGGTCTGGTTTGTTGCCATGTACATCGCTTCCGAAGCGCCTGTAATCAACAAAAACGGCACCACATAGTAGACGTTCCCTGTAAGAAACCCCACCAATGCAAAGCCCAGGTGCGATGAGGCAAAGACAACCAGTGAAATGATTTGCAGTAGTCCACGCCGGTCAACACGGTTGATTGATGCAGTAAACAGGCCACCAAGAATAGCGCCTGCTCCAACCGCAGAGAACATGACACCCAGAGCAAATGCGCCGGAGTTGAACATTTGCTTGGCAAGGATGGGCATCAATGCCTGGTGGGTCGGAATAAGGAAGATTGGAGAAATCAGACTAACAACGAACAACATTCGTGCGTTTGGGTTCTTTCCTACGAATGCAAATCCCTCGCGCATCTCCCGGAAGAAAGCCTGTCTAGGCGCGGTGTTAGGGCGGGTCTTTGCCGGAAGCCTGATCATTAGGATGGTAGTCATGATGCACAGGTAAGCGATGCTCTGGATGAAGAAATTGGTTGCCGCTCCAGAGAAGATGATGATGATACCAGCCAGCATGGGACCAACGGCCCTGGAAACACTGGTTGCAATCTGATTCCATGCAATCGCATTTGGGAGCATGTGCCGTGGCACCACGTCGTAGACCATGGCTGCCCGAGCCGGCATGTTCACAGTGTTCGCTATAGCAACCAAGATGACGAACAGGAAAAGATGCCATGTCTGGACTGTACCTATGGCCAGGTCCAGAGCCAATAGAAACGTGAGGACGAATAGTGCAAACTGGCTGGTACTCACGATGCGCTGGCGGCTTATTCGGTCAGCCACCACGCCAACTAGGGGCGTCACCAGTATCATCGGAATCACGCGGATGCCATTAATCGCCCCGAGAATGCTGCCGGAGCTGGTAAGGTCATACACCACCCAGCTTAGTGTGGTCATTTGCAACCACATGGCAGCGCTGGTAAAAAAGCCGCCGACCGCGAGATACTGGAAGTTGCGGATTCGGAGCGCTTCGAACATGCCAACAGGAGTGGCATTGTCTGTTTCGTGCTCCTTGCCTGTGGCTTGGCCGTCCGTGCCTTTGTCCGCTGGTGACGCCTGGCTCATACCATGCTCTCCACGTCCGATGGATCTCTAGCATATGCAATAGGTGCAGCTACCCTACACTATTCTTTACCACTTATCCATGGGGCTAGCAGACAGTCCACGTTACGAAGCCTGAGTACAGAACTATTATGATGGGTTCGGAGAGCACTCAGGTAACCGGTCGGTCCAATGGTCGGACAGGGCCTGGAGCTGTATTTGTATGTGCCCACGGGAAGAATGTATTCGCTCAGCCCATAGTTGACTGGCAGCCGTTCCAGCAATACACGTTTGAGACTCCAGGGCTGTTTCCCAAAACAACAATGCTTTGCACCATCAGCCTGATGCCCATCGACAGCGGGACCAGGGTATCGATGCGTCTGGGTAGAACAAGAGGTACTAAGCCGCTGGCTGTCCTGACCGATCTTGGGATGAGAGTAGTGGCACGCTTCATGATCAAGGATATTAAGAAGGACATTCGCCACCTGCAGGACCGTATTGAGGAGGAGATGGCAGAGGGCAAGGTAGTCCAGCTCAACTCTGTTGACATTCCTTCTGACCAGATCGAAGCGGCTGTTGTGGATAGCCTGGCCCGATAGTTAGCTTTTTTCACACCGCGCCCTTTCGGCAAGTTGGGCCCTGGTATAACCATCTGACCTGCCTTGGCCCAGCACTACTCTTCGCCTGTATACGAAAGTTCGTGGTGGTTCATTGTAGCCAGGCAGTCGAGTCTGCTGTTGGCAAGCCGCATGACATAGTACAATACCATCATCCCATCGAGGATCTGGGAGGTCTAGCGGCCTATGACAAACAGGAACGACCGGAACAGTAGGGTCATAGAAGAGTTTCGAACCGCCGGGGGCAAAGTCGGTGGTGGCTTCGCCGGTGCACCCATGCTGCTGCTCTCAACTTCTGGAGCCAAGAGTGCACAGCAGCGCACCAACCCACTGATGTATCTCCCGGACGGCGATAGGTGGATCGTATTCGCGACCAAGGGAGGAGCTCCAGCGAACCCTGATTGGTTCCACAACGTGGTCGCGAACCCGGTCGTGACGTTGGAGATTGGCACTGAAGCCTTCGAGGCGTATGCAGAGGTACTTAGCGGTGAGGAGCGGGACCGCCTGTACGCTCGACAGGTGGAGCGGTACCCACAGTTTGGGGAATACGAGCGCAGGACAACGCGAAAGATCCCCGTGATTGCTCTGACGCGCGAGCGAAGGAATCAGGTGTCATGAACGAGTCCCGTGATAGCAACTGCTTAAGAGTGTGTCCTGGTCCAGGCGGTCGGCAATTTCTGAGCCAAACTAGTCTCCCACCCACATCTGCCCTTGCAGAAACCAAATGTTGAAACGGTGCGACTGGCCTGGCTCCGATCCACTCATGGTCGATTACCACGACAGGGAGTGGGGCGTGCCCGTGCACGACGACCGCCTTTTGTTCGAGTTCCTCGTTCTCGAGGGCGCTCAGGCGGGCCTGAGTTGGACTACCATCCTTCGAAAGCGCGAAAACTACCGCGCAGCCTTCGACGGCTTCGACATAGAGAGCGTAGCCGCATACGACGACTCGAAGGTCGCGGCGTTACTCTCCGACCCTGGGATCGTGCGCAACAGGCTCAAGGTCAGGGCGGCCATCCAGAACGCCCGGGCTTTGATGGCCGTCCAACTGGAGTTCGGAAGCTTCGACCGGTACCAGTGGTCCTTCGTGGCTGGCGAGCCCAAACTGAACTCCTGGAACTCCATGTCGGAGATTCCAGCGGCAAGCCCGGAGTCGGTGGCGATGAGCACTGACCTGAAGAAGCGGGGCTTTGGGTTCGTTGGCCCGACGGTCTGCTACGCCTACATGCAGGCGGTGGGGATGGTCAACGACCACGTAGTCGACTGCTTCCGCCACGGCGAAGTCTCAAGGGCCTTCGTCTAAGCGACGAACCGGTGCCCGGCCTTGGCCCTGTGGCTGCCTCAAAGCGGGGATTCACTTGGTGATAGAGCCCAGGTATGGATCTCGTAGCTCGGAATGCGCGATGCCTACCACTGCAACGAGCACGCTACATGCTACAGCTCCAACAACTAGGGCCATCGGCGCACCAAGCACCGCCGCCAGTCCTCCGCTAAGAGTGTAGCCAAGAGGTGGACCACCACCCGCAAGCATACTACGGAAGGCTTCGACTCTTCCACGGAGCGCGTCCGGGGAGATGGAAAGGATTACAGTGTTGCGTGGGATCATCTGTATGGAGTTGGTTGTGCCCAGCAAGCTGGCAGCGACAAAGGTCAGGATGAACCAGGGAGAAAGGGCCAACAACGCCAGCGCACCACAGTATGCCAGCACGCCAAATACTGTGTAGAGACCCTTATACTTCATATCTCCCAAGGAAAGGATGACCCCAGCCCCGACTATGCTCCCAACACCCGGCGCTGCACTAAGCAGGCCATAGCCGGTGGGTCCTGCCCCAAGCGCTTCGGCGAAGATGGGAAGAAGGGCGCGATAGCTGCCCAAGACCGTCTCGCCAAGGTCCAGCACAAGAAGGGAGATAATGACAGGCTTGCTGCGCACGAAGCTGAGTCCCTGTATGAAGCTGCTCCAGGGACTCTCGCGGGTCTCGGAATGGGGTGCCAACGTATGCACCCCCATAATGGCAATCATGGCCGCCAGGTAGAATAACCCGTTCAGCATATAGGCAAAACCGATACCGACGGTGGCAATGGCCACTCCAGCAAGCGCTGGCCCGCCAACCTGGGAAGTTTGTCCGAATGTTGCGTTTAGAGCTATGGCGTTGACTAGGTTCCTCTGTGGAACGAGGCTGGGGATAAGGGCGGTCCTGGCGGGCTGGGTCACCGCGGTAAAGGTGCTGTTGAGAGAAGTGATCAGGTAAAGATGCCATATCTCCACCGAGCCTGTCAGAGTGAGGCCCGCCAAGGTTAAGACCAGGACGGCATTGGCAACCTGACCAGCCTGAATTAAGCGCACACGGTTCAGCCTATCCGCGATGACGCCTCCCATCAGTGAGAGGACCATGTGAGGGGCCGCACGCGCCAGGCCGCTAAGTCCCAGGAGAAGTGCACTGCCGGTCATATCGTAGACTTGCCAGAAGATGGCGGTCTGGAGGAGCTGTGCTCCCAGGGAATTGAGGAGCAGCGACACCGCGAAATGGCGATAGTCGGCGTATGCCAGGGAGCTGAATGCGTTACGTAAGCCTGTTTTGGACTGTGCCATCTGATAGCTTGATTCTAACATCGGCGCTAGCCGAGTCAAGGCGGAAGTATTGATAGAATGTGGGTAGACATTCGCTACTGCAAAAACGTCCGTTTGTTTGTGGGCTCCTAGACATAGAGGAAATCAATCTACAGCCCATCACCCTGATCGTGGGCCCTGCCCGCGTTACCGCAGTAGTTTCACGCTTGGCCAAGATGACGATGGGACGGTTTTGTTTGGGTGGTCATGGCAGATATCATGTCTTGCACTGGGATGAAAGAAGGCCTACACGCACCAAAAACTGATGGTATACTCCAAACACCTTGTTTTGGGACTGTCGATAGCACGTGGGCAGCCTGAATGGGGAATCCAGGCTTAGAGGTGGTTAGATGTCGCCAGAGGTGACGTTCAAACTGTCCGACCCTAGCTACAAAAGATACACCTGGCTCCTCCAGGATGAACACAGTCCCTCCTCCCAAACCCCACTGATTTCGACTGGCAGGCCCGCTATGGGACCTGCAGCCCAGCCTCCCCCCGACGAGCCTCCTGAGAGGCTCACCATAAACGGGTACAACTATTTGCGCGCTGGGGTAAGCCCAATCCCGGCGGCGTTTACCAGCGAGCCCATCCAAGAGCCGCAAACGGTGGAGGATTTGACAAGGTGGCGGCAGGAGTGGATCCCATGGGTGGACAAGTTGGCCAGTATGCTGGAGAGCTTCGACCCCACCACCATATCGGCAAGCAAATGGGCTGAGACGCTAGAGGCACAGGACAAGGAGTTTGGGCGGGTTTTCGCCGGCGTCCACAGGACCGCCGTCTTGCTGGGCCGAATGGCGGCCGACCGCTTTGTGAACAACTACGCCGATGTTTTCGGCGAACACCGCCGCACGGATGGCTTGGCCCTTCTCCAGGGGTTCCCGAACCGCACCTTGGACCGCGCCAACTCCTTGTGGGAATTGAGCCGGATATTGCGCACCGAGAAATCGCTGCAGAACGCGCTGGACCGCAAAGCTCCACTCCCGCCCACCCCCATTGCAGCGCGGTTCCAAGAGACCTTCGACGCCATGCTACGAGAGTTTGGATGCACCACCGATAGCGGTATGCAAGACATGCCCACTTGGAGGGAGGGATCCCCCATCCCCATGGACATGATCCGCTCCTATGCCAAACAGGATGACTCAAGAAACCCCCAGGCTTCTGCCCGCCAGCAACGTGAGCGCAGGATGCTCTTAGAGGAGGAGCTGCGGGGCGCTACTGTACGCGACTCTTCGCTTGAGGGACTCGTCCCCTTGATGCTCATGGCCCAACAGTTGCTTCCTAACCTGGAGGACCACAATCTGCTGTGTGATCAGCGGTGCCACGCCGCATCCCGGGTCCGCTGGCTGGCCATCGGGGAGCATCTCAGGCGCAACGGCATCTTGTCCTCACCCGGCGACATCTTCTTCTACACCCGATCGGAACTGCTCCACTGCCTCGAGGGTGGCCCCGTGCTCGCCAAGCATAAGGTAGCGCAGCGGCGCAGGATGCAGCAGCTATACCGAGCAAGCTCCCCACCACTCTTCTTGGGCAAGCCCATAGATGCTCCAATTTCGGCAGATGAGATGCCTGCGGAAGGCACTGTCCAGGGGGCCGTAAGAGGGGTCGCAGCCTCCCCGGGTAGTCATCGTGGACGGGCCAGGGTCATCAAGTCCCTTGAGGAGGCTGGCACGCTCCAGGATGGTGAAATCCTAGTGGTGCGCAGCACCACGCCGGCCTGGACACCGTTTTTTGGGTAATCGGAGCCCTGGTGTCCAACGCGGGTGGCGCACTTTCTCATGCAGCTATAGTCGCCAGGGAGTTAGGGATCCCGGCTGTTGTCGGAACCAATAACGACACAGCCCTGATCCCCGATGGGGCAACAGTGACCGTAGATGGCACAGCAGGCCTGGTTGTAATACACACGCTCTAGAAGCCGGTAGGTCAGGGCCTTCTGGGGCTGGAATCATGCGGAGAGATCCAAGGCGAGTTCAGGGGTTCTGGTTTCTGTATGCGATGGTCCACCATCGGAGTCGGAAGTGCTACCTACTAGGCAAACTCCTGGGTGAACTCATAAGCCTCCATAGAGGCATCCCTGTAATGGCTGGTTCCTTGAGCCTTGCCCACGGTCCTCCGAAAGACCAGTTTGCACAGTTTGGAGAGAGCCTCATTTGGCAGGGTATGCACAACCGGTTCCAGGTCTGATTCCAGCAGAGCGACGGCTCTGGCCAGCACCAGCGTAGAGGGTTGCCTCTGTACCAATTGGGAAAAAGGAAGGCGGCTCAGGTAATGGTGCGCACCTGGAAGAGTTCGAATGGAGCATCAATGTGCTGTAGGTGACGCTACCCTTCCGAGGGAAGGTCCTTGCGCTAATCGGAGCGTGGTCTTGTGGACGCGACAGGGTGTTTGACGAATGTGAGGAGTGCCCATATACTCGCTCTTGCTGGGGT
Organism: Dehalococcoidia bacterium; assembly: GCA_965248595.1. GTDB lineage: Bacteria > Chloroflexota > Dehalococcoidia > Lucifugimonadales > SHYF01 > SHYF01. Next base: position 753,346 of record CBDFJM010000007.1, read on the forward strand.
TGGCGCCTTCCTTAGGGTGCAGTCAATTTGATACGGGGAATTCCGGTCACTAGCGAGAAAACTCCTATGCACACCATCGAGTTCATCAAGTTGGCCCTGCGAGAGTTGCACCTGAGCCTGCTGCGGGAAACAGAAGTGCTGACTCCTGAGCAAATGTCGTACCATCCCACACCTGGGGCGAACACAATCAACTTCCTACTCTGGCACTTTCCCAGGGTAGAGGACAACGTTTTCCACCGGGTGGCCTATACCAACGGTGCGACTACCCTATGGGAAAGGGAGGAATGGTACACGAGGTTTGGACTGACCGCCCGGGATACAGGTACTGGCTTCACCCCCGACCAGGTGGAGGCCCTGAATCCGGACAAAGAGACCCTCATAGCTTACGGCCAGCAGGTATTCGATACGGTAATGGCTGGGCTGGACGACCTGACCGAGGATGACCTGGACAGGGTGCTAAATCCGGAGCAGCCCCGTAACACAGTGGGCCGCACAATCCAAAGCATTATCATAGGCCACGGTTACTATCACCTGGGCGAGGTGCGGTTCCTGAAGGGGCTGCAAGGGATGCCCTTTGCCAGGTAGGCTAGATACGGCTTAGATTGGCAACCCCCAAATAGCTTCTTCCATTGAGATTTGCTTGGGTCTGCTAGAGTAGTGGTGCACCAAAGAGTATGGTGCCGCGAGAAATTGTCTGTTTAGGCAAAAGGGAGGCATGAATGGCAACAACTGAATTGGGCGATGTGACCATATACTACGAGGAGGTCGGTAAAGGTCCACTACCCGTTATCTTTTGTAAAACCCATGCCCTGGGATCGGGTGATATGTATAAAGGAGAGCCGGAACAGTGGCAGGCTGATTTTGGACGGGCAATGACCTGGGATTATCGCGGGATGGGACAGTCCTCGCGGGCAACCAAGTACTCCCTTCCTTTAGTGGCATCAGACTTGGCGCGTCTATTGGACAAGCTGGAAATAGGAAGCGTCATACTGTACGGATATCTATGGGGAGGCTTTTTCGCACAACAATTTGCTCTGGATTACCCGGAGAAGTGTGCTGCCATGATCCTTGACTCTTCAGCTTCTGAGACGAATGTGGCTGCATCTGAACGGTGGTATCAGAGTAGCGAGAAAGCTCGACAGGACCCTGAGGTGCCCGAAGAGGACCGAGACTTCCTGGTTTTCGCCCACAGGACCCTCGCCGGACTGCGAGAACACCCTTTCACACCGAGACTGAAGAACATAACATGTCCCGTGTTGCTACTTGGTGGAGGGAAGGACGCAATGGGAGGAGCGCCAGCTGCGGTCATAATGTCCCGCAATCTACCAAACTGCAAACTCAACATTGTTCAGGAGGCTGGCCACGGCTTAATAAGAGAGCGGCCCCGGGAAGTTCAGAAGTTGGCGGTCGAATTTTGCCGGGAATATGGGGTGATTTGAAGGCTTGTTTGCGAAGGGTTGCATTGGCTAATGTGGCGATGATACCTACCGGGAATTCACCAAGAGGTCTGATTCCAGCGGTAGACCAGGTCACACCCCCATTGCCACATCTGTAAAAACGAACTTGACATGGTCGCCATAGTGGTGCGGTAGGCCGTGGGCGCAGCTCAACCGCAGCAAAGACCCAGAGTTGTCTTGTTCCTAGACTCGCCAAGGCCGCAGAAGCAGAAAGCAACTGTCTTGAAAGTCAAGAGGAATGGTCGGCGACTGTCGGAGTCAGGTCGCACCAGGGGGAGCGATGCTTGAGCATGGAGTTGAGGATAACGAGCAGCTTGCGCATGCAGGCTGTGAGGGCCAACTTCTTCGGCTTACCAGCGGCCAGCAGCCGCTGGTAGAAGTCCCGTATGAGGGGGTTGAAGCGGCTGGCTACCAACGCTCCCATGTACAGGGCGGCTCGGACCCGGGCGCGTCCACCCCAGACGGTACGTTTGCCCCGCAGCGTGCCGCTGTCCCGGTTGAAGGGAGCCACACCCACCAGGGCGGCGATCTCCCGGCGGTCCAACGTGCCCAGCTCCGGCAGGTGGGCCAGGAGGGTGAGGGAGAGCTGTTCTCCCACGCCGGGGACGGTGCGCAGGAGGTCATCCTTCTCCCGCCATACGGGACTCTGACGGAGAGTCTGACGCAAGCCCTCGTCCAGATCGTCCAGCTCCTGCTCGAGCCATGCAATGTGAGCCTCGATGCGGGGACGGATGGCAATGGTGGCGGAGCTCAGGCGGTTCTTCTCCGAGACCAGCATGGTCATCACCTGGTGCCTGCGGGCAGCCAGGGAGTTAAGGGCCTGGGTCTCGGCGTCTCGAAGAGGGCGCACGGGTGGACGAACCGCTTCGGCGAAGTGAGCCAGAACCGCCGCGTCCAGAGCGTCGGTCTTGGCCAGCTTCCCGGTGGCCCTGGCGAAGTCCCGCACCTGGCGGGGGTTGACGACGACCACAGGCACCGCCTCGGCTGCCAGGGCAGCCACCAGCGGCAGTTCCAGGCCGCCCGAAGCCTCCAGCAACACCATGACCGGTTCAAGGGCCTTCAGCTGGGAGACCAGCTGCCGGACCCCTGCATCGTCATGGGAGACCTCCCATCTGTCGTCCGTGGGACGGACGGCAACGTCCAGCTGGGCCTTGGCTACATCGATGCCTACGTAGATCGCTTCCTGTTCCATCAGCACCTCCTGCGAATTATTGGCCCGTCCTTGCAAGATGCGGGCTTGGCTGGCCCAGGCAACTGTTCGGGCTCTATTCGGAAGGGGTGCGGCGACCCTCGCTTTCTGGCGGTCTTCCATAACCAAGGAGAAACCGGTCTGCCGCACCCCGATCCACCTAAGTGAAGTGATTGTTACACACCCAAACCAAGATACAAGGAGACCAATATGCCTAACATGGACCTGGGGGATGTGACCATCCACTACGAGGAGGTCGGTAAGGGGCCACTGGCCTTTATCTTTCTTACATCCGACCATTACTACTTTGATAAAGGGATCAGCAGATATAAAGAAGTCGGTACACTCCTTGAAAAGGATATGGATTTCTGGGCGGGTTATTTTGGACGGTCCATCTTGTGGGACTACCGCGGCCTCGGACGGTCTTCTGGGGCAGCCAAGTACAACCTTCCTTTGGTGGCGTCAGACCTAGCCCGTCTGATGGACGGACTGGAAATCAAAAGTGGCGTAATATATGGATATCAATTCGGAGGATTTGTGGCACAGCAATTTGCTCTGGAGTACCCGGAGAAATGCGCTGTCCTGGTCCTTGAGTCTACATCTCCTGAGCTGAATGCAGCTGCTTCTGAACAGTATCTTAAAGCCGCCGAGAAACATAAGGAGGACACTGAGATCCATCCGGAAAATCTGCCATTCCACGTATTCGCCAGCAGAGCCATGGCTAGTATGCGAGAACAGCCGTTCACATCCAGACTAAAGCACATAGTATCTCCCACACTGATATTGGCTGGGGCCCTGGACGAGGCCACTCGAGGACCGGGCGGTTCGGTCATAATGTCCCGCCAGATACCGAAAAACACGCTCAAGATCTTCGAGGACGGCCACCACAGCCTAATAGCTGAAAAGACCCAGGAAGTCCATGACGTGGTGGTCCAATTTAGTCGGGAACACGGGGTGATTTGAAGGCATGCCTGCTCACTGGAGGCGTTGGCTTCAAAAGTGAATTGTCAGGCAGTTAAATGGGGGCCCATAGCATTCACCTATACTGCCCCATACCATAACAGTGTGCTGATCTGCGAAATCCCGGTAGATAGAAAAGGAGGGAAGAGATGAAAGCTGTGTATTTTGAGAAGGCTGGCAAGGAAGATGTCCTTATCTATGGCGACGTTCCAGACCCGAAGATAGGCCCCAGGCAAGTCCTGGTCAGGGTCAAGGCGATCGGCGTCAACCGTAAGGAGTTGATGGCCCGGGAAAGGGGCCCTGCCGAAGGCGCTCCCTCCTTCACAGATGGGTCTGAGGTGGCGGGCGTCATTGAGGAGATAGGATCAGAAGTCACGAACCGGAGTATTGGGCAACGGGTAGTGGCAAGCGTGCCTGCCGGCGGCTACGTCGAGTTGCTGGCTGTCCACCGGGTAGGGACGGTCCCGCTTCCAGACAACATGTCCTTCGAAGAGGGTGCCAGCATACCCAACGTCTTCCTCACAAGTTGGTATGCGCTGGTCAAGTTAGCGCGCATCGAAGCTGGAGAGACCGTTCTCGTGCAGGCGGCTGGCAGCGGCGTGGGTATGGCAGCGATCCAGCTAGCGAAACACTTTGGCTGCAAAGTGATCACCACAGCGGGGTCAGAGGAGAAGGTGGCCAAGGCGAGGCAGTTTGGAGCCGACCTGGCAATCAACTATACGACGGACGATTTCGTGCCTGCGGTGATGGGATTCACCGACGGCCATGGCGCTGCCGTTTGCCAGGAGTGTGTGGGCGGCGATGTGCTGACCAAGAGCATCGATGCCATGGCGCCGTTGGGCCGCCTGGTGGTTGTGGGGAACGCGAGCCAGACCCCGGATGCGCCGGACTTGCTAAGAAGGCTTGGGGGCAAGAATATCATGTTCAGCAGGTTCAGTATGCCCGCAGCATTCCGCGCCGGAGGCGTCATGGACGAGTTGGCCACAATCATGGAGTTGTGCGGCCAAGGAAAGTTGAAGACACTGGTGGACCGAGTATTTCCGCTCAAGGATGTTGCAGAGTGCCACCGCTACCTGGAGGAGCGGCGGCAGTTTGGGAAGTTGGTCCTGGTACCTTAACAAGACAGTAGCGCAGGGTACTCCCATACGGCCCGTTGCTCCCTCCTGACTCACGCGAGTTCCTGTTGGCTATGTTGCTCTTATGAAGCCAGTAGAGTACGCCTAACTGAGCTCTAAGACCTTAGTAACAGGTCGTCGAATGGCCGTTATAGTACACGAGATGGTCCCTGCGGCTTCTGCAGGCGTGCTTTTCACCACGAATCCGGTTTCAGGGGACCGCTCTGAGATTCTACTCAATTCAAGCTGGGGTCTCGGAGAGAGCGTGGTATTAGGCTCCGTAGAGCCTGATACGTTCATAATCGACAAAGAGTCCGGGGAGGTCAAGACGCGCAATATCTCCGACAAACGAACGATGATTGCGCCGTTGGGCAAAGCAGGGACAGGTGCCGATTCGGTGCCCGCACACCTGCGAACGCAGCCTTCCATTCGACAAGACCAACTTGCCCAGCTACATGACATTGGCTTGTCGATCGAAGAAATCTATGAAGCCCCTCAAGACATAGAGTGGTGTTACGAGGGTGACAGCCTGTACGTCGTTCAGTCGAGGCCAATCACCGGCCTAGATCCCTTCCCTATCGCTTGGGAACACCCGGACGACAAGGCCCATCAGTGGGCACTTGCCGCCGACACACGATTAGGCCCTCTCTTACCTCCTAGCCCCGTCGTGCCGCAAGCAACTAACCTTTTTTACTCCCATAGATTTGTTTCTCTTGGCTTCCAGTGCACGCTAGTAGCGCTTTGATGGTGGCGATAATTCCGGACAAGCTAAGGAGGGAACCATGGGGAGTATGAGCCTCGTGAGGGTCGGGGGCGTGTGCGCCATCCTAGCCGCCTTAAGCTTTATTGTGGCCACCGTCATCCACAATGTGGGCGACTTACCCGGGTACAGGTGGTTGCCCGATGACCCCGGGCAGTGGCTGCTGGACATGAACCGCGATAGAACCAGCGTCGTGACTGAGGCATGGCTAAAAATCGTCGGCGTTGTGCTCAGCATGGCCTTCGCTTTGGGGTTGTATCAGGCATTACGCCAGGCGGGACCCCTGCTGTTGATAGCGGTGGTGGCCGCCATCACCACTTCTCTTCTTATCATTGCCCAACTCCTCATCGTATTGGGTGTGGCCCAAGAATTGGCGCCGGCTTATGCAGAGGCAAGCGTAGCCATCCGGCCTACCCTGGAGGTAATGGTAACGACCCTGCTCCAGATAGGTGTGCTAGCCGAGTTCATGGCAGACCACCTTATCGGCCCCGTAAGGACCGCACTCTTCGGTCTCGCAATCATCCTCACGTCGGTGCTGCCCAGGTGGCTGGGGTGGGTGGGCCTCGTGCTAGCCTTTGTGAGATGGCTGGGACTGTTAGAGCCCGTCTCGGATGTGTTTCGGGTCTTCAGCATCATCGGATTCATCGGTGGCGGGGTTTGGATCCTGGCCATAGCGGTGGCCATGCTTCGGCTACGGGAGCCCGTTGCGGACACGGCTGAGGCGTAAGCTCCTGTTCACGGGTGGTGGACACGAAGCTCAAAGGTGCGCGGAGTTCTTGCTATTGAATGTCCTGACCCACCAGCGACATTCGATCGCCGTGGCGCATTTGCCAAAAGGCCAGAAATGGCAAGCTCTGCCTGTTGGGGAGAAACGCCCCATTATCGCTGTGTTGGACAACCCGAATCCAGATCAGGTTGCTGGGCGGTCAGTCAAAGAGTAGGATATGGTGCGCATGGATATACACCCGGTTCATGATGTGACGAAGGCCCGCCGATTGCGGGCCTTCGTCATTCTGTGGTTCGCCATGTTTGTCATCGCAGGTGGCCTAGGTATGGTGGTACCCATCCTGCCAATCTTAGCGAGAGATTTGGGTGCTTCAGGCATATGGCTGGCGCTGGCATTCTCTGGGTTTGCTCTCATTCAAACACCTCTGACACCATTCGTTGGCCGGTGGGGCGACCGGTGGGGCCGGCGACGGTTCATTCTTATAGGTCTTTCCGTCTACGTATTCATAGGCCCGGGATTGGCGCTGGCGGACAGCTACCAACTAATTGTGCTTCTACGGATGGCAATGGGCTTTGGAGCCGCCTGCATGTTCCCTTCCGCACTCGGTGCTGTCGGGGAACTAGCTCCTCCTGGCCGAGAAGGCCGCTACATGGGTCTTTTCATGGTCTCCTTCACCTCAGGGTTCGGCTTGGGGCCAACCATAGGGGGCGTCCTCAAAGATACTATTGGGATTGATGCCGCGTTTGTGGCGATGGCTGGGGCCGCGTTCATCGCCGCGCTCCTGGTGGCCACGCTGAGACTGCCGGTACGAGACAAGAGTGACGGAAAGGGCGGTGGCGTGCCATCCCTGCGGGCTATGTTCAGCGACTATCGCGTCCAAGCTCTCTATGCGATCAACTTCCACATCGGGGTTGGATTTGGGTCAGTATTTACGTTCATTGCAATATTCATGACCGACTTGCTGCTAGCAAGCGCGACGGTCGTGGGTCTCGTCATTGGTTCACGACCGGTTGTTTCAGCCATCGGACAGCCGATATTCGGACGGCTGGCCGACCGCTTTCCCAGAAGCCGGATGATGGTAGTCGGAGGGCTTTTGCTCGCCGCGGGCACGTTCGTCATCCCGTTTGCACCGACGGTGGGTATCCTGTTCGTGATGTTTCTGGGCCTCGGCCTAGCGGAGAGCATGGTAATTCCGTCGTCTCTTGCGGTGACGACCGACTTGGGGAGAAGGTACGGGCACGGGACCATGATGGGCTTCAGCAACGCAGTCTTGGTGTTTGGGCTGCTCATTGGGTCGGTTGGAGCCAGCTTCGTGGAGTCCGGCCTGGGAATCAACAACGCGTTCAGGGCCTCCGCCATCCTCATGGCGGTGATGGTCGCTCTGTTCCATGCGAGATGGACCCAGAGTAACCGCAGGCCGGTCCCTGAGGAAGCGTTCTAAGTCGGCCTTGGGCCACACTCTGGCAGTGATCACCTCGGCAACGCTTATCACTGGTGGCGTGATATCGCGAGGAATGACTTGGGTGGAGGGATCGACGGACCCAGCCTGGAAATGACGAGGCAACCCCGAATCCGCTCTGCTACGCCGCAGCCATCAGTGCACCGCTAGTCAGCATGAAGTCACCCCACCACGAACTCCACCCGAATAGCGCGTGTTTGCGGGCAAGCTCCCTACGACTCCTGCGTGATTGCCTTAATACTCATAACTGGACGAATGGGCCATCACAAGTTCGCTTCACCGTAGTAGCTACGGTGAAACCACAGAACTCCTCTCGATGGCCGATGCGCGCGTGTTCTTCAGGGCGAAGGTCAAGGGCAACGTTACTATTATCGTACCTAGCGTGGCAACAATGGCGAGGTCGTAAGAGCCTCTCGAGTCGAATACCCAGCCATAGAATACCGGACCTATGACACCAGCGCCTATAGCGCCAACCTGAACCAATCCCTGGAGCGCGCCAAACGCCCTAGCGCCGAATAGCTCTCTTATGAGAAACGGCCTCAAAGGTATGGTACCGCCAAAGCCAATCCCGAAGATTAGTGCAAAGCTCCCTGCTAACCATAACTGAGCCGGGCCAATTGCGAGCAGCAGAAGAAGGCCGAATACTTGAAAGCCTATGAGTCCACTCAGAACTAGCCTGTAATCAAACTTATCTGCCAGCAAGCCTGAGCCTATTCGGCCAAGACCGCTGAGTAGAAACATTAGGCCCAGGAGACTCGCCGCCTGAGTCGAGCTATATTCCAGGTCTTCGAGCAAAGGTATCAGATGAACCATTAGGCCGCTGATTCCCATAAACATCAACGCAAATAGGCTCACGAGAACCCAGAAATCTCTAGTGTGCGCTGCCTGAGATACTGTAAGGCCGTTAGAGGCAAATGTCGGCGCCGACCCACGAGTGGCCGATCTGGGCATCGATATATTCGGTTGGGAATCACCGTCTGCTACATAGCCGTAGGGCTCCGGTCTGGCGCGTGCCAACATGGCAAGAGGTATTCCCACCAGCCATAGGCCTATTCCCAACGTTATTGTTGCAAGACGCCACCCTACAATATCTTCAAATATTGCTACGACGGCCACGAATGGCCCACCCAGTACCGGGCCGAGCATTGCTATACCCAATGCTCGGCCTCGCAATCGTCGGAACCAATTGGCAACCGCGACTACCCAAGAGACCCCGTGACCTGAGCCAGTAATCCCTAACGATGCAATCAGGAAAGCGGCATAGAAGGTCCAGAGCGAGTTAATAAACCCCAACAGGACCATTCCTGCCCCACCGATAATTACTCCCCACAGAATGACTATTCGAGAGCCCCAGCGATCCACCAAGAATCCGACAGCCGGTGCTAGCACCCCAGATTCCACAGCGCGTAGAGAAAATGCCCCAGAGGTAAGTGCTCGGCTCCAGCCGAACTCGCGAATGATGGGAAGGAAAAACACGTTGAAGCCAAGCCCGAACGACATCGTCAGGTAGAAATTCATCCCTACGCTGGCGGCTACTATGTACCATCCGAAGAACACATTTCTCGTTTTGGGCACGCGTACCTCACCCGCAAGATTCTACGGATTGTATTCCTGACGCCATTCACGCATTGTCAGATTGTTGTGAAGCCAACTGAGAGGATAGCCCTGTAAGCTGAACGCTGATTTCCCATAGCTGACGTGCAGCTTCTGTGTCGTGTGATAGGAGAGAAGAGGAAGCGGGCGCACAGTCTACAAAATACTCACCCGTGACTCCAGAAACCTCCTGGGAAGTTGCAAGAAATACTACTGTCTTGGATCCGTGCTTGGCACCTTTCCCAACGATAGCCAAAGCGGAGCGTAGAATAGGGTTAGCTATCCAGCTAAGGGGCAGCTTGCCGTTTCCAGGAAGATTCGTCGCTACCAGACCAGGATGCACGGCATTCATGGTGACGCCTGTGCCGCAGATGCGCCGTGCCATCTCGTATGTGAACATCAGATTGGCCAGCTTGGACTGAGCGTAGGCCCGCATCGGTCGGTACACTCTGGAAGACTGTACATCTTTAAGGTCTATCGCAGCGCCGAAGTGAGCTGATGAAGATACATTCACAACTCTCGCAGGGGCACTTGACACTAGGACGTCCAGAAGCAGATTGGTTAGCAGGAAATAGCTCAAATGATTCAGCGCAAAGGTCATTTCAATCCCATCTTGGCTTAGCTGTCTAGTCCAGGCAATGGTTCCTGCATTGTTGATGAGAACATCTAGTCGTGAGTATTTGGTCCGGAACTGCTCAGCGAGCGAGCGGATATCCCTTTGAGAAGAGAGGTCTGCGACCAGATGGGTGACAGACGAATTACCCGTGGCTGAGATTATCTTTTCCGCAGTTTCAGCGCACTTCTGATAATTCCTGCCAACGAGAACGACCGTCAGTCTCTGTCGGGCCAACTCAAATGCAGATGCTCTGCCTATGCCAGAGGTGGCACCAGTGATCAAGCATACCGATTCCTGCAACTAAGCCTCCGTCTTCTTCGGCAGGAGACAGCAAGGGACTAGCAAGGAGGTTTAGTATCCATCCTGCAAACCATTGCAGCCGGATAGTTCATCCCTACTGGATCGGGTTGGAGCAAGTGTACACCAAATACGCCGAGACTTGCGGCGCATATGTGTGTAGGCCGTCAGCAAAAGTGGTACGCCGCCCCACCGGTGGAACGCTTGATGGCTTGCCCGAAGCCTCACACGTGTTAGTATTGAGCCGCACCAGCTACGGAGGAGGCGAACATGCAAACATCACAGCGATCCGTCAAGTTCGGGGTAGTTTTCACTCCAGAGTACACCAACATCAAAGAGCTACGGGACATGTTTTGGATGGTAGAGGACATGGGCTTCGATTCGGCGTGGACAAGCGACCATTTCATAACTTCTACTCGAAAAGGAGGTGGACCGCGATACGACGGCTGGGTCTCCCTGACTTACCTGCTTTCCCAGACGGAACGGATCCGAGGCGGCCCAACCATCGCTATAGGAATAGGTGACGGTTGGCTGCTAGTTGATGACGAGGCGAGGATTTCCCGGACTTGTCAAAAGGCCAGGAATGGCAAGTCTGGCCTGCTAGGAGGGAGGTCCGTTTCAGAAATCGGGTAGCAAAATGGTAGCAAATCCTAGAAGCAGAGGCCCCCGGTAAACCCCCTGGGGCCTCCTTCTGTATCTAAAAATGAATGGCGCATACGGGATTCGAACCCGTGGTCTCCGCCTTGAGAGGGCGATGTCCTTGGCCACTAGACGAATGCGCCGCGCTAAACTGGCTGGGGATCGTGGATTCGAACCACGGCTTTCAGATTCAGAGTCTGACGTCCTACCGCTAGACTAATCCCCATCAAACGCACCACATTGTAGCATCCGTGCTAGCGGTGGACAAACACCTGTACTCGTCCAGCAAGGTCTTCTAGTTCTCGTACCTTGGGTCGTCAGGACGCGTGCAACATGCTTCCCACTGTCACTCTGAGGAGCGAAGCGGCGAAGAGTCTGGGGTGGGGGACCGCTAGCCTTTGGTTGATGTCCCAAACCCCAGATAGTTCGCTACGCTCAGCATGACAATCAAAAGGCCTGTACTCGTTCAGCAGATTATGTGTTGGGCGCTGCGCCGCCGGCCTGTTGGGCCTGCAGATAAGCACGGGCGGGTCGCACACTGTAGGCCCCCGCCCCATGTAGAAGACTCTCCACGGCGGCCCTGGCCGTGTCCAGGGACGTGAAACATGGGATGCGCCTCTCTACTGCCGCACGCCGTATCTCGAAGCCGTCCCGTAGGGTCACTGTGGACTGGGTTATAGTGTTGACCACAGCATCCACGGTGCCATCGTTGATCACATCCACCACGTTGGGATGCCCTTCGCCCACGCGCTTGGTAATCATGATAACTTCAATCCCCAGGGCAAGGATCATGGCGGCTGTACCCTCGGTAGCATAGAGCCGGCAGTGGGCCTCGGCCAGGGATCGCACCAGGGGCACCGCCTCAGCCTTGTCCTTGTCGGCAATGCTCACAAGCACTGAGCCTCCTGGCGGCACGCTAAGCCCCGCGGCCAGCAGAGCTTTGGCTAGGGCGGCCCGGAAGTTGTCGTCTACGCCCATTACCTCCCCAGTGGACTTCATCTCTGGCCCCAAATAGGTGTCCACACCCCCCAGCTTGGACATGGAGAACACCGGAGCCTTTACCCCCACCACTCCGTTGTACGGCCACAGCCCACCCGCATAACCCAGCTCTTTGAGCCGACGCCCCAGGATCACCTTGGTGGCCAGGCGCACCATGGGGACTCCTGTGACTTTGGATATGAACGGGACTGTCCGGCTGGCACGGGGATTGGCCTCCAGGACGTAGACGGTGGACTCCTCCGGTTTTTGGTACAGGTCACGCTGGAAGGTGAACGGGTCCCTGTACGGGTCTGGGCGCATCATCACGAACTGGATGTTGATCAGCCCGCGCGTCTGAAGACCGAGGGCAATGCGCGTCGTGTATTCCACCAGGGTATCCACCTCCGCCGTGGTCAAAGTCACCCCAGGGTATATAGCCATGGAGTCGCCGCTGTGGACCCCCGCCCGTTCCACGTGCTCCATTATGCCGGGAATCAGCACCTCTTCCCCATCGCAGATGGCGTCCACATCCATCTCCCGCCCCTCCAGGTATTTATCAATGAGCACGCGCCTGCCCCGGCCATCGTCCACCGCCGCGCTCAGGTAATGGATTAGCTCCGTAGCGTTTTGCACGATCTCCATAGCCCGCCCGCCCAGGACGTAGCTGGGGCGAACCAGCACGGGATAGCCGATGTGCTGGGCTACATTCAGTCCCTCCTCCACTGTGGCCACCGTGGCACCGGGAGGCTGCGGTATCCCCAGCCGGGCAAGGAAGTCCTCGAACTTGTGCCTGTCCGCTGCCGTGTCAATAGCCTGGGGTGATGAGCCCAGAACAGGCATTCCGGCACGGCCAAGAGACTGGGACAGGTTGATGGCCGTCTGTCCGCCGAACTGGACCACAGCGGGAGGCACCTGTCCGACGCCTCCCGAGCTAGCCATGCCTTCGTTCTCAAGGATGTCCAGCAGGCTCTCATCGTCCAGCGGCTCAAAGTAGAGACGGTCGCTGGTATCGAAGTCAGTGGACACCGTCTCTGGGTTGGAGTTTACGATTATGCTGGCAGTCCCATCCTCCTGAAGGCCCCAGGCGGCGTGCACGCTGCAGTAGTCGAACTCTATCCCCTGGCCGATGCGAATAGGCCCGCTACCGATAACCACGGCCTTGGGCTCTGGCAAAGGCGTGGCCTCGTTCTCCTGCTCGTAGGTGCCATAAAAATAGGGGGTCTGCGCCTCGAACTCCGCAGCGCAGGTGTCCACCATCTTGTACGCGGGACGGATGCCCCACTGCGACCTCTGAGCGCGCACCTGCTCGGGAAGGCGGTCCGCCAGGGTGGCTATCTGCTCATCGGAAAAGCCCATGCGTTTTGCCTGCAACATCAGCTTGGGCGTCAGTGGTTCCGACAGCAAACGCCGCTCCATGTCCACAATGTTCTGGCAGGCGCTGATAAACCACGGGTCAACGCCCGTAAGATGCGTCATATCCTTGACCGACACCGACCGCCTGAGCGCAGCCATTATGGCCCACAGCCGCAGGTCGTTGGGATGAAGAGGAAGCTGTTCCAGGGTGGCTTCGCCGTTCTTGCCCCATTGGGGAAGCTGCCACAGGAGTGAGCGTCCTCCCAGTTCCAGGCAACGCACAGCCTTTTGGAGGGCTGCTTCAAAGCTCCGGTCTATGGCCATAACCTCGCCCGTGGCTTTCATCTGGACACCCAGGTGGCGGTCACCTGTGGGAAACTTGTCGAAAGGCCATCGGGGAATCTTGACTACGCAGTAGTCAAGGGCAGGCTCAAAAGCGGCCAGCGTCTTGCCCGTTACGGCATTGGCTATCTGGTCCAGAGTACGGCCCACTGCTATCTTGGCCGCCACCCGGGCTATGGGATAGCCGGTGGCCTTGCTGGCCAGGGCAGAGCTCCGGCTTACTCTGGGGTTTACCTCGATTACATAGTAGCTGGGCGATGGCCCGTGGCCATCGGAGTAAAGCTCCGTAGCCACCCACGGATGGGGCGCCAGCGCAAACTGGATGTTGCACCCCCCCTCGATGCCAAGGGCGCGGATGATCCTCAGAGCGGCGCTGCGGAGCATCTGGTACTCCTTGTCCGTCAGCGTTTGGCTGGGGGCCACCACTATGCTATCGCCGGTGTGGACACCCATGGGGTCCAGGTTCTCCATGACGCACACGGTAATGCAGTTGTCGGCTCCGTCCCGCATCACCTCGTACTCCAACTCCTTCCAGCCCGCGAGGCTCCTCTCCAGGAGCACCTGATGAATGGGGCTGGCAGCCAGACCACCACTGACGACCTCTTCCAGCTCGTCCGAGGTGTTGGCGAACCCTCCACCGGTACCGCCCAGGGTATAGGCAGGGCGTATCACCAGGGGCAACCCGATGCGTTGCGCCGCCTGTCTGGCCTCGTCCATGGAGGTGATTGTGGCGCTTTCCGGCACAGGCTCACCCAGGTCCAGGAGAAGCTGTCGGAACAGCCCTCGGTCTTCCGCCTTGCGGATGGCCTCCAGCGGCGTGCCCAGAAATCGGACGTTGTACCGCTCTAACACCCCTGCGTCGGCCAAAGCCACCGCCAGGTTTAGGCCCGTCTGACCGCCCAGAGTAGGCAGCAGTCCCTGGGGTCGCTCCTGTTGGATGATCCGCTCCACCACCTCCACCGTTAGCGGCTCGATGTACACCACGTCGGCGATACCCTGGTCTGTCATGATGGTGGCCGGGTTGGAGTTGACCAGCACCGTGGTGACGCCCTCCTCTCGCAGGGCGCGGCACGCCTGAGAGCCAGCGTAGTCGAACTCCGCAGCCTGACCGATGACTATCGGCCCAGAGCCGATGATGAGGACCTTTTCTACTTGACCGGCCTTGGCGACCATTATCTGTTGTTCCCCAACTTGCGCCTGAGAACTCTGAGGTTGCTCACATCCTCACCGTTGTACGCCAATAGTTTCTTCAATGCCTGCTTGTTCCCTGCGCTCTCATACCGTCGCCACAGTTCAACCGCATCAAGTCCGGTCATGCCTGCTGATTCCCTTGATATTCCCAGCCGGACCTCGACCGCCTTGAGCCCGCCGTACAACCGTTCCTGCCAGCAGTAGTGCATCAGATCGTGGTGTTCAACCTGTGCAGCTATATCGAGACCCAGGCGCTGGTGAATAAAAGGCAGGTCAAACCGGCCACCGTTGTATGTATAGAGCTGTGAGATGCCCTCTAGGGTGTCTGCCAGATGCTTTCTTGTCAGGGTACTTCCGTAAAGCTGTACCAGTTGCAGGCCTCTTCCCTTGGCCAGTCCGATACCTATGACGGTGATCCGGTCATAGTGTAGGCTAAGACCTGTTGTCTCTATATCAAGATATGCATCCATCGGTTGCTTATTTATCGCAGGGCCACTGGCACAGGACGACTGAATGCCCCTCCGATGTTCCAAAAGAGACCGATAATAGGGCACAACCCACCCTTTCGCCCAATCTGGGGCTTTCTCAAAGACCCTTCGGGTTGCCTTAGAGCCGAAATCAGGCGGGTATAATGGTCAGGGCCTTAGCCCTTCATTACGTAAAGCCCGACCCAGGCAGCGATAAGAAGCAGCGGCACCAGGTTCCACACCAGACGCTCCGCCAAAAACCGTGGCAGCAAGGTCCGCCCTTCGGGGCTGGCGTCCAACTGCTTCAAACCAGCCTCTAGCTCCCTGTCTCCTTCGGCCAGTCGCCGCGCACTGCTGGAGCCACGGCGGGCACCAAACAGCCTGCTTTGCCTGAGGAATGTCAGGTACAGGGCGGAGCGCATTCCTAGCTCCCGCTCAATCTCGTTCTTCCTGTACTCTGCCACTCGCTCAGCAGCGAACATACGCCGCAACAGCAACCACCACGCCACCGACAGCAGCGAGCCCACGCCTCCGACTAGGACAATCATATCCAGGGTTTCCTGGAAACCTGGCTTCAGCGAGACCGCCACAAAGGCGATGCCTACCATGCTCAGGCCCACCAGGAACAACCCGCTCATCCAGATGCGCTGCTGCAACCCCGCCCAGTAACCATCCAGCAACTCGTACTCAATAAGCAATATTTGCCAACGATTTCTTGGAGGGACCCGCATTGCCGCTTCTTCACCGGGCAACGTGTCTTCCCTACGTTGCCACGGTTCTCGCGTCTCCCTCGGTTCCCTTACGCTCTGTTCTCCATCATTCGTGTTCCTCATGATCGTGCTACCTCCTTCACCTTGGAAAGAAACCGGTCGAAGAGGTATTCATTGTCCCAAGGCCCCGGCGATGCCTCGGAATGGAACTGAATCCCCAAAATGGGGAGTTCCTTATGGAATATTCCCTCTACTGTCCCATCGTTCAGGTTCACATGGCTCACCTCCAGTCCCGGCGGAAGCGTATCCGCGTCCACCGCAAATCCGTGGTTCTGGGCCGTAATATACACTCGGCCCGTCACCAGGTCCTTCACCGGATGATTGCCCCCCCGGTGCCCGAACTTCAGCTTATACGTCCGAGCGCCAAAGGCCATGGCCAAAAGCTGGTGGCCCAGACAAATGCCCATTATAGGCACCCGGCCCACCAGACCTTCCACCATCCGTACCGCATATCCCAGAAGCGCAGGGTCGCCCGGCCCGGGCGAGAAGACAACCCCATCAGGCTCCAGAGCCAGGACATCCCGCGCCGTAGTCCTGGCGGGCACCACCGTCACCACACAGCCCCGGGCCTGGAGACTTCTCAAGACATTGTATTTCAATCCACAGTCAGTGACCACTACCCGCCACCTGGCATTTGGACCCGTGGAGCCATCCTTGCCATTCCACACATAGGGCAACTCCGTGCTCACCGATGTCACGTAGTCCGTATCCACGTAGCAGGGGACATGGCGCAGGCGGTCCAGGGCATCCTCCGGGCCCATCTCCGATGTCAGGCAGCCCATCATGACACCCTGGGAGCGCAAGCGGCGGGTCACGGCGCGCGTGTCCACGCCGCAGATGCCGGCAACGCCCTGGGCCGCCAGGTATTCGTGAAGTGTACTCGTGGAAGTGTAGTGGCTGGGATGCGCAGTCTGCTGGCGCACCACGTATCCGGAAACCTGAACCCGCCGGGACTCCACGTCCTGGGCGTTGACACCGTAGTTGCCAATGAGAGGATAGGTGGCCACAACAATCTGCCCTGCGTAGGACGGGTCGGTAAGTATCTCCTGATAGCCGGTCATGGAGGTGTTGAATACCACCTCGCCGTAGGACGTGCCTGGTGCACCAAAGGAATCGCCCTGGTATACCGAGCCGTCCTCCAGCACCAGACAAGCCTCACCGTTCATTCGCGGCCTCTACCACTACTCTCTCCATTCCAGGCAGCGCCGAATAGACCAGCCGGCCTCCAACAATAGTGGCCACTACGCGGCCCCGCAGGGTCACGCCGTCCAGCGGCGTGTTCTTGCCCTTGGAAACCATATCTTCGGAACGCACCAACCACTCCTGCACAGGGTCAAAGAGCACTACATCCGCCGTTGTGCCCTGACGAAGGGACCCCAGATGCTTGTATCCATCGCCCAGCACACGTTGTGGCCCCACGGTCAGACGCTCTACCAACAGCTTCAGGCTTATCTCGCCTCTGTGCACTAGGCCCAGAAGAGCACCCAGGGCTGTCTCCAGCCCGCTGATGCCAAACTCAGCATCGTCAAACGTGACCAGCTTATCTGTGATGGCATGGGGGGCGTGGTCCGTGGCTATGGCATCAATCACACCGTCCCGCAGCCCACCGATCAGGGCCTCCACATCCCGCCAGGTGCGTAGCGGAGGGTTGACCTTGCAATAGGTGTCGTAGGCCAAGAGGCCCAGCGGGCCTGCTAGAGGCTCTTCCTTATCGTGGCCCAACACCCAGCTTTCGTCCAGAGTCAGGTGGTGGGGTGTAACCTCCGCTGTGACCGGTATACCCCGCTCCTTGGCCCTCCGCACCAGCTCCACCGACCCTGCGGTGCTCAGGTGGGCCAAGTGCAGCCTCCCGCCCGTAAGTTCCGCCAGGGCGATGTCCCGCGCCACCATCACATCCTCTGCCGCCGCCGGCCAGCCGCGCAGGCCCAGGCGGTGGGACAACCAACCTTCGTTCACCACGCCACCCTGGAACAGGCCCGTATCCTGGGAATGATTGATTACTGGAAGTCCCAGCCCGCTGGAGTAGCTAAGGGCCTGACGCATCAGGTGAGGGTCAGCTACAGGGCTGCCATCGTCGCTGAAGCCAACGACGCCCGCCTGGGCCATCTCCAACATCTCGGCAAGCTCATGGCCCGCCCGCCCCTTGGAAACGCATCCTATGGGCAGCACCCTTACCGTCCCTGCTTCCCTGGCCTTGCTTAGGACGTACTTCACCACGCTGGAGCTATCCATGGGCGGGTTGGTGTTGGGCATGCAGCATACCGTGGTGAAGCCGCCCCTGGCCGCCGCCAAAGACCCGGTGGCAACGGTCTCTTTATGCTCGTACCCTGGCTCGCGAAAGTGGGCATGGAGGTCTATAAAACCCGGGCAGGCAACCAGCTCGGCACCAGAGACCACCCGGCAGCCTGGTGGAACGTCGCCGTCGCGGACCGAACTTCCTACATGGCGGATGCGTCCGTCCACCACCAGAAGGTCGCCCTCCTGGTCCATACCAGTGCTGGGGTCCACCAGTCGGGCACTTCTTATAAGCAACGCCTCTGCCGAGGTCATTCCTTCACCTCCCCTTGCCTGGACCCCATGAGCAGGTACAGCAATGCCATGCGAACGGCAACTCCGTTGTACACCTGTTCCTCCACAAGCGACTGAGCGCCGTGGGCCACCTGAGAGCTGATCTCCACGCCCTCGTTCATAGGGCCTGGGTGGAGCACTAGGGCGCCGGGCCGGGCCCTGGCCAGTCGTTGTTGGTTCACCTGGTACATCGTGGAGTACTCCCGCAGGGTGGGCAAGAGTCCGGCCTGCTGTCGCTCCGTTTGAAGTCGCAGGACCATTACCACATCGGCGCCCTCGATGGCACGGTCCAGGTTGCTGTCCACCTCCACTAAGGCCAGGGGCCCATTGCCCTGCCGGTGCCCGCCGTCCAGGAACCATCGTGGCAGAAGGGTTGGCGGAGCGCATAGGACCACGCGCGCACCGGCGGCCGTCAGACCCCAGAGGTTGGAACGGGCCACGCGACTATGAAGGATATCCCCCACAATGACCACATTGATGTCTTTGACCTGGCCCAGGTGCTGCTTGATCGTATACATATCCAGCAGTGCCTGAGTGGGGTGCGCATGCCAGCCATCGCCAGCGTTGACAACGCCGCTGCGCTCCAGGTGGCGGGCCATGAAATTGGGAGCGCCGGAATGAGGGTGCCGGACGACTATCAGGTCAGCGCCTGTGGCCTGCAAAGTCCGCGCGGTGTTGAGAAGGGACTCACCTTTTTCCACGCTGCTCCCTGAAGATGAGACGTTGATAACGTCAGCGCTCAGCAGCTTGCCGGCCTCCTCGAATGACACGCGGGTGCGGGTGCTGGCCTCGTAGAACAGGGTGACGATGACCTTGCCCCGCAGCGGTGGGACTTTCTTGATCTCGCGGCCTAGCACCTCCTTCATGGCGTCCGTGGTGGTCAGCACCAGCTCCATCTCTTGGAGCGAGAGTTCGTCCAGGTCCAGGACGTGGCGGCGCGTCCCGCTGACCAGGCTGGGGAGGGCATTATCTGCGGCGTTTCGCGTCTGTGAAACGGTCATTCCTCCTCCTCGCCAGAAATGAGCACTACCTCATCACACCCGTCCGCCTCCTGCAGTCTCACCTGGACCTTTTCGCTCAGCGCCGTGGGGACGTTTTTGCCTACGTAGTCAGGACGAATGGGAAGCTCCCGGTGTCCCCGGTCCAGCAAGGTGACCAGCTGCACCAGACGGGGCTGCCCCAAGTCGGTAAGGGCGTCCAGGGCAGCGCGGACCGTGCGTCCGGTGAATATCACGTCATCCACCAGGACAACGTTGCGGCCATTTATGTCCCCGAGCATCTGGGACGAGCGGACCACCGGGCGCGAGCGCGACGCCAGGTCATCGCGGTACAGGCCGATGTCCAGGTCCCCCACAGGGACCTGATGGCCTTCGAACTGTTCGATTCTATCCGCCAGACGGTGAGCCAGGGGAGCGCCCCTGGTATGAATGCCTTATCTCCTGGGCCGACATAATCTGTTTGGCCGACATAAAAGACCCCTTGCCAACTCGCTGGCAAGGGGTCTTTTTGTCACGAAACAAAGCCCGTGTGACTGCCTACGGGCCAGTCATCCCCACCTTGCCAGCCTCTCAGGACTGACTTTAAGGTCCGGCATCGCCTGGGACCATGTTCCCCGGGCGAACTACCTTTAGCTAACCAGGCCAGATTATACCACACGCCCATTGTGATAGCAACGGCGACGGTTCAGCCTGGCACTAAAGCGCCAGGTTTAGGTTTAGTTGGGGGACTGGATATCCCACACAAGCAACGGCACCGCAGCTACCACGACTTCTTGCAGGGAGCATATTTGGTGTATCCTTTGGCCATGAGCCAGCGCCTTCCCGCCCTCGTTGCTCGCACCACAAGCCACCTGGCCAGTGCGGCCATTGACCTCCTTTTCCCCAAACGGTGCGTGGGCTGCGACCGGGAAGGCGCTTTCCTGTGCCAGGAGTGCCTGGCGGACCTGCCACGCCTGGAGCCTCCCTTCTGCTTCCTCTGCGGCCAGCCAGGCCGGCTGATGATGAGGCTTTGCCTCAGTTGCTGGGAGAGGCCGCTAGAGATAGATGGCATCCGCGCGCCATATCGCATGGATGGAGCCGTGCGTGAGGCGGTCCATGCCCTGAAGTACCAGTACGTGCGTGCTCTGGCACCTACCCTGGGACACCTGCTGGCGGAGTTCGTCGTTTCCAGTGACCTTTCGGCCGACGTGCTGGTCCCTGTGCCGTTGCATCCCAGGCGGGAGCGCAACCGTGGGTACAACCAGTCGTCGCTCCTAGCCCGCGAGACTGGGAAGATTGTGGGGCTTCCCGTGGAAGATAGGTCCTTGCGCCGCCTCCGGGCAACGGCGTCCCAGGCACAGAGCGCCGACCAGGAGGAACGCAGGGCCAACGTAGCGGACGCCTTTGCGGCAGAGGCCGCGTTGGTCCAGGGCCGCAGGGTGCTGCTGGTGGACGACGTGTGCACTACCGGGGCTACCTTAGAGGCTTGCGCCATGGCCTTGAAGGAGGCTGGGGCCGTCTCCGTATGGGGCCTTGCGCTGGCGCGGGAGGTATAGAGGTATAATAGAGGTATAAAGGTGGTCTCTATGGATGAACCTATTATGCAGGGTTACCACATGCCAGTTGTAGAAGCACAGCAAATCTGGAAGCGGTATGGGGACCGCATCGCCGTGCGAGATGTCAGCTTCACCGTGGAGCCGGGAGAGGTGCTGGGGATGGTGGGTCCGAACGGGGCGGGCAAAACCACCACAATTCGCATGCTGCTGGACATCATCCAGCCTGACGAAGGAACAGTCCTGTTATTTGGGAGACCGTTCTCCAGAGAGCACCGCACCCTGCTAGGATACTTGCCGGAGGAGCGGGGTCTCTATCGAGGCCTTAGCGTCCAGGAGACACTGCAGTATCTGGGCACCTTGAAGGGCATGCGCCGCTCTGCTGCCCGAAGCCGTGCGGAAGAGATCCTCGAACGTCTCGACATGACCGAACACCGTAGCAAGAAGATAGCCGAGCTCAGTCGAGGCATGGGGCAACTCATCCAATTCGCCGCCACCATAATCCACCGGCCCCGCCTGCTGGTCTTGGATGAACCATTTTCAGGCCTTGACCCGTTGAATGTGCGCCTTATGAAAGAGGTACTGGGGCAGTTGCGAGAGGATGGCGTGGCCATCATCTTGAGCACTCATCAGATGAACCAGGTGGAGGAGTTCTGCGACCAGGTGTTAATGATCAACCAGGGGCGCGTGGTCCTTTACGGTTCAGTACAGGAGGTGCGTAGCAGCTTTGGTGAGGGTTCCATCATAGTGGAAGCTCAGGGGATTCCGGAGGATCTGCCTGGCGTTCAGAAGATCAATAACTACGGGACATATTATGAGCTGGTTATGACGGACGACTCCTCCAGCAAAGATGTGTTCCGCGGTCTGGCTGACCTCGAAATCGAGGTCAGACGCTTCCAGGTAGCCAGACTGCCCCTGGAGGAGATCTTTGTACGAAAGGTGAGGGAGGAACAGTGAACACCTCGCAGACCATCGCAGTACACGAGTTCAGGGGGATGTTCCGCCGGCGCATCTTCCTGATTACGACCATAGGATTACCTGTTGTAGCCATGATCGCTTTACTGGTGATCGCGCTCATTCAAAGTCAGAAGGATGAGCCGGAGGAGGAACAGGTGGGGTATGTGGATGTCACGGGTCTGTTCACAGAGGCTACTGCACAAGGGTTAGTAGAATTCGTCCCGTATGGCAGCGTGGATGCCGGGATGGACGCGCTTCTGGCGGAGGATATCAAGCGGTTGTACGTCATCTCGCCCAACTACCTGACGTCGGGCGTGGTCCAACGAATCAAAGTTAGCCAGGGAATTGACCTTGATGGTGGAGCAGACTCGGTTCTGCGAAGCTTTCTGCTGGACAACCTGTTGAGTTCGGACCTCCCGCCGGAGATCACCGAGCGTCTGAGAAACCCCCTGGTCTTGGCCAATGTACAGGTGGACTCCGAAGGCGCACCCCGAGACGTTGAACCTGGTCGAGTCGTGTTTTTCCTTGGTATTGGTATATTGCTCTTCTTCTCCCTCGTCATGACTGGTGCGTTCTTACTCCAGAGCCTAGGCGAGGAGAAAGAGAACCGCATCATGGAGGTCCTCCTCTCGTCGGTTACTCCGGGTCAACTCATGGTAGGTAAAATCCTTGGCCTAGGCGCCGCTGGATTGATTCAGATACTTGTATGGTTGGTCTCAGGGATTATTCTGCTGAGCGTGATAAACACAGGCCTAGATGTCTCCATCGAGGTTCCCGGCATTGAGCTAGCCCTGGTGGGAGTGTTGTTCTTCGTGCTGGGTTATCTCTTCTTCGCCACGCTGATGGCAGGGCTAGGTGCCGTGGCCTCAACGGCGCAGGAGGGGAGCCAACTCTCCGTAATCTTCGTACTCCCCCTGGGCGTACCGATCTGGATGTGGCCCTACATCGCGTCCAATCCCACAGCTCCTATTGTGCAGTTCCTTACGATATTTCCCCTTACGTCCCCAGTAGTGGTGATGGTGCGGCTAGCTGTTGGAGCTATTGGGTTCTGGGGGGTCACCTTCAGCCTTGGTGTCCTGGCGCTCTCGGTAATGGCGGCGATGCACATGATGATCCGCGTCTTTCGCACCTATCTGCTCGCCTACGGCAAACGTCCAGGTCTCAGGGAGGTGCTGCGAACGCTGGCTAGGTCGTAGAGTGTTGGGCTAGCCCCTACGGCAGCCCAACAACATAGGGACAGTGCCAATGGTGAATGCGCCGATCGTGTCCTTCTGGAAAGTAGCGAATACCCAGATAGCCGGGGCTTTTTCCTCTTAGCTTTGGCTTCACACTGGATCCCACTCCTTCACCGCCTTCCAACTTGCCCTTCGCCTGGACAAAAGTCAACGTTTTCCCGTTGTTTACTAATGTTGACTAGCTGGCTGACAAGCTCGCTAGATTGGCCAGAGCCGGCATAATACGTTCTAAGGGCGGCAAGCTCACCACGAGCGGGATCGCGTCTCTCCCCACCTCCGCAAAGCGACCGTACTCCAAGCCCTCTTTCTCTTGCGTCGCTAGGGTCATCGTACCTACAATGGTAGTACATTCTTCCCCAAAGAGAGCCTACCTTGGAACTTCTTATCACCGCTCGTAGTCTGGGACCTAATGACCGAATTCGGTCCTACGTTCAAGAGAGGTTCGCCCCTCCGGACTCCTCTTCTTCAGCTTCAGCGACCTGCTAATAGACTTTAGTGTCAACGGCTTCTAACCTTCTACAAGGAGCAACAGCCCATGGGTATCTTGAGCAAGGCGGACCCTGAACTGGCGCAAGCCATAGAGAACGAGGAGATGCGCCAGCGCCGGAACATCGTCCTCATCGCCTCAGAGAACTACGTCAGCCATGCGGTGCGAGAGGCCCAGGCTTCGGTGATGACCAATAAGTACGCCGAAGGCTACCCCGGGCGCCGCTACTACGGCGGGTGCGAGTACGTGGACGTGGCGGAGCAACTGGCCATAGACCGGCTGAAGGAGCTGTTTCATGCGCCCCACGCCAACGTCCAGCCCCACAGCGGCGCGCAGGCCAACATGGCGGCCTACTTTGCCCTCCTGGAGCCGGGTGACACTGTTTTGGGGATGCGCCTGGACCAGGGGGGCCACCTGAGTCACGGCAGCCCCGTCAACTTCTCAGGCAAGCTGTACAAATTCGTCTCATACGGTGTTAGCCGCGAGACGGAGTACATAGACTACGACGAGGTGGAGCGGCTGGCCAAGGAGCACAGTCCCAAGCTAATCGTGGCGGGGGCCACCGCATATCCACGGGTCATAGACTTCCCGCGCTTCCGCCAGATCGCCGACGAGGTGGGGGCGCTGCTCATGGTGGACATAGCCCATATCGCCGGACTCATCGCCGCGGGCGCGCATCCCTCTTGTCTTCCTTATGCCCAGGTGGTCACATCCACCACCCACAAGACACTTCGCGGCCCTCGTGGGGCATTTATCCTATGCGACCAGGACCTGGTCAGGAAGATAGACCGAGCGGTATTCCCATTCACTCAGGGCGGCCCCCTCATGCACACCATTGCGGCCAAAGCGGTGTCCTTCGGAGAGGCCCTGAGGCCGGAGTTTGCGGAGTACGGACACCGGGTGGTGGAAAACGCCCGTACTCTTGCAAAGGCTCTGGAGGATGGTGGCCTGCGCATCGTTTCTGGCGGCACGGACAACCATCTGATGCTGGTAGACCTGACGCCCGCGGGCATTACGGGCCAGGAGGCGGAGGATGCGCTGAGTAGTGTCCACATCACAGTCAACAAGAACGCCATCCCATTCGATCCGCAGCCGCCCCGGGTCACCAGCGGCCTTCGTCTGGGGACGCCGGCGCTGTCGAGCCGTGGATTTGGGCCCCAGGAGATGGTAAGGGTCGCTGGGTTAATCGTAAATGTGTTGAACCACGTGGGCGATGCTCGGGTGGTGGAAGAGGTGCGCCAGGGAGTGATAGACCTCACCTCTAGCTTCCCTGTGCCTGGCCTGGACTAGCAGGCGGACTTCCACGCTGCGGGATCGTGAAGCCGGCTGGACGGTGGTCCGCACACAGATGCGGCGTCCTGCGAATCGTGCTATAATCCCACCTAGCAAACCAAGGATACCAAGGGCTGATGCCCTATTGAAGAGAGGAGCCACAGTAACTGCATTGCGTGATTACCAACTAGCTTTGGTGTTGAGTCCAGAGTTGGACGAAGATGGAGTGACGGGCATCACCGACCGGTTAAGCCAGTTTATTACGCAACGGGGAGGGACCGTTGGAAACCTGGATAAGTGGGGTGTGCGGAAGCTGGCCTACCCCCTGAAAAAGTACCAAGAGGGGAACTACCTGCGGACAGAGTTTACAGTTGAGGCCCAAGCTGCCAAAGAGTTGGAAGCAAGCCTCAAACTCTGGAGCGAGGTGCTCCGACATCTCCTGGTCCGGAAGGAGACCTAGGGCGACAGGCTGGTTGAACACCAGGAGGAGAGAGGGTCATGGTTGGGCTTAATAGAGTAATGATCATAGGCAATCTTGGTACGGACCCGGAGATGCGCTACACGCCCAACGGCAACGCCGTCACCTCTTTCCGCATGGCTGCCAGCCGTGGTTACACATCAGCCGACGGCGAACGCCATCAGGATACCGAGTGGTTCACTATAGTAGCGTGGAACCAGTTGGCCGAGCAGTGTAACCAGTACCTAGCCAAAGGTCGCAAAGCATACGTGGAAGGCCGGCTGCACAGCAGGACCTGGGAAGGACAGGATGGCAAGACCAGGTTCATAAACGAAATAGTTGCGAACAGCATACTATTCCTGGACCGGCCGCAGGGTGGCCAGGCAGGGGAACCCGAGGGAGATCCAGGCCAGGAACCAGGGGGAGCCGTAGAGGCTGAGGACCTTCCCTTCTAGCGTCGGTTTTGAATACAACCTGACAAGGTAGGAGTAATAGAGGATGACCAGTAGATCAGGCCCGCCCCGTAGACGAGAGGGAAGGCCGAGGTATTTCACCCGCCGGAAGGTCTGCTTCTTCTGTGTGGACAAGGTGAAGTTCATAGACTACAAGGATGTTGCCCGCTTGAGGCGCTATGTGTCTCCTGAGCGTGGACGGATAGAGGGGCGTCGTCGGACTGGCAATTGCTCCACACACCAGCGAGGTCTAGCATTGGCAGTGAAGCGCGCCAGGCATCTGGCTCTTCTGCCATTTACGCCCGACCACATCCTCGGAGCGGGCTATGTGGAGCGGTCTGGGTATGTGGAACGGTAAGGCGACATACGTATCTGGCCTTGAAGACCGGGCTTAGTTGCCTTGGTCAAGGCGCTAATCCTCGGCTGCTGTGATCTGCATCAATGACCACGCGCGAACCACGAGAAGCCCAACCCATCCGAAGAAGGCGGACTGTGCGCCGGCAACGGGAGCACCAGCAGCAGAGGTGGGTGCTTGCCTTTGCGGGAGTGGTTATCTTCGCGATCCTTGCCATACCGGCCTACGGCTACTATGCCACCTTTGTAGCTCCACCCCGGCGCACCGCCGTTGAGGTTAATGGTGTCAAGCACTCTCTGGGTGAGGTGGCGAAGATATCCAGGTCCTTCGCCGCCGCCTATGCAAGTTCAGGTGGAGGGCAGACGGACCTGAGTACATTGCCTCTTCAGATAGTGAATAACATACTCAGCGAGGAGTTGATTGTGCAGCGGGCGCCCGAGTTGGGCATTACCGTCACCCAGGACGAGGTGGATGCGGAGGTCCGCAGCCGTCACTACCCCAAGCTTCAAGAGGGACAACAAACCGATCCAGACACACTAGAGCGGGAGTACAAAGAGACCCTGCGCCGTTACCTGGACATAACCAAGTTCACCACCAGTGAGTATCGGGAGATCGTGCGGCGTAGTCTCCTACGCGAGAAGCTTCTGGAGATACTATCGGAACAGATTCCCGGGGTCCAAGAGCAGGTGTTTGCCCACTGGATACGCGTCCAGGACGAGTCCCAAGTGTTGGAAGTCCAGCAGAAGCTCACGGACGGCGAGGAGTTTGACCGTCTGGCCAGAGTCTATTCGGTGGCCGACCCGTACGCTGATGATAACGGAGAGGTGGGCTGGGTCCCCAAGGAGGCCTTTCCTTTGTTGGACTCCACTCTCTTATCTCTGGAGTTGGATGAGGTTAGCGATCCCATCTCCATCCCTCCAGACACGTATTTTCTCAAGGTCACGGCTGGGCCGGAGCTTGCAGAGGTAAGCCCTGATATGCGCAACCTCTTGAGGACGCGAGTCCTAGAGAAATGGATGGACGAACAGTTTGACCCCTCTAAGAACGATATCAAAGTCAACTTTGGGTCTAAGGAGTACGGATGGGTGATCGACAAGATTCGAGAGCTCATTCCTGCCCCTACTCCCCAGACTTCGTAGTGTACGGTGGCGTCAAGCCGTGCTGCCCGGGCCAGGCCAGAGGTTAGACCACAGGTAGACATTCAAGGTAGTTTTGGGCCAGGGGCCGCGCTGAAATCGGTGTATTCATGGACAAAGACGGGAAGATAGGCATAGGTCTCTTGGGCCTTGGCGTAGTGGGGTCAGAGGTTGCGCGCACGCTGGTCCAGAAGTCGGAGCGGCTTGCCCAAAAAGCTGGCCGGCCCATGTTCCTGTGTAGTGTCCTGGTGAGGGATAAGGCCAAGCCCAGGGATTCCGTGGTGCCGTCGCAACTCCTGACTGCTGACCCCGCGGACATACTAAACGACCCTCAGGTGGACGTAGTTGTGGAGCTCCTGGGTGGCGAGAAGCCCGCGGTGGACTACCTTCGCACCGCCCTTTCCCAGGGAAAACAAGCCGTAACCGCCAACAAGGATGTCATGGCCACCCACGGGCCGGAGCTTATCCGGTTAGCGGAGGAGCATGGGGTAAGCCTGCTATATGAGGCCAGTGTAGGAGGAGGGATTCCCATCATTGGTCCCCTGCAAAAGGACCTCCTGGCCAACGAAATCACCTCTCTCCACGGTATCATCAACGGGACCACCAACTACATTCTCACTAGGATGTCCCAGGAGGGCATGGACTTTCAGGTGGCGCTGCGCCATGCTCAGGAGCTGGGCTACGCCGAGGCTGACCCCACAAAAGACATTGAGGGTGTGGATGCGGCTTTCAAGCTGGCTATTGTGTCCACCCTGGCCTTTCATACTCGAGTGTCGGTGGGCGACGTCTACCGCGAAGGCATTTCCAGGCTTGCGGCCCGGGACTTTCAGTACGCTCAGGAGCTTGGCTACACTATCAAACTTCTGGGCATCGCCCGGCGCAACGGCGATGGACTGTCCCTGCGAGTCCATCCAGCCATGGTGCCCAACGAGCATCTGCTTTCTAATGTAAATGGTGTGCTGAACGCCGTGGAAATAGAGGGCGATCTGGTGGGTCGCGTGGTGTTCCACGGCCAGGGTGCTGGCCCGCACCCTACCAGCAGCGCGGTGATAGGTGATATCCTTGATGTATCGCGTAGCATTGCCTCTGGGCGTGGCCCCGCCCGCGGCGGAACCCTGGACGGCGGCCTGCGCATCTTACCCATGGAGGAGTTGGTAACCCAGTACTACGCCAGGCTTACAGTGGCCGATAGAGCCGGCGTTCTGGCACAGATCGCGAAAGTCCTGGGAGACCTGGACATAAGCATAGCCTCCGTCATACAGAAGAACGTGGACGAAGTCAGCCAGACGGCAGAGATAGTAGTCATGACCCACCCGGCCAAGGAGGCCCACATACGCCAGGCGGTCCACCAGATGAAGACCTTTGGGGTGGTGCTGGACGTGAGCAACCTTATCCGCGTGGAGCAGTGAGCGCAGTTATTATCCAGGTAAGTGGGGGGGCCTCAGGAAAAGCAAGTGTGTAGCCAAGGGCAAAGCCTAACCGGAAATCGCGGCGTCTTGGAGCGATACCGGGAGTACCTGCCCGTTACCGAAGCGACTCCAATCATTAGCCTTGGTGAGGGGAGTACGCCTCTGGTACGCTCCCGCTATCTATCCCAGGAGATTGGCTGTGGAGAATTGTACTTCAAGCTGGAAGGGTGCAACCCCACGGGATCGTTCAAAGACCGGGGCATGGTAGTGGCCGTGGCTAAAGCCATGGAGGCCGGGAGCGCATCCATCATCTGTGCCTCCACCGGCAATACCAGCGCCTCCGCCGCGGCCTATGGTGCATACTGCGGGCTCAACACCATTGTCCTGGTGCCAAAAGGGAGCGTGGCTACTGGCAAGCTTGCCCAGGCCATGGCCCACGGAGCCCAGATCTTGATCGTTGATGGTAACTTTGACCAGGCCTTGGAGCTGGTGAGAACCCTGGCCAACACTCATCCCATCACCCTCGTGAACTCCCTGAACCCGCACCGCATTCAGGGTCAAAAGACAGCCGCTTTTGAGGTAGTGGACGACCTTGGAATAGCACCGGACTACCTGTTTATTCCCGTGGGTAACGCTGGTAACATAACCGCCTACTGGACGGGTTTCCGCCAGTATCACGAACTGGGTAAGGTCCGGCAGCGGCCAATAATGATGGGCTTTCAAGCAGAGGGAGCTGCCCCTATTGTGCGTGGCGTTCCCATATCCCATCCCACAACCATCGCCTCGGCCATCCGCATTGGCAACCCGGCAAGCTGGCAAGGCGCTTTGACCGCCCGCGACGAGTCCGGGGGACACATAGATATGGTGAGTGACCAGGAGATCCTGGCCGCCT
The DNA here is from genome assembly GCA_965248595.1 of Dehalococcoidia bacterium. Taxonomy (GTDB): domain Bacteria; phylum Chloroflexota; class Dehalococcoidia; order Lucifugimonadales; family SHYF01; genus SHYF01. Next base: position 783,009 of record CBDFJM010000007.1, read on the forward strand.
ACAGGCTGCTGGCCAGCCGAGAAGGCGTTTTCTGCGAGCCAGCCTCCGCCGCCTCCGTGGCAGGGCTGGTGAAGCTGGTCAGAGGCGGCCTGGACCTCAGGAACAAATGCGCGGTTTGCGTCATAACTGGCACCGGCCTTAAAGACCCGGACCTGGTCTCCCAACACGCCTTGGCGCCGCCCAGGGAAATACCTGCACAACTGAGCGCGGTGGAGGAGGCCATAACTCAGGCGGCCATTCCCTGAAGGGTAGATACGAGTTGATTCAAGAGAAAACTATTGAAAACGCGGTAGCAGACATCCTCCGCCTGATAGGAGAGGACCCACTGCGCCTGGGGCTTAAGGAAACACCCCAGCGCGTGGCGGAAATGTACAGGGAGCTGTTCTCTGGAATAGACCAGGATCCGTCGCAAGAGTTCCTAGTGGGCGTTGAAGAGGGCAACCATGACCTTGTGATTCTAAAGGACATACCGTTCTACTCCATGTGCGAGCATCACCTCCTTCCCTTTTTTGGTTCAGCTCATATAGGCTACCTGCCCACCAGCAGGGTGGTGGGCATCAGCAAGTTGGTCAGGGCTCTGGATGTGCTGGCACGCCGGCCCCAACTGCAAGAGCGGCTTACAGCCCAGATGGCAGATACCATGTTCACCGCCCTTCAGGCCGAAGGTGTAGCCGTGGTTCTGAAAGCGGAGCACCTGTGTATTAGCATGCGGGGCGTGCAGAAGCCTGGCACCCAGGTAGTTACATCCGCCATCCGCGGCACCTTTCGAAGAGGCTCCCTGGCCCGCAGAGAAATCCTGGCCGTGCTTGCGGGGAGCACAGGATGACGCTGAACATTTCCCAAGAAGAGTTTGACCCGCTCTGGGCTGAGTGGGATGCGTTGTTGCCCCAGTGCACCGCCCATGCTATTTTCCAGACCCCTTTATGGCATCGCACCTGGTGGGAGGAGATGGGCGGGCAGGCAGACCTGAAATTAATCTCCTTGCGGGATGATGGTACTCTGGTGGGGATTGCCCCTCTCATGCAGACGAACGGCGCTCTAACGTTCCTGGGCGACACCGACCTGTGGGACTACCATGACTTTGTGATGGCAGCGGGTCGAGAAGGCGAGCTGTATCCCTTGCTGTTCCAGTCATTGCTAGAGAGGGACTGGAAGCTAATGGACCTGCTCTCCGTTCCGGCAAGCTCGGCAGCTCTCCACTATCTGCCGGAGCTAGCCAAGGCCCGCGGCTACTCCACAGAGGTGACGCCGGAGGACGTGTCTCCGGGGATTGCCTTGCCCGCATCCTGGGACGACTACCTAGTTTTGCTGGACAAGAAGGACCGGCACGAGTTGAGCCGCAAGTTGAGACGCCTGGAAAGCTCAGGCTCATATCGTTTCCACACGGTGAATGGCTCCTCTGACCTGGAGAGTGCCCTGGAGGATTTCTTCGCACTGATGAAGGACAGCCGCCAGGACAAGGCCGTGTTCCTCACTGCGGAGAGGGAGCACTTCTTCCGGCGCATAGGGCAGGAACTGGCAGAGGCAGGAATGCTCCGGCTGTTCTTCATGGAGATTGCGGGGCAACGGGTCGCCAGTGCCCTCTGCTTCGACTATGGCGGTACCAGGTTCCTGTACAACAGCGGATACAACCCGGAGTTCGGCTCCTTGAGCGTGGGGTTGCTCCTGAAAGCCCTGTGCCTGAAGCAGGCCATAGAAGACGGTAGCGACTACTTCGACTTTCTCCGGGGCAACGAGCGTTACAAGTATGACCTGGGCGCTAAGGATGTTCAGTTGTACCGGCTGACAATCCGACGGTGAACCCTTTAGTGTTGATGAGGCATCCTATATAAAGTGGGTACCAACTCAATAGCACCTCAGCGTATCGCTTTCATGAGCGTGCACGGTTGTCCTTTGGCCCGCCCTGGCTCCAAGGACACAGGAGGCATGAGTGTATACGTCCACCAGTTGGCTCAGAGCCTTGGCCGACTGGGCTTCCTTGTGGACATCTACACCCGCGCCCACGACTCTCATGACCCCATGCTGGTTGACCTGGACGAAAACGTCCGGGTGATCCACGTGAGGGCTGGACCCGTGCGCGCCTCCAAGAACAGCCTGTTTCACTATCTTCCACGGTTCATCGCGCAGGTAAAAGCGTACCAGGAGAAACACCAACTCAGGTATTCACTCGTCCACACCCATTACTGGCTATCGGGGTGTGTGGGACAGGCTCTGGCCGGTGTGTGGGGTGTGCCTCACGTCACCACCTTCCATACGCTAGCGGAGGTCAAGGCGCGGGCGCGGGCTGGCGAAAGGGAGTCCGCCGCACGGAGTGCCTCTGAGCGAGAATTGGCAGCCTCCGCGGACAGGATCATCGTTTCCACTGCCCACGAACAAGGGGCGCTGCGACGACTGTACGACGCTGATGAAGAGAAGATACGGGTGGTGAACCCTGGCGTAGACCTGGGCCTCTTCAAGCCGGGCGACCAGCGGGCGGCACGGGACCAACTGGGCCTGAACGGCCACCATACGCTTCTTTACGTGGGCCGCCTGGACCCCATAAAGGGGCTGGAGGTACTGTTGCACACCATATCGTCCATGGAGACGCCACGGGCGGTCCAGTTGCTGGTGGCGGGAGGTAGCGAGTTAGATGAGGAGTACCGCCGGCTGAAGGGAGTCGCCCTGAAGTTGGATGTGGAATGCAAGGTGGAGTTCCTAGGCAGCCTGGACCATACTCTCCTTCCTCTCTATTACCAGGCGGCGGATGTTTGCGTCGTTCCCTCCTACTATGAAAGCTTCGGTCTGGTGGCTCTGGAGGCCATGGCGTGTGGCACACCAGTGGTGGCATCCCGGGTGCCTGGGCTGGAGGCAATCGTTGGAGATAACCGCTCTGGCTACCTGGTGCCGTGGCACTGCCCCGCCGCCTTTGCCGACCGACTGGAGGTGCTGCTGGCCAACGAAGCCTTGCGCCAGAGCATGGGGAAAGAGGCCCACGTCATGGCCCAGGACATGAGCTGGGACGGGGCCGCCGGGGGCGTGGCGGAGGTATATGCCGAGTTTGGCATCCTGGCACTTTCGTAGCGCCTGTTCATGGAAAGTTTCTCCGCCAAGCCACCACAGGCTACTTCCTTTTTGACTGGCCGCCATACGATGTGATACACTGTTGATCGCAGTGAGGAACAATAAACAGGAGCTACAGCGAGGTGTACATCCGTCGATGCTGCACCTTTCGTTCCTACCCATCTTCCCCGCTAGTCTTCCCCGGAGCAAGTCTTCCTCATACTCGACACCATAACTCGGAAACTCGTCACGCTGTTCAACAAGCGTGGCATCCAAGTCTCTACCGATACCACTGATACCGCCCCAGCGCCCTTGCCTACCAATGGCCAGGCAGCTACGGTCACAGCGGAAACACTACCTCCGACTGCCGTTAGGTCTAAACCACCTGCTCTCGCACCATCAGAGGGTCGCCGTCCGCCGCGACCGCAGAGGATGCAGGCTGCTGATCCCACTCTATCTGCACCTTCGCTCGGTAATCTCTTCGGCAATATGGAGATATCGGACCCTGTCGCCAGGGCTTTGGAAGGCATGGGATACACCTCTCCCACAGCCATCCAGGAGGTGGTGATCCCGCTGGTTCGCGCCGGACAGGACGTAGTAGGCCAGGCCCAGACCGGCACTGGAAAAACCGCCGCATTTGGCATCCCGCTAGTGGAGATGCTTGATCCAGGCATTCGAGACGTACGGGCGCTGGTGCTGGTGCCCACCCGGGAGTTGGCAGTGCAAGTCAGGGGAGAGCTGGCCCGCATAGGCAAGTTCCGCAACCTGAGGAGCGTGGCTATCTACGGGGGCCAAGCCATAAGCCGACAGATGGAGGCGTTGCAGCGGGGTGCCCACATAATTGTGGCTACGCCGGGTAGGTTGATGGACCACATGGAGCGAGGCACGATACGGCTGGATCGGCTCCAATTCATGATATTGGACGAGGCTGACCACATGCTGGACATCGGCTTCGCGGACGACATCGAACGCATATTGCGGCGCACGCCCTCCTCCCGGCAGACGCTGCTATTCTCCGCCACAATGCCAGGCCCCATCAGAAGGCTGGCGAACCGCTACATGAAGGACCCCGCCTGGATGCTGGTAGGCGGAAACGCCGAGCCGGTGGAGCAGGTTGATCAGCTCTATTTCGAAGTGGCTGAGAGGGACCGCCCAGCGGCCCTGGAGTCGCTATTGAGGGAACCTGGCCGGATCATCCAGGCGCTGGTGTTCCGGCGCACTAAGATAGGGGTGGACAGGTTGGTGGAACAGTTGCAGCGCCGCGGTCACGACATCCAGGCCATCCACGGCGACATGCCGCAGACACATCGTGACGCGGTGATGGACCGTTTCCGCACCAACCATCTGCGGGTACTGGTAGCCACCAACTTGGCGGCGCGTGGGCTGGACATTCCAGCCGTGTCTCATGTCATCAACTACGATATGCCGGATAACGTGGAGGAGTACGTCCACCGCATCGGCAGAACGGCGCGCATGGGACGGCAAGGCACCGCTATCACCTTCGTCTCCGAGTGGGACTTCGAAATGCTGGATACGATCCATACCCACGTAGGTGATGAGTTGAAGAAGCAGCGGCTGTCGCTCTATCACAGCTAACCGAAGGCCAGCTGTGTCTCCAGCAAGCTCGTCCTCCTTATGCACGATTCCTGTCCACACAGACGTTGGTCTTGCGTTTTAGGACACTCTGCACGACTATATGGCAAGCGCCATCAGGCTGTTGGAAAAGGGGAGTCCAGAGGAGCGAAGCCGAAGGGGTGGGGGTCGGAGGTATCCCCCAGATATATCTTTCTCCCCCTTCTGGTGAGGAAGGGGTCAGGGGGATAGTCTAAGAAGTTGTTTTCGACAATCTGCCGGGACACGCCGGCGTATCGCCAACGCTGGCCTGACTGGGGCATAGGCGACGAGGATCACTGGCCGGCTGGCAAATGGGACAGGAACGGCACACCCAAGGAGGGTGGCATGGTTTTGGCACGCAGGATGGGGAACCTTGGCACGGAGTCAGCATTCGCTGTACTGGCAAAGGCCAGGGAGCTGGAAGCGCAGGGCAGGGACATCGTCCATTTGGAGATAGGCGAACCTGACTTCGCCACCCCCAAGCACATCAGAGACTCAGTCGCGCGGGCCATAGAACAGGGCTACACCCACTACGTTCCTGCGCCCGGCCTGACCGAGGTCCGCCAATCCGTAGCCCAAAACGTCGGCCAGCGACGCGATATCGATGTGGACTGGCGACAGGTAGTCGTGACCCCCGGGGCCAAACCCATCATGTTTTTTACCATCCTTGCTCTGGCCCAAAGAGGGACCGAGGTTATATACCCCAACCCTGGCTTCCCTGTTTACGAGTCCATGATCCGCTTCTGTGGTGCGCGGCCGGTGCCCATGCCCCTGCTGGAAGAGAACGACTATCACCCAGACCTCCAGCAATTAGCCAGCAAGATCACGGATCGTACCCGGTTGATCATACTGAACTCTCCCAACAATCCGTGCGGTTCGATACTGACACAGGACGAAATAGAAGCTATCGCTGCCATGGCAAAGAGACAACCCAATCTGTACGTTCTAACAGACGAGGTTTACAAAGACATCCTCTACGAAGGCAGCCATTTTAGTATCGCTTCCGTTCCTGGCATGGCGGATAGGACTATAATCCTGGACGGCCTGTCCAAGTCCTACGCCATGACCGGCTGGAGACTGGGCTACGGTGTGTTCCCGGAGGTTCTCACTGAGCACATCATCAAGCTGGCGATAAACAGCGTCTCCTGTGCCACCGCTTTCTCACAGCGAGCGATTATTGATGCCTTGGAGGGCCCTCAGGACGACGTTGCCGTCATGAGGGAGGAGTTCCGCGGGCGACGGCAGGTGTTTGTGGATGGTCTCCGCAGCGTACCGGGCATAAGTTGTTCAATGCCGGAGGGGGCATTCTATGCCTTCGCCGGCATTGCCGGCACTGGTCTATCCAGTGACCAATTCGAGAAGAGGGCGCTGGACGAAGCTGGGGTGGCTTGCCTTTCTGGCGCAGGTTTCGGCAAGCACGGAGAGGGGTACGTCCGGTTCTCCTACGCCAACTCGGTGGAGAATCTGCAAAAGGCCGTTGCGCGGCTGAAGACGTTCGTCAATAAAACTGGCTAGGCCACTGGCGGGTAAACCGGCAAGCAATCAGAACCCCCAAGGCAGCCCCTCTTTTGACAACACGCGTCTGTGTGTTACTCTTTTTAGCACTCACCCGTTGGTAGTCACATTGCGGAGGTTGGTTATCCATGATAGAACGGCCCCAACGAGCCATGGTCATTTTTGCACATCCAGACGATGAGATAGGTTGTGCCGGCACTATCGCTGGCTGGACCCAACAGGGTACCGAGGTGGCTTATGTGGTGTGCACCAATGGCAACAAAGGGACTGAAGAGATGGAGGTCACGCCGGAGCACCTGGCGCAGACCCGGAAGAAGGAGCAGCGGAACGCCGCTGCTGCTCTGGGCGTGCAGGATGTGATATTCCTGAGCCACCCAGATGGCGAGTTGGAGGACAATCGCGAGTTCCGGGGCGAGCTGGTGCGGGAGATCCGGCGTTTCCGTCCCCAGGTAATACTGACCCACGCCCTCATGAACCGCAGCCGCCATGCCCATCGTGACCACAGAATGTGCGGGACAGCCACATTGGATGCTGTGTACCCATACAGCCGGGACCCCTGGCACTACTCTGAACTAACCAAAGAGGGGCTCCTACCCCACAAGGTTGGAGTGGTGCTGCTCTGGGGCAGCGAAATCCCAGACGAGTTTTCCGACATAAGCGATACGTTGGATAGTAAGATCCAGGCCATGCTGTGCCACAGAAGTCAGTTTGTGGAGCGCCCAAGCCGCGATCCAAACCGGGATTTCGGACAGGGCATGAGGGAGGGGGCGAAGCGTGTAGGAGAACAGGCTGGCCTTCCTTTCGCGGAGGCTTTTCAGAAGCTGGAGTTTCGAATCTAGCAGGTTGCGTGCAAACTCCTTCGACTACCCACTCCGACTTTGTGCTGACAGGTGGGGACGCTGGACTCCTCTTTCTTAGCAACCCATTAAGCCAGATACACCGAGCGGGCCAGCTTCAGGGCCATGCTCGGTAATGGTTCCATCCACCTCAGCAGCAATGCCCCAAGCAGGCTTCCAGTAGCTCCAACGGCTGCGCCTCCTACGATGTCCAGTGGGTAGAACACGCCAGCATAGACTCTGGCCAGAGAAAATACGGTGGCGATGGCCAGAAGAGCCACGCCTATTTTGCGGTTCCAGAGACCTACCGCTACGCCAACCGCGAAGCCCACGGCGGCAGGGTTGGCTGGGAATGAGGAGTCCGTGGGCCTGTAGAAGAGGAGCGATAGATCTAGAGCCTCAAAAGGCCGAGGGCGGTAAATGAACCGGTTCATAACCTCTACCGTCAGATTGGCCAGGGCCAGAGCCACAGTTGCGGTCATCACACCGCGCTGGTTGCGCTCCCTGGCACCGGGTGTGGCGCCGTGAAACCATAGGCCCAGCAGAATCAGCGAGAGCGTCACCGGCACCAGGTAGTCGCTGACCACCCACTGGACAATGCCGTCCAGCCAGGGGAAGTGGCCGACCCAGGAGTTCAGCCAGAGGAGTGCTCTTTCATCCGCCCGTACCAGTAGTTCCAACGGTCTTTCATCCCCTTGAATAGAAGGCGTAGATAGCTGGAGCTCCGCAACGCCTCCACGCCATCGCCAGCGGCGTTGGCTCCCATGGACCAGTTGCGCAGTGATGAGAGGATAAGTAGCAGGGTCAGCGCTGACCCTGCGCCGAAGGCAAACAGCAAAGCCTGCTCATTGCCATCAAGCCCTGCTCCTGTATCTGGCAGGTTCCTGGGCTTGGACGTGAAAAACCAACCGAACGCCCCTGCCGTCAGCGCCGCGCCCAGGAGAACGGAGAGGCGGCGGCCCAACACCAGCAAGCCGTTCAACCGGCTATGCGCGGCGACCAAAAGCAGAACGCCCAGGGCGGAGAGGAAGACAAAAGCTAGATAGTCCAGGGCAAAATCGGTCATGGCCGTGCTTTGAAGTCGCCCCCCTTAGTTGAACATTGGCCGCTCTGGCAGCTAGGCCGAGACCAGCTTGGTAGGGACCGGTGTGCACCAGTGAATGTACTTCGGAACCTTGCCGCGCACTATATCGAAGTACAGCGTCTGGAGCTGGCGGGTAATGGGCCCCATGTTCCCATCCGCGATCAGGTGGTTGTCCACGGACCCTACAGGCGTAAGGTGGGCTGCCGTTCCAGTCAGGAATACCTCGTCGGCCAAGTACAGTTCGCTGCGCGGGATATGTCGTTCCACCACCTGCAAGCCGAACTCGTTGCGGGCTATATCCGTCACCGTGTTGCGGGTGATGCCGGGCAGGACGTTGTCCTCCACCGGGGGCGTTATCAGTTTGTCGCCCCGGTACATGAACAGGTTCTCTCCTGTACCCTCCGAGACGTAGCCGTGCTGGTTCAGCAGGATGGCCTCGTCAAACCCGGCCAGGACGGCTTCGGTCTTGGCCAGGATGCTGTTTACGTAGAGGCCGCTGATCTTCAAAGAGGGCGGGATCATGGTGTCTTCCATGCGGCGCCAGGAGGAGGTGCAGCAGCGCGCAGCCGCCTCCAGGTCCATGTATGCTCCAAAGGGTACGGCCAGCACGCTGAAGCTGCTTGCAAGAGGGTCCAGGTTGAGGATAGCCACTCGCTCCTCGCTCTTGTAGGCGATGGGACGGATGTAGATATCCTCGGTGTAACCGCATTTTTCCACCATCTGGACGGTGATGTCGCACAACTCTTGTGCCGAATATGGAATCCTGATGCGCATCACCTTGCAGCCAGCCAGCAGACGATCGTAGTGCTCTCGCATCCGGAAGATGTACGTGCGTTCGTCTTCGGCGTTCCAGTTGCCGCGAATGCCTTCAAATACGGCGGTGCCATAGTGGAAGGCGTGGGTCATAATACCTACGGAAGCCTGCTCCAGAGGCACGAACTGTCCTTTATGAAAAGCCACCGGTGGCATCGTTGTCTCCTTTGCTCAAAAGGGGGTCGCAGCAATTATATGTTAGTCTGGCTGTCAAGTCACGCCTTTGTAGTTTACGAGCGTTGCTTCCCGCCGGGTGGTCGTGGCCGCTGCTTGACCAGTCATTGCCCCTATGCTACTTTTGGTTCCTACCAATGAGAGGGACTTTAACCCAGACATGAGCGTTTTCAAGCCGGTAACGTCCAGGGTCAGCTTTCCGGAGATGGAGGAGCGCATCCTACGCTTCTGGCAGGAGCGTGATATGCTCCACCTGGTGGAAGAGGCGCGCCAGGATGCGCCTCCCTTTACCCTGTACGAAGGCCCTCCTACCGCCAACGGCAAGCCGGGCATCCACCACGTGCTGGCCCGAGTCTTCAAAGACGTCATCCCCCGCTACAAGACCATGCAGGGCTTTCGACCGGTGCGCCAGGGCGGCTGGGACACCCACGGTTTGCCTGTGGAGTTGGAGATAGAGAAGGAGCTTGGCATATCCAGCAAGCGGGAGATCGAGGAGTACGGCATCGAGCGGTTCAACGCCCTGTGCCGGGAGAGCGTGATGCGCTACGTCAAGGAGTTCGAGGACCTGACGGACCGCATTGGCTTCTGGATAGACATGCCAAGCGCCTACGTCACATTCAAGAACGACTACATCGAGACGGGGTGGTGGATTATCAAGCAGTTGTGGGAGTGCGGCCTGCTTTACGAGGGCTACAGGGTAGCGCCCCACTGCCCGCGGTGCGTTACCACTCTAAGCTCGCACGAGGTGGCGCTTGGCTACCAGGAGGACACGCCCGACCCGTCTGTATTCGTGCGCATCCCTTTGTCTGATAAACAAGGTGTTGACAGAAGCGGTCCATTGCCACAGTTGATACCGACTCATATTGCCGCTCTAACCGACTTTGGGTACGACCACAACTCCGGGCAATGGAAATCGCCAAGGCCGTCCTTGCTGGCTTGGACAACAACCCCGTGGACTCTTACAGCCAACGTGGCCCTGGCGGTGAACCCAGAAGAGGAGTACGTGCTGGTGCAAGCGCCGACTAGCCAGGTACAGGAGCTCCTGATAATTGCCAAAGCAAGGAAAGAGGCGGTGCTCGGCTCTGAGTGGAGAGAAGTGGCCAGTGTAAAAGGGGCTGATTTGCACGGAATCCACTACGAACCTCTTTACCATACCGCTGGGGTTGTCGGCGACCAACGGGTATATGAAGTGGTCACCGCCGACTACGTGTCCATGGAGGACGGCACGGGCATAGTGCACATAGCCCCAGCCTATGGCGCTGAGGACCAGGAGTTGGGGCGCGCCTACAACTTGCCTACCATCCACACTGTGGACCTGGATGGAACAATACAGGATACAGGCCTACCCGGTACAGGAAAATTCGTCAAGGATGCCGACGAGGACATCATGCGGGATTTGGAGCAGCGGGGCCTCCTGTACCTCCGCGAGGTCGTCCGCCACACGTATCCCTTCTGCTGGCGTTGCAACACACCACTGCTCTACTACGCCAAGTCATCCTGGTACATCCGCACCACAGCCGTGAAAGACAGGCTGATCTCCGGCAATCGGGAGATAAACTGGTATCCGGACTACATCAAAGAGGGGCGGTTTGGCGAGTGGCTGCGAGGCAACGTGGATTGGGCGTTGTCCAGAGAGCGGTACTGGGGCACTCCCATGCCGGTCTGGAAGTGCCAGGACTGCGGCGGACACGACTGCTTTGGCAGCGTAGCAGAACTGCGGACTCGTGCTCTGCCGGAGCACCAGCATCTTCTGGATGCGGAGCGCCTGGACATGCATCGCCCCTATGTTGACCAGGTAGCGGTTACGTGTCAGACGTGCGGCGGCACCATGCGCCGCATACCTGATGTCATGGACGCCTGGTTCGACTCCGGCGCTATGCCCTTCGCCCAGTCCCACGTGATGTCCAACGACGGTCTCAAGGATCTAAAGGAGCGGCATCTCTTTCCCGCCGACTACATCTGCGAGGCCGTGGACCAGACCCGTGGCTGGTTTTACACACTTCACGCCCTTTCCACCCTCATCGCCGGCGAACCGAGTTACCGAAACGTTATCTGCCTGGGTCTCATTCTGGACGCCAAGGGCGAGAAGATGAGCAAGTCCAAAGGAAACGTGGCGGACCCCTGGGCCGTCATAAATGCCCACGGCGCTGACGCCCTGCGCTGGTACATGTTCACCGCAGCGCCGCCTGGAAACTCCCGCCGGTTTTCCACCGACCTGGTGAGCGAGTCGGTACGCAAGTTCTTCCTGCCCATGTGGAACGTCTACAATTTCTTTGTCACCTACGCCAACATAGACGGGTTCAACCCCAGGGCGGCGCCTTCACAGGAGCCGGCCTTGGATATGGACCGGTGGATACGGTCGGAGCTGGAGCAGCTAATCTCGGACGTCACCCGACTGCTGGATGAGTACAACCCCACCGACGCCGGACGCCGTATAGAGGACTTCGTGGACGTGCTATCCGACTGGTACGTGCGGCGCAGCCGCCGTCGCTTCTGGAAGAGCGAGAACGACCAGGACAAGCTAGCCGCCTACTCCACGCTGCACACCTGCCTCACCACGCTGTCGAAACTTCTGGCGCCCTTTGCGCCCTTCGTAGCCGAGGAGATGTACGCCAACCTGGTGCGCTCCGTGAACGCCGACGCCCCTCAAAGCGTGCACCTGGCCGACTGGCCGCAGGCCGACGAGTCGCTCATAGACAAGGAGATGTCCGAGGCGATGCGGCTGGCCATGAAAGTGGCCAGCCTGGGCCGGGCGGCCCGCAGCAAGGCGGGCATCCGCGTGCGCCAACCCTTGGCCCGCATCTTAGTTAAAACTCCCTCCTTTAGCGAGCGAGATGCCTTTCAACGTTTGGCCCCAGATATCCGAGATGAACTGAACATCAGGGAAGTCGCTCCGCTGTCCAGCGAGGGTGACGTGTTGGACTTTTCCTTACACCCCAACCTTCCGCTCCTTGGCCCGAAATACGGCAACCAGGTGGGCCGGGTGCGCCAGGCGCTGGAGAAGGCCGACGCCGCTCAGGTGGCGGCGGCAGTTCTTAGCAACAATCCGATAACCCTGGAAGGGTTCACGCTGTCTCCGGACGAAATATTAGTAGAGGCCAAAGAGAAGCCGGGCTACGCCGCAGCTATGGAAGGTGGGTACGTGGTGGCAGTAACCACTGAGATCACCCCGGAACTAGCTGACGAAGGCATGGCCCGGGAGCTTGTGCATTTGATACAGAACATGCGCCGCTCCGCCGGCTTTGACATCGCCGACCGCATAGTCACCACCTACCAGGGTGACGAATCCATTACCCGCGTGGTGCAGCAACACGGCGATTACATACGACAGGAGACGTTGTCCGTGGAACTGCGCCCAGGCGACCCAGCCTCCAGCGCTTACCAGGAAGAGCACAAGGTGGATGGCGTATCGGTTAAGCTGGGCGTCCAGCGGGTCGGATAATCCCACTACCTTGGGAACTTCCCCAGCGTCAGGGTAAACTGCTCTTGGTCTTTGCCGCGGGCCACGGTAACGTTGATCCGCTGGCCCACCTTTAACTTGGACAGCAGCAAACGTTGCATGTCAAGGAAAGTAGGTGTCGGCTGGCCGTCCAGCGCTACTATCACGTCGTTCGTCCGGATACCAGCACGGTCGGCGGGGCCACCGCTCTCCACTTGCATCACCAGCACCCCTTCCCGCACGGAGAGGTCCAGCTGCGCAGCAATGGCACGGTTCACCTCCCCTGCCCCAATTCCCAGATACGGTCTAAGGACCCGCCCGTTGCTCACCAACTGGTTGGCCACCGGAATAGCAGTCCCGGCGCTCACGGCAAAGCCAATGCCCTGAGCATCCTGCCCGCGAAGCACGGCGGTGTTGATGCCCACCACCTCTCCATTCAGGTTGATCAGCGGGCCACCGCTGTTGCCAGGGTTGATGGCGGCATCTGTCTGGATAAGGTCATACAGCGTAACGTCGGGGCCGGTCCTAAGTGTGCGCCCCAGCGCGCTGACCACGCCAACGGTTACAGTGGGCGCGCCTGGCAGCCCCAGGGCGTTGCCTATGGCCACCACCCAGTCGCCCACGCGCAGCTTTGACGCGTCGCCTAGAGGCACGGACGGCAGCCCATTCTCATCCACCTGGATTACCGCCAGGTCCGTGTTCTTATCTGTGCCTACTATCGTTGCGTCCATCTCTCTGCCATCAAACATGAACACCTTGATGCTGGTAGCTCCCCCAACCACATGGTTATTGGTGAGGATGTAGCCTTCCTTCCTGAAGATGACGCCGGAGCCGGAGGCCGTGGTTTCCACCTGGCCAAAGAAGCCTGCTTCCCTGGATTTTACCTGGATAGACACAACCGCTGGCTCCACGCGTTGCACCAGCTCGGCGATGGAGGGGAACGTCGTCGGTGTGATGGAGCCGCTGTTGTTAGTGGGAGTTGCCGTGGCGGTTGGTGTAGGCGTTGGGGTGGGTTCTGTGAGGATACCGGTGCAGGATGCCAGGATCAAAGCGGTTGCCGCGGCCAGGGCAACCCATAGCCTGGTGCGGCGCTGATGACGGGACCGGTGATTGGTTACGATGATGGTGCGCCCTGGTAGGTTTGGGATCATGCGCTAGCCTTCTTTCTCAGGCTTGAGGGAACACTTGAGGGAACAAGTGGGGGATTTCAATACTGGAAACGACGGAGGAATCGTTCTTGTCACAAGGCCTTCACCGCATCCTGCTGGACTGCCAGGAGGTGCTGTATCCCCTGCCGAGCCAGGGCCAACAGGCGGTCTGAGGTCTCCTGAGAGAAAGGCGCTCCTTCGGCAGTGCCTTGAAGCTCCACGTACTCTCCCCGGTCGGTCATGGCAACATTGAAGTCCACCTGAGCGCGGACATCCTCCTCATAGCACAGGTCAAGCAGAGGGACCCCATCCACCATGCCGACGCTGGTGGCGGCCACTGCACAGAGCATAGGAACTGAGCGGAGCACTCTCTGGCGGACCAGCTTTAGCAGCGCCTGGTACAACGCCACGTAAGCGCCCGTAATGGCGGCGGTGCGAGTGCCACCATCGGCTTGGAGCACATCGCAGTCCAAGATAACAGTCCGTTCGCCCAGGGCCTCCATGTCGGTGGCGGCTCGCAAAGCCCGTCCGATGAGCCGTTGGATTTCCGAGGCCCTCCCTCCAGGGTGGCCGGAGGAGTCCCGCGCAGTCCTGGAGATAGTGGACCTGGGAAGCATGGAGTATTCTGCAGTGACCCACCCTTTACCAGAAGAGCGAAGGAAAGCAGGCACACGCTCCTCCACCGTGGCAGCGCAGAGGACCTTGGTTATGCCCACTTCGATGAGGGCAGAGCCATCGGCAAAGGCCTGATAGCCAGGGATGATGTGGGTCGGTCAATCCTCAATGTGCTATGTTGTTGCATGTGGTTGGCTCTAGTATAGCAGGCCGCTGCCCCAGGACGGAAGGAGATGGCTTTGCAGAGTTCAGTTTGCGTTTGCATGGTGGTGGCTTGTCCTGGCGCTAAAGTGCCAGGTTTAGGTTTAGCTAACCCCCAACTTTAGTCGGGGGGAGTGGACACCCCGCAAAAGCAAACGAAACCGTGTGGGCTGTCCTGTTTCAGCGGCGGTCCGTTGTTTGACGGGCCTTACATGCCGCCCGTACAATGTAAAATATCGCACTATCTCGTTCGAGAAAACTCACCGGCTTGGTTTTGCATGACTCCCATAACTCAACACGTGCAGACCCACCGCTCCAAAGGACTAACTTACCACCATGAACCAAGAATCCCCTTCCGCGCACCAGAGAACCGTCCTTGACAATGGCCTCCGTGTGTTGACCCACTTCATGCCAAGCACTCGTTCGGTATCCATATGTGTTTACGTGGGCGCTGGCTCTCGGTACGAGGATGACGCCCAGGCAGGCATATCCCATTATCTGGAGCACATGCTGTTCAAAGGAACTCCTCGCAGGCCGTCCAGCGTGGAAATCTCCAGCGTGATTGAAGAGGTTGGTGGCATGACCAATGGCGGCACAGACCGCGAGCTGACCAGCTACTGGTGCAAGGTGGCCAAGCCCTACTTCCATAGGGCGCTGGACGTGCTTCTTGATATGGTGCGCAATCCTCTGATGGACCCCCAGGAGGTCGAGAAAGAGCGTGGCGTGATACAGGAGGAGCTCAACGCCTCCAACGACTATCCCAACTTTCGGGCCGAGATGCTCATGGATCAGATGCTCTGGCCCAACCAACCCATGGGCCGCGATGTGGGCGGCTCCCGGGAGTCGGTCCAGGGAATTAGCCTGGAAATGATGCTGGACTACTTTCATAGCCAATATGTCCCCTCCAACGTGGTGATCAGCGTCGCCGGGGACGTCTCCCACGGGGAGGTGTTGGAGGCAGTGGCTCCCATGGTGGAACAGTGGCCGCAGGGGACGCCACGAGCCTGGCATCCTGTAGCCCATGACGACCAGACGGAGGCTAAAGCCCAAGTGGAGTATCGCAGAACGGAGCAAGCCCACTTATTGGTGGCCTTGCCCGGCATCTCAACCAACCATCCAGACCGGTATGCCCTGGACATAATGAGTACCGTGCTGGGCGAAGGCATGAGCAGCCGGCTGTTTGTGGAGGTGCGGGAGAAGCGTGGCCTTGCCTACGATATTCACAGCTCGGCAAGCCACTTCCGCGATACCGGGTCCTTTGTGGTCTACTGCGGCGTTGAGCCACAGAAAGCCAGCTACGCCGTAGAGACCGTCCTGGGAGAGCTCCGCGGAGTCAAGCAGGGTGTGCCGGAGGATGAGCTGGAGCGGGCAAAGGGCCTGGCCAAAGGTCGGCTACTTCTGCGCATGGAAGATACCCGCGCTGTTGCGGCTTGGGCAGGAGCGCAAGAGTTGCTCCGCGACCATGTCCTCACCGTTGACGAGGTAGCGGAAAAAGTTAGCGCTGTCACCTGCCAGGACGTGGCGCGGGTAGCCAACGACTTTCTGGTGCAGGGGAAACTCAACCTGGCGGTAGTTGGGCCTTACCGTAGCAGCCGTCGCTTTCAGTCGCTCCTTAGCGTGTAGGGCCAGCGGGCCTTCTGTGGTAACGGCCTGCCTCGTGGCAATGGTTCTTGCGACAGGATTGTACGTGCCACGACTCCACCCAGCAGCGCCCTCTTTTTCTCTGAGAAGCCGTCCAAACACCCTCACCCCCTGTGTTCCCCTCTCCCGCCTTAGTCGGGAGAGGGGGAAGGTGCTTAGATTGGTGGCACATCCCCCAAGCCCTCTGCCAGTGGGGTTAATCCCTCTCTGGACTCCCCCTGAGCGACTTTCCTGGGTTCCGCTTGATGGTCCACCTGTGGGCATGCCGGCCACTGCCCCAGGGCCCACCAGGAGTGGCAAACCCCGTGGAAGGGGGCAGGCACGGTATAGTAAAGAAACTGTTACATAGACTCTACAATATATTTACTATTCCTCCATGAATGTTTACAATACAGCTCGAGAGCCCTAGGCGATGACATAAACCCTTGGGTTCACGCCAACACGCTCAGGAGGCGAAACATGTATCTAGCGGGCCGCTCCAGACTTCAGCAACGAATCCTTGTGGTTGACGATGAAACGCCAGTGCTTACTCTTCTTACCAATACCCTGGAAAGGGAGGGCTATGAGATTATCTCCAACAGGGATGGAGGGGCTGTCTTGGATACTATCCGTAACCAGCATCCCGAGCTGGTTATCCTTGACATCAACTTGCCTACAATGAATGGATTAGAGGTGTGCCGCCAGGCCCGCGAGGTGTCCCCGGTGCCCATAATCATCGTCAGCGGCCGCAACAGCAACGAGGACAAGGTGCAGGCTTTCCGTATGGGAGCCGACGACTATATAACGAAGCCATTTAGTCTTCAGGAGCTGATGGCCAGGGTTCGCGCTGTTCTCCGACGTTCTATCGCCCCTAACCTGGACCTCGCCCCAAGCGTCTTTACGTGCCATGGCGTGGAGATCAACTTCCAGTCGCGGTGTATCATCTCCTTTGGGCACGAGATCAAGACTACCCCCATTGAGTTTGACCTGTTGCGGGTCCTGGCCCTGAACGCTGGCAAGGTGTTGACTCACAGCTCGTTACTCAAACAGGTGTGGGGACCCGAGTACGGACAGGAGAGGGAGTACCTCCGGGTGCACCTTAGCCACCTGAGGCACAAGATAGAGATGGACCCCTCTCGTCCCAGATATATTCAGACCATACCGCGCATTGGGTATCACTTCAACTTGCCCGCAGAGGTATAGATGTCTCTGAAAAGGGGAGTGCAGAGGGGGTGAGGGGCTCTCGCTCCTACCACCAGCGCATGCTCTCGGCGTAGGGGCGTGTCCTCTCCTCAGGGGCGGGCTTGCGGAAGACGAACAGGTGCTCGTGCATTATGAGCAAGAAGTTCTTGCCGCGCGATAGGTTTGCCCACAGGCCCTCGGTCTGGGTGTTCCACTGGGCCTTGATGATGTCCTCCTTCAGTATAAAGCCCGCCTCCAGGAACGCCTGCATCACTCGGAAGGCGATGGTGGTGTAGTGCTTGCTGCGACGGGTGTCTCCCACCAGGATGGCACAGTAGTGGTCGGGTTTCAGGACGCGGTAGCACTCCGTGGCCACAAGGTGCATCTGCTCCACGAACGCCTCGATGCTGCGCACCTGGGACAGGTCGCCGTTGGGCGGGCCATTGGCAGACGTATACTTGATGATGTTGGCATAGGGTGGATGCGTTGCAATCAGGTCTATGGAGTCATCGAGTACCAGGTCCAGGTTGCGGGCATCGCCTTGGTAGAGGCGGATGTCCGTTTCAGGCAGCGGCTCCAGGACGGTGCCGGAGAAGTTGAGCCTGTCCATGGCAACCATCAGGGCGTCGCGGTTCGTCCACACCGATAGCATTGCGGCCCGTGAGCTTGCACTCCACCAGAGTGGTGCCGCCGCCGGCCAACTGGTCCATGACTGTGTCGCCAGGCTGGGAGTAGCGCAGGATGATGTTGCGGGCTATCTGGGGTGCCTAGTTGCCCCGGTAGCCGCTCTTATGCGTGGCCCAACGGCCCCGCCGCGGGAACGACCATAGGGTGGTGGTCTCTGTCTTGAACTCCTCCGGCTGGGGATTGCGCGGACGGTGGTGGCCCAGAAGGCGGATCTCTGATCCCCCAACCAGAATCGCCTTTTGCTGGGCCAGAAAGCGGAGATAATCGGCCTCAGTAATTTCTTGCAATGACCAGACCGCCGAAGCGATCTGATCCTACACATTATCTGAGAAAGATCAAGGTCATCTGATCTAAGGCAATAGGCTACCTTAGAACACGGTAGCGACCACCACTCAGGAATTGTAGAACTTGGTTGTCCCGCAGTACCTGTAGCTGTTGGCGGATTTTGGCCCGGACGTTCCGGTTCTCGGGGTGAAGGGCCTCTAAACAGCCTTCAAATGCCCTATAGAACTCTTGAAGGGAGAATCCGGTTGAGCCAGTCTCTCGTTGCATTTCTCTCACACATATAAGGGTGTCCGCACCCCATCCCCCGTTTGCGTTCTCAGCCGTGCCAAGAAAGGCAAACTGTCTCCATGCATTCCGCACGTCCTCCGGCGGCAAAGCCTGCTCGTCTGAGATTACCGACACGCGGGCATCTGGTGGCAAGGCACGCAATAATATATTAGAACCTATCCATCCAGCGCGTTGTGCTGTTGAACTCAGTGGAGGACGCTCTTGAATAATGGCTGGCGTGAAGAAATAACCAGGCACGATAAAAAGATCAGTGACCATCCACCTCAGCGGCGAATATCTGAGGAACGCATAGTGTGGCACCAGTCCATTCTGAATAGCGTCCATCTTGGGCCGATACGCGGAGTTGGTGATGCTTCCGCCAAATGACCCAGCCGTGCTCTTTAGCTGGTACCTGGCAGTGCAATCCTTGCAGCGATAATCTGCGACCTTTTCGTTTGGTGGAAGCGGTTCTAATTCGTCGGACGCACATGCCAGACAATAGAGGTTGGCGGTCGCCCACTCCTCAGTAATCACCCGTGCCTTCTGCACAGGGCTTTTGTACCTGACGGCTACGGAGGGGTCCAGAGTTAAGTTCACTTGTTCTATTCCATCAATTCGTGCAGCACCAAACACATCAGATTGGACTCAGGGCCACGCCTTGGATGCTTCGGTCGTCCCGATGTCCCGACTAGGTCGCGGACTCTCGACGCAGTCGGAGCAGTCGGGACTCCCTCAGCATGACAGGTACCTCCGCTCGTATGGTTCCCTTCGACTGCGCTCAGGGTAAACTGGGCGCATCACAAGCGGGGTTTTCTACCGCTCACCCTGAGCCTGTCGAAGGGCGTGAGCGGCCTTCAGGAGCGCGAGCTTTCCGCCAGCTCCCCCAAGACCTGCCGCACCAGCTCTTGCGGGACGTCGTTGCGGACCACGGCGCGGCCCATGCCTTCCAGCAGCACCCACCGCATGGATGCTCCCTCCGCCTTCTTGTCCAGGGCCATGGCTGCCTCCACGCGCTCCAAGTCAACGCCGGGACAGGCCACCGGCAGGTTGAACCGTCGCAGGATGGCCTCCTGGCGCTCCACCACCTCGTGCGGGGTGATGCCCATACGCTCGCCTATCCTGGCAGCACCCATCATGCCTATGGAGACGCCCTCGCCGTGGAGGAACTGGCCGTACTCGGTGGCCGCCTCCAGGCCGTGGCCTATGGTGTGGCCGTAGTTGAGCAGCGTCCTGTATCCCGTGGTCTCCCGCTCGTCCTCGGAGACCACCCTGGCCTTGATAGCCATGCTGCGCCGGATGACCTCGGTGGTCAACTCAGGCTCCAGGGCAAGCAGTTGGTCGGCCTGCTCCTCGAACACCCTGAACAGCCCGGCATCCATGATAAGGCCGTGCTTGATTGCCTCGGCCCATCCCTCCATTGTCTCGCGCTGGGGCAGCGTCCGAAGCGCCGCCACGTCGGCCACCACCAGGCGGGGCTGGTAGAAGGCACCCACCAGGTTCTTGGCCTCGGGCAGGTCCACCGCCGTCTTGCCTCCTATGGATGCGTCCACCATGGCCGCAACGCTTGTGGGCACCTGTACAAACCCCATGCCCCGGTTGTACGTAGCTGCCACGAAGCCTGTAAGGTCGCCCACGACGCCCCCACCCAGGGCCACAAGGGTATGGCCCCGCTGGGCGTGGCGGTGGGCCAGCCAGCCATACAGCCGCGTGGCCATCTCCAGCGACTTGCTCTTCTCGCCGTTGGGGAATGTGAAGCTATGCGCCTCGAACTCCGCTGCCTGGAGCGACCGCTGGACGGCCCGCATATACCTGCCGCCCACCCGGTCGTCGGTGATGACATAGAACGGGCCGTGGACCCCCGCCTGCCGCAGGAGTTCTCCCAGGCGTGGGATCAGTCCCCAGCCTACAAGGAGAGGACAGCTACCAGAGGATGCTTCCACCGTAGCCGCCAGCTCAGGCGTTCCGACAAATAGCTGCTCCGTTGAACTCTCCTTGCCTGACATCCGCCGCCAGGCTCGCGCCACCTCTTGGGCCACCTCCTCCACCGATAGGCTGTCGGTGTGGACCGTCCAGCGGGCCGTTGCATAGGCGGCCTCTCGGTGGTCTTTGAGAAGGCGGATGCGCTCCATGGAATCGGCGCCTTCAAGCAGCGGCCGCACTACAGGATCCTCATCAACGTCTCTCTGGTCATAAAGGCGGGCGTAGATGGTCTCCGGGCGGGCCTCCAGGCATACCAGGTAGCCGTTCGCCTCCATGATCGCACGGCTGTCCGTGTCAACGATGGCGCCGCCCCCGGAAGCGACCACTGTCCGGTGGCCAGCGCACGCCTCTTTCACAGCCTGTCGTTCCAGCACGCGGAAGCTCTCCTCTCCCTCTTCCTCGAAGATGCGGGCGATGGGCTTGCCTGCCCGGCGGACAACCTCCTCATCCGTGTCCACGAACTCCCACCCCAGGAGTTCGGCGACGGCTCTGCCCACACGGGACTTACCGGTGCCAGAGAAGCCTGTGATGACGATTATGTTCTCGTTCACGCTACGTCTTCCTGCCTTCCAAAGGGTTGATAAATTACCTTCGACCATCCCCCTAACCCCCTTCCTGGCCAGGAAGGGGGTAAAACAGATATCTGGGGGATACCCCCAGACCCCCACCAAAGGGGCTTTGCCCCTCTGGACTTCCCTTGTTCAATGGTCTGCTGGAGCATTACCTAGCGGTGCGTGGTCTTTCCTGCCAGGGTCTCTCAGGGCCGGTAGCCAGCGCCAGTAGCACCAGGCTCCGCCTAACACCGCTGGCAGCAATGCCCAGAATACGGCGAATGCCGTCATCACCTGTCCAACGGTGACGCCTCCGTCCTCCTGTGTAGCTGTGTGGATTCCCCAGACAAAGAGGGCCACGCCTGCAACATGAACGGCAAAAAACAAGCCCAAGACGCCCGCCACCCAGGCCACGGCTCGGACCAGGCCAAGCCCAGGGGTGGTGACCGCCAGGGCGGCTACCAGGATCAGCCCAAAGTGGAGCACGAACCCGTGGATGCCCAAGCCTACCCCCTTCTCGCCGCCCAGGAAGTCCACGTATATACGGCCCTCTCCGGCCCGCGCCATAATGTCAGCCGGAAGGAAGCCACCGGCCAATCTTACCACCAGACCGTCATAGGCGTCGGCGGCGAAGGGCCACAACGAGGCGGCAATAACCACTACCGCCAGCGTCCGCGCCGCCAGGAAAAGATAGCTACCCATGAACGCGACGGGTGAGCCTATCGGCCCACCACAGCCATAGCAGGATGGCGAAGATGATGATGGCCGCTTGCCAAACCAGATAGTGGGCCATGGGCAGATAGTTGGGGAAATAGGCCCCAATGTAGAACAGGCTGACCAGGCGCACCAGATTGATTGCAGATAGGAGCACCACCCATGCTAATGCCCACTACCCTGCTTCGCCAGGTTGCCGGATACGCCAGAACAGTGCCGGCGAACAGGATGACTGGGCCGATGGCGGTGCACTCGGCCACGACGTTGTAGGCAAACGTGGAGGAGCCTACGATTGTGCCTGTGTTGACCACGGAGGTGCCCAGGGCGTTGAGCGTCTGCGCCGCCGATGCGGCCGTCCACCTGGCGATGGCGTCCACAAAGGGCGTGCCAAACAGCCGGAAGTAGACCAGCAGAGCAATAGCCAGGCTAAAGGCTATCACCAGCAGCCTGCCCATCTCCCTTAGCCGTCTGCCCCGCATGAAACCTGAAATCTTTCCAGCCATACGCCAGTGCTCCCTAGTTACTCCGCTCGTGTGGTTCGACAAGCTCACCACGAGCGGAGTAACAATGCTGTCATCTTATATCAGGCCCCGCTCATTTCCTTCGACTGGCTCAGGATGAGCGGGATAACTATCCCGTTCGTAGTGACCTTGTCTAACCACGAGACATACAGTGGCAACCGCACATGACTCTAGCCTGTAGCGCGCCGCCGCATTCTCCACAATAGTACCACTGTCATCAAGCCGCCCGTCGCTACAAGGCCCCACGGCGTTACGCCTGGGATGGGAGTTGGGGTAGGAGTGATGGTGGGAGTTGCAGTCGCAGTCGGAGTGAAAGTGGGGGTTGGTGTAGCCGTCGCGGTTGACGTAGCCGTCGGTGTAGCGGTTGCCGTGGGCGTTGCAGTCGCAGTAGGAGTGAA
This sequence comes from Dehalococcoidia bacterium, assembly GCA_965248595.1. GTDB lineage: Bacteria > Chloroflexota > Dehalococcoidia > Lucifugimonadales > SHYF01 > SHYF01. The sequence continues at coordinate 805,692 of CBDFJM010000007.1, forward strand.
GGTAGGGGTTGGCGTAGCCGTGGGCGTTGCAGTTGCCGTCGGAGTGAAAGTAGGGGTTGGTGTAGGAGTAGGCAAGGCCTGCAACTGGGCGAAGCCGTAGCCCCATGTGTTGTTGGGCACCGTGCCACGTGGCAGGGCGTTAGCCTTCAGGTAGTCGGCAACCTGGACAGGCGTGAATGCAGGGAATCGCTCCAGCACCAGCGCGGCCAGTCCCGCCACATGCGGCGATGCCTGGCTGGTGCCTGGGAACAGTAGAGTCCCAGGAAGTGGTGTAAGAGTACGTCATCCTGTTGATATCGTCTAGGCCGCTGCCTCTGCGAGTTCGGCTCTGGGTAGAGCTTCGTTGGAGGTGGTTACCTCCTGTGTCATGTATCGACGGCCGACGGCCCACTCGTCGTGCTGCTCAGCTAGGACGGCGCCGACCAGGCGACGGACAGCTGGGCGGTTAGGGAAGATGCCCACCACATCGGTGCGGCGCCGTATCTCCTTGTTGAGACGCTCCAGGGGGTTGTTGGACCAGATCTTCTTCCAGTGGGCGAGTGGGAAGCTGGAGAAGGCCAGGACGTCGGGTCCAGCCTCGTCCAGTCGAGAGGCGACCTGTGGGAACGGGTCCTGGAGCTGAGCAATCACCCGCTCGAGTTGGGCATGCACCTCCTGAGGGGACGGCTGCTGGTAGATGGTGCGTACCATGGTGGCCACCCAGGGCTGAGCGCTCCTGGGGACCCGAGTGAGCAGGTTGGTCATGAAGTGGGTGCGGCACCGCTGCCAACTGGCCCCACCGAAGACAGTTGCGATGGCATCCCTGAGTCCCTGATGAGCGTCCGATACCACCAGTTCCACCCCGCCGAGGCCCCTGGCGACCAGTGAGCGCAGGAAGGCTAACCAGAAGGCGCCGTCTTCACTGGTACCCACGTCCATCCCAACGATCTCACGCTTGCCCTCGCTATTGACCGCCGTCGCCACCACCACGCTGACGTTGACTATCCTACCGGCCTCTCTGACCTTCTGGGTTAGTGCGTCCAGCCACAGGTAGGGATATGATCCGCCGTCCAGCGGCCGACCCAGGAAGCTCTCCACCACCCCGTCCAGCTCCTGGCAGATACGCGACACTTGGCTCTTTGAGATACCCTCGCACCAAAGAGCCTTGACCAGATCATCCACTCGCCTCGTCAATACACCCTCCACATACGCCTGCTGGATCACCGCCAGCAGAGCTCGCTCGCTGCGACGCCGTGGCTCCAGCAGGCTCGGAAAGTAGCTCCCCTCCCTCAGCTTGGGTATCTGCAACTCCATGGTCCCTACGCGAGTGTCCCATGCTCGAGACCGGTACCCGTTGCGCTGGGTCACCCGCTCAGGGTTGCGTTCTCCATACCCAGCGCCGGTCCTCGATGACACATCAGCCTCCATGATCTCCTCGACCAGCACTCTCAGTGCCTCTCGTAGAAAGTCCACGTCACCGTCGACTCCCCTCTTGCGCATTAGCTCAAGCAGGTCCATCCTTTCCTTGACCACCGTTGTCCTCCTTTCTCAGGCTCGTCTTTGCCCGCTAAGGATGACGTGGTGGTCTCTCTTCATCCAGACCCTCTACTCTTGTTACACCACTTCCTGGGACTCTACTGTTCCCAGGCACCAGCCAGGCATCGCCGCATGTGGCGGGACTGGCCGAGGCGGCTATGTTGGAGCCCTTGCAGTAAGAAGGACCTCCCGTGACTCCAATAATAGCCTGTACACCCTTGCAGGAGGCTCGTACTCTGACACCGGCCTTAACTTTGAACTAGACACCTGGTACTGCGTGGAAATGTATGTTTCGGTCAGTCTAACCGTAGGAAGGATACAGGTTTGGGTTGACGGCGTGTTAGTGGCTGACCGTCAGAACGTCAACACCGGCTCTACGCTTATCAAGCGGCTCAGACTGGGTGCAGATGGATCAAATGTTGCTTCTGAGTACTACTTTGACGACTTCGCGGCCGATGACACCGCACAAATAGGTTGTGGTGCTGCCCCTCCTGTACCTGACACGACCACCTGACATGACGCCTCCTGTGATCTACGCCATAGGAGTCTCACCCAATTCCACAGGTACGGCGTGCTACAAGCCATTTCCGAACGCACAGCGCCTGTAAGTGATTAGAAACAATAGCCTGCTCATCCTGAACTCCGACCGAAGGTCGGGAGCGGTGATACAATCGTGCATGCTCGACCCAGTCGGCACTCGACACAGTCGGACCTGTCGAAGGAGATGAGCGGAGCTTCCCTATGTCGTTCTGAGCCGAAGCCCTCGAACGAAGCGAAGGGGAAGCGAAGGTTCTTGCTTGCCCTGGAAGGCGCAAGCCTTGACCTATCGCCCACGTAGTTGTAGGCGGACAAGATTCTGAGTCCCGATGAATCGGGACTCAGAATGACAGAAGCATGAACCGCGGCTCGTGGCTGCCCGGGGGCTGCCGGCACTCCAACGCTACCCTGGCTGACATTGGTGGAGTCTCGCCCGTTATCATGATAAGTACAGCCTCTTCTATCATGGGGTGCATTCCCGTACAATGGGAAAGACGCATGTACATGAACCTATCCCAAAATGGCCTAAGTGCACGGGCCTTTGAATAACAGTCCCTTCTCCCATTGCGGGAGAAGTCCGATGGCCAGAGGCCGTCGAGACTCTCGACAGGGCCGGAGGTTAGGATGAGGGGTGTTTCACCCTTACCCTCTCCCATCAAGGGAGAGGGTTGTTAAGATAGCTACATATATCAGATATCTGGCCACCAATGAACACTACACTCAAAGAAGGCGTATTCCAGGTCGTTTCGGACTACCAGCCCACGGGAGACCAGCCGCTGGCCATAGAGAAGCTGGTCCAGGGTGTCCTTTCGGGCTTGAAGCACCAGGCGTTGCTGGGCGTCACAGGCTCCGGCAAGACGTTCACCATGGCCAAGGTGGTGGAGCAGGTGCAGCGTCCCACCCTGGTCATCGCCCACAACAAGACCCTTGCGGCGCAGCTGGCCGCGGAGTTCAGGGAGTTCTTCCCCCACAACGCTGTGGAGTACTTCGTCAGCTACTACGACTACTATCAGCCTGAAGCCTACGTCCCCCAGACGGACACCTATATCGAGAAGGACTCAGACGTCAACGACGAGATAGACAAGCTGCGGCACGCCGCCACCCGCGCCCTGCTCACACGCCGCGATACCCTCATAGTGGCCTCCGTGTCCTGCATCTACGGCCTGGGATCGCCGGAGGAGTATCAGGGCTTTGTGGCGTACATAGCCAAGGGTGAGAAGAGGAACAGGCATAAGCTGCTCCGCCAGCTTATTGACATGCAGTACGAGCGGAACGACATGGACCTGTCCCGGGGCAAGTTCCGCATCCGGGGCGATACCTTAGAGATTCGCCCGGCTTACCAGGAGACAGCGGTCCGCCTGCAGTTCTGGGGCGATGAGGTGGAACGCATCGTGGAGGTGGACCCGCTGACCGGGGAGTTGCTGGCCGAGCGGGAGTCCATCGAAATATATCCCGCCAAGCATTTCGTGACATCGGCGGAGAAGCTGGGCCTCGCCTTAGTGGACATTCGTGTGGAACTGGATCAACGGCTGGAAGAGCTGCGAGGACAGGGCAAGCTTTTAGAAGCCCAGCGGCTGGAGTCGCGAACACGCTACGACCTGGAGATGCTCCAGGAAGCAGGCTACTGCTCAGGAGTTGAGAACTACTCCCGACACCTGGCACAGAGGCCGCCGGGCAGCACGCCTTCTACCCTCATGGACTACTTCCCCGATGACTTCCTGCTGTTCCTCGACGAGTCGCACATGACCGTGCCCCAGTTGAACGGTATGTATCACGGTGACATAGCGCGGAAGAAGACCCTTGTGGAATACGGCTTCCGGCTGCCGTCCGCGCTGGACAACCGGCCTTTGAGCTTCCAGGAGTTCGAGGCCAGGGTCAATCAGACGGTCTATGTTTCTGCTACTCCTGCCCCCTACGAGCGCCGCCATGCGGAGCAGGTGGTGGAGCAGGTTATCCGCCCAACAGGGCTGTTGGATCCCACCATTGAGGTGAAGCCTACCACCGGCCAGATAGACGACCTGCTGGAGCAGATACGCCTTCGTACTGAGAACGGGCAACGGTGCCTGGTCACCACACTCACCAAGCGCATGGCCGAGGAGCTTACGGACTATCTGCGAGAGATGAACATCAAGACTCAGTACCTGCACTCGGAGATAGACACGCTGGAGCGGAGCGAGCGGTTGCGAGACCTGCGCCTGGGCGTGTACGACGTGGTGGTGGGCATAAACCTTCTCAGGGAGGGTCTGGACCTACCGGAGGTGAGCCTGGTGGCCATCCTGGATGCCGACAAGGAGGGATACCTTCGTTCTCACTCCTCCCTCATCCAGACCATGGGCCGCGCAGCCCGCCACGTGGACGGCCACGTTATTATGTACGCCGACAAAATCACCGACTCCATGCGCGCCGCCATCCAGGAGACTGATCGCCGCCGGGCCATCCAGGAGACATTCAACATGGAGCACGGCATAACCCCTGAAGGGATACGCAAGGCCATACGTGACATAACTGATAGGGTGAAGGCCGTTGCGGAAACAAGGGCGGTCTACACCACATACCACGACCTGCCCAAGGATGACCTTCTGCGGGTGGTCAAAGACCTCGAGTCGCAGATGCGTCAGTCTGCGAAAGCACTGGAGTTCGAAAAGGCTGCGTTGTTGCGAGACGAGATAGTAGAACTGCGGAAGGTGCTCGCCGTGGAGGAGAACCATCGGGTTGGCGCGGCGGGCAGGAATGCTTCCCGCTAGGAGCACCTCATGACACTGCGTACCGTTGCCAAATCATCAGGGTTTACTGGTTTGCTGATGGTGGCCTCCCTGCTATGGACGGCTTGCTCCGCGGAGGTGTCGCGGACGAATCCAGCGTTGCCGCCAGGTTTCCAGGAGCCCCAAGTGCCCGCCGGGGAGATTTCCGCCTATCTGTACGTCAGCCAAGACTCTCCAGTAACAATACCCACTGAGCGGTTTGTACCCGCTGAGGAAATAGACGAAAGCATCAGGCAAACCTTTGTGATTCCCGACTTGCTGGAGGTGCGCGGCCTGTCGCTCTGGACAGGCTCGTCGCTGGATTCCTCTGCGGGGTCCGTGACGTTCCCAGATGGCAAGACCGCCGAGATGGTGCAAACGTTGATGTCGAACAGGCGAGACGTGCGCGGCACAGTCAGCTGGCAAGAGGGCGTGATGCTAAACATGGTGACCGGCTCCGGGGAATGGGCTGGGGGTATGGAGAGCGCCCTCAAGGCCAACCAGCGCTCCCCCTTCAAGGACGCCTACCCGGCTATATGGGACCTGCTTCACATAATGCCCGATTCGCCTCCGGGAAAGCCGGTGGCAGTGGGATTCGTTCGCGTCAACGATGCGCTCATGACCTCCCTGGCCAGCAAGGCTGGCTTGAACCTGTCAGGCATCGGCCAGGCCTTTGGTGCCGCCAACGTTGCTGACATCGCCTTTGTTGCATACGCCGAATCTCCCCTGGCGCTGCCCTCTGTGGTTGGTACTGACTACTTCAAGGAGGCGGGCCTGGGCACGGTTTTCGTGGCGCGTTCCACGTACCCCGGATTCGTTTTGTCGTTCTTTCTGGGCTCGTTTGCTGACCGGGCAGGGTTGGAGCAAGGGCCTACAGTCAAAGGCCAGCAAGTGCTGGTCAAGGAGATAGAAGGGGCCCATCTGATGGTGGCTACTCTGGGCAGCACCTTCTTTGTTACCCTGGCACCAACACGGGAAATGGCCGAGGCCCTAATGACCAGCGCGCTAGCGCCCCATGTGAAAGGATAGGTCATGCCGGCGAATGTCTACGGCTGGCCGCCTCACGCCCAAAGGCGTTTGCCACACATGGTTTCGTGGTTTGACAGGTCCGACCTAGGCGTAGCTCACCTCGAACGGTTGGTTTGGACACATAACCGCTCGTCCTGAGATCGAAGAGAATGAGCTGATGAGAGGGCGAGCCTGCCATGACAAGAAACAGGGCCTCCCGACGGGAGGCCCTCTTCTATTGCTACACCTGAGGTGTGAAACTAGACTCTGGCGGTGGCGGCAGCGCGCTCCTTGGTCCGGCTGATGCCAATGCGCCGGGCAACGATCACCTTGGCGATGTTGCGTGAACCAGCGCCGTGCATCCTGATGAAGCTGGCGCGCTGGTTAGCATCCTGGACCCCACCATGCGGGGTCCGCGGGTCTTGGGAGGCCAGGAGGGCGTAAGGCCCGTAGATGTGCCGTATTCTACCCACGTTCCGGAGACTAATGTCCCTGGTAGCGAGGCCGGTGTTCGAGCCTTCCCAGGACATCTCTTGCCCACCCATATGATATGCGTAGGTGCGCTTGTTCATGAGCTCCAGGGCATGGGACTCGCAATAGGCTTCAATGGCTTCCTGCTGGACTACCGTGTCATCTCCCAGCGCACGTCCAGCCTTCTTATGCTCTTGCATCCACTCCACCAAACGGTCCATAACGTCGTCCCTGGGGAAAGCCTGGCCCCGACCGCCGTGCTCCTGCTCCAGAACGGTGTTGGTCACCTGCCACCCCTGGGTTTCGCCTCCAAGGAGGTGGTCCGCAGGTATCCGGGCATCACGCAGGTAGATGAAGTGTTGCGCTCCGTTGTTGACCATCTTCTGATCAACGATCTCCACTCCCGGGTGCGGGAACGGGATCAGGAAGAAACCCAGGTTCCTGTGGCGTGGCGCATCAGGGTCAGTCTTGGCAGGGCCAAACAGCATGTCGGGTCTTTGAACTCCCGTAACAAACTGGTTGGAGCCATTCAGAATATACTCATCTCCGTCTTTCACGGCCGTCGTCTCAATGTTAGCCAGGTCTGTGCCCGACTGGGGCTCGGTGTACTTCTGCCACGAGCTGATGTGGCCAGTTAACATTGGTTTCAGGAACTTCTGCTTCTGCTCTTCCGTGCCCCATACCAGCATGGCGGCGAAAATAAGGCCGCTGGAAAAGTGCCCAGGGACACGGTTATTGGTGAACTCCTCCTGTAAGATGGCCTCATGTTCACCACCAAGGCCGCCGCCGCCGTACTCTTTGGGAAACGTGGGATGCAGCCATCCCCGGGTCCCCAGGTCCTTATGCTTCTCCCGCCAGAACGTGAAATACCCCTCCGTCCTGTCATCCTGGTCTATGGGCGACCTCATGTTGTCCGGCACGTTCTTCTTTATCCACTCCTGTACCTCTTGCCGGAACTTCTCCTGTTCCTCAGTGTAGTGCATCGCAAAATCCATAGTCTCCTCCTTCTTGCTTTCCACGCCTGGTGCCACTGCGTCTCTCTATACTCGTAGGCCACTATAGATGGCTGTTTCAGGGTTGTCAACGGTCTGTGGGGGGTGGTTGATACACGCCGGTTGAGGCCAATTGGCTTTAGGAGACTCGTTTGAAACCAATCGGGGCCTCCCAATTGGGAGGCCCCGATTCTACGTGACGCTTGAGGTGTAGTGCTACACCCTGGCGGTGGCGGCAGCGCGCTCCTTGGTCCGGCTGATGCCAATGCGCCGGGCAACGATCACCTTGGCGATGTTGCGTGAACCAGCGCCGTGCATCCTAGTGAAGCTGGAGCGCTGGTTTGCGTCCTGGATCCCGCCATGCGGGGTCCGCGGGTCTTGGGAGGCCAGGAGGGCGTAAGGCCCGTAGATGTGCCGTATTCTCCCAACGTTGCGCATGGATATATCCCTGGTAGCGAGGCCGGTGTTCGAGCCTTCCCAGGACATCTCTTGCCCGCCCATGTGGTATGCGTAGGTGCGCTTGTTCATGAGCTCCAGGGCATGGGACTCGCAATAGGCTTCAACGGCTTCCTGCTGGACTACCGTGTCATCTCCCAGCGCACGTCCAGCCTTCTTATGCTCTTGCATCCACTCCACCAAACGGTCCATAACGTCGTCCCTGGGGAAAGCCTGGCCCCGACCGCCGTGCTCCTGCTCCAGAACGGTGTTGGTCACCTGCCACCCCTGGGTTTCGCCTCCAAGGAGGTGGTCCGCAGGTATCCGGGCATCACGCAGGTAGATGAAGTGTTGCGCTCCGTTGTTGACCATCTTCTGATCAACGATCTCCACTCCCGGGTGCGGGAACGGGATAAGAAAGAAACCCAGGTTCCTGTGGCGCGGCGCATCAGGGTCGGTCTTGGCAGGGCCAAACAGCATGTCGGGTCTTTGAACCCCTGTAATAAACTGGTTGGAGCCATTCAGAATATACTCATCTCCGTCTTTCACGGCCGTCGTCTCGATGTTAGCCAGGTCTGTGCCCGACTGGGGCTCGGTGTACTTCTGCCAGGCGCTGATGTGGCCCGTCAACATGGGTTTCAAGAACTTCTGCTTCTGCTCTTCCGTGCCCCATACCAGAACAGCGGGGTGAACAAGGCCGTTCGTGAAGTGGCCAGGAATCCGGTTTTTAAGGAACTCCTCCTGTAAGATGGCCTCATGTTCACCACCAAGGCCGCCGCCGCCGTACTCTTTGGGAAACGTGGGATGCAGCCATCCCCGGGTCCCCAGGTCCTTATGCTTCTCCCGCCAGAACGTGAAATACCCCTCCGTCCTGTCATCCTGGTCTATGGGCGACCTCATGTTGTCCGGCACGTTCTTCTTTATCCACTCCTGTACCTCTTGCCGGAACTTCTCCTGTTCCTCAGTGTAGTGCATCGCAAAATCCATAGTCTCCTCCTTCTTGCTTTCCACGCCTGGTGCCACTGCGTCTCTCTATACTCGTAGGCCACTATAGATGGCTGTTTCAGGGTTGTCAACGGTCTGTGGGGGGTGGTTGATACACGCCGGTTGAGGCCAATTGGCTTTAGGAGACTCGTTTGAAACCAATCGGGGCCTCCCAATTGGGAGGCCCCGATTCTACGTGACGCTTGAGGTGTAGTGCTACACCCTGGCGGTGGCGGCAGCGCGCTCCTTGGTCCGGCTGATGCCAATGCGCCGGGCAACGATCACCTTGGCGATGTTGCGTGAACCAGCGCCGTGCATCCTAATAAAGTCGCCGCGCTGGCGAGAGTCCTGGAGGCCACCATGCGGGGTCCGCGGGTCTTGGGAGGCCAGGAGGGCGTAAGGCCCGTAGATGTGCCGTATTCTCCCAACGTTGCGCATGGATATATCCCTGGTAGCGAGGCCGGTGTTCGAGCCTTCCCAGGACATCTCTTGCCCGCCCATGTGGTATACGTAGGTGCGCTTGTTCATGAGCTCCAGGGCATGAGCTTCGCAATAGGCCTCGATGGCTTCCTGCTGGACTACCGGGTCGTCTCCCAGCGCACGTCCAGCCTTCTTATGCTCTTGCATCCACTCTAGCGTGGCGTCGATAGAATCGTCCCTGGGGAAAGCCTGGCCCCGACCGCCGTGCTCTACCTCCAGGACGGTGTTGGTCACCTGCCAACCCTGAGTTTCGCCTCCAAGGAGGTGGTCCGCAGGAATCCGTGCGTCGCGCAGGTAGATGAAGTGTTGCGCTCCGTTGTTGACCATCTTCTGATCAACGATCTCCACCCCCGGGTGCGGGAACGGGATAAGAAAGAAACCCAGGTTCCTGTGGCGCGGCGCATCAGGGTCAGTCTTGGCAGGGCCAAACAGCATGTCGGGTCTTTCAATTCCCGAAACAAACTGGTTGGAGCCATTCAGAATATACTCATCTCCGTCTTTCACGGCCGTTGTCTGGATGTTAGCCAGGTCTGTGCCGGAGTGAGGCTCGGTGTACTTCTGCCAGGAACTCATGTGCCCTGTCAACATGGGTTTCAGGAACTTCTGCTTCTGCTCTTCCGTGCCCCACACTAGAATGGCTGGGTGAACAAGGCCGTTGGTGAACTGCCCAGGAATCCGGTTCCTAATGAACTCCTCCTGTAGGATGGACTCATGCTCGCCGGTAAGGCCCCCGCCGCCGTACTCTGTGGGATACGTGGGATGCAGCCATCCCATAGCTCCTAGGTCCTTATGTTTCTCCCGCCAGAACTTGATGTACTCTGGGGTCCTGTCGTCCTGGTCTATGGGCGACCTCATGTTGTCCGGCACGTTCTTCTTTATCCAGTCCTGCACCTCTTGCCGGAACTTCTCCTGCTCCTCAGTGTAGTGCATCGCGAAATCCATGGACTCCTCCTTTACTCTACCCACCTGGGCAACGTTCCTTGAACGTCTACCTTGACCCAGAACCCCGCCATTGAGGGCTAAAACCCTTGCCCACTCATATACAGGGGCAACTATAATAGAGCGTCTAACCAAAGTCAATAGTCGAACTTGTAACAACTGAGGTGGTGGTTTGGAGTCACCAATGAAACCACAGGATATAGGAGCAGCTTCCAGCCTTACCATGTCCATCGCTTTCCATCTCCAGAGCACCGATGGCACCGCCCGTGCGGGCATGCTTACGACGCCCCACGGCGCCGTGCCGACACCAGCGTTTATCCCTGTGGCTACACAAGGCTCCGTAAAAACCATGACTCCCCAGGAACTGCACGACATTGGAGCCACCATCCTCCTGGGCAACACCTATCACCTTTACCTGCGGCCCGGAGCGGAGCTGGTGCGCGAAATGGGGGGCTTGGGCACGTTCATGGGGTGGGACGGCCCTCTGCTGACCGATAGCGGCGGCTTCCAGGCGTACAGCCTGGCCCACAACGTGCGCGTGAGCAGCCGGGGCCTAGAGTTTCAGTCGCACATTGATGGCAGCCGGCACCTTTTCACGCCGGAGGCGGTGGTCCACTATCAGGAAGCCCTGGGCGCCGATATCATCATGCCCCTGGACCATTGCCTGGCCTACACCCAGGACAAATCAGCCGCCCGGCAGGCCATGGAGCGCACCCATAGTTGGGTGGAGATATGCCTACGCTCCCAGACACGAAAGGAGCAGGCTTTGTTTGGTATCGTGCAGGGTGGCATCTTCCCGGACCTTCGCGAGGAGTCGGCGGCATACATCACTAGCCTGGCAATGCCGGGGTACGCCATTGGCGGCCTGGCCGTCGGCGAACCCAAAGAGACAATGTACGACCTGGTGGCGCACACGGCGGCCCTGCTGCCCAAGGACAAGCCCCGCTACCTCATGGGCGTGGGATCGCCAGAGGACTTGGTGCGGTGCGTGGCGCTAGGGATAGACCTGTTCGACTGCGCTCTCCCAACTCGGGTGGCGCGCAACGGGGCATTGTTCACCCACAGTGGTCGGGTAAACATCGATACCGCTGCTTTTCGTGGAGAGCGTGGGCCAGTAGAGGACGGGTGCGACTGCTATGCCTGCCACCACTTCACTTCGGGCTACATCCACCACCTGTTCCGCGCCCACGAACTGCTGGGGCTGCGGCTGGCCACCATCCACAACCTGCGTTTCGTGGTGCGGCTAATGGAGGAGATGCGCGCCGCGGTCCTCCAGGGGACGTTCCAGACCTTCGCAAGCCGCTTCCTGGAGTCGTACCGGCCCGCCAACGAGGAGGCCCGCCAGGAGAACCGAGAGAGGTGGCTGGCGTCACTGGAGAGGCAGGGATAGGAGTTCGACGAATACACTAGCAGGGGGATGGTCGAAGGGAGTTTTCATCATCCTGCTGGGCGGCTGTCACTCGGGCCTCGCTGTTAGACAAGTCCGGCATTGTCGCGGCACTCGACCCAGTCTTAACCCACCGCGAACGGGTTTTGGTAGCGCCCTCTTTCGCAACGTGGTGCTAGCTTCGCGCCCTGGAAAGCAGACTGCTCCTACGTCCCGTGGTCAACAGCGTTCGCGCTTAACCTGCCATCGGCAATCTCCTGGATGCGGTCGGCCAGGGGCATGAACGTGGGGTCATGCGTGACCACCACCATCGCCACGTTCATCTGGGTGGCCATGCCCTTCAGAATCTGGGCGATGTCTTTTGCCGTGGCGGAGTCCAGTTCCCCTGTAGGCTCGTCGGCCAGGACCACCGTGGGGTTGACAGCCAAGGCCCGCGCTATGGCAAGGCGTTGCTGCTCACCTCCGGACAGCTCGTATGGCCGGTGGGCGACGCGCGAGGCCAGTCCAACGTCCTTTAGCGCCTCCAGCGCCTTCTGCCTTCTCTCCTGCCCTTTCACGCCTCGGATCCACAGCGCTATGTCCACGTTCTCAAACGCGGAAAGTAGCGGAAGCAGCCCGAAGGACTGGAACACGAATCCAACATTCTGCCTGCGCCAGCGGGTGAACTCCTTCTCGGACATGGCCGCGGTATCCAGCCCTTGCCAGAGAACCGCGCCACCTGTAGGGCGGTCGAGGCCGCCCAGGAGGTTGAGCAGAGTGGTCTTGCCGGACCCGGAACGTCCCATGACGACCAGCAACTCCCCCTGGCGGATGTCCAAGGAGACGCCGTTGACAGCCATCACTTGGAGGCCGCCGCCCTGGAAGCTCCGCTCTATTTCCTGAGCCTGAATCACAGGTGGCTCCGTTGGGAATCGGCTCATCTCTTTTGCTCCCTGGGCCTAATTACTACACCGTCTTGCTGCACCGACAAGCGTGTCCTACCTACCAGTCCCAGTTTCTCCACAGACTCCCGGGACAACTGGAGCCTGCCCGCCCGGTCCACAATCAGGTACTCCTCGCTTGCCATCTCCCCTGATTGCCTGTATGTGGCTTCCATGACCGACTCAGTCACAATACGCCCATCCCTGATCTGCACCACCCTGTCGGCAAAGCGGGCCACACCTGGGTAGTGGGAGACGATGACCATGGTGACGCCCAGAGTACGACACGTCCCTTGAAGGGCCGCCAGCACCTGGTCGGCAGTGGCGGTGTCCAGCTCGCCTGTAGGCTCATCAGCCAGGAGCAGGGCCGGTTGGTTGGACAGGGCCACCGCTATAGCTACACGCTGCTGTTCTCCACCCGAAAGCTGATGGGGAAGGCGGCCGGTCTTCTCCTCCAGGCCGACCAGAGATAGCAGTTCCGTGGCCCTGTCCTGCTGTTCTCCAAAGGGCACTCCCACTATAGACATGGGGACCCGCACATTCTCCAGGGCCGTCAGATATGGTAGCAAGTTCCTGGAGGGCGACTGCCACACAAACCCCACCTCCCGGCGACGGAACTCCACCCGTTCCTTCTCGGTCATATTCAGCAGGTCCCGGCTTCCCACTCCGGCCTGTCCAGCGGATGGCGCATCCAGTGCTGCCAGGATGTTCAAAAGAGTTGTCTTGCCGGACCCGCTAGCACCCACAATTGCCATGAACTCCCCCTGCATGACCTCTAGGTCCAGGCCACGCAGAGCCACCACCTCCAGGCCGGCAAGTTTGTATATCTTGAACAGGTCGTGACACTGAATGTATGGGGTCCGCTCATCATTCATCGTTTACCTCCGAAACATCGTCTTGGGCCTACTAGACAGCCATCTCAAACCGCCTTTGTCATTCAGAAGAGTTCCGATTCATCGAGACGACCGAAGAATCTGGGGAGGGGTATCCCCAACCGCCCCAGTCCCTTCGCTTCGCTCAGGGTGACATTTGCGATAGTTGCTAAACGTCCCCCATCCTTAGAAACCGGTGTAGCTCCATCCTGCCCATGACCCATAGAAGCGCCCCGACCGCCACCATGCTTACTGCCGCCAGCACAACATAGGCGATGCCAAGAGCGCCCCAATAGTTCTCCAGCGCCATTGGGGGCGTCACCCGGGAGCCGTTCTCGGCAACCTCCAAGAGGGGTATTATCGCCCTGCCTAGCCACTGCCCTCCCCATGAGCCGAAAGCTACGCCCAGTGCCACCGTCACTGCCAGGCTCGCACCAATGACGCCATATACGTTCCCTGGCGGAAACCCGATGCTGCGCAGTATGGCGAACTCGGCCAGCCGTTGACGGGAGTCTATGTAGGTGTGCAGCAACAGCCCCGATGCGCTGGCCACCACCACCACCATGAATGAAATAGTCAGTAGACCGCTCCATCCCGCAGCCAGGAGGGGGTCTCTGGCACGCTGGGCCACCATCTGTTGGGCCTGAAATAGCCCGGTTACTTTTGCATCCTGCTCCTCAATGACCTGCTCCACATCCTGGATGTTCAACCCTGATCCCTCGATCTGTAGCCACGACTCCATGCCAGAGAAGATGGGCGATCTGCTACGAAGGGACACGTAGTCTACCAGGGCAGCCATGCCCACCACCACGAATGGGGACTCCCTTGGGTCCAGCGTTGGGAAAAAGTCCGCCACGCCCCCAATCTTTAGAGGTACAAGCTGGGTGCCGGCGTAGATGGAGACCTGGTCCCCCACCTTCACCAAGTTCGCTTCCAAGAAGGATGGGCTTACCAAGGCAGGCAATGGCTCCAGCGGAGAGCCGTAATAGATACCCCTGACGGCGAGTCCTCCCGCTCCCCAGGTGAAGGCAGCGCTGCGCCGCCCGGGGCGGGCCACCGCCTGACTGCTGGTCAACGCATACAAGCCTACAGATGCCGGGTCGGCTATAGGCTGCCACCGTTGGATGTCCTGGAAGGACTCCATCTCCACAAGCCCCTGGGGCGTGATAGCTTGGAGCTGGTCCAGGAACAACGCCGCCGGGGCACCTCGCCCGCGTCCAGGAGCCACCCACAGGGCGTGGAGGATGTAAGGTGGCACCACGGTCAAGGCAACGTCTTGCCGCCGGCTAAACCTTGATATTGAAACTGGAGTGATGGGTGCCTCCAGGTATTGCCACTCCTTTCCCGCCAGACTGCCCAGACTTACGTCAAAGTAGCGCCCGCTGGCGTCTTTGAGCCTAGCCCGAAGGCTTGCTCCGGGTGGCACGTTGCCGGCATTGGCCCAGACTCCCAGGGAAGTAGCCCCGGCAGGCACCGGAATCCCATCTGCCGTCCCGCCCTTGGGCGACTCTACCACGCTCAGCGCTTTGTCCAGGGATACGCCCGTGAAGTCCCGTCGTGACCAGGCCACCTGCGCCAATTCGCCAGGCTCCACGGCCAGCATGGTGGCGCTCCTTCCAAAGGCTGCCGAAGCGGCGCTCACATCCGCTCTCATAACGTCCGTAGCCTTTGCAACCCCAGGCAACGACTGGAGGGAAGAGGCCAGGCCGAGTGGGGTCGAGTCCCGGGTGTTCTGGGAGTACTGGATACGCACGTCAGCCCCAGCCTCATAGCGCGCCTGGTCTTCCTGGCTCTTCTCCAGGGTGGCGCTGAATGCGGATGCTAAGGCCCCCAGAGCGGTGGTGAGAGCCATCAGCACCATCAGGCTGCCCCAGGGCACTGGGTCCCTGGCCGTACGCCGGAGGCCATGCACAAGCCACGGCGGTCCCAGGGGTTCCACAAAGCGGGATAGTAGCCGGACCAGCAGAGGGAACAGCCGCAAAAGGATTGGCCCACCCGCTAGCAGGGTCACAACCGGACCCAGTAGCATGGTGGCCTCTAGCTCCAGTCCCTCTCCACCCCGTGGCTGGACCAGGAAGCTGCCCCGGGAGCGGAGCTGCCACCACAACAGCGCTATCAACCCTAGCAGGGCCAGGTCTATGTAATATTTGTGGAACCAGGGTACCGTAGGGGGCCTGGCCGAAGCCTTGCCAAAGGCTACAACCCCTTGGCGGGCGGCAACCACTGTGGTAACAGTTAGCACTGCCACCGCCATCATGCCTCCTATGCCACCCACCAAGAAGTCCAGCGGAGATAGGCTCACCAGGGCAAGCGCCTGATCCCCTGCGGGAAACAGCCTTCCAGTAAACCAGACCAGCCCGCGGGCCACAAACGGCCCCACGACCGTGGCGGGAAGCGCTATGAGAAGTCCTTCCATGAAAAGCACCTGGCCCACCTGCCAGGAGGAAGCGCCCCGGCTACGGAAAACAGCCACTTCCGGCGTGCGGAGCCGTCCCATCAGGCCCGCAACCAAGAATAGGTAGTAGAGAAGAATCCCCATCACCAAGAAGATAACCAGGAGAAGTGGCACCCTGGCCAGGGTAAGGAGCACGGAGTGTCGCTCCAGGACCGTGTCCAGCTTGGTATCCCACCGAGAGCTAGGTATGTGGATTTTGAGATCGCGCTCCACACCCCTGACAGCGGCCTTCGCAGCGTTCACTTGGGGAGCGCTGAACTCTTCCCGCTTCAGCTCATAATGCCATATGAAGTCCGCTGGCAGCCCAGGTATGGCCTTTCCCACCCCATCCACCAATGAGTCCAGGTCTATGTAAAGCGGTGCAGCTTCCCATCGAGTCTGGCCGCCCACCGAGAAGTGGTACCGGTTGCCCAGTTGCCAGTAATCTGTCCCAGGGACGACAAGCTCCACGATGCCTACCACGCGCAATGGCACCGGAAGTGTCACGTCACCCTTGGCTGCCGGGAAGGCGTAGAAGCTCTGCCCCAGGGACAGGCCAAGAATGGAAGCCCCCAAAGGGTCCAGGGCCACCTCCATCTCTCGGTACGTGGCCCCGGGCAGACGGCCCTCCACCACCCGCACCTCTCTGCTCAGCAGGGGGACTGCCTGAAGGTCTCCCCGGAGCCTCTCCTCTTCTGGCAGGTCCAGGATGGACTGCTGGGAGAAATACATGGTGGAAGAGCGGACCAGTAGAGAATGGAATCCCATATACGTGGCTTGGGGCTGGCGCACCCTCTCCTCCTCCACCCGCTGAAGAGACCCAAACGCGCTCCTCTCCAGGGCCTGGTACGCCGTCAAAGTGAGGTTCAGGTCCTGGGGGCGAGCGTTGGCCAGGGTGTAACGCAGGGACGTCTCGGCCAGGGCGTTGGAGTAGATGGTGCCCGCGGCCATCAGCGTCACCGCCAGAAGGATGCCGAAAGCCACCGCAGCCTGCATGCGCCAGTCGGCCCGGCTACGTCTCACCGCCACCAGGGCCGCAAACCGTAACAGGTCTACCAGTCTCATCCTACTCTTCCATCCTTAGAACCTCATGTACGGGCAACCGCGTCGCCATCCGGTATGCAAGAAGGACGGCTGCGCTGGTGGCAACGATGGTCCCTACAACCGTCAACAGCAACAGTCCCGGGTCCAACGCCAACTCCATGGGTGGCGTCACTGGATTGCCTTGAGACGTAAGACCCAAGTAGCCCAGGACCCACCGTCCAACCCATGTCCCTATCCCTATGCCAAAGCCCAGGCCCATCGCTCCAACCAGACCCGCGTCCACGGCCAGCATCCACCCTATCTGGCGGCGCGATAGGCCCATGGCCCGCAACACCGCCAGCTCCACCATGCTCCGCCTTAAGCCGATGACCGCATATAGACCGAACCCGACGAGCATGATTACTACAAGCGAGACCTGCCCTATCGCCGCCAGCCTGGGCCATGACTCCCCCGAAAGAGGGTCTCCCACAGCTTGGGCTACCAACTCCTGGCGGTCATTCAGGATGGTGTGCGGTGGCAGGACATCTTTTAGCTCGCCGACCAACTGGTCCCTTGGAGTCCCTTCCCTTACCTTTATCCATAGTTCATTGGCAACCAGTAGCCTTGGCAGAAGCATCACATCCCTGTACCGCCGTAGTTGCTCCCAGTTCACCAGCAGAAAAGGCTCCTCATCTGCGTAAAGGGTGGGAAAGTAGGGTACCACCTCTTGGACTGAGACGACGATAGCTTGCCCCTCCAAACGGCCCATAATGGTCTGGCCAACGCCGAAATTGCCGCTGCCCACCGCTGGCATGGGCACAGGGACAGGAGGAACAAATATGCCATGCGGGACATCGCTTATAGGTTTGGCCCAAGAGTAGAGAGCTCCCGCCGCGCCCGAATGGGCCGCCTCCGACGGAAACGTAAGAGTGAGTTGGTTGTCGCCCTGATAGGGGATGGGAACCCAGGGGCCGGGACTCTCAAAGCTACCTGCCAGCTGGCTGATACCCCCAACTACGGCGCTTATGTCGTCCAGGGCCACCGTGCCGCTGCCATACCCAGAGCCAGGCACACCACTGATGATTACCCCCACCACACTCAATGGTGCGCTCAGGGCTGCCTCCTTCGGCAATGGAGCCTCCAGATAAGTCCAATCGAACACCCCCAGGTCGCCCAGCAGCACGTTCGCGTATTCGCCCGTGGCGTCCCTCAGACGCAGGTACAGGTTGGAGCCGGGGTGACTGCTCAATGGCCACACCCAAATGCCCACGGCCTCCGTATCTTTGGGCAAAGCCACGCCTTCAGCCACCCCTCCTTTATACTCCAAGGGCGCTAGCAACTCCTTCACATCCTTGCTCGCCAGGTCGTGCCGAAACCAAACAGCCCTGGCAAGTTCGGCAGGCTCCGCCGCCAGAAGGCTATAGGTCTCCGACCCTCCTCTGGGAGAGGTCAACTTTCCCCTGTATACCACGGAAAGCGCCTCCACCCCAGACAGCGCCCTTGCTCTTTGGGTCAATAACTCCACGGAGGTGTCGTACCTCTTAGGGAGCATCGCCACTACATCGCCTCCTACCGAGTAGCTGGTCTGGTCGGCAATGCCTTTCGCCAGGGTAGTTCCAAACATAGCGCCAAAGACACCTAATGCCACCGCCTGCGTGACAAGCACGGCCAGGGATGCGTGGATTAGCGGGGCGCGGGCCATGCGGCGGAGAGCGTGGGTTGCCCATGCCGCGCCGAAGGCACGGGGCAGCGGCGCCAGAAGCCGGAGCACCCACGGGTAAAGACGCAGGCCCAATAGTCCCGCCACCACCAGCATAAGGGCAGGTGCCAGGACAAGGCTCAAGTCCGCCTGGATTCCACCACCCTGGAGACGGTCGGCAACGAATCCCCCGCGGCCTCTTATCTGCCACCACACCAGCCCCAGCGTCACCATAGCCACCACGTCTATGCCGTAGCGGAAGGGGGCAGGGGCCTCTCCGGGACGCCCTCTTTCCCTCAGGAACTGCGCTACACCCTGCCGGGCCACCCCAAGGCCCGCTGCTATGAACACAACAATGCATACCATGGAGACCAGTCCAGCCGTAAGGAAGAGCATGGGCGAAAGACCCGCTGAGCACCGGGAACAGGAGTACCCCACAGGCAGAAGAGTGTTCAGCGCCCAGGCAAGGAGAGGGCCGGCCACCACTGCGGGCGCTGCCAGGGCCAGCCCCTCCCCAAACGCTATGAGGTTTGCCACCTGGCGTGTCGTGGCTCCCCTGCTGCGTAGCATCACAGCCTCGACTCCCCGCTCCGGGGCCGCCATGAGTGTCATCAGCACCAGGTAGTATAGGACCACCGACACCACAAGGGATGCGAATAGATATAAGGGAAGCCGTGAGAGGGCCAGGGCTTGTTGGTAGCTTTCAATAAAGGAGTCCAGCCCAGTAAGCAAAAGAGAACGCGGGAAGCGCAGGTTGACCTCTGTCTCCAGGGACGCCAGGGACTCCTTCAGCCTGGGAGTGTTGACAGCCGTGAGGCTGTCCAGGTCCAGGAATGCGTGCCACCAGTAGTTGCCCAGCAGCATGGGATAATGCTGGCCAAAACGGTCGAAGAAGACCTCTATACCTGTTACAAGAGGGAGAACTATCGCATCACCATCGCCCGGAAAGAAAGGCGAGAGGTTATTCAACCAGTAGGAGTCCTCAGGGTCCCGTGGCTGCACTACTCCTACTATCCTTATCTCCACCTTTTCTTCGGGCGCTCCACCCAAAGGCACCAGGAAGAGCCGCTGGCCTACGGCCAACCGCAAGCTCAGGGCTGCGGGCTCGCCAACCACCGCTTCCAACGTGGAAGAGGGAGGTGTGGAAGACTCGGGCCACCGGCCATCTACAAGGCGAGCGTGACTTTCAAAATCCTCCCGGAAATAGAGATTGGCCCTGGGAGCTCCCACGGGCGGTGGTGTATCTTCAACTCGTTGAACGAATGGTACGCTCTGGGACTGTCCCGCCGGAGAAACTGTCACTGGGAGCCAGTCGAGATTGTTCTCGAATGCCTTCTCGACCGCCGCACTCAGGTCCTGGTAGTCCTGGAACCCCAGTGGACGGTCCTGCACCACCAGTTGCGCCGCCCGCTCTATCTGGGACGAGCGGGTAGCCAGTGCGTAGTGGAGCCCGGCCTCGGCCATGGATTGTGAGCGCAGGCTCACCAAGGAGATGAGTGTTACTATGACCAACACTCCTACGCCCAGCGCTGCTTCCACAGGCCACGAGGCCAGAAGTCTTCTACCTGCGAGCCAAATCACCATTCGCATGGAGCAGGCAATTCCTTTACCGGCACTAATGTGTAGCTATCGCCATAATTTCCCGCCCCTTGTGCAATCCACCCACGCCAAGGGCTGCGCCACCGTCAACATAGCTGGGGTCGCGGAGGAAGATAGTCGACTCAGAGGGTTGACCTCGCAATAGGGACAAAGAAGGGGGCGCCCTCGTAAGCAGAGGAAACACCCCCTTCTTGCGCTCATATCCTGCCGGTAGTTGGGCCGGCCCACCAATAGATTGCGTGGTCAGGCGCTTTCCCAATCTCCAGGAGTTACGTCCAGGGCGTGACCGTTTTGCCATCGAAGTCCATCTCAACGGGCTTCGTGTCCCTGGGGATCTTGGGCAGGACATGCTCGGCAAGAATCTCCATCTGCTGGAGCTGCATGCCCTGGTTGTCAAGATCACCAAACTTGTAAGACGGCAGGTTAAAAATGACCATATCCACACCCGCGGCATCCGCCCTTCGAATGTCCTCGATTACGGTGTCCACATGGAATTGGGTAAAGGTGGAGACGTAGGGCCTTTCCTGGCCCTCTTCCATCCTATTGGGCCGCGTCGCACCTTCTCTAATGTATTGGCCCTCCGGGCCTTCAGGTACAATGCCCTTCACTATGGCCTGTCCTGCTTGGCTTCTGTCCGTGGTTATTTGCCCTCCAATGCCGGCTTGGATGTATGGCTTGCCTGTACGCCCATGTTCCTTCCATAGCTTGGTCAGGTCGGCCATGTCTGTTTCAAAAGTGTGCTGAGACTCCACAGTCCGTCCTGGCCCCTGAATCACCCCCTGGTACCTCTCTGCTATACGCCGGCGGGGCCTGGCACCGTGAGACCCGTACAGCACGGGAGGATAGGGCTGAGAGACGGGACGCACGGATACCGTCATCTCGTCGAAGTTTGCGTACTTGCCGTGGAAGGAAGACACCGGGTGGGTCCATAGCTCCTTCATGCACGCCAGGTACTCGTCAGTCATGTCGCCCCTCTCCTTTACATTGAGGCTCAGGGCTGTAAACTCGTTCTCATTGTATCCGCTGCCTGCGCCTACCATTACCCGCCCACCGGATAGAGAGTCCACCGTAGCAATGACTTTGCCCTGCTGGATTGGAGGGCGATACGGTACTACGACTACCGAGTTGGTCAGGATCGGCTTCCAGCCCTGCACGTTGGTCACTGCGATCACATACGATATGGCAGTCCATATGTCCATGTACCCATTACCGTAGCCCACGTATTGTTTCGGAGTGAACATGACGTGGTCATAAAAACAGAGCGAGTCCAGGCCTATCTCTTTGGCCTTCTCGCAAGTGGCCCAGATGGCATCACCCCGGAACCACCGGGCGTAGGTTGGTAACATTATCCCTGCTTTCATTTTGTACCCCTCCTTATGATTTGAGGCATATCATACACGAATCCCCGAAATTTGCAAAAGCGGGATTCGACCCGGGGCAATTATCTGGCCAGAATCACCGCCAAGCCCGTACTGGCGACTTGCCCCGTGCTAGAATGGCACCGCCATGATCCCCCTCAAACTCACCCTGGAAAACTTCAAGTGCTATAGGATGGACGTGCCCACTCTCCACCTGGAAGGCATCCATATAGCCTGCCTGTGCGGCGCCAACGGCCACGGCAAATCGTCGCTGCTGGACGCCATGACCTGGGCGCTGTGGGGAGATGCGGTGCACAAGCCCCAGGAGGAGCTGGTGCACCTGGGCGAACAGGACATGCGCGTTGAACTGGAGTTCCTGGCAGGCGGCACCAAAGCTCAAGGCGGCCAGCGGTACAGGGTGATACGTCGCTACAGTCGCGGGAAGGGAGCTCGGGCAGGACAGACCTCTCTGGAGCTTCATTTGGCCATCGCCGATATGGAATTCCGGAGCGTCAGCGGCAACTCGGTGCGCGAAACGGAAAGCGCAATAGAGAAGCTGGTGGGAATGGACTACGGCACGTTCGTCAACAGCGCCTTCCTTGTACAGGGCCGCGCCGATGAGTTCACCACCCAGCGTCCCGCAGAACGACAGCGTGTCCTGGGGAAGATCCTGGGCCTGGACCTGTACGAACGCCTTCAGGAGAGGGCGCGCCAGAAAGCCCGGGAGCTGGCCGCTGAAGTTCAACAGGGCCAGGGCCAGGTGCAGGCGTGGAGTCAGGATCTCGCCCGGCGTCCCGAGTATGAAGGGGAGTTGCCCGTGGTTGAGGCTGCCCTGGACAAGGCCAGGACCGAGTTGGCGAAGGCCGAGCAAGAGATAGCGACTGTGCGGGAGCAGGTGGCTGCGATGCGACGGCGGCAGCAAGAGCTGGAGGAGTTGGGCCGCCAGAGGGATGCATCCCGCCAGGAGTTGGACTCGTTGCAGGCCCAGGCCTCGCAGCACAGCCAGCGCATCCTGGTGTGGGAGGCCCTGGTCGCCAGGGAGACCGAGATCGTCCAGGCGTACCGCCGCCTGGTGGAGCTGCGGGGACGGGACGAGGAGCTGAACCGCCTGGTCGGACCATACGCGCGACTTCAGGAGCGTCAGGGGCCGTTGCAGTCCCGACTAGAGTCGGGACCTTCCCTGGAGCAAGCACTCGCCGAGGCTCAGGGGAGGCTTTCGGGCATAGAGGAGCAGCAGATCGCCTGGCAGGCCAAGCGCACGGAGCTTCAGGAAGCGCAAGTCCAGCAGCAGACGCTGCAAGCGGAGAACCAGAGGCTCCGCCAGGAGATGGATGGCCTGCGCCAAAAGGTGGATATGCTGGCCCAGGGGGATGGGCGCTGTCCTCTGTGTGGCACGGCGCTGGGGGAGGGAGGAAGGGAGTACATCCAGGCAGAATACGCGACCCAGGGGAAGCTGCTAGCCAGCCAGTATCGGCAAAACGATGCCACGTTGCGAGACCTGGAGTCCCGACACCGAGTCGGGACCGCCACCGTGGAGCGCGAGGAGAAGGAGCTAGGGGAAAACCGCCGTCGCCTGCATGGCCTTATCGCCACCTTGACCCAGCAGCTTAACGAAGCCGGGAAGGCACCGGCAGAGCTAGCCCTCCTTTCCCAGGAACTGGCACGGCTGGGATACGACCCGGCGGGACATCAAGAGGTCAAGGACGCCATTCAGAAGCTGGCCCCATCCGATGAGGAACACCGTTCTCTACAACAGGCTATTGAAGGACTGCCCAAAGAGCGGGAGAATCTGGGACACGTCATGGCCCTGGCCCAACGCAGGCAAGAGGCCATAGCCCAGGCGGAGCAGCAAATGTCAGCGGCGCACCTGGAGGTGCAGGCATTCCAGGCCCTGGAGCAACAACTAGCGAGCCTGGTAGCAGCGCAGCAAACGGTTCAGGCACAGCTGCAGGAGCAGGTGTCGCGCCGCGGGTTCTTGGAAGCGCGGCTCAAGGAGTACAGGGAGACGGAGAGCAAGATCGCCGAGGCGGAGGCCACGCTGAAGGCCACGTCCCAGGAACGCGAGACCTTCGACCAACTGGCGATTGCCTTTGGCAGGACGGGAGTGCAGGCCCTTCTGGTGGAGGCCGCTATCCCAGAGCTGGAGGCGGAGGCCAATCGGCTGCTGGCCCGCATGACGGACAACACGATGCATCTGAAGCTGGAGACGCAGCGGGAGAGCCAGCGTGGTGAGCCGGTGGAGACCCTGGAGATAAAGGTGTCCGACCCCCTGGGCACCCGCAGCTATGAGACCTTCAGCGGCGGCGAAGCCTTCCGCATCAACCTGGCGCTGCGCATCGGGCTGTCCAAGCTGCTGGCACACCGTGCCGGCGCACCGCTGCCCACGCTGTTTATGGACGAGGGGTTCGGCACCCAGGACGCCGCGGGCCGGGAGCGAATCCTGGAGGTGATCCAGTCCATCTCAGAGGACTTTGAGTGCATCCTGGTAATCACCCACATGGAAGAGGTGAAGGACGCCTTCCCTGTGCGCATAGAGGTGCAGAAGACCCCCAGCGGCTCAACCTTTGCGCTGACATGAGGAGTGGTGCGGTCGGCCTTGCACAAAACGTTTCAGGGCTGGGAGGCGGAAAGAACGACGTTGGTGTTGGCGGCAGCCTCTATCCTCCTGGCTCGCCGACCCAGTGCCCCACTCCATGCGGACCGGCCACCACGGGTGTTCCAAGCCTTCCGCCAACGGTGACGGACTCCACCGTCGCTATCATGGAGCTATATATGTAATGGCGAAGGTGATTAGGCCTAACCCCTACCCACAGTAGCTTTATGTGCATTGCTCAATGCACTGAGCTACCCCCAGATTCACCATGGATTCCAGGCCGGATGTTATCGGAATTCTCTGAGGCTGCGCATTCTCGCGAAGATGGTCAGCGAGACAAATCCAGACACAAGAGCCCCAATGAGCACCGTGTTCGCAGCACCGACGAACTCGGCAAGGCCGCCCAGGACCAGAACGCCGATCCAGGAAAGGCCCTGGATGGAGACTTGGAGGGCCATGACCCGCCCTCTTAGATGGTCTGGGGCCATGATTTGCATCATCATGCGTACCATAGTCATGCGAAGGGTGTTGAACAGCCCCATGCCAAACACGAGGCCCAGGGAAAGGTAATAAATCTCGGATTGGGAGAATCCAACCCTTATGAGGGTACCGAATATGACCGCAAGCATGAGCAAAAGCCCTCGGCGCGGGATGCTGCTAAGGCTCATCACCACCAACGACCCAATAGAGACGCCTAAGGAGCTAAATAACAGGAGCACCCCCAGTCCCTGGGCCCCCACGCCCAGGATATCCCTGGCGAAAAACGGCATGAGGAACTGGATGGCGCCACCGAAAAGAGTGGCGGCCGCACCGATGAGGACCATGCCCAGCAGCACGGACTCACCTCGTATGTACTTGAAGCCGTCTATGAAGTCACGCCGGAAGTTACGTCCCTGCCGTGCCTCCGTTGGTTCCTGATATTTCCAGTGCATCAGGAGGAGGGTGATTCCGGTAACCAGCTGTCCAAAGGTCGTAATCCAGAAGACACCTGCTACGCCGATGGTTGCAATAAAGATGGTGGCCACGAGCAACCCTGCGGCGTTGGGCCAGTGTTGGGCGACGGAATCGATTGCAACGGCCTTTGGAAGGTCTTCCTTCGCTACCACGTTTCCCAGTATGGCCTGGTGGCCCGTGCGGCCGAAGGACTGGATCGTCCCACTCAGGACGGCGGACACCATGAGGTGCCACCACTCCACGTACCCAAGCATGATGTCTACAGAGACGGCGGCCCGCAGCACCACCAGCAGGAACTCCGTGTAGAGGAGGAGCTTCCGCCTGTCGATCCTGTCCGCTAAGACCCCTGCAAAGAAAGGCATAAACATCGTGGGCCAGGCCAGAGATGCCGTGACCACACCCAGCAGAAATGGGGAACCTGTCAGCTCCAACACCAGCCAGGCGCGAGCGAATACTCGCATACTTCGGCCCATGTTGGAGGTGGTTCGACCTGCCATGAGCAGTGCGAAGTTCCGCTCCCTCAAGGGACTGAGCACTTGCAACCGTGACAGGACGGCGTTTCTTGGGACTGATCCCTCCGCCATTTTCTCCTACAGGCGCTTCTACAAGCCAAGAAGCGGTCTTCCTGGTCGTCCACTCTTTATCTTCAGCCGGTTTGGGAAATGATTATACAGGCGGTGGTTCGCTTTTCCTAATTAGCCTCTCCTGTCCTCGGGTGAGCACAGCCAGGTGGTGCCCTCCGCGTATCACGAACTTAGAACGAACGAAAATCGAGGGTCCCTACAAAACTGGACTTATGGAATGAGATAAGCGGGACATACCTCAACTGGTTAGCAGGGCCATGCGTAGCGGGGGCGAAACAGATCAAGGCCCCCGGTTGCCCGGGGGCCTTGGTTATACACACGAAAGCACCGCTATTCGGCGCCCTGCGTGGGCTTCTCAGGCACGCGGGACTCCTCCATGAAGAGGGCAACGGCGGCCCTGATCAATGGTTTCGGTGCCCGCGGGATCATGAACTCCATCTGCCCAAACGGTTTGACGTGATATTGCTGGGCGGCTTTGTCCAGGGCTGCCTTCCAATCGCTGTCCTCAAGGCTACTGGGGAAGGCCACAAGGTACAGCATCGAGCGGGCCTTCAGCTTGGTCACCCACTGGAACGCCTCGGCCAGTTCGTTGTCCAGCTGGGCCGACAATGGGCGGTCAGCGGTGGCCAGCGCCGGGATTACCGCAAGCTGGTGATACTCGTGGTCTATGTCTATCTCCAGGTCTGGGTCGAACTTGGCGCTGCCCTGGGATTTTCCTCTGACCGCAGACACCTTGGTGGTCTTGCGCGCCACGGGCGTGCTGAGGGCGAAGAAAGCCTCAGCGGGGAGCCATCCTTCACCACGCACATTGCCATCAATAAAGGCGGCGAAGTAGTCGGGCCGGTTCCCAAGATAGGACGTTAGCCGGGACAGAATGTAGTCGGCAACCTGCATATCAGCCGGTGGTGCCTCAGTAGTCATGCGTTCCTCCTTACGCGTAACAATGCGTGCTATTAGTACACTCTTTTGTGCTGGTTGGCAAGGGGAAAGGGGTTGGGGTTCTTTGATCAAGCATGGGACATCCAGCGGTCAAATCTCCATCTCTTTCAGGCTGGCAGCCAGGGCCAGGCGTGGCTCCGTGATGTCCTGCACCCATTGGGGCGTCCAGTCCGGGGCCACCTCCAAAAGCAGCAGCCCTGAAGGCGTCACTTCAATAACGGCCACGTCAGTGACGATAAGGCTGACGCACCGGCTCCCTGTAAGCGGGAAGGAGTGGTCCCGCAGCGCCACGATCAGATATTGAGGCATGCCACCGGGGCCGCCAAAGCCGCCTATCATTATGCCAGCGCCATTGGGGACATCGGCCACGGCCTGGGCAAAGGATGGCACCACCTTGTTCACAGACGGTTCCTCCTGACGAGGAAAGTAATGTCCAGGCCGATTCTATCAGGCATGAGGCACAGGAGCAAAAAAGAGGAACTCTGGGCTGCGCTACGACTCAGCCCATTGGCGAGAAGTCAGTGGGCGCAAGTACCGCTCTTACCGGAGTGCGGTTGAATACCTTGTCCGTCCTGTTCTCCTCGGCATAGGGTTCACGGAAGTCCGGGTCCTGGTTGAACGCCTGCCATGCCTCTACCCTGTGCTCTTCGCTTTCGAAGGCGACCATGTAGGCGAACTGGTCCGCTTCCTGAGGTATCCACACGCCTATCAGCTTTATTCCATGTTTCTCCAGTACTGGCATGTTGACCTTCTTGAACCGCTGTACCAAGGCGTCTACCTTGCCGGGCAGAGTCTCGTATATCCTGAACTCGTATATCATCTGTGCCTCCTAATCCCGCTGATACCCACCAGATTAGACACAACCCGCCCATCAGCTTAGACCAAGGCCATGCCGGCGGCAAGCAAGCCAAAGGCCAGTTTCCTTGACACCTATCGCTGCTATAATTACCATAAGCCACACAACAGCCATAGCCACTGATCCAAACCCAAAAAGCACGCTAGCCTAACACGCTGCTGAAAAGCGGGAGTCCAGAGGGGCACAGCCCCTTTGGTGGGGGTCTGGGGGTATCCCCCAGATATCTATCTTACCCCCTTCCTGGCCAGGAAGAGGGCTAGTGGGATGGTCGAAGGAGAGTAGGGCCTTGCCATACGTTACGGCTCTGAAATGCCGCTCATGTAGTCGGGAGTACCCCATCCAGCCGCTCAACGTCTGCGACTTCTGCTTTGGCCCTCTGGAGGTGGTCTACGACTATGACGCCATCGCCAGAGTCATCAGCAGAGAGCGGATTACCAAGGGCCCGCTTTCCATGCTGCGCTACCAGGACCTGCTGCCAATAGATGCTGCCAACGCCGTGGACATCAACTCCGGTTTTACGCCATTGATCCGCTGCCACAACCTGGGCAAGCTCTTGGGCCTGGAAAACCTGTACATCAAGAACGACGCCGTCAACCCTTCCTACTCTTTCAAGGACCGGGTGGTGACAGTGGCCGCTACCAAGGCCCTGGAGTTTGGCTTTGACACCCTGGCCTGCGCCTCCACGGGAAACCTGGCGTGCAGCGTGGCCGCCCACGCCGCCCGGGCCGGGATGAAGTCGTACGTGTTCATCCCCGCGGACCTGGAGCAGGGCAAGGTCATAGGCGCGGCTATCTACAACCCCACGCTGGTTGCCGTGGATGGCTCTTATGACGAGGTGAACCGGCTGTGCTCCGAGGTGGCCGATAACTACCCTTGGGCCTTCGTGAACATCAACATCCGCCCCTACTACGCTGAGGGAAGCAAGACAATGGGCTACGAGGTGGCGGAGCAACTGGGCTGGCGTGCTCCTGACCACGCCGTGGTGCCCGCGGCCTCCGGCTCCATGTTCACCAAGATTTGGAAGGGTATGCACGAGTTCTCCTCTCTGGGCCTCATTGGGAAAGTGGGCACCAAAATGCATCTGGCTCAGCCGGAGGGGTGCTCGCCCATCGTGGAAGCGTACAACGCAGGCACTTTGCACGTCCGGCCAGTGCGCCCTAACACCATCGCCAAGTCGCTGGCCATCGGCAACCCCGCCGACGGCTTCTTCGCCCTCAAGACCATCCAGGATTCGGAAGGCAGCGCCGTTGCCATTCCGGAGGAGGATATCGCCCGCGGGATGAAGCTCCTGGCGGAAACGGAAGGCATTTTCTCCGAGACGGCGGGCGGCGTGGTGGTATACGGGCTAAAGCAGCTGGTGAAGCAGGGCCGGATCAAGCCGGACGAGTTGACCGTGGCGTTCATCACCGGCAACGGCCTCAAGACACTGGAGGCCGTGAGCGACGTGGTCAATCCCGTGCGCACCCAGCCCACCATGGCTGCCTTTGAAGAGGCGATGCGGGCGAAGACCTTGGCCTAAAGGGGCGCGGAGTCCTGCCTCATTCCAGCGTATTACTTGGATTGCAATCAGGGGGAGCAGTATGGCCACCAAACGAGTAAAGTTCACCTTTCCGAAAGACCTTATCACCGAGCCCGTTATTTACCAACTGGGCAAGAGGTTCCAGGTAGTCACAAACATACGTCGCGCCGACGTGCGAGAGGGCATGGGATGGGTGGTGCTGGAGCTGATTGGCGACGAGCCCGAGATTGAGCGCGGTCTGGAGTGGGTGACTCTGTCAGGCGTCAGGGTTGACCCGGTCAGCGGCGACGTTGTGGAGGGCTGAAGCGTCGCCGCATTTGCGTTACAATAGGAGTTCAGCCTAGTTAGGGTTCCAGTTTCTGATAGAAACCGCGTCAGGAGGGTTGATCGTATGGGTGTCAATGTGCGAATCCCAGGCCCGCTACGAAAGGTGACCAATGGCGAGCCACAGGTAGATATAGATGCCTCCAACGTCCAGGAGAGCATCAACCTGTTGGACTCCCGGTTCCCGGGCATCAAAGAGCGCCTGTGCGATGAGTCGGGCGACCTCCGCTACTTTGTAAACGTTTACCTCAACGGAGAGGACGTGCGTTTCCTCCAGGGGTTGCAGACCGCCACCAAGGCTGGCGACGAGCTTAGCATTGTGCCCGCCGTGGCGGGCGGGTAAGACTGAGTCCGCTCCCGCGACCTTCCATCACAGCCTCTAGCTACGCTTGCTGTGATTACATCCACTACAACCCCGTTAAGCATGGATCGGTGGATTCGCCTTTGGAATGGGAATGTGGCAGTTTCAAGAAGTCTGTAGAGAAAGGGCTCTATAACCAAGACTGGGGGCGGTCAACTGTAAAAGGACTCCTTGAGATGTACATTGAATGACTGAAGGTGGGTTTAGTCGCGCCACACACAAGGAGCAGCTTCTCGAAGCGTGTACAGGTCACGAATGGTGGCCTCATTGTTACACGTTACTTTCACCCGCTAGCGGATGCTATTTGTTGTGCAATGTCAACCAAGGTTGTCGAACCATGCGAGCGGGGGACAACGCATCAGGTGGGGTCAGGCTGCTGGAAACGCCACGTAGTCCCCTGGGCCGAGTCCTCCAGGGCCACGCCCATCTGCGTCAGCCGGGCACGGATGGAGTCGGCCAGGGCGAACTGCCGCGCCGCCCGAAGCTCGGAGCGTACCTCTATCAGCAGATCCACGAAGGGCTGTGCGCCGACGTTGTCCTGGCCTTGCGGGGTCGCAAAGGTGATCCCGATCACGCCTGCCAGCTTGCGAAGCAACTCCTGGGCAGGGCGCACGTCCTTGCTCTCTTCCCGGCCCCGGTTGATGTCCCGCGCCAGGTCAAAGAGCACAGCCAAGGCCCGCGGCGTGTTGAGGTCATCGTCCATCGCCTCCTCGAACCGAAGCTGGTACTCCTCCACCGCCAGGGTCTCGTCTCCTGTGGGGTTACTATCCCTGAGCGCCGTGAGCATACGCTCCATTGCACGCTGCTGGGCCACGATCTCGTCTTCGCTATAAGCCCGTGGGCTGCGGTAGTGCGAGGAGAGCAGGACTAGGCGTATGGCGTCTGGATGGTAGCGGGCCAGGGCATCCTGGCAGCTTACGAAGTTGCCCTGGTGCCGGGTCATCTTCTCATCATCGCTTTCAGCCAGGCGCAGGAGGCCGTTGTGCACCCAGAAGCGGACAAATGGCGTGACGCCGGTGTAAGCCTCCGACTGGGCAATCTCGTTCTCGTGGTGGGGAAAAACAACGTCCTGGCCGCCGCCGTGGATGTCCAGCTGTTCGCCCAGAAGACTTGTGGCCATGGCGGTGCACTCGATGTGCCAGCCGGGACGGCCAAGGCCCCAGGGGCTGGGCCAGGATGGCTCGCCCTCTTTGGCGGCCTTCCAAAGCACGAAGTCCATGGGGTCTTCCTTGCGGACGTCCACCTCAATGCGTGCACCGGCCTCCATCTCGTCCAGGGACCGTCTGGAGAGTTGCCCGTAGGCAGGGGTGCTGCGGACGCGGAAGTAGACGTCACCGTCCGCCGTGTAGGCGTGCCCGTTGGCCACCAGGGCCTGGACTATCTCTATCATGCGGCCGATGTACTCCGTGGCCCTGATGTAGTGGTGCGCCCGCTGGACGCCCAGGGCGTCCATCTCCTGGAGAAACCTCTGAATGTACTGCTCGGCCAGGTCGGATATGGTGCGGCTTTGCTGCCGGGCCACCTCAATAATGCGGTCTTCTATGTCCGTGAAGTTCTGCACGTGCTGCACACGGTAGCCCTTGTGCTCTAGGTAGCGGCGCAGCACGTCGAAGACAACGTATGAAAAGGCGTGGCCCACATGGCAGGGACCGTACAGGTTAGGCCCGCAGACGTACATCCGCACCTCGTCCGCGGCGGGGGCGAACTCCTTCTTGGTTCCGGAGAGAGTGTCGTACAGTTTCATTGGACAGGCTCGATGAGCGCGATGGCCTGGGCCGCTATCCCCTCTTCGCTGCCAGCAAATCCCATGCCGTCGGTGGTGGTAGCTTTGATGCTTATCAGCTCAGTCCCCATATGCAAGGACGCACCCACAGCCTGGCGCATCTGCTGAATATAGGGTGCCAGGCGGGGGCGCTCGGCCACAATTGTAGCATCCACGTTCCGCACCTGCCACCCGTGGTCGGCCAGCAGGTCGCGTACCCGGGCCAGCAGAAAAAGGCTGGTGATGCTTTCGTATTGAGGGTCGTCCGATGGAAAGTGGTTCCCAATGTCCCCCAGAGCGGCTGCGCCCAGGAGGGCGTCTATGATAGCGTGGAGCGCCACGTCGCCATCGCTGTGACCAGCCAGTCCCAGGCCGTATGGGACAACTATGCCGCCCAGGATAAGGGGCCTGCTTGCCACCAGCCTGTGGGCATCGTAGCCTATTCCCACCCTCACACTGCCAGTCCTTCCCGGCGCCGGAGCAGCGTCTCGGCCACTAGCACGTCTTCTCTTGTCGTTACCTTGATGTTGCCATACGAGCCGAAAAAGATGTGCCCCGGATGGCCCAGCCGCTCTACCAGAGTGGCGTCGTCCGTGGCGTTGAAATCCTGCTGCTGGTACGCCCGATGCAACACCTCCCAGGAGAATATCTGAGGGGTCTGTACCGCCCACAGCTTCCGCCGGTCCGGAGTCTCCATGACCATTCCCTGGTCGCCAACTACCTTTATCGTATCCTTCACCGGCACCGCCGCAACCGCCGATCCCCAGCGTGCCGCCTCCTCCAGCCCTCGTTCGATGAGCTCCGGCTCCACGCAAGGTCGAGCGCCATCGTGGACCATCACCCAGGGGTGCGGCGCAAGATGCTCCAGTCCCTGGCGCACCGAGTCCTGGCGACTCTCTCCACCGAGGCAGACCTTGTGCACCTTGGCAAAGCCTTGCTCCCGCACTATGGCCGCGCCTTGTTCGAGGTTAGCAGGGCTGAGCACCAGTATAACGCTCTGAATGGAGGTCGCCGCCTCAAAAGCGGCCAGCGTATGGGCGATAAGAGGGATACCCAGAATGGGCAAAAAGAGCTTGTCTACCCCACTCATGCGGCTGCTCTGTCCTGCCGCCACAATGATAGCACCGGCACGGTGGTCCTGGCTCTCGCCGGGCTGAGGCCTGGCGAATGTTGACATACTATCGGTCCCTGGTCTGGGCAAAAACGAGGCGCCCGGCCGCCGTCTGGAGCACCCGCGTCACAGCTACGTCTACGGTGTTATCAACATAACGCCGGCCGTTCTCAACCACCACCATGGTGCCATCGTCAAGGAAGCCCACTCCCTGCCCAGCCTCTTTGCCTTCCTGGATAACGTGCACCCGCAGCTCCTCGCCTGGCAGGACCACGGACTTGAGAGCGTTGGCCAGCTCGTTAACGTTCAGCACCCGCACCCCCTGGATCTCCGCCACCCGGTTCAGATTGAAGTCGGTGGTCAAGATGGGCGCTCCAAGACTCTTGGCCAGCTTTACCAGCTTGGCATCCACCTCCATGCCGTCCCACTGGTCAAAGTCCGTCACCTGAACGGGGACGACGGCCTCTTTTCGCAGCTTGTTGAGCATCTCCAGGCCGCGGCGTCCCCGGTTCCGTCGCAATGAATCGCTGGAGTCGGCGATGTGGCGTAGCTCGTCCAGGACAAAGCGAGGAATGACCAGCGTGCCGTGGACAAACCCTGTCTGGCTGATGTCGGCAATACGGCCATCAATAATAGCGCTGGTATCCATGATGATCTGTCCGTCGTACCGCCCGTTGGCCCGCGGAGAGCCATTTCCCTGGGGCAGGACCTGTAACAGGTCGCGCTCCCGGCCCAAAGCCACCAGCGCCCCAGTTATCCCGAAAAGCGCACTCAGGGCTATGGGGACCCAGATGCCGGGCCAGCCGGAAATGCGGGCCAGCGGCACTGACACAAGAAGGGCAAGGACCAGGCCCATGACAAGCCCCAGGACGACAGCAAGGATACGAGAGGCTTGGGTTTCCTGAAATGCCCGCAGGACGCGCAGGAAGGGCACAATCGTTATGTACGGGGTGATGAGGCCGCCCATAATCAGGCCCGCTGCTGTGCCGGCAGTGGCCCACGGGAGATACCCAGGCAATCCCCAAGCCTCTGCCGCCATCTGGCCGGCTTGCCAGCCTCCCACACCCAGCAACGCTGCTCCAATTATGCGAGCAATTAAGTAAGAGCGCACTACATCCACCTCCCCCGCATCGTCATCGCTATCCTGAATCCAGTTGTGAAGAACAAAAAATAAGCTCTCACACCTTGGTGGAAGGTGCGGGTCCCTAGCTTGGAATCCCTCCCTTTGGTTACATAATAAAGTCTATCAGAAGGGCGCTGAATCTGTCAAAAATGGCGGCCCCGTTTGGTCTGCGGGTGTTCGTGTTTGCCCCGGCGGCTCCCTACGTATAGCTGG
Organism: Dehalococcoidia bacterium; assembly: GCA_965248595.1. Classification (GTDB taxonomy): domain Bacteria; phylum Chloroflexota; class Dehalococcoidia; order Lucifugimonadales; family SHYF01; genus SHYF01. The sequence continues at coordinate 839,425 of CBDFJM010000007.1, forward strand.
AAACGGGACGAGCCAGGAGTTCTGATATACTAACCATCAGTTGCCCGGAGTAGCTGCGGACCCATGTACAACGTACTACTGATAACTGCCGAAAGAGAGCCCAATGCTGTACTCCTTCAGAGGTTGGCGGAGGAGAAGATCTCTTATACCCTTGCCTCCACCATGGAGACGGTGCCAGACACCGGTTCTACGGTCTCATTAGACGCGGTCCTGGTAGATCTGGGTACGGACGATCTGAGTACGCTGCTTCCAGTGACGGAGCGATGCAAGAGGCTTGGCCTGCCTCTACTTTGCGGCCTGCCAACCAACCGCCTGACAAAGTACGAAATCTCTTGGGGCGCTGCCGACTTCTTTGTTGTGCCTCCTGCTGTGGGCGAAGTTACCGCCAGGATCCGGCAGGCCAGGCAACACGCCAGTCCGGATGTGGTAGAGGAGGGTGAGAACGTTCTCCACGCGGGGGACATGCGCATCAACCTGGACCGGTACGAGGTGTTCAACCGAGGAGAAAAGGTCCTTTTGACATTCAAAGAGTACCAGCTCCTGTGTATGCTTGCATCTAACCCTGGACGCGTCTTCACCCGAGAGCAACTGCTAAATCAGATATGGGAGTACGACTACTTTGGCGGCACCCGTACTGTGGATGTCCACGTAAGGCGACTGCGTAGCAAGATTGAAGACACAGGCCAGACCTACATAGAAACTGTGTGGAACGTGGGTTACCGCTTCCGCCCCCAGGATGCGCCAGGCCGGTAGGCACTGCACCCATTGCGATTCCTGTAACAAGCTGTTAACTCCTCTGTAACATGCATGTAACACTCCGGAATGAAGCCTTGTTCTCGGCGGCGCGCCACTTAGCGCAGGAAGGCCAGTGGGTTCAGCGAGACCTGGCGGTCATAGGTGTCAATGCCCTCGTGGCGCTTCACCCACGCCACCACGGCGTAGGTCAATGGCGTCACCGCCGCCTCGTACACCACCTTGACAATCCACTGGGTCAGAACCAGCTCCCCCAAGGCAGCGCCGGCGGGCGTACCCGCAAAGGCCAGGGTGATGAAAACGGCGGAGTCCATGCCCTGGCCCACGATGGTGGAACCAATGGTACGCATCCAGAGCCAGCGTCCCCGAGTAGCAACCTTCAATCGAGAGAGGACAATGGAGTTGGAGAACTCGCCCACCAGGTAGCCTGCGAAGGAGGCCCCCAGCAAGCGCGGCGTATACCCCAGAATGGCGCTGTAGGAGTCCTGGTCCTGCCAGAATGGAGCTGCTGGAAGCATCCCGCCAACCCAGAAGCCCACCACAGCAACGGCGTTGCACAGGAACCCGAGCCAGATGACCCGGCGGGCAAAGCGGAAGCCGTATACCTCTGTCAGGATGTCGCCCAGGACGTAGGTGATGGGAAAGAGGACTATGGCCGCGGGTAGGATGCGCCCTCCAACCTCAATTATCTTGACTGCGATGACGTTGGAGACGATGAGCAGGGTGACGAAGAGGGCGGCAAAGAATACGAAAAGGCCGGTAACGCGAGGCGTGTTAGCGGTGTCAGTCATGCTGGGCGGCTCCGAAACAGGCTAGCGACTACCTTTCGCGCGGGCATTCTCAGGTAAATGGTCCTCATCACAAGTCATGGAGCCGCCTTCAAGCGGCCCCTTGGGCTTGTAGTCGGGGCGAGGCCTGTCTTGCTCCTACAATCCCGTGATCCGGATGGATGCGTGAATCTTGTAGTTCCTGTTGATGCTTATGAGCAGCACTGTCAACTCTTCGACGTAACGGGCGTTGGCCAGCCCGCCCCCGTTCACACCTCTCACACCCTTGATCTTCTCGGCCAGCGCCATGACGGCTTGCCTTGCCTCCGAGTCATCGGCGCACACGACAACATCGCAGTCCACCGACTTGTCCGGGACCAGGAGGTCCTCGGCGGACATGTTCTGGAAGGCTCCAACTACCGTCGCCTCGGGCAGTAGCGATTTGGCCTGCAGGGCCGCCGACCCCTCGGGCACTTCAATGGCCCTGGCACGGCCTCTTTCGAAGGCCATGGGAGCTATCACGCTGACCACTATCTTGCCTGTCAGCCTTGGCCGTAGTGCCTCCAGGGTATCTTTCTGCCCTTCGTAGGGTGTGGTGATGAGCACCACATCTCCCTGAGAAGAGGCCTCCTCGTTGGTGCCGCCGCTGATGGAGTTGGAAGCGGAAGGAGCAAGCTGGCCCAGTTCCTCGGCGATCTGCTGGCCTCGCTCCTGGCTCCGGGAGCCTATGAACACCTTCTCACCTGCCAGGGCAAAGCGCAGCGCCAGGCCTCGGCCTTCGGGTCCCGTTCCGCCTATTAGACCAATCATTAGTTCCTCCTAATATACATACACGGTTTGCCGGGATGGTGTCCCTGGGAGTATAGCATCATGAGCTAGCTAGTTAGCCTTCGCCCATCCTGGCTATTCTCGCTTTGCCACCACGGACCCTTTCCTCCACCACGCCTGCACTGCCTGCTCCGCCTCGGAATCTATCTGGCCGCTGGCGGTAGCAACCTCCAGCAGTGTGGAGAGGCCACACAGCGAGGACAATTCAGCGCCCGCCGCGCGGAACGCCTCTGCCGTCTGAGGGAACTCATACGCAAGGATGCTGAAGCAATAGTCGACCGCGGCCCCCACCTCGCGCAGGGCTGCCACCGCAGTAAGGGCGCTGCCGCCCTGATTTGTGAGGTCCTCAATGACTATGGAGACCTGGCCAGGCGCGACGCCGCCTTCCACCTGCTGGCCCTTCCCGTGGCCCTTGGGTGCGTCACGAACATAGGCCATTGGCTTGTTCAACTTGTCGGCAACCCAGGCCGCCCACGGGATGCCCGCCGTGGCAACTCCAGCCACAACATCCAGCGCCTCCACCGGGCAGGTTTCCCTAATCCGCGTCACCAGCAACTCGGTTATTCGCTCCCTCATCTTTGGGTATGCCATAAGAAGCCGAAGGTCGCAGTAGATGGGGCCGATGGCCCCTGATGCGTACACAAAGGGATTGACCGCGTTGATGCTCACGGCCCCCTGGGCCAGGAGGATGCCAGCCACTTCACGGGCTGCGCTTGTGGTTTGCTGCATTTGCTTTGAGGATGTCACCTTTGGTGCCTCCCTTGGCCTTCTATGGCTGCGACTTGCTTCGGTACAGGCTGTGCTCCACTATGAACCGCTCTACCTCCGCCGGGACCAGATACCGGATGGACCTTCCCTGGGCAACGCGCTGCCGTATCTCCGTGCTGCTTATGCTGAGGGCCAGGCCGTCCAGTACCCTAACCCTCTTCTTTAGGCCGGGCAACTGAGCTTCCACGTCGTCCAGGCCAGACGTATCACGCCCTGACCGGGCGAAGACCACTGGCCTGCACAGTTCAAGGAACCGCTCAGGATCCTTCCAGCGCGGCAGGTCCACCAGGGCGTCCATCCCCAGAAGGAAGAACACCTCCGTCTCGGATCCCCACTCCTGGCGGAGGGCATCCAGAGTGTCAACCGTGTAGGTTGGCCCAGGCCGCTCCACCTCCACCGCCGAGGCCCTGAAGAAGGGGTTGGCGGTCACTGCCAGGCTGACCATCTGGAGGCGCAGGTCTGCTGGAACGACGGTGTAGCCGGCCTTCATCCACGGTGCTCCCGTGACAACAAACACCACCTCCTCCAGGTCCAGGCACACCCGGGCCTCCTCCGCCAGGATAAGGTGGGCGATATGAATGGGGTCAAAGGTGCCGCCCAAAACGCCTACACGCATGTCACTCCCACTTCATCTCCACGACTCCTATCCTGACCGTGTCCCCCGACTGCGCCCCCGCTTCTTCCAGTGCCCTGGCAACACCTAGCAGGGCCAACGCCCGGCGAAGCTGGAGCCTTGCCTGGAACCGCCGCAGGTCCGGAAGCCTGACCAGCCGTTCAGCTTGGGGGGATAATACCACAAACACCTGCCCATCCCTGACTACCTGCGGCCTTGTCGGGCTACCTGGGTGAAGCACTGGTACCTCTGCGGGTGGAGGAAGTGGAGTTGGCGCGGGCGTCTCCCCGCGCAGCTTGAATAGCTGCTCAACCAACTCTTCAATTCCCTCCCCTGTCTGTGCTGAGATGAAGTGCCTGGCTACCCCGTACCTGGCTAGCTGTCGTCGGAGCGCCGGGATACGCGCACGTACCTCTGGCAGGTCTATCTTGTTCACAACTATAAGCTGCGGCTTTTGCAAAAAGGATGCCTCAAAATCACCCACCTCCGCGTTTACTTCCTTCACCGCGCCCACGGGGTCCTCAGCAGAACCATCCAGGAGATGGACGATCACTCGGGCACGCCAAAGGTGCCGAAGAAAGCTACCGCCCAGGCCGCGGCCCTGATTCGCTCCTGCCACTATTCCAGGCAGTTCCACCATGACAACCTCTTTCCATCCATGCGTTACCACCGCCGGCACAGGCTGAGTCGTTGTGAAGGGGTAGTTGGCAACCTCTGGATGTGCCTTGGACACTGCTTGGAGGAACTGTGACTTGCCTGCGTTGGGTTGCCCTGTGATGCCGGCGTCTATCACCATCCGCAACTCCAGGATAATCTCCTTCTGCTCGCCCGGCAGTCCCTCCTCTGCCAGCCAGGGAGTCCTATTTGTCGGCGTCGCAAACCGGATGTTCCCACTGCCTCCATGCCCCCCGTGTGCCGCGACAAGAGCATCCCCTTCACCGACAACCTCTCCTACACATGCCATTCCAAGACGACTCTTCTCCCATATCACTGTCCCTAGAGGCACCTTTATAACCCGTGGATGGCCATCTCTGCCACTTCGTTTGGCTCCAGCTCCTGACCCTGCATTATCACCCTCTACAGCTTTAACTCCAACCAAGTGCGACAGGTCGCAGACTGAATCCGTCCCAAGGAAAACCACATCCCCACCTCTGCCACCATATCCTCCATCGGGTCCACCCCGTGGGATATATCTCTCCCTCCGGAAGCTAACACTTCCATTTCCACCCTTCCCTCCCGATATAGTAACCGTATGAATGTCATACATATATATACAGTCCCTTAGTTTAATAATAGCGGTAATAGCGGCGTTAGTGGAAATGGTGGAATACAGCTTGGGGCTAGGCTGCTGTGTATGGAACCTACTGGAATTGTGCTGGAACAGGCTTGGCCAGTTGCCGCCTAGCTGAGAGGAACGGTGAGCCCTGCGACGATTTGTTGGATCTCGGTAGCAACCGGGCCGCTTTGGGTAGCCTCAGCAGATAATTGTCGCAGGGTGTTGCGGACTGTTCTCTCATGCCACTTGCCTAGAAGGAAGCCGATTTCCCGGGGAGGTTGGTTAAGGACGCTACGGAGAATATACATGGTGACCCGTTGTGGTGAAGTAGTCTTATGGTCTTGAGGCCGGGTGCAAAGGGTAGCCGGAGAGATTTTGTAGTACGTGGCTACATGCTGGACGACCTCTATTGCGGTAACGGAGGGAGCCGTGGGCTCCTGGCCGAGGGAGGCAAGCGCGATGTCTACAACCTCGGGAGAAATGGCCATGCCAAGGAACTGTGCCATGGCCACGACACGGTTGAGGTAGCCCTCCAGTTCCCTAATGCTGTGCGCGGCACGCCGCGCAATGTTCAGGGCAACATCGCCGCTGAGATCAACCCCCATGGATCTGGCTTTGGAGTGCAGAATAGCCAGTCTTGTTTCCAGTTGGGGTGGCTGGATATCGGCAATGAGCCCGCCTTCGAAGCGGGAGCGCAGCCGGTCCTCCAGGAGCGCTACTGAACTGGGGGGGCGGTCGCAGGCAATGACAATCTGCCGGTTGGCGTTGTGCAGCTCGTTGAAGGTGTGGAAGAACCCCTCCTGGGTCTGCTCCTTGCCGGCCAAGAACTGAATGTCGTCCACAAGCAGTACGTCGGCGCTGCGGTACTTGGCCCGGAAGCCTTCGGTCTTCCGTTCCCGGATTGCTACGATGAACTCATTTGTGAACCGCTCCGCTGTAACGTAGACCGGCGCCAAGTTCATTTTCGTCACCTGCGAGGCAATGGCGTGCAGGAGGTGGGTTTTACCCAGGCCCACGCCGGAGTAGATAAAAAGAGGGTTGTAGTGCTGGCCGGGATGGTCTGCCACAGCAGCAGCAGCAGCGTGGGCTAGCTGGTTGTCTTTCCCAACGACGAAGTTAGCGAAGGTGTACCGGCGGTTGAGGACATCGTTGGTTGACACTGAGCCGTCTGGCGGCATGAGGGGGACCTCGTCCTCGGAAAACAAAGGTGGCCTCGCCAGCGCTGGAGTTTCGCTATTGGCCTGGTTTGGTCTCTCGTGGACTGATACAACCTGGAAGCGGACACGAAGAGACCGAGCCGCTACCTCGGCAACAGTCTTGTGAATAAGAGAGGACATGCGCCTCTCCAACCATTCCGCGGCAAAAGAGGTAGCCACGGCGATGGTCAGGGAATCCTCCTCCAAGACAATGCCCTGAGTCCCTCTGAACCAGGTATCATAGCTGGATCGAGGGACTTGGAGCTGGATCTGTCCCAGACTCGTCTCCCAAATCTGTTGGGGGCCTGAAGCCATACGTCCTCTGTTCCTGGAGCCGCCTGTTGCGGCGCGTTGCGAAAGGGATAAGATGCGGGTCAGGGGACACGATACCACCCAGGGCATTGGGGGGGTGCAAGGCGGGAATTGGCGGATTTTCCGACGGTTTTTGACCGAGTCGAACCGTTGTTTGCAGGCGCACTTTTCCCATAGAATAGGCACCAGGTAAACTATGAGAGCACTCTTCATGGGGACCCCCGATTTTGCTCTGCCGGTGCTGGATGGTCTTCTTTCCGGTGGCTTCCAGGTGGTGGGGGTATACACCCGGCCGGACCAGCCTGCGGGACGTGGCCGTCAGCCTGCGCCGCCCCCAGTGAAGACCTATGCCATGAGTCGTGGGCTGCCTGTGTTCCAGCCCCGTTCCTTGAGGCGCGAGGAGGCTGTGAGGGAGCTGGCGTCGCTGCAACCGGAGGTCATCATTGTGGCGGCCTACGGCAGAATCCTGCCCCCGGAGGTGCTGGCCATCCCGCCCCGGGGCGTGTTGAACATTCACCCTTCGCTGCTGCCCAAGTACCGCGGCCCTTCCCCGGTGATAACAGCTCTTCTGGAGGGAGAGTCCGTTACCGGCGTCACGGTGATGCTCTTGGACGAAGGCATGGACACGGGCAACATCCTTGCCCAGCGGCGGACAGCCATCTTGCCCCACGAGACCGCTGGGGAACTTACCCACCGGCTGTTCCGTCTGGGCGCCGAGCTTTTGTTGGAGGTCTTGCCGGAGTGGGTGGCTGGTGCCATGACGTCCGTTCCCCAGAATGCAGCGATGGCCACCACTACCCGGCTTTACACCAAAGAAGACGGGGATATGGACTGGTCGCTACCCGCCACTGTCCTGGAGCGGCGCTTGCGCGCCTTACAACCTTGGCCTGGCTGCTACACCCGCTGGGAGGGGAAGCGGTTGAGAATCCTGGAGGGCGCTGCGGTGGACGGAGGAGCGCCTGCAGCTCCTCCAGGTCAGGTGGTGGCCTTGCCCAGGGGCAGCGCCTTCGGTGTGGCTATAGCTACGGGGGAAGGGCTTCTGGGAGTGAGGCAAGCCCAACTGGAGGGCCGGAAGGCGCAGGCCGTGGAGGAGTTCCTTCGTGGGTATCCCAGGTTTGCGGGGGCGCAGCTTCCTTCTTGAAGCAGGCGCCAACTCAGGGGTTTGGTATTGACGAGGGGATGGGGGTCCCGGAATAGTCCTTGAGTCTCCTTCCCCTACTCCCCCTCTTCTTGTTCTTGCTCCGTCTCTTCTGTCCCCGCGACCTCGGCGGCTTCTGCCCCCTCCGTCTCTTCCGCCACTGCCACCCCCTCCGCCGCAACCCTTGGCGCGTTGACACGAGCGATGAGCTCGCCGGGAGCGGTAAGAATTGTCACGGCATCACCCAGGTTAAGGCTGGAGACGTATATCGCCTGCTCAAAGTCCGTCAGCCCCGACACGTCTATCTCCACATACTGGGGCAGGTCCGGGGGCAGGCACTCCACCTCAATGAAGCGGAGCGCGGGGAACAATGTCCCGTTCAGGGAACGAGTCGCGGGAGCCTCCCCAATGAGATACACGGGCACCTGTGCCCGCATGACCTCGGCCATGGACACCTGGTAGAAATCTACATGCAGGATGGCCTCCGTGAGGGGGTGTCGCTGAATCTCTCTGATGAAAGCAAGGTGCGTTTCCGTGCCGCCGGCGACAGATAGGGATACCGGCGCGTTCTTTCCCGCTCGGATCACCACCCTCTGAAGGGCAGAGGAACTGGCTTGCAGGGCCGCGGAGGGCACACCCTTTCCATACAGGTGGATGGGCGTAATGCCCTGGCGGCGCAGTGCCGTGACCTGCTTGCCGGTTACGACTCTGGTTTCGGCTTCTAGGGTTATGCTGTCCATAGGCGTGTCGTCTACCTCAACAAGGGTTTTGCAGGCGTTCCACAAACGGGTCCGTTGTTCCGCCGAGAAAGCTGGCCTGCAGCGGACCGCAAGGCGCCACAACGAATGACTATACTACGAAACTTGATTTGCTTCAAGGCCGATAGTATACTTTCTTATGCTGTTGGAGTGTAGAGGGGTGGCAAGATGCGGGTGCCAATGAGGGTAGACTACGGGGTGCGGGCCTTGGTGGACCTGGCGCAGTATGCAGGAGACGGGCCAGTGTCCACCTCTGTGATAGCTGGTCGCCAGGCTATCCCTGAGCCTTACCTGGACCAGGTTCTGGCCACCCTCCAGAAGCTGGGGTTTATCCGCAGCAGGCGTGGCCCCCAGGGAGGGCACATTCTTGCCATGGTGCCCAGCGACATAAGTTTAGGAACGTTAATCGATAAGCTGGAAGGGATGGGAACGCCCTTGGTCTGTATTGAGGATCCGGATGAGTGTACGCTTTCCGGCGCGTGTGCTCAACGCGAGGTTTGGCAGACCGTAGAAGCAACAGTTCACAACGTCCTGAGCGGGACAAGCATAGCTGACCTGGCGGTGCGCCAGCAGCACTTGGCCAGCCGCGGGATGTACTACATCTAAGGCCACCTCCTTACCAGAACGCCTTGGAACCCCGAGAACCGTTGTTTGGTCGGATGCGACTGAGCGGGTGAGTTCGGGGTTTTTTGTGTCCTGTAAGCAGAAGGTAAAAAGGCGCGAGTGCATCGTAGCGGGCGCTGCGGCATCCAATCAAATAGAAGCAGCAGTTGAAAGGGGTTGACGTTAGTGGTACAGGCAAGGGTTTTCACACCGGAACAGGCGAAGCGGTACAGTCGCCATATCATCATGCCCCAGATCGGTGGAAAGGGGCAGAGGGAGCTCCTGGATGCCAAGGTGCTGCTCATAGGAGCGGGTGGCCTGGGTTCTCCTGTGGCCCTTTACCTGGCGGCTGCGGGCGTAGGCACACTGGGCATTGTGGACTTCGATGTGGTGGACATCACCAACCTTCAGCGCCAGATACTGCACCACACGCGTGACATTGGCCGGCTTAAAGCGGAGTCCGCCGCGGAGACCATTGCCGATATCAACCCGGACGTGCAGGTAGTCCAGCACCGAGTCCAGCTTAGCTCGGAGAACGCCCTAGAGGTGCTGCGCCCATATGACATAGTGGTGGACGGCAGTGACAACTTCCCAACCCGCTACCTGGTGAACGACGCCACTGTGATGCTGGGGAAGCCCTGTGTCCACGGCAGCATCTTCCTTTTCGAGGGCCAGGCCGCCACGTTTGTGCCAGGGCAAGGGTGCTACCGCTGCCTATATCCTACGCCGCCTCCGCCTGGAATGGTTCCCAACTGCGCCGAGGCAGGGGTCTTGGGAGTGCTGCCGGGCATCGTTGGCTCTATCCAGGCCGTGGAGACAATCAAGCTGATTTTGGGTCTGGGAGAAACCCTCACGGGCCGACTGCTTCTGTTCGATGCATTGAACATGGAGTTCCGGCAGGTGAAGGTGCGGCGCAACCCCAGTTGCCCTGTGTGCGGCGATAATCCTACCGTTACTGAGCTCATTGACTACGAGGAGTTCTGCGGCCTGCCTCATGCTGAGGGCGTGGCGGCTGGTGACTAGAGATGCGTATCCAGGGAACAACGCAGCAGGGCGAGTTGTCTGCGCGGCGCTCTGATGCTGGGAACTCCACAAAGATGTCCGACGGAAAAGGGGCGAGGCCCGGCGTTCTGAGCCTCATTGGGAACACTCCGCTGGTGGAGTTGCCCTACCTGTCGCCCAAGCCCGGGATCCGGCTGTTCGCCAAGCTGGAGGGAAGCAACCCAACGGGCAGCGTCAAAGACCGCATCGCCCTTACCATGATCGAGCAGGCGGAGGCAGACGGGACGCTCACCCCCGACAAGGTGATCCTGGAGCCTACCAGCGGCAACACGGGCATCTCCCTGGCCATGATTGGCCGGCTCAAGGGATACCGGGTGGAAGTGGTGATGCCCAAGAACGTAAGCCAGGAGCGTATCCAACTTTTGCAGGCCTTCGATGTCCAGATACACTTCTCCGACTGGAGAGGTGGCACCAATGGCTCTATAACGGTAGCGCAGCAGATGATGGCCAGGGCAGGCCCGTACTTTATGCCATACCAGTACGGCAATCCGGCCAATCCTCTGGCTCACTACGATGGAACGGGCAGAGAGATCATTGAGGCTATTCCAGATGTTGACGTTTTTGTGGCAGGCTTGGGTACTGGGGGTACTCTCACGGGCACAGGCCGCAGGTTGAAAGAGCACAACCCCAAGATAAGGGTTGTGGCCGCGGTCCCCCAGCCGGACGACTCCATATCGGGCCTACGCAGCCTGGAGGAGGGGTTCGTCCCACCTGTTCTGGACAAGTCTTTGCTGGATGGCAGCTTCCTGATCTCCAGCGAAGATGCCTTTAAGATGACCAAGGAGCTCATGCACAAGGAAGGCATATTTGCCGGGGTGTCCTCTGGCGCTGTGGTTGCCTGCGCTTTGCGGGTGGCCCAGCGGATGGAGCGTGGTGACATCGTCTGCCTTCTGGCCGATGGCGGTTGGAAGTATCTGAGCACCGGCCTGTGGAGCAAGAGCTACGCCGAGCTGGAGCTAGAGGCGGAGGGGAAGGTGTGGTGGTGATTCGGCACGGTGGCATTCTGGAACCGTTCCGCCTGCGCCTGTACGTAGGGGGAGCTATCCCCCGGCTTGCGAATAAGCGCCTCACAATGCTCCGCTCGTGGTGAGCTTGTCGAACCATACGAGCGGAGGGGAAGTACCGCTCATGTCCTTCGACGGTGCTCAGGATGAGCGGTACAGGAAGTATCATGTTGCTCCCAAGAGGTTGAAATTACTATATGAGTACGCAGGTGACGTCTAGCAAAATCTCTCAGGTTTTCAGCTTTCCACACCCGGCCAACGACGTGGCTGCCAGGATGGTGGCAGGCATGGTGGTGGTGCTGGCCTTGGCCATCATTCTGTTCCAGGTCCCCTGGCTCCTCTTCATCATGGCCTACGAGTTTCTAGCCAGAGTCTTTACCGGGCCAAGCCTAAGCGTTATGGGGAGCCTGGCCACCAGAGTTCTAGTGCCATTGCTGGGCAATCCGGTTCGGCCTGTAGCTGGCCCCCCCAAGCAGTTTGCCCAGGCCGTGGGACTCGGGTTCTCCATAGCCTCGCTGCTCCTTTACTACGTTTTCCAACTGCCCGTGGCGGCGTATGGGGTGCTGGGGGTGCTGGTCTTCTTCGCGGCACTGGAGGCCGTGCTTGGGTTCTGCACCGGCTGCTTTGTTTTTGGGTACCTAATGCGCTGGGGGCTGATACCGCAGGATACGTGTGAGAGGTGCAACAACCTGTCGTTCCGTGCCCCTGGGGCTGGTCAGAGCTAAAGGTGGGCTCAACAATATCAAAACCCCCGACTTTAGTCGGGGGTTTTGACTCTGCGCTAGGTTTGGGCGTCAGGGCTTGGGAGGACGAGCGCTCTTTCTGGCCAGCGCTCGGCGAACCGCCTGTTCCACGTCGCTGGGCGTAAGGCCGTACTTGACCAGCAGTTGATCTGACCTACCGGACTCGGCGTAACGGTCCAGAGCAACCATCTCAACAGGGACGGCGGCGGCGCGACTGGCTGCCTGGGACACCAGGCTCCCTAGGCCCCCGTGGATATAGTGCTCCTCCGCTGTCACCAGGGCCCCGGTCTCTGTAGCGGCCTTGACCACCGCAGCCTCATCCAGAGGTTGTAATGTGGACATGTTGATGACCCGGCACTGGACCCCCGCCTTAGCCAGGTTATCCGCCGCCTCCAGTGCCGCCGCCACCATAATGCCGCAGGCGATTATGGACACGTCGTTGCCGGGGCGTAGCGTCTCCGCTTTTCCCAGCCGGAACTGCCAGCTGTTGGTGTGGACCACGGGTGTGGCAGGGCGGGAGACGCGGATGTAGAAAGGCCCGTGCTCCCGGGAGGCTGTGCGCACAGCCTCCGCCGTCTCAGGGCCGTCTGCCGGGACTATGACCGTCAACCCCGGCAGGGCGCACATCAGCGCCACGTCTTCAATGGACTGGGCCGATATTCCGTCATCTCCCGTGATTATGCCTGCGTGGCTGCCCACTATCTTCACGTTGGCACGGGCCTGAGCAATGCCAATTCTTATCTGGTCGTAGGGGCGGCTGGTGCTGAACACGGCGAATGTAGTGGCAAAGACGGTCTTGCCAGTGGAGGCGAACCCTGCGGCCATGCTCATGATGTTCTGCTCCGCCGGCCCCAAGTCGAAGAAGCGCTGGGGAAACTCTTTGGCGAAGAGGTTGGCAAAGGTAGAGGCGTTCAGGTCGCCACCAACCACCACGATGTTGGGGTCTTGGCGGCCCAGTTCGACGAGGGTTTGCCCGAAAACCTCTCTGGTGACTGCCGTTGTCACGCTTACGCTCCCTTGCTCTGGGCTGGTGCCAGCTTATCCAGGATGTTCACTACCTCGGTGATTTTCTCTAGCGAGAGGCCAATGTCCCGCATGGCCGAGGCCGCCTCAGCGCTGGAATAGCCCAGCTCTTGAAGGGCCTGGGCCAGTTGATCCTTTGATGGGGCTTTTCCGTGGAACGCCGGGTTGTTCTCCATGAAGCTCACGCCCTTGCCCTTGACGGTGTGGGCGATGATTACCGTGGGCTTGCCCTTGGTCTCGCTGGCTTGATGGAAGGCCCGGAGCAGCGCAGGAAAGCTGTGCCCGTTAGGCTGAAGCACTCGCCAGCCGAAGGCGCGCCACTTGTCGGCCAATGGCTCCAACTCCATCACCTCATGGGTGAACCGGTCGTTCTGGATGCCGTTCCGGTCCACGATGGCCGTCAGGGTGTCAACCTTGTAGTGGGCAGCGGCCATTGCAGCCTCCCACACTTGTCCCTCGTCGCACTCGCCGTCGCCCAGGAGTGCGTAGGTCCGGTATGAGCGGCCATCCATCCGGCCCGCCAGGGCCACGCCGGTGGCAAAAGATAGGCCCATGCCCAGCGAGCCGGAAGACATCTCCACGCCGGGTGTTCCGACGTGGGCATGCCCTTGCAGGTGGCTTCCGAACTTGCGGAAGGTGCTCAGGTCTTTCAGAGGAAAGTAGTCTTGGTGGGCCAGGACGGCGTAAAGGCCCGGGCAGGCATGGCCTTTGCTTAGGATAAACCGGTCCCGGTCTGGCCATGAAGGGGTTTTGGGGTCATGCTGGAGCACGCAGTAGTACAGGGCGACCAGAGTCTCCAACTCGGAAAGGGAGCCTCCGGGATGGCCGCTGCCCGCCTCGGCGATGGTCAGGAGGATGTCCCTGCGCAGCACCCTGGCGGTGCGGCGTAGCTGCGGTGTGTTCAAGGCAGTAGAGGCGGCGCTTTGAGAAAGAGAACGCGTGCTTTGCATCTTCCCAGGTACTGCTGCCATTGCGTATCCTTTTTACGGTTCAGCAGATTATACCAATAGTGCAGAGGGAGTGTCCATGAGTGGAGAAAGTGTCCATTTACCGTTTTCTGCGGTGGTTGGGGTATGCTTCAGAGAAGGAAGTGGTGTAGAAAGAGCCGTCTCTATCTACAGACCGCTGATTGTATGATAGTTTTGTGACGACATGTTTTCGACTGACGGTTCAGTGGCTTGTTTGGAAGGTAGGTGATAGGTTCATTGAATACGCCCGCCGAGGTTATGAGCCGTTGCCCACGCCGGAGTTTGAACTCCTACAGCACAGCTAGCGAATTGTTGACGTTGTCAGCTTTCTTGCCATAGCCCCAGCGCCGCTCCTCACCATGATCATTGACTTCCACACCCACGTCTTTCCGCCGGCCATCATCCGGGGCCGCAACGCTTATCGCCCGGGATGCTACCCTGGCGGCGCTGTTCGCCGACCCGCAAGCGCCTATGGCCACCGCCGAGGAGTTGATAGCCGCCATGGACGAGGCCGGGGTGGCCATGGCCGTAACCCTGGGCATAGGGTGGACCAACCCGGAGATAGCCCGCTTGTCCAACGACTACCTGCTGGATTCGGCGGCCAGATACCCGCGGCGTCTGGTGCCCTTCTGCTCGACAAACCCGGCATGGGGAGAAGACGCCCTACGAGAGGTGGAGCGGTGCGCTCGCCAGGGAGCCAGGGGCGTGGGAGAGCTACACCCTGACACCCAGGGCCTAGACCTTGCTTCACCGGAGGCAATGGGGCCTTTCATGGATGTGCTGCGTTCTCTTCAGCTTATTCTGCTGACCCACTCCTCGGAACCCGTGGGCCACCACTACCCCGGCAAAGGGTCTATCACGCCTCCAGTGTTGATGCGCTTCGTTGAGCGGTACCAGGACATTCCTATTGTCTGCGCCCACTGGGGCGGCGGCCTGCCCTTCTACAACCTGATGCCAGAGGTTCACTCGGCCCTGGCCAACGTATATTTCGACAGCGCGGCCTCCCCTCTTCTGTACCGGGCGTCGATATTCTCCGTTGCGCCGCGTCTGGCTCGCCCCGGCTCCATACTGTTTGGCTCCGACTATCCCCTGGTGAAGCCGGGCCGCATCATCCGGCAGATCAGGGCAGCTTCCCTTCCTGACTACGAAAAGGATGCCATTCTGGGCGGCAACGCCATGAAGCTGCTGGGAATTGGGGGGGATGCTGTGGGAGATGGCTAGCACCCTTCGGCTGTTCATCGCCGTGGAACTGCCGGATGAGGTTCTGAGGTACATCAGCGAGACCGTAGGGGAGCTCCGCCGGCACGGGATTACCGGAATTCGCTGGGTCAGGGGAGAGGGTGTTCACCTGACGCTGAAGTTCCTGGGGAACGCTTCTGAAGAGCAGGTTGCGGGCATTCTCTCCTCCATGAGGAGCACCGTGGCAGGGACATCGCCTTTCGCTCTCCAAGTCCACGGCGCTGGCGCGTTCCCCCACATGCGTGCTCCCAGGGTCCTATGGCTGGGGGTTCAGGGTGATATGGAGCCGCTCTTCAGGGTCCATGATCTGCTGGAGGAGGCGCTGGAAGTCCAGGGGTTTGCCAGAGAGGCCCGGACCTTCTCGGCGCATCTGACGTTGGGGCGGGTGAACGGCCGGATGACAGCCGTGGCGCTGGATAGACTGGCCCACGCCATTTTTGAGCCTAATGGAAAGCCAGCTTGCTCCCGGAGGCGCGATCTACCGGCGGGTAGGTCAGGCCCTTCTGGGATAGCGGCAGCTCAAGTCGCTGCTGACTATCCCGAAGGCGGTGGTACAATCAGAAACGCAATTTCACACAGCGGCCACTTGATGTTGGTTTGCGTGGCAGTATGACATGATTGAAGGCGTTGCGGGCGTAATCCTCTGGACCGATGATGTGGCACGGCTGGTGGCGTTCTACTCGGATGTCCTGGGATTGACGCCCCATTCTGTAAGGCCGGAGTTCGTTGCCTTCAGTTTCGGGAACGTAAGGCTGAGCATCGGCAGGCACGAACGCGTCTCTGGCGAGGCCAAGGACCCCTATCGGGTAATGGTTAACCTGGCGGTGGGGGACATTCACCAGGAGTATGAGCGGCTAAAGGAGCTGAATGTAGCATTCCTCCGTCCGCCGGAGCGGGAGGGGTGGGGTGGCTGGGTGGCCACCTTCAAAGACCCGGACGGTAACATCCTTCAGCTTCTACAGCAGCCCGAATAGCCCTGATGGTATACTCTTGGCTTAATATAACTCTTTCTTGGCGTACGCTAGGAGTTATCGAATGGAGGCAAGTGTATGGAGTATCTGTTCAGGAGACACCTACCTTGGGTTGCGACGCTGGCAATTGGACTGTGCCTGCTGGCCGGAGGCCTGTTCTTTGTTGTGAAGGGGCTGGATGCCAAGGAGATGATAAAGGCAGCGCTTGTGGCGGAGCAGATCAAGACCGGTCCGGACGGCGTCCAGTTCGGCGCGCTGGAAGGCACCCCGGTCACCGATGCCAAGACGGCAGAGGCACAGGCGAAGACGATAGAGTTACATAGCACTTCGATCAAAGGCGAGGTTCTTGTGTCGGGCGTGCCCACTAAACTCAATTATGCTGAGATGAAGAGTGCCCTTTTTGTGACTCCAGAGGCATATGCTAGCGCCCGAAGTACTTATGTCACGGGCTTGACCTTGAGGACCGCCTTGAACATGGCCGTCATGGGCTTTGGTCTAGCCGACATGGCCATTGGCGCGGGCTTGATCGTCACGATTGCGGGAATTGCGACCCTATTGTTGGCTACCCCGGCTCTGTTCATGCTTGCAGGCATGGTAGTGAAACGCCCTGATTAGGAGAGGGTGTCGCTCGGGCCACGGGACTGGTCGCTGGCGCCTCTGTCTCCTGCCTCACTTGCTTTGGCGGCCATTTGCTCCAGGTTCCTGCTAATGGTGTGGTTCAGCGTGCCTTCTGGGTAGCGTCCGCTGGCGTCGGGGTCCCCTGCTGGCATCCCGGTCAGTATCTCTATGCCCTGGTCAACGGTGTCCACGGCGTAGACAGTGAACTTGCCGTCGCGGACAGCCTGGATCACGTCTTCACGGAGCACCAGGTTCCTGATGTTGTCCCTGGGGATGATCACACCCTGGCGTCCCGTTAGTCCCTTGGCCTTGCAGACGCCAAAGAAACCCTCGATCTTGTAAGTCGCCCCACCTATGGCCTGGATTTCGCCCAGCTGGTTCACGGAGCCCGTAACGGCGATGCTCTGATGGATGGGCACGCCCGCCAGACTGGATAGCATGGAGTACAGCTCGGCGGAGGAAGCAGAGTCGCCATCCACCTCATCATAGGTCTGCTCGAAGCCTATGCTGCTGCGGAAGCTCAGAGGTTTATCCTGGCCATACTTGCCCATGACGTATCCCGTCAGGATAAAGAAGCCTTTGTTGTGGGTCCGTCCTGTCAACTGGGCCTCCCGGTCAATGGATACCTGGCCTCGGCCAAGAGCGGTGCGGGCGATGATTCGTACCGGACGGCCAAAGGCGTAGTCCCCCATGTTTAATACCGACATGCCGTTGATCTGGCCCACCACGGCTCCATCGGTATCAATCTTGATAGTGCCATCGTTGAAGAACTCCTGTAGACGCTCCTCTGGCAGGTTGGAACGATAGATGCGCTCCTGGATTGCCTTGGTCACGTGCTGTGCAGTCACCAGCCGGCTGCCGCTGTCCTCTTTAGCCCAGTGGTCTGCCTCAGTGATAAGGTCTGCTATGTCTATGAAGCGGGTGGTGAGCCTGTCCTGGTGCTCCACCAGTCTGGAGGCGTACTCCACCAGCTTGGCTACCGCGTTCTTGTCAAATGGACGCACGGCGGCGTCCCTGCACTGGTTGCAGACGAATGAGGCGTAGAAGAGTGTGTTTTCCGGGGTACGCTCCATCGACATGTCGAAGTCCGCTTTGACCTTGAAGAACTTCCGGAAGTCCTCTTCTACTCCCTGGAGGGCGTGGAACAGCATGGGAGTACCCGTAAGGATGATCTTGGTCTGCACCGGAATAGGCTGGGGCCTCAGAGTGGCGGTGGGGATGGCGCTTAACTGCTCACCTATGTTCTCTATCCTGGCCTCGCGGCTGCGCAGCACTCGTTTGAGAGTCTCCCAGACCAGGGGATTGGAAAGTACGTCCCGCGCCTGGAGGGCCAGGTACCCGCCGCTGGCCAGATGAATGGCTCCCGGGCGGATCATGGACAGGTCCGTGGCGGCGGTGCCGAAGCGGGGCCTGTACTCTACCCGGCCAAACAGGTTGTAGTAGGTGGGGCTGTACTCAAAGATAACCGGTGCTCCCAGGGTATTGCCGTTGTCCACCAGCACATTGACCTTATACCGGAGGAACCGTTCCGCATCGGCGGACTCCCGCGCCATGGCAGCTTCCATGGTCTGCTGTTGGGGCTGCTGGTCCTCCATGCGGCGAAAGTCGTCCACGTGTTCCGCAATGTCCTGGCGCACAGCATCCAGATATTGGACCAGGGTGGGGATGTCCTTGTATTTCTCTCTAAGCTCGTTGATGGCAGGGTTGATTACGGCCCGTACCACGTCCCTGTCCACCTCTATCCGGCGCTTCGTAGCATCCCTGTCCAGGCTTCGTAGCTCTGTGAGTCGCTGGTCAATGAAACCCTGGAGCGCCTCGCTCTTTTCTCGCAGGGCCGCCCTCTCCTCTTCGGGAAGCTGGTTGTACTGCTCTCGGGTAATCGGCTGGTCGTCCTTCAGGGGCGTCGTGACTATGCCCGTGGGCGAAGGCTGTACAATGAACCCTTCTTGCCTGGCGGTCGCCTCTACCCCTTTGGTGATCGCCTCTCGCTTTTGTTGGAACTCCTGCAAGGACTCCTCTACCCGGGTCCGATAGGTATCGCTCTCGAAGGCGGCGGGTATGTCTCGCTGGCTGTCCCTGATCAGCTCCTCCATGTCCTGGACCAACTGGCGACCCGTGCCAGCAGGGAGGCGCGCGGCCACAGGCTGCAATGGGTCGTGGAAGTTGTGGACGTAGCACCAGTCGTCGGGCACCGGACGATTTGCTGCGACCTGGTTGAGGAAGTTGCTCAGAGTTGTGGTGCGGCCCGTGCCTGGGTACCCCACTACGTAGATGTTGTAGCCGGGGGCATCCACTTTCAGCCCGAACTCCAGGGCACTGACGGCGCGGTCCTGCCCTACTGTACCTTCCAGGGGCGGTAGCTCCTCGGTGGTCTGGAACCCCAGGGTTTCAGGGTCACAGTAGGTGGTCAGATTTTCCGGTGGTACTTTCAGGGAATCGGTGTCCATGCATACCCTCCTGCCCTGGAATAGTGCGTCAGGATTCTTTCCAGTATGTGCCGTGGTCAACGGTTCGGCAAGCCCCGACGCAACGTGATTCGGAGATGCCGTGCTCAAGGCGGCGAAAGGCCCTGGCACCCAGCTTCTATTGTCACACATTGGCGGCCATGCTAACATTCGTTCTACATTGCACATGGCTAGCGCACCAATGAATTCTACGGAAGCAAGCCTCAGAATGACAGTCCCCTGGACACTCCGAGACGCGGCTAAAGCTGTGGCTCTGGTGGTTGGGGTAACTGCCCTTCTCGCTTTTGTGGCTGCCCTGGTACTCCTCGTGTCGGGGGGGACCATCCCAGGAAGTAGCCTTCTTTTCTCCGCCGCATTGCAGGGGGTGCTGCTGGTAGCTGTTTGGAGGTTTGGGCCGTGGAGATACGGCCAGTCCTGGCGGGCCCTGGGACTAAGCGCAACCACCAGCAGAGGCACTCCTCTCGCCTTGCTGGTGTTGCTAGCCAGTCTGGCCTTTGTCCTCCTCTACACAACGACTATGAACCTTCTGGGGCTAGCCAGCCTGACTCCACCCCCCATACCTGATGAGCTGATGAAGACGTACCCTGAGCGGATTGCCGCTTTTGCGCTGATAGTAGTGGTAGCGCCCGTCGCAGAGGAGTCTTTCTTCCGTGGGTTTCTGCTACCCGTGTTCGCCGGTCGTTGGGGGTTCTGGGTAGGCGCCAGCTTTGCGTCGATGCTCTTCGCCATGGCCCACCTGGCGCCTGGGGTCATGCTACCGGCCTTTGTGTCAGGGATGCTGCTGGCGTGGCTCTATCGCCGCACCGGTTCGCTTTGGAACTGCTGCATGGCCCACGGCGCGCAGAACGCCTTGGCCTTTGCCGTAGCCATTTCGGTCTGAGGAATTCGCATGGGGTCACGCCGATTGCAGAAAACCTTCCAAGAACTGGCCGCCCGCGGCAGGACGGGGATCATACCTTTCGTCACCGTGGGCTTTCCTGATACGCCCACCACTCTGGAGTTGGTGCCGGCCCTGGCGAGGGCTGGCGCGGACATCATTGAGCTGGGCGTGCCCTTCAGCGACCCGCTGGCCGATGGGGCTACCATTCAGAAGGCGAGCTTCCATGCCCTGCGCCAGGGAGTGACCCTGAGGCGCTGCTTGGACCTGTGCTCCAGCCTGCGTGGGGCAGGCCTCACTACGCCACTCATTTTCATGGGATACTATAACCCGCTGCTCGCCCTTGGCCTCAAGACATTTGCGGTGGAGGCCCAGCGGGCGGGCCTGGACGGTATGATTGTTGTCGACCTGCCCCCCGAAGAGTCCGGACCTCTCCGGGAGGAGTGCTTGTCGCGGGGCATAGATGTGATTCCTCTGCTGGCCCCCACCTGCACGGAGCAGCGTATCGCCGCCGCCTGTGCCGTGGCCAGCGGGTTTATTTACTGCGTCAGCCTGGCGGGAGTGACGGGTGTCCGCGCCCAGTTGTCCCAGGAGGCTTTCGGATTGGTGGAGCGGGTCCGCGCCCACACCAGCCTTCCCGTAGCGGTGGGCTTTGGCGTGTCGCGTCGGGAGCACGTGGAGGCGATAGGACAGTATGCGGATGGAGTTGCGGTGGGCAGCGCCTTGATCGACGTAATAGATAGCGCGCCTGATGGAGAGGCGGTGGCCCGGGCGGTCCGGTTCCTCTCTGAATTGCGAGGCGCTCCCGAACCATTGAATCGAGGTGCAGGATGACTCTTGTATGCCGGGGACTTCGAGGTGCCACCACTGCCACGGCAAACACCAAGGAGGCCATTCGGGAAGCTACGCGCGAGATGCTGGAGGAGTTGGTGAAGGCCAACAGTTTGCAGAAGGACAGCATAGCCGCAGCCATCTTCACTACCACCCGGGACCTGAATGCTGAGTTTCCGGCGGTGGCAGCCCGCCAGATGGGCTGGGAGCATGTGGCCCTTTTGGATACCCACGAAATGGATGTGCCAGACGGCCTACCCAGTTGTATTCGGACGCTGGTTCTGGTAAATACAGATAAACAGGCCAATGAACTGGTCAACGTCTACCTCAGGGGCGCTGTTAATCTGCGGTCACGTGGTACGGAGGAAAGATAAATGAATGGGGTAAGGCTGGCCTGGTACGCCTGGGAGGCCCCCTTCTACTATTACCGGAGGGATAGGTCCCTTCGTGAAAGGGGCAGGTTGGCGTTCTTCACAATGATAACGAATGTTTGGGGGCAACAATCATGATAGTAGTAATGCAACTGGACTGCACTGCTGAGAATATTCAAGGGGTGCAAGAGCACCTGGGCAAACGAGGGCTGCAAGGGCACCTGTCGCAAGGGGTAGAGCGTATTGTCATAGGCGTTGTGGGGCAGACCTACCCAGAGCTTGCGGATGAGTTGGAGGTTTTTGCCGGTGTGCGAGAGGTGGTGCGCATCAGCCGGCCCTATAAGCTGACGGGCCGGGAGTTCCAGCCGGCCAACACTGTAATTAAGGTTGGAGGCGTAACCATAGGCGGCGAGGAGCTTGTGGTGTTGGCCGGGCCTTGCGCCGTGGAATCGGAGGAGCAGATGATGGCCACCGCCAGGGCGGTGAAGGTCGCCGGTGCTACCGTCCTGCGCGGTGGCGCTTTCAAGCCACGGACATCCCCTTACAGCTTCAGGGGACTTGGAGAAGATGGGTTGAAGCTACTCGAACAGGCCCGCGCCGAGACGGGAATGCCCGTCATCACCGAGGTCATGGATACCAGAGATGTGGACCTAGTGAGCCGGTACGCCGACATCCTCCAGATAGGTGCCAGGAACATGCAGAACTTCGTCCTCTTGGAGGAGGTAGGGAAGGCGGGCAAGCCCGTGATGTTGAAGCGTGGTTTCGCGGCCACCTACGAGGACTGGCTCCTGGCGGGGGAATATGTCATGGCCACGGGTAACCGGCAGCTTATGCTGTGCGAAAGGGGCATTCGCACCTTTGAACACCTCACGCGGAATACCCTGGACCTGGCGGCTGTCCCTGTGATCAAGAGGCTGAGCCATCTGCCCATCGTGGCGGATCCCAGTCATGGGACGGGCAAGTGGTATCTGGTGACCCCTCTGGCTATGGCGGCTGTGGCGGTGGGAGCCGATGCCTTGATGGTGGAGGTGCATCCCAACCCTGACACTGCCCTCTCCGATGGAGCCCAGTCTCTTACCTTTGAAAACTTCGATAAGCTGATGAAACGGGTCAAAGCCATACGAAAAGTCGCGGGGCACGTAGCCGTTTCCCAGTAGATATGACTTTGCTGGAAGAGGAGTTGGCCAGGGTAAAGCCGCCCGGGGAGACCTTTCTCACGGTGGGCGTATTCGATGGCGTTCACCGGGGGCATAGGCATCTCCTGGAACTGCTGATGCGCCAGGCTGCTCGGGCTGGCTGTGTTCCCGGCGTTGTTACTTTTTGCAACCATCCCGTTTCAGTACTGAGGCCAGAGGCTCCAGTAAGGCTCATCACCACCGTGGAGGAGCGCGTTCGCCTTCTACAGGAGATAGGCATTGAAACGGTGGTGCCCATAACATTCACGTTGGAGGTATCCCGCGTAACCGCCAGAGAGTTCGTTGCAATGCTACAGCGCCACCTGCGCATGCGTGGCATGGTGGTGGGGCCGGACTTTGCCCTGGGCCACAACCGGGAGGGAACACCTCAAGTGCTGCAAGCGTTGGGCAAGGAGCTGGGCTACACTGTCACGGTGGCCCAGCCATACGAGGATGGAGGAGTGCGCTTCAGCAGTACCGCCACGCGGAACGCCCTGGCCCAAGGAGACGTGGCAACGGCATCCCAGATGCTGGGGAGGCGCTATGCATTGACGGGAGAGGTAGTCCACGGAGCAGGGCGTGGTGGCAGTGTGCTGGGGTATCCTACGGCCAACATCTCCGTGGACCACGACTTGCTGCTTCCTGGCGACGGCATTTACGCCACCTGGTTCTACATTGACCAGCAGCGATACCAGGCGGCTACCAGCATTGGCACGCGCCCCACCTTTGGGTCGGGAGGGGAGAGGACCGTGGAGGCTTTCCTACTGGACTTTAGGGGAGACCTGTACCAGAAAACCGTTCGCCTGGAGTTCGTGGAGCGGCTAAGAGACGAGTTGGCCTTCGACAGTGCCGAAGCACTCAAGACGCAGATAGACAAGGATGTGGAGGAGACGCGGCGTATTTTAGGCAATTCTTAAGGACCTGTGCCTGATAGCAACATGACACTAGACCCCAAAACTCTCGACACCATCCTCCATCGCGGCGTTGCCGAGATCATCATTGAGGAGGAGTTCGTGGAGCTCCTCAATGCCGGCAAGCCCCTGCGCCTGAAGATGGGGTTTGACCCTAGCAGCCCGGACATCCACCTGGGCCACGCCGTGGGTCTGCGCAAGCTGAGGCAGCTCCAGGAGCTGGGGCACCAGGTGGTACTCATCGTAGGCGACTGGACGGCCCGTATCGGCGACCCCAGCGGCATGTCGGCCACCCGTAGAATGCTGACGCAGAGCGAGGTGGAGGCCAACGCCGAGACGTACATGCGACAGCTTTTCAAAGTGGTGGACAGGTCGAAGACCCAGGCTGTCTACCAGAGCGAGTGGTTTGGCAAGTTTGACCTAGAGAAGATAATCCGGCTGACTAGCAGGTTCACCGTGGCGCAGTTCCTGGCGAGGGAGGACTTCAGCAAGAGGTATAAAGAGGGACGCCCCATCGCCATCACCGAGCTGCTGTATCCCCTGATGCAGGCCTACGACTCCATAGCGGTAAAGTCCGACGTGGAGTTCGGCGGCGTGGACCAGAAGTTCAACCTGCTGGTGGGCAGAGAGCTACAGTCCATGGAGGGGCAACGGCCCCAGCAGTGCTTCCTTATGCCGCTGCTGGTGGGCACCGATGGCGTGCTGAAGATGAGCAAAAGCCTGGGCAACTACATAGGCGTGGATGAGCCGCCCCAGGAGATGTACGGCAAGGTCATGTCCATCCGGGACGACCTGATAGTAAGCTACTTCGACCTGGTGACGGACGTGGACGTGGCGGAGATAGCGGAGATGCGGCAGGCGCTGGCCGCGGGTTCGGTCAACCCCATGGAGTTGAAGAAGCGGCTTGCGCGGGAGATAGCAGGCCAGTTCCACGATGCCGCCGCTGTCAGGGACGCCGAAGCGCATTTTGAGCGGGTGGTGCAGCGAGGGGAAGCGCCGGATGAGATGGTTGTTGTTACCTTGGATACCATCCGTGCTCTGGAGCGCCAGCAACTAGAAGCGGAGCGCCGAATAGTTAGAGGCGAATCCACTGTGGAGGAGTTGGAGGTGGTAGGGGAGGTCGGCACGGGGGTATATATGGTTCCTATCATACGCCTCCTAGTCTTTGCCGAGTTGGTCAAAACCAGAAACGAGGCCAAGCGGCTGCTCGCCCAAGGAGCCATCCGAATCGATGGCCAGCAGGTTCGCGAAGAGTGGGTGAAGGTGAAGCTCGGTAGCATTATTCGTGTTGGTAGACGCAGTTTCTTGACCATCAAAGAGTCGTAATTACTTACTGCTTGTATCCCCTAGATAACGTTATACTTGTGCCCATTATGTCATTCTGAGCGAAGCGAAGAATCTGGTCTGCTTTGAAAGGCACAGGACACGCTCTAGCAGGCTGGTAGAAAAGGGGAGTCCAGAGGGGAGTACCCCTCTGGCAGGGGGCAAGGGGGATGTGCCCCCGCCTCGTTCTTTTTCTTCCCCCTCTCCATTGACAAGGGAGAGGGGGACAAAGGGGGTGAGGGTTTGCCCACTATCTCTCAGGGCGCTGTGGAAAAGAACGGGGAGAAGTTCTCTGACGACCTGGTGCTAGGAGACCTCAAATCCGGTGACCTGCTAAGAGTGGGTAAGCAGAGCTTCCTGCGGGTCGTGAGGTGATGGCTCTGGAAACGCCCCACCTTAACGGCGACCCAAGCACCGAGTAGAATGGTGCATTAGCGCGTCTCGATGCCTGCGCAGCAAGATTCCGTCTAATCGAACCTCTTGAGCCTATCCACTATTGTAGAGTCCAGCCGTTGCACCACTGCGACGACGAGGTCAACCGCACGGTCGAAGTCGTTCCTGCTGATGATTCCGTTGTGGCTGTGGAGGTAACGCACGGGGACTGCTATGTTGACGGTTGGCGTACCGCCGTGGGCACGCTGCATCTCGGCGCCGTCTTCACCGTAGCCGCTGAGGACGTTGAACTGGATAGGGACCTTCCTTTCCTCGGCGACATCGAGGAATAGGTCACGGAGCTTCAGGTTGGGCAGCATCGAGCTGTCGTGTAGGAAAATGGTAGGCCCGTCGCCTACGCGCTCTTGGGCCTCCTCCCGCTTTATTCCGGGATAGTCTCCGGCTACGCCGGACTCCAGATTGATCCCGATGTCCGGTTGCACCAGGTAGCTGCTGGTATGGGCGCCCCGCAGGCCGACCTCCTCCTGGACGGTGGCCACCCCGAAGACCGTATTTGGCGGGGGAGTGGACCTAAGCCTTCGCATAATCTCTATCATAAGACCAACGCCAATGCGGTCGTCCCACGCCTTGGCAATGTAAAGATCTCCTCCATTGAGGACGGCGAAGGTGCTGTCCGGGGCGATCGGGTCTCCGGGCCGGATACCCAGGCGCTCCTCGGCATCATCTTTGCTCCGCGCGCCAACATCTATGAACATCTCGTCCCGTTTGAAAACTTGATTCCGAGCTTCCTGGGTCATAACATGCACCGTCTTGATCCCGGTTATGCCTTTGACTATCCCACGCCGGGTCAATATCACCCACCGTTGGTTGATGAGGCTCTGGTCCAGCCATCCACCGATGGTCTGAAACATGATGAAACCTTCCGGTGTGACGTACTTGACCATGAGGCCTAACTCGTCCATGTGACCGCCCAGCATTATCCGGGGCGACTCGCTCTCACCGTCAAGACGTCCGATTAGCGAGCCCATGCCGTCGGTTTCTATGTGGTTACACAGAGGCCCAAGCTCCCGTTGAACGATGGCTCTAACGGGTCCCTCGAAGCCGGAAGGGCCATAAGCGTTGGTAAGCTCCTCTAGCAGACTGTTGACATCCGGCATGGCACCCCTCCGTGCGTTCGGTATCAGTAGACAAGACGCGCAAGAGTCAGTTGACTCACAACTCATCCGCTGCTCTATCCCGCTCCGGACGAGTCTAGAGGCGGGGAGGACTCAATGCAACCCCACAAGGTAGGTCGCCATGTCCTCTGGGTAGCCGCCGACCGTCGCCTGGACGACGATCCCTCCGATATAGGTTAATTGTAATGCCGGACGTGTGCGTCCTTACTGGACAACAACTTGCCGTTTCTGGCCTTTTGGCAAGTTCGCGTGCGGACATAGAGACCGAGGAGCGATGAGGCCCATAGCCCTCAACCCTACTTCGAGAGCTCGGGTGAGCCCTGACTGCATGATATAATCGGTCCTGTGCAAAGAGCACTGCGGTGGCCTTTTCTTGTCGCATTGGGGGCATTTGTGCTTGCAGCCTGTACGCAGCCAGAGCCGACGCCTACACTTTCGCTTGCTCCCACGCCAGTACACACCCCCACATTGGCATCCAAGCCAGAACCTACTCTGTCTCCGACATTTGAGGCGACTACTCCACCAACAGCCAGTCCCACCCCGACCTCACAAGCTGTCGACCTCACACCGACAGCTACCCCAACGCTGACCGTTCAGCTAACTCCAACTGCTACTCCCGCAGCAACACCAGGCTCAACGCCCGCGGACCCACCCGCTCAGAGCACAAGCGAGCCTAGGGGGCATACCAATAACCCCCTACCGGAATGCACCGACCAGACCTTCACGGTTCCACCCGTCGACCTGAACGAGGTCTACCAGATTACGCCGCTGGGAAACCTTGGCCCTCCGGGTCATACGCTACCCACTGAGCATATGTACTTCCATATAAGCGCGGGAGGCACGTCTGCGAAAAAGATACCTCTCAAGGCGCCAGGCGACATCTTCATCATGGAAGTGTCGGGAGGGGAGGACGTAGACCAAGGGGAGTTCTCTATGTTCTTTGCGCTATGCAAAGACGTGATTGGGTACTATATCCACATCAAAACGTTGGCTGACGCGGTAAAGGAGCTGATTAGAGACATCGAGTGCGAGGTGTGGACGGTCAACCCAGGCAACGTGTGCGCCCGAAGACTCGTTCACCAGGTGGCCGCCGGAACGGTTCTGGGAGAGGTAGGCGACCTCCAAGGAAACTTCGATTTTGGGGTCTATGCCCTTAGAACTAACCTCGCGTACGCCAATCAACAACAATATGGTGGCCGGTCGCTTCACATCGTCTGCCCCTTAAATCTCTACGATGATGAGACAAGGAGTGAGCTTTACGCCAAGATTGCACGAACCGTAGAGCCAAAGTGTGGGACAGTCATGCAAGATGTTCGGGGCACGCTCCAGGGCAATTGGTTCTTGGCCGATGTGGCAAACCCGTCAGGAGACCAGCAACTCGCGTTCGTACATGAAAACGAGGACCCGTCAACAGCAGTCATATCCGTTGGCGGAACCTTCACTACTCATGGGAAATGGCAGTTCGCGCCACAGTCGGTTGGCCTAACCAACCGAGAATTCACCGACGTGACGCCAGACGGAAACCTTTACTGCTATGAAGCGGACGAGCCAGGACGAATCATCGTGCAGATGAAGAGCACATCAGAGCTAATGATTGAGCACATGCAGGGAAGCTGCATCAATGCTGTCCATTTCGAATCCGCCACGATGTACAGGAGATGACTCTCCCAGTGAGGAGAGGGTGGCTCTTGCTGGTCCCGCTGGCCCTGGGTGTGGTTTTGTTAGCGGCATGAAAACACGTTCCAGGAGTAGACATGGAATGCCTTAGGTTCTTCGGTCACTTCGTTCCCTCAGAATGACATGACCGTTTGTGATATTAGCAACCTGTTAGAGGCGTGAACTGCACAATGACAAGCCACCGCGAGACATCTGTTGCCAATCTGGACCCTGAGCGCATCAACGAGTTGAGCCGCAGCTTCTGGAACTCGGCCATCCTGCGCGCTGGCATGAAGCTGGGCGTGTTCGCCCTGCTGGACAAAGGCAGCCTAACGGCCGAACAGGTGGCCCTCCAGATCAAGGCATCACCCAGGTACGTCCAGGCACTCCTGGACGCCTGTATAGTCCTGGGGCTGCTGGCCAGGCAGGGTGAAAGGTACGCCAACTCGTCCCTGGCATCCCAGTCATTGGTGCCTGGTAACGACAGGTACGTGGGTGACCTGGTGCTACACATCACCAACCACTGGGAGACCTGGGGCCGCCTGGACCAGCTCATCCGGGAAGGGAAAACGTTGCTCCCTTTCGAGACAGGGTACGTGGACACAGCCACCTACTGGCGGAACTACATGTGGGGGCAGCACAACCGGGCGCTGGCGGGCCAGGGAGAGCAGCTGGTGAAGACGGTAGACCTGAACAATAAGCGTCGGCTGCTGGACCTGGGAGGCGGTGGAGCCAGCTACAGCATAGCTCTGTGCCAGGCCAACCCTAAGCTCCAATCGGTGGTCATAGACCAGAGAGAGCCCCTAGCCATAGCCGGGCAAGTGGTGAAGCAGGCTGGCCTTCAGAAGAGGGTCCGTCTGGTGGAAGGTGACTTCTTTACGGTGGACCTGGGCCGGGACAGCGATGTTGCCCTTATCTCCGGCGTGCCGCCGCCTGCTCCAGCGGACCTACGAGGCACTGGTGCCCGGTGGCCAGATAATTATCCAGGACTTCATGCGCATTGACCCCAGCCCGGCGCGCAGGTTGATGGATGCTCTGATGGACCTGTACACCCTCATAGCCTTCGACCCCGGTGGGGGCGACCGGACCGGGGAAGAGGTGGCGCGCTGGCTCAAAGAGGCTGGATTCCACAACGTCAGGATGGTGCCTTTGCCCACGCCCTGGCTATAATTACAGGAAAGAGGCCCAAGGGGTAGTGAGGCTACAGAGGACGGCAAAAAGCCCACCTTGGCAGGTTGCTGAAAACGGGAGTCCAGAGGGGCATCGCCCCGGATCTCCGACTTGGGCGAAGTCATTTTCAGCAGTCTTCAGCAGGACTCTACCTGCACCCGACCCTGAAACGTGATATTATTCACAATAGGTACTGCATGAGGAGGGATTTCTAGTATGCCCGTTAACCTGCGCATCCCCGGTCCGACACCTTGTCCAGTCGAGGTCCTGGAAGCCGGGGCCCAGCCCATGATCAACCATCGTGGGCCTGAGTTCCGGGACATCATATTCCGTGTGACCAAGCGGCTCCAGGAGATGTTCGTCACAAAGAACGACCTGTTCGTCCTCACCGCCTCGGGCACAGGTGCGATGGAAGCCGCCATCGTAAACACCCTGTCCCCTGGGGACAAGGTGCTGGCAGCCTCCATTGGAGAGTTCGGCGAGAGGTTCATCCAGATCGCCAAGACCTACGGGGCCAACGTTCAGGTGGTGACCGCGGCCCCAGGCACGGTCATAGATCCACAGGACATACGCAATGCCCTGAAGGCCGACCCGGACATCAAGGCGGTCATGGTCACCCACAACGAGACCTCCACCGGCGTGACCAATGACATAGCCAGCATATCCAAAGTCGTCAAGGGCGAGTTCGACAAACTCCTGCTGGTGGACGCCATTAGCAGCATAGGCTCCATTCCTTGCTCTGTTGACGCCTGGGACCTGGATGTGGTGACCAGCGGCTCCCAGAAGGGGTGGATGGCTCCTCCTGGCCTGGCATTTGTAAGCATGAGCAAGCGTGCCTGGGAGGCACAAGCCCAGTCCAAGATGCCGCGTTTCTACTTTGATCTGGCCGCCGCCAAGCGTTACCTGGAACGCGGCCAGACGCCCTGGACTCCGGCGGTCTCCGTCCTTTATTCCCTGGACGCATCACTGGAGATACTGGCCAACGAGGGGTTGGAGAACGTGTTCCACCGCCATGCCCAGGTGGCGCAGGCGTGCCGCGATGGCATCAAGAGGCTGGGACTCAAGCTTTTCGCCGACGAAGCGGTAGCATCCAACACCGTCACCGCCGTTCACGTCCCTGAAGGGGTGCAGGCGGCCAAGCTCCTGGAATTGATGGAGACGGAATACAACGTGGTGCTGGCCGGAGGACAGGGTAGCTTGTCTGGTAAGCTCTTCCGCGTCGGGCACCTAGGGTACTGCTCTCTGGAGGACATCCAGGGTGTGATTGATGCCCTGGAATCGGCTCTGCCACGGGTGGGCTTCACCCCAGCGAGCGCGCAGGGACGGAGCAGCTAATGTCCAGTATCCTAGTCTCGGACCCCATTGGCCAGGACGGCATGGACATTCTGGGCCAGAGCAATCAGGTGGACCTCCGCCCGGGCCTGGCCACAGACGAGTTGAAGCGCATCCTGCCGGATTACGATGCCCTGGTGGTAAGAAGCGAGACCAAAGTCACGGCCGACGTCATTGAAGCAGGGACGAAGCTCCAGGTGATAGGCCGCGCCGGTGTAGGCGTGGACAACATAGACCTGGAAGCAGCCACGCGTCGCGGTATCGCCGTGGTGAACGCTCCAACGGGCAACACCCTGGCCGCGGCTGAGCACACCATGGCCCTACTGCTGGCTCTGGCCCGTCACATTCCGCAGGCCAATGCCTCTCTGCGCCAGGGGGAGTGGAAACGCAGCGCCTTCGTGGGTGTGGAGTTGCGCGGCAAAGTCCTGGGCATTGTGGGGCTGGGCCGAGTGGGGTCCGAGGTGGCCCGGCGCGCTGCCAGCTTCAACATGCGTTTGCTGGCCTACGATCCTTACGTCTCGCCTGACTACGCTCGCAACATGGGAGTGGAGCTGGCCTCCATGGAAGATGTGTTCCGCCGCTCGGACTTCATCACACTGCACACGCCGCTCTCCGACTCTACCAAGGGTCTTGTGGGCCAGCGGGAGCTTCAGATGATGAAGCCTGGGGTCCGCCTGGTCAACGCCTCGCGGGGAGGCATAATTGACGAGGATGACCTGTTCAAGGCGTTGGAAGATGGGCACGTGGCCGGCGCAGCCCTGGATGTTTTTGTGAAGGAGCCGCCCGGAGATTTGCCCGTGGTGAACCATCCCAGGGTCATAGCCACGCCCCATCTGGGGGCCTCCACCGCCGAGGCGCAGCAGGAGGTGGCAAAGGAGGTGGCCGAGGAGGTGCTGGCGATTCTTGACGGCAAGCCCGCCAGGTCCACGGTCAACCTCCCATTCCTACCGCCTGATGTCCACAAGGTGGTGGCCCCTTACATGGAGACCGCCACCACTCTGGGCAAGCTGGTCCCCCAGCTTGCTGGGGGACAGTTCCTATCGCTCAGCATCCGCTACTCCGGGGAGCTGGCCAACTACGACACCTCCATCCTCAAGTCGGCGACGCTGGTGGGCCTTCTCGGCGGCCTCACGGAGGAGCGGGTGAACGTGGTGAACGCCGGCGTCATAGCCGCCCAACGAGGCCTGCGCATCCTGGAGGAGAAGGACACCACGCCCGCGGAGTACCCGTCCATGATTGTCCTGGAACTCAAGACTCAGGAGGGCTCCATAGCCCTGGGCGGGACCCGAATACGGGATGAGACCCACATTGTGCAAGCCAACGACTTCGCGCTGGACATGGTGCCGTCCAGTCCGTACCTGCTTTTCATTGACCACCAGGACCGGCCTGGGATGATTGGCGCTCTTGGCCTGCTCACCGGCCGCCACGATATCAACATCGCATTCATGGCCGTGGGCCGCCAGGCGCCGCGTGGACAGGCGATGATGGTGGTTGGCCTGGACGACCCCGTTCCCGAGGCCGTGATGCAGGAGATACGGGCCATCTCCTACATGGCCAGCGCACGGCTAGCCAAGCTGTAGGGCGGGCTGAAGACCTAAGGCGTCAAGGCTCTCCTGATGGCGCTCATTGAGGTGAGCCGTTTCCGCGCCCTATTTGATCTTGGGCATCACGTGCTCAGCAAGAGTTTCCATCTGGTTCAATTGCATTCCCAGGTTGTCCAGGTCTCCGAACCGGTAAGACGGAAGGTTCACCACCACCATGTCGGCTCCCAGGTCGGAGAAGGTGCGTAGCTGGGTCACCACGTCATCCTTGTGGGTCAAATTGAAGGTGGACACGTAGGCACGCTCTTGCCCTTCCTGCATTCGTCCGCCAACGCCAGCGGGCGGGCTGCCTGCCGCGCTGATGCCCTTGACAACCTGCTGACCCGCCATGCTGCGGTCCGCCGTGATATGTCCTCCCGCCTGCATGATCAGGTACGGCTTGCCCTCTCGCCCATTTTCCTTCCACATGGAGTTGAGCTGGGCCCAGTCCTTCTCAAAGGCACGCAGGGATTCAGCGTCGGTGCCGCCGCCAGCTATCCAGCCATCGTACCGCTCGGCGATGCGCCGGAAGGGGCGCAGCCCGCGAGACCCATACATGATGGGAGGATGAGGCTGTTGCGCCGGTCGCACCGATATGGTCATCTCGTCGAAGTTGACATACTTCCCATGAAAGGAGGCCACAGGGTTGGCCCACAACTCCTTGCAGCAGGCCATGTACTCATCCGTCATGTCGCCGCGTTCCTTGACATTGAGTCCTAGCGATGCGAACTCCTGCTCGTTGTAACCGCTGCCAGCCCCGATCATCACGCGCCCGCCAGAAAGTGAGTCCACCGTTGCTATGATCTTGGCGACCTGTATGGGAGGGCGATAGGGAACTACCCAGATGCCGTTGCCCAAGATGGGCTTCCAGCCCTGGATGTTGGTGATGGCCGCCACATACGACATGGCAGTCCATATGTCCATGTAGCCGTTTCCATACCCAACGTACTGGGCAGGGGTGAAGATGACGTGGTCTACGAAGAAGAGGGAGTCCAGTCCAATCTCCTTGCCCTTCTCGCAGGTGGCCCATAGGGCATCTCCCCTCCACCAGCGAGCGTAGTTGGGCACCCTGATTCCGATTTTCATGCTATGTCCTCATGCTTATAAGTAACGATCTTGCCCGTCCACGGGTGACATCTATGGAGGCTAACGCGGATAGCCATGAGGATGACCCGTGACACCATCTGCGTAGGAAGCCACGCTCCGGTTCAACGACGGGCGCATCATACGTGGGGCCTTGGCAACGTGTCAATGCGCTGTACATGTGGGCGCTTATTGTGCGAGTATGCGTGCTCGATTCTATGTACCAGGGGTATTATATGGGCATGGGTCGAATGGGGATGTGGTTCTCTATCGGGGTGATGGCAACCGTCTTCGTCGCGTCTGCTTGGCTGGGAGTCACTGAGCCAGGGCGGGCGGCGGTCAAAGCGGCGCTTTTCATTCCTGAAATCCTCCCCAATTCGCCTGTGCGCCCTCAAAGGTGGCTGCGCGATGCTCCCAGCTATGAAGTCGTGGGATTTTCCTACGGCGGCACTCAGGGAACGGGAGACCTGTACGCTCCCGCCGGCGGTGGCAAATATCCGGCGGTGGTGCTCTTCTTCGGCGTCATCCCCGCCGGGCGGGACGACCCCCGTGTCGTGAACCTGGCCTCTGGGCTGGCCCGCTCCGGAATGGTGGTGCTGATACCTTGGTCGGAGGTGATGACAGCCTCCCACCGGCTGGACCCCCAGGCCGCAGACCTGCTGGTGGGTGCGTTCCAGTATCTTGAGGGACAGCCGTCCGTGGACGCCTCACAGATAGGCCTGGCGGGCTTCTGCGTCGGCGCCTCCTTCGCCACACTGGCTGCGGAGGATGCTCGCATCCGTGACAGGGTGGCGTACGTGAACTCCTTCGGCGGCTACTACGATGCCAAAGACCTGCTGGTAGCCATCGCCAGTCGCACCCGGTCCGACGGCGAAGTATCGGAACCGTGGATCCCCAGGGATGACAGCCAGAGGGTGTTCACAGCACATCTTCTGGAAGGACTGCCCGATGCCAAAGAGCGGGAAAAACTGGCAGGGGCGTTTCAAGAAGAGGGTTCCTCGGAAAAGTTGGACATGGCGACATTGTCGGAGAGTGGGAAGGTGGTGTACAGGTTGCTATCCGGCGTGACCCGAGAAGAAGCGGTGGCCCTCCTGGACTCCTTGCCAGCCGTCTTTCTGGAGGAACTAGAGTTGGTATCTCCCAGCACCAAGATCGGCGACTTGAAAGCGCCTGTGCTGATCATGCACGACAGACAGGACACCGCCGTGCCTGCCACGGAGTCCCGGCGCATGGCCGAGGCGCTGAAAGAGCGCGGGCAGGTGCACTATACGGAGTTTTCACTATTCCAGCACATGGACCCCACCCGCCAACTGCCGCCTCTGGACATGGTCAAAGAGGTGTGGAAGCTGCTGGTCCACATGTACATGGTAATGCGTTTGGGCACGTAGGTAGGGAAGCAGGCCCCACTGTCAAACTACTCAGCCTTTAGCCTGTAGCCAGCACCGATACAACGTGTTTAGGGATCTGCCTTGGGGGAATCCAGAGGTGGCTTTGCCCCATCTGACAGGGGTCTGGAGGACACAGGGGGTGAGGGTTTCCCCAATGACTTCCAGAAACAGCTGTCAGGACAATGGCTGGGCAAAAGGCCGTCTCCACGCACCAGCGCCACGGCCCCGGAGAATGGTACAATGGCCTCAGCATAGCTGAACTCACTACAGGAGGGGCTTGCCGTGCCCCGAAACTATTGGATGCTGGTGCTCTCCCCCGAAAACTTCCGCGTTACCCGCGAGTTGGGTTTCACGGTTCAGGGCTTCCGTTCTGCCCAAAGGCGGAAGGCAGACCGAATGGAGGTTGGCGACAGGCTGCTGTTCTACATCTACGGTATTCAGAGGTTTGGCGCTACGGCCACCATAAGATCTACCTATTTCGAGGAGCATTCCCCCGTGTGGAAATCCCCCAAACCTGGTGAAGAGTTCCCTTACCGGGTTCGCATAGACCCAGCGGCCACCCTGGAGGAGGATGAACTCTTGGACGCCCGTCAGATAGGGCCCAGGATGGAGTACGTGAAGAGGTGGATACCGGAGTGGTGGCCCCTGGCCTTTCAGGGCGAGCTGCACCTCATACCTCGCAAGGACTTTGCCCTCATTGAGGACGAGATGAAGTGGGTGGCCTCGGCCCGGGCCAAGCGCTAACCTTGCTGGGTGGCATATTCCAGCTTCCATTGCATCCCGAAGCCCAGCCTTATAGCATAGGGGCCGCTTAGACCATCCTGCTTTTCCGGAGGGCCGCAATATGGCGAAACTCAATGGAGGCCAGGCCGTCATCGAGTCCCTGCTTGCCCAGGGAGTGGACACCATCTTCGGCATCATCTCCGTCCACACCGTGGATATCTACGACGCCCTCTATGACCACCGGGATGCCATCCGCTTTATCAGCGCCCGACACGAGCACGCCGCAGCCACCATGGCCGATGGCTACGCCAGGAGCACGGGCAAGCCAGGCGTATGCTTCACCAGCACCGGCCCCGGTGCGGCCTACTCGATGGGCGGTATGGGCGAGGCTTACGCCGGCTCCTCTCCTGTCCTTCATATCACCAGCACCGCCGAGGAGGAGCTTTACGCGCGCGGCCTGGGCGCTACCCACGACACCAAGGACCAGTTGGGCATGCTCAGCACAGTTAGCCAGTGGGCCTGCCACGTCCGCCGCCCGGAGGAGGTCCCAGACCGCATCTACGAGGCCTTTGTGCGGTTCCAGACCCAGAGGCCGCGGCCCATCGCCATCGAGATACCAGTGGACGTGCAGTCCCAGGTTGCGGAGATGGAGATCCCTCAGCAAATCGAGCTCTCATCGCCCCAGGGAGAACCGGCTATGGTGGAGCGCGCAGCGAGGGCGCTACTGGCCGGCAAGCGGGTTGCCATTTGGGCCGGTGCCGGCGTGCACC
Source organism: Dehalococcoidia bacterium (assembly GCA_965248595.1). Classification (GTDB taxonomy): domain Bacteria; phylum Chloroflexota; class Dehalococcoidia; order Lucifugimonadales; family SHYF01; genus SHYF01. The sequence continues at coordinate 875,288 of CBDFJM010000007.1, forward strand.
GCTCCGGCGCGTCGGCGGAACTGCTGCGCCTGGCGGAGACCCTGGGCGTCCCGGTGTTCACAACACAAGAGGGCAAGGGGGCTATTCCAGCGGACCATCCCCTGAGCCTGGGCGTGTTTGGAGGCATCTCGCCGTTCCTGCGACCCAATCCGGTGCAGGACCCTGTCCGAACTTTCTTGGTGAGCCTCGACACTCTCCTAGTGGTGGGTTCCAGCCTTGCATACCTGAAAACCAAAGCGGTGGGCCTGCGAATGCCTCCCAACCTGGTCCACGTGGACATTGACCCGGACCCCGTAGGCAAGCTGTACCAGCCAGCCGTGGGCGTGGTGGGCGATGCCAGGATGGTGCTAAGGCAAATAACCACCGCCGTTCAGGGCAGGACGGCTCAGTTAGCCCCCGGATTCCAGCGAGAGGTTTCCGAGGTGAAGGATAAGGCCGTGCAATACTGGTGGCAGGTCATGCCCAACCAGATGCGGACATTCGAGGCCATCCGCGGCGTCACGGCCCGCGACGCCATATTCATGGGCGATGCCTCGGTATCCGCCCTGCGGGGTTCCACCTACTGCCTGCCCACTACCGAGCAAAGGACATACTTCACGCCCCACTGGCTGGGGCTGGGCTTCGCCTTCCCCGCTGCGGCGGGAGCTAAAGCGGGCCTGCCGGACCGCCAGGTGGTATGCATCACCGGCGACGGAGGCTTCCAGTTCAACATCCAGGAGATAGGCACCTGTGTGCAGTACGGACTGAACCCCGTTGTGCTGGTGTTCAACGACAACGCCTGGGGCATCCTGAAGATGCGCCAGCGCGACCTCATGAAGGGCCGTTTCATAGGCACCGACCTGGTCAACCCCGACTTCGTGAAGCTTGCCGAGTCCTACGGCGCCAACAGCGCCCGCGTCGCCTCCATCAAGGAGCTTGTGCCCGTCCTGGAGTCGGCCCTCAAGTCCAACGTCATCACCATCATAGACGTGCAGACGCCCGGCGGGTTTGGGGAGTTCAGGTAGGATAACCACGGCCCGTCCCCACGAACCTTGCCATCGGTTCTACCACGTGGTACTATAGAGTTGTACCAGTGGCAATGAGGTTATACTATGGCATACGTGGTAGGTCCAAAAGGCCAGGTAGTCATCGCCAAGGAGATCCGTGACCGTCTAGGCGTAGAGCCAGGTTGGATATCCCTTCAACGCCTGGTCAACGACCATTTGGAGGTCTACCTTTTGCCCCCTGAGCACAGGAACTCCTTGAAAGGCAGTCTGGCAAGGTACGTCAAGGTGCGTGTCCCACCTGGCAAGGAATGGGACAAGGCCAGAGAGGCCGCATGGGTGGCGGTAGCAGAGGAGCGGTCGGCCTCATCAGAGTATAAACAGTGAGCGGTTTTCTCGATACTAGCATGGTGGTCCGCTACCTGACGGACGACCCGCCTGACCTGGCAGCGCAGGCAGCAACAGTTATTGATAGTGAAGAGCGTCTCCAGGTAACTGACGTGGTGCTGGCCGAGACCGCCTATGTCCTAACCTCCGTCTACCACATCTCGCGGAGCATCGTCGTAGACCACATTATTGCTTTTATGCAAAAGAAGAACATCGCTCCCTTCGCGCTGGACAAAGGAGTGGTCCTTCAGGCACTGCTGCTGTGTAAACCATCGGGGCGTGTGTCCTTTGCCGATGCCATGGTATGGGCCGTGGCCCGCTCTTCGGGGAGCGATGTCGTCTATTCCCTGGACCAGCGATTTCCAGGGGATGGCCTGGAGGTCAGGCGAGGGGATTCCTAGGCAAGTCCGACGTTATCACCATCATAGACGTGCAGACGCCCGACGGGTTTGAGGAGGTTAGGTAGAATAACTCCACCGTTCGTGGTGAGTTCCGACCGGAGGTCGAGAGTGGCGATACAATCGTGCACGTCCCAACTCCATCGAGGCCCGATATATCGTGGCTCTCGACGCTGTCGGAGACGCTCGATAGAATCGGCGCTCGACCCAGTCGGCATCTCGACAGAGTCGGACCATGAGTGACCGCCTCCATGTCATATATTCGACGATTGGCCCAGTCAAAGGAGCGGCTTGCCTTGAACCGATAGCTCGCCTATGGCTATGATGTCCCCAACCGGATTTAGGAGTACCGATGCCCCACGCACCCCGTATATACCCCCTGGACCCACGGCAGATCACTGAAGAGCAACTAGCCGTGGTGTTCGCCATGACATCCCGCCGTCCTGAGCCCTTCGACCAGATAGCAGAAATGGTCACGACGGAGAGGGCGGCGGACTTCCACGAGCGATGGGTCCTCAACTACGGCCACGCCTCCGTGGCCGAGCACGCCATCATCCACATGGCCGTGGAAGACATATCCCGCCTGGCCTGCGACACCCTCGAGGACAACCGCCTGGCCTCCTACACCGAGAAGTCGTCGCGCTACCAGGTGCTGGATGCCGGTTACTACCACGTCCCCCAGGAGATGGAGGGCCATCCCCTGCAGCAACTCTACGTGGACGCCTGTGACGCCCTCTTTGCCGCCTACGAAAGGCTGGTGGATGGTCTGCGCGCGTATCTGCCGTCGGTGCGCCCGCGCGAGCCGGATGAGCGCGACTCTACATTCAACCTGCACATCCGCCGTGAGGCCACCGACTCGGCCCGCTTCCTGCTGCCTGCCGCCACTCTGACCAACGTGGGTGTCACAATGAACGCCCGCTCCCTGGAGCACGCCATTACCAAGCTGGTCTCCGCGGACCTGGCGGAGGAGCGATGGCTGGGCGAAGTGCTGAAAGAGCAGGGGCGGCGCATCACCCCCACCCTAATCAAGTACGCCGAACGCAACGAATACCTGGTGCTCAGCCGGGAGGCACAGCGGGATATGGCGCTGTCTTACACTGACACAGGAGACAATCTCCAGGCGGAGGCAACGCTGGTCCACTATGACCCCGATGCCGAAGCCAAGGTGGCGGCGGCATTGCTGTACAGGTTCGCTCACCAGTCATATACGGAGATTTGGAAGCGCGTGCATGGCATGACCACTCTGGAACGGCAGGATGTCATGGGCAGTGCCCTGGAGCGCCTTGGCCCCCACGACATACCGGCGCGGGAGCTGGAGACGGTGGACTACACCTTCGACCTGGTCATGGACTATGGGGCGTACAGAGAGTTCAAGCGCCACAGGATGCAGACGTATGTACCTCAGCCACCGACGGTGGAACTGGGGTACCTGGTGCCGCCCCTGGTGAAGGACGCCGGCCTTCAGGATGAGTTTGATGTGGCGATAAGGAAGGCCGAGGATGCCTTCCACACCATACGGGCGCAGTCACCGCGTACAGCCGAATACCTGGTGACCCACGCGCACAAACGGCGGGTGTTATCCAAGATGAACCTGCGTGAATGTTACCACCTGTTCAAGCTGCGCACCGGCCCAGAGGCCCACTTCTCCATACGTCCAGTGATCTCCGCCGCCATGAAGGCGGCCCAGGATGTGCACCCGGGCTTGTTCAAATATCTGAAGTTGAGGGGTTGAGCATGCCGGGACAATTGCCAAAGGAGCGAGCAAATGATACGATAAACGCCCATCATGCCTACGGCGGGTAGTCGCAGTATGCGCCATCACTATTTGTCACGTCTGGCTATTCGGCAAGTTTTCGGAGTAAATGAGGCACACCTGGGAGTCAAAAAGAGAGGGCCCTACCGGAAGGCCCTCTCTTTTCTCTTTCAGTAGCCGGTTGTTACTTCTTGCCCCCGCCCTTGCCTTCTGGCGGCCCACCGCCCTGGTTACCACCGCCGCCCGAGTCATCCGGCTTGCCTTTATCCTCTGGTTTGCCCTTTTCATTCGGGCAATCTTCAGTTGTACTCCCGTCCTCTGGGCAGTTGCTCTGGGCTGCTCCTTTGCCACGGGCTTTATCGATGTTTCCGCGGGCCGACGGCGGTGCGTTGTTGGAGGTCTTGGCAAGCCTGGCCTCCAGGCGGTCTAGGCGCTTCTGCCCAAGGTCGGCGAACTTGGCGGCCTTCTCAGGGTCGTCAGTAAATTTGGCTTGAAATTGTTCTAGGCGTTCAGCGATCTTATCGGCGCGCTGGATGTTGCGAATCTCGGCCTTGTCTCCTGAGGCAGAACACTTGGTGAGGAGGACCGCATCAGTCCCGTCTTCGATCGGGTCCCCTCCTTGACCAGTGAGTTCTAGGTCACCCACATCTCCGTTCTCGTCAACCACTTCGACGTTGCCGTCTCCTTGGGTGACCACCACGCCGCGGTCGTGTGACAGGGTGGCTTTGGTAGGAATCACCTTCAGTTTCAGGGCGGTGCCCGTCCTGAAAGGCGTGTCGGTGGCCGCATCTTCCGGTTCGATGGTAAATGGTGTGTCAGTCTCCGCCCCCGGTGGGACGCCTTCCACCGGCTTGGGCTCCTTCTCCATCAGGGCGGCAATTCGGCTTCCTACCTCCAAGGTGCTCTCGTCGAAATCATCAGGGGCGGCGATCTCTACAATACCGAACTGAGTCTCAACCAGTATATTGCCGAGTTCACTGATGCCAACATAGTTGCCGGTTACGCCTCGTCTGGTCATCTGCCCGGGCGGTATTGGTCGATCCGGTGGGCGGCCACGCTCCTTCAAACACGAGACACTCGCTGATGGTGCCGTGGACTGATTGGCGGTGGCGGTGGCAACCATGCCGCTCGCCAGAAGGACCGTCAGCAGCGGAACTATAAGCCATCTGTTCAATTCATGTATTCCAATCATCGGTTTGTACCCCCTGAGCCTGATGATTTCCTACAAGCCTGTTACATTGTAAAGTTTCAGAGTTGACTCGCCATCCTGTTTACGGGGGATTTTGTGCAATAGCCCGTATCTCATCACATCTCAATCGAATGGACTAGATTAAGGGGAGTAGATCACTACAAGGACCTCAACCAACTCCTCGCCAGATTCCAGGCTGGCAATCACCTCTATTATGTTGGGCCCCTCCTCAAGCTGGACAGGCACCTGGAACCTGCCGATTTCATCCACTTCGGCGAAAACGTCTCCTACGGTGACCACTGCGTCGACACGAGTTCTACCCACTACGGTAATTGACGGGGTCGCTACAATGGATTCCACGCTTTCGGGCTGCTCTATAGCAAGGAAATGCTCACCGGTGGGCTCCTGCGTTGGCGTTGGTGTCGCCGTGGCGGTAGGCGTAGGTGATGCAGTTGCGGTTGGTGTGGGTGTGGCAGTTGCGGCTGGTGTAGGCGTAAAGGTGGGATCCGGTGTCTCCACGGGGGTGGGTTGGGCCGCCGGCTGGAAGAGTTCTCCCTCTTTGCGGACCAGGAGTTTGATTACGGACTTCAACAGGAAACTGCCCCTACCCTGAGTCACCACAGACCTCGTGGCGTCAAAGTCCAGGGTGGCGATGGTGGTTTCGCCGGCTATTATAGTGAAGGGCCGCACTATCCTCAGCGTGTCGCTGGGGACCTTTGCCTCGGACATCTCTCCATCTTCGGTGATGGTTGTAGAGATGATCTTCAGCCGTATCTGAGTGTATTCGCCTGGTGCAAGGTCTCCGTTGCCCAGGACATCTTCAACCCCCACGAGCTTGATCAGGTCGAAGCTGACCGGCCCCTGCACAACGGTTTGCCACTCCCCATCGGATGTGCTATTTACCTGGACATCCTCAATGGTGATGTCGATGGCTGTGATGGCGGGGTTGGGAAGGTCAGTGACCCGCACCTCTAACGTACCCACAGATGGGAGCGGTGGCGTGGGGGTGGCTGTAGGCGCACGTGTCGCGGTAGCTGCAGGAGTTGCGGTGGGGTCTTCGCCGCCACACGCGGCCAGAAGAAGGGTTGCCATGAGCAGAACCCCTAGGGCTGGCAACGGCAACGATTTTCTGGGCACCGGGTGATTATTTAACATGGCAGAAGTATAGATGGGGACTATTACAGATATATTACCTTACATGATTGATGGGCCGCTGCATATGGACGATTTCCATTCTGTCACGCGAGCGTAGCTCGAATCCCCTATGATGGGCCTCTCGTGACACTTCTCGATCTTTGCGAAGCGGTAGCTAGTAGAGGCCAGCAATCGCTTCATCGCTCTGTGACCTAAATGTGCACGAGAAGTCCGCCGGCAGGACGCCCAGTTCTTTCGGTTACTGGGGTTTCGGGATTTCAATAGTAGAGTCCCAGGAAGTGGTGTAACAAGAGTAGAGGGTCTGGATGAAGAGAGACCACCACGTCATCCTTAGCGGGCAAAGACGAGCCTGAGAAAGGAGGACAACGGTGGTCAAGGAAAGGATGGACCTGCTTGAGCTAATGCGCAAGAGGGGAGTCGACGGTGACGTGGACTTTCTACGAGAGGCACTGAGAGTGCTGGTCGAGGAGATCATGGAGGCTGATGTGTCATCGAGGACCGGCGCTGGGTATGGAGAACGCAACCCTGAGCGGGTGACCCAGCGCAACGGGTACCGGTCTCGAGCATGGGACACTCGCGTAGGGACCATGGAGTTGCAGATACCCAAGCTGAGGGAGGGGAGCTACTTTCCGAGCCTGCTGGAGCCACGGCGTCGCAGCGAGCGAGCTCTGCTGGCGGTGATCCAGCAGGCGTATGTGGAGGGTGTATTGACGAGGCGAGTGGATGATCTGGTCAAGGCTCTTTGGTGCGAGGGTATCTCAAAGAGCCAAGTGTCGCGTATCTGCCAGGAGCTGGACGGGGTGGTGGAGAGCTTCCTGGGTCGGCCGCTGGACGGCGGATCATATCCCTACCTGTGGCTGGACGCACTAACCCAGAAGGTCAGAGAGGCCGGTAGGATAGTCAACGTCAGCGTGGTGGTGGCGACGGCGGTCAATAGCGAGGGCAAGCGTGAGATCGTTGGGATGGACGTGGGTACCAGTGAAGACGGCGCCTTCTGGTTAGCCTTCCTGCGCTCACTGGTCGCCAGGGGCCTCGGCGGGGTGGAACTGGTGGTATCGGACGCTCATCAGGGACTCAGGGATGCCATCGCAACTGTCTTCGGTGGGGCCAGTTGGCAGCGGTGCCGCACCCACTTCATGACCAACCTGCTCACTCGGGTCCCCAGGAGCGCTCAGCCCTGGGTGGCCACCATGGTACGCACCATCTACCAGCAGCCGTCCCCTCAGGAGGTGCATGCCCAACTCGAGCGGGTGATTGCTCAGCTCCAGGACCCGTTCCCACAGGTCGCCTCTCGACTGGACGAGGCTGGACCCGACGTCCTGGCCTTCTCCAGCTTCCCACTCGCCCACTGGAAGAAGATCTGGTCCAACAACCCCCTGGAGCGTCTCAACAAGGAGATACGGCGCCGCACCGATGTGGTGGGCATCTTCCCTAACCGCCCAGCTGTCCGTCGCCTGGTCGGCGCCGTCCTAGCTGAGCAGCACGACGAGTGGGCCGTCGGCCGTCGATACATGACACAGGAGGTAACCACCTCCAACGAAGCTCTACCCAGAGCCGAACTCGCAGAGGCAGCGGCCTAGACGATATCAACAGGATGACGTACTCTTACACCACTCTATGGGACGTGACCTCTACAACAGGGACACCCTGGAAGCGAGGAGGATATCTGTCAGCCGTCCTGTAACAAAGCACTATGGCTTTAAGGGAACCATCAAGAGCATCGCCGCTCCTGGCGCTGCCTCCACAAGCTTTGTCCTTACGCGAAAGAAGGGTGGCAATGTCACCATCAACGTGAATGCAGAGACCAAGTACAAGGCCCCCGGCCTGAAAGATCTCTCGCTGAACAACTTCAAAGTCAGCAGCAGAGTGGCTGTCAGGGCAGTGGAACTCAATAGCGGCTGGACAGCACTGCAGGTGCACCTGATCCCCATGTCCACCGCGTGGGTAGGGTTGAGGCATACGTGGCTGCCACTACCAGCACACCAGGCAGCATTACGATCGAGAGCAAGAAGGGCGACCTATCCACCTTTGTAGTGACCAGCGACACCAAGATAAAGCTCAAGCGCGGAGCTAAGGAGGTAACGCCAGGGAATAGGGCCAAAGTGGTTGCCAGGCGCAACCCAGCCACAGACCAGTTCACAGCTAGGGGGATTCTGGTCTTTGGTCCTAAAGACTAGCAAAGCAACGGGTGACTCAGACATCAGGCCGGTCCCAAGTCGGGGGCTGGCCTGACTGTTTTTCTGGCAACGCTTGACCCGATGTCACGTCGGAGTAATATAAGGCCATCCACCGTGCCGTTGGAGCTTTCGTTGGCTTTGAGGCAGGTTGGGGAAACTACTGATAGGTCAGGGGGTTCTTCATCTGGCAAAGAAGCTTATCTTCTACACCGTAGCTAGCACAGTCATAGCAGCAATCGCACAGGCGGCGGGAGCCGATATTGTCGTGACCCTCATGGCCTCGTTGCTGGGACCACCATTGATTCTGCTTGTGGTGGCCATTGTGAGATACAACGGCTGGCTGACTATGCTATAGGTATGGATCAAAGCCAGCGTGTTGGGCGTTATCCAGCCACCATGAACCAATAAAGGCTGTCCATTTCCCTGGCAATGGGCAAGAGTCCACCCTTATTGCGACACCGCTGGCGGCTCGGGAGTGTCGAACAGGGTTAGTTGCGCGCTTTCGGCGAAGTTGGACACGCCCACCCCCAGAAGACGGAACCGCCGGCCTGGAAGCAGCTCTCGGCTTGCCAGGCGCTGGGCCACCTCCTGGATGATAGCTGCATCGTTCACGGGCAATGCCAGGCTCAAGGACCGAGTAAAAGTGGTGAAGTCCGCCAGGCGCATCTTCACAGTCACCGTTTTCCCTGCCACTCCTTCGCTCCGGAGCCGCCGGCCCACACGCTGGCTGAGGCGGCCTATTTGCTCCGCTATCTCTTCTGGGTCTTGTGTATCCTGAGCAAACGTGGTCTCCGCGCTGGCTGACTTGGCAATGTGCTCGGTGATTACTGGCCGGTGGTCCTGGCCACGGCTCATGGCCAGTAGCTGCGGCCCCCACTTCCCAAAAAGCCTCATCGCCCACTCTTCGTCCTGGCGAGCCAGGTCGCCCAGGGTGACGATGCTTTCTTTAGCCAGCCGCTCTTCTGCCTTCGGTCCAATGCCAGAAAGGCGTCGCACCGGCAATGAGGCAAGGAACTGTTGCTCTGTGCCTGGCTCTACCACCACCAGGCCATCAGGCTTCCTTAGGTCGGAGGCGATCTTGGCCACTGACTTGGATGTGGCAACGCCCACGGAGATGGTCAGCCCAACCTCGGCCTTGACCCTTTCCTTCAAGGCCCGCGCCACCTCTGTGGGCAGTGTGCCCACTGCCACCAGGTCGGTAACGTCCAGGTAAGCCTCATCCATGGACATGGGCTCCACCAGGGGTGTGATGGATAGGAAGATGTCCATCACCTGGTGGGAGACCTGGCTATAGCGCTGGAAGCGGGGTGGGACCAGGACTGCCTGGGGGCACAGGCTCAGGGCTGTGCGCATGGGCATGGCGGAGTGAACGCCGTAGGCCCGCGCCTCGTAGGAGCAGGCGGCCACCACGCCTCGTTGCTGAGGACTGCCACCAACCAGCACCGGCTTGCCCAGCAATTCAGGACGGTCCATCTGCTCCACGGAGGCGAAGAACGCATCCAGGTCGGCGTGGAGAATAGTGCGGGTCTGCTGGGGTGAGCTGGCCACTGGAATATTCCACAGTCTAGGTCTGTAAGAGGGCCAGGTCCGACGAAGTCCCGATTACATCGAGGCCCGATATATCGTGGCTCTCGACGCTGTCGGAGACTCTCGACGAAGTAGGAGCTCCGCTCATCCCGACCTGTCGGGACTAAGTCGGATGGGATGGTCGAAAGAGTTATTCATCGCCCTGTTACTCGAACACCTTTGCACGCAGCCATCGGGCAAGGACGCGGCAATCTCTGCGGCGACCATGCGGTAGAAGCGGGCAAAGAAAGAAGGGTAATGCCACTCCGCCCACTCTTCTATGTCTCTTCCGGGATGTCCTTTGATAGGTCTATCATACATTACTGTTCTACCCTTGAAGCGAGTCCGTCCTCCGGGACATGTCAGCGGACACTTCAAAGCGGAGGCTTGACCGGCTATAAGCTGACGGGCGTTTGTTGGGAGCCGTCACAATCTACGCAGCTGTGGTAGCAGTGCAAAGCAGCCAACCGCAAAGAGAGTCAACACCAGACCATTCGCCGAAAGAGCGAAGGCCACCCCCAAGGCTGATGCCAACCCGCCGATTTGCAGTTGGCCTACAGGCGCGGTGCCAACCGCAAGTACCCACGCCCCCATCGCTCGGCCTCGCAGCCGGTCGGACACGGTAATCTGCATCATGCTTTGAGAGAACACGTCGGAAAGGGTCGCCATGCCACTAATGAGCATAATGGCGGCGAGGACTCCCAAGAAAGTCGAGACATTCCCGAGGACGACCAGCCCTGCGCCGAACAAGAGCAGGACAATCATATAGCTCAATCCCTTGGGTGGTCGGTCCCCGAATGGGGCCAGGACCAGGACAGCGATGATGCCTCCCAGTGCCCGGAAGGCGTTCATGATTCCCAAGCCCTCTGATCCCATGTGGAGTACGTCCCTCGCCAGACTCGGCATGAGCGCCTGATGCGAGAACCCGAGGACCTCAACCGCGGCAGTGAGCAGGATAAGGGCCAAGAGGGTGGTGTTATGGCGTACCTCTCGTGTGAACTCCACGACGTTCTGCCAGACTGATGCCTTAGTGCTCTGTGCCACTACCTTCAGCGGCCGTGCGAATGTCAGGGTGAGACTCGAGATGGCGTAACTTGCCGAGATAAGTAGGTAGGATGGACCCGCGCCTATTTGGTCCAGGAGGAACCCAACGGCCAGCGAGCCACCAAAGGCGCCAACCCGCATCCCCAGGCTTATGAAGGCAAGCCCACTCACCAGGTGGCTTGGCCCCAGGATGTCATGGACAATACTCTGCCGAGAAGTCTGGTACAGGGCCCACAGGCTACCGATCATAAAGCTGGCGGCGAGCAGGTGCCACAACACTAGAAGACCGCTTAGGATAATGACCGCTAGGGTCCCGGCCACTCCTGCCAGAGCCAACCCCAGCACCAGCATTAGGTTGCGCCGGTCCACTCGGTCAGCGATCGACCCTGCTAGGATTCCGAACAGGAAGAAGGGCGCCATACGCACCCCCAGCCCTACTCCCACCATGAACGGCGAGTCGGTGAGTTCCAGCAATAGCCACCCCAGCACTACCATCTCACCCATAAACCCAACAGCGTTGAATACGCTGGAGAGCCACAGGAACCGGAAGTCTGGGTATCGCAGCGCGGGTGTAGAGGCAAGGGTTCTGATTAGGCGGCGAGTGTTTAACATGTCTGTGTCGGGCCTGCCCCACATCTTCTTTGACGGATTTACCAGCACACCTGCAAGCGCTAAGAGGTGGGGGCAAGTGGAATGTTCCACTAAGGATACCACTGGGGGTCTGCCCTGGGTTATTCGCAAACACGGTCGCGCTTCTTTTTCTGCCATCCTGGGATGACCTCACGCCACCAACAACAGTATTAGGACCTGGGATCGTTGTTCTCGGCCTCTGTGACTGGATGGAACGCCCTCGGAATGAAGCATAAAAGAGGCGCCGGCGCTACCTATTGCAGTACGCCATATAAACGGGGTGCTAGCACCACAGGCTTTTAGCGGTGGCCCAAACAAACAGACGCTTTCCCCCACAAAGCAGACCTTGCCCTTCCTGGCCTTTTGGCAACCTAAAAGACCCCGACCCGATTAGCTCGCGGCTGAAAGAATTGACTGGTCAACTATCGTCAAGCCCCACATCTTGACATCTGTTTGGCGTGGTTATTTCTGTACATGCTCATCGTTGCTCCCTATGGTAAAGTTGACGAGCACTTTCGGTCGCTATTTCAATGTCCTTTGGAGGGATGGGTGCCTGACTTTGTGGCGGTGTTCGCCCTTTTGGCCGTGGTCCTGACGGTCACAGCCCTGGTCTCTGGGTTTGTGGAACGTTCACCGTTGTCATTCCCATTCATGTTCCTTGGATTTGGACTGGCGCTGGGTGGGGGCGGGTTCGGTGTGATTCAGATGGCGCCAGATGACCCCGTTCTTGAGGTAGTGGCGACACTGACTCTATCGCTGGTGCTATTCCTGGACGCCGTGAAGATTCAGGTGGAGGAACTGGGCAAGCGGTGGCTGGTGCCTGCTCTTGTGCTGGGGCCTGGCACCGGCCTCATCATCGTTCTCGGAGCGATACCACTTACGCTGATGCTTGGGTTTGGCTGGGTGATGGCAGTTATTGGAGGAGCAATCTTGGCGTCAACCGACCCGGTAGTGCTCAGGGAGATCGTTCGAGACCAGCGTCTCCCCCGCTCCGTGCGCCAGGTCTTGAAGCTGGAAGCGGGGATGAACGACATTGTGGTGCTTCCAGTTATCCTAATCTTAATCGAGGTGGCCCGGGGCCAATCGGACGATATTGTCGGATGGGCCGTGTTCCTTGCCCAGCTCTTATTACTGGGCCCAGCTATTGGGTTTGCGATCGGCGGAGCGGGGTCTTGGATGATGGCCAGGGTGGATAGGCTGCTGGGGGTGCGCCGAGAGTACCAGGCGCTTTACGGTGTTGGCTTGGTCCTCGCGGCGTACTCTGCCGCCACTGTCGTGGGTGGCGATGGCTTCCTCGCGGCATTTGCGGCAGGACTTGGAGTCGTTTTGCTGAACCAGGCATTGTGCGACTGCTTCTTGGAGTACGGCGAGGTCACAGCAGAGATGGCGATGCTCGTGGCGCTCGTGCTATTCGGTGTGGTACTCTCCGATATCCTTGGTACCGTGAACATAGGCCTGGCGCTGCTCCTTGCTGGTTTGGTCATCTTCGTAATCCGCCCGTCTGTGCTCGGACTTGTCCTGGTGCGCTCGAACCTAAGCTGGGAGGGTCATGCCCTCATTAGCTGGTTCGGACCGCGCGGTCTGAACTCGCTACTACTAGCCCTGTTGGTAGTCCAGGCCAGAGTCGCTGATTCTGAGTTGCTTCTGGCCACTGTGGGTATTGTAGTGCTTGCTTCAGTTGTCCTCCATGGCGGATCGGCTACGCCAGTGAGCGCCTGGTATGGACGAAAGGCAGCCAGGGAAACGCTGGCCGAGGAGCGAGAGAGCAGTGCGGCAGGCCTATTTGGTCACCATGAAGGGTGAGGTGCGGCGCGTCACCCCAGAGCAGCTGAAACGGCTTCTAGCCGAGCCGAACCCACCACTCGTCTTAGACGTAAGGTCACGTTCCAGCTACGAGGAAGACCAGGCTCGGATTCCTGGGAGCGTGCGGGTGCTCCCCGATCACATAAACGAATGGAAGCCACCAGACCTTCAAGAATTGCTCATTGTCGCCTACTGCACCTGGCTGGACGAAGCTACAAGCGTCCGTGCGGCGCAGCAACTTCATGGCCGAGGAATAGATGCGGTCGCACTCACAGGTGGCTTCAACGCTTGGCGAGGGCAGTATGCGGTGGAACCCACAGCGGGCTCGGCCTGATCCGGCCGCTACCAGGCACGAAGCAATGAAATGGAGCAGGCGATGGGGAACGGACCCACTACAACTTGCTGTTGTTTCGCTTTGCACGCATCACACTCGTTAGCTTTAAGGTCATTGAGAACCGGAAAGCAACTGTCTTGAAAGTCAAGAGGAATGGTCGGCGACTGTCGGAGTCAGGTCGCACCAGGGGGAGCGATGCTTGAGCATGGAGTTGAGGATAACGAGCAGCTTGCGCATGCAGGCTGTGAGGGCCAACTTCTTCGGCTTACCAGCGGCCAGCAGCCGCTGGTAGAAGTCCCGTATGAGGGGGTTGAAGCGGCTGGCTACCAACGCTCCCATGTACAGGGCGGCTCGGACCCGGGCGCGTCCACCCCAGACGGTACGTTTGCCCCGCAGCGTGCCGCTGTCCCGGTTGAAGGGAGCCACACCCACCAGGGCGGCGATCTCCCGGCGGTCCAACGTGCCCAGCTCCGGCAGGTGGGCCAGGAGGGTGAGGGAGAGCTGTTCTCCCACGCCGGGGACGGTGCGCAGGAGGTCATCCTTCTCCCGCCATACGGGACTCTGACGGAGAGTCTGACGCAAGCCCTCGTCCAGATCGTCCAGCTCCTGCTCGAGCCATGCAATGTGAGCCTCGATGCGGGGACGGATGGCAATGGTGGCGGAGCTCAGGCGGTTCTTCTCCGAGACCAGCATGGTCATCACCTGGTGCCTGCGGGCAGCCAGGGAGTTAAGGGCCTGGGTCTCGGCGTCTCGAAGAGGGCGCACGGGTGGACGAACCGCTTCGGCGAAGTGAGCCAGAACCGCCGCGTCCAGAGCGTCGGTCTTGGCCAGCTTCCCGGTGGCCCTGGCGAAGTCCCGCACCTGGCGGGGGTTGACGACGACCACAGGCACCGCCTCGGCTGCCAGGGCAGCCACCAGCGGCAGTTCCAGGCCGCCCGAAGCCTCCAGCAACACCATGACCGGTTCAAGGGCCTTCAGCTGGGAGACCAGCTGCCGGACCCCTGCATCGTCATGGGAGACCTCCCATCTGTCGTCCGTGGGACGGACGGCAACGTCCAGCTGGGCCTTGGCTACATCGATGCCTACGTAGATCGCTTCCTGTTCCATCAGCACCTCCTGCGAATTATTGGCCCGTCCTTGCAAGATGCGGGCTTGGCTGGCCCAGGCAACTGTTCGGGCTCTATTCGGAAGGGGTGCGGCGACCCTCGCTTTCTGGCGGTCTTCCATAACCAAGGAGAAACCGGTCTGCCGCACCCCGATCCACCTAAGTGAAGTGATTGTTACACACCCAAACCAAGATACAAGGAGGTATCTTCAAAAAGTGTGTAACCAGTCAGGCGGTGTACCCTCTCTCTGAACAAGACGGGCTCGAGGCCCAAGAGAGGAGATAGACCGCCCATGAGGAAGGAAAGCACTGAGAGTAGGTCGGAGTCAAGGCCGGAGTGGGAGCAGTTGGAGGATTGGGTGCGAAGCCAGGTCCAGAGGCTGATCCAGGAGTTGCTGGAGGAGGAGGTGACGGCGTTTCTGGGAAGGGCGAAGTCGGCGCTCAGATCCGACTCGGACAACGATACCGGCTATCGGAACGGATACGGCAGAGCCCGGAGGCTTACGCTGAGTTCGGGAACGATACAGCTGAGGCGGCCGCGAGTCCGCGATACCGAGGAGCAGTTCGAGAGCCGGCTGCTGCCGCTGTTCGTCAACAGGGCCAGGAAGGTTGCTGAGCTGATCCCCGAGCTGTACCTACATGGCCTTTCCGAAGGCGACTTCGATCTGGCTTTGCGGGGGCTGCTGGGAGAGGACGCACCGGTATCGGCGAGCACGGTAGCCCGGTTGAAGGATAAGTGGAACGATGAGCTTGCCCAATGGCGCAGCCGGCCCCTCGATGACCTGGAAGTGGTCTACATGTGGGTGGATGGAGTCTACGTCAAGGCTGGTCTTGAGAAGGAGAAGGCGGCGGTACTGGTGGTGATGGCGGCCCTGAGCGCCGGGAGCAAGGTGGTGGTGAGCGCTGTTCCCGGATACAGGGAGTCCACAGAGAACTGGTCCGAGGTGCTCAGGGACATCAAGCGCCGGGGCTTGAGCTGCCCGAGGCTGGTGGTTGGAGACGGACACCTGGGCGTCTGGGGAGCTCTGCGCAACGTCTATCCGCAGGCAGCAGAGCAACGCTGCTGGAACCACAAGATCGTAAACGTGCTCGCCAAGCTTCCAAAGCGACAACAGGACCAGGCAAAGCTCATGCTGCGTACTATCCCCTACGCGCCGACTCGGACAGAGGCTGAGCGGCTCAGGACGGAGTTTACTAGATGGTGCCGCGACCATTCCTACGAGGCGGCCTCAGAGGCCTTGGAGCGGGACTGGGACCGCATGATCACCTTCTATGACTTCCCCAAGGAGCACTGGGGGCACCTTCGCACGACGAACCCGGTGGAGTCACCCTTCGCGGCGCTCAGACTTCGGACCGATGCCGCCAAGCGCTACAAGAGGGTCGATCGGGCGATAGCGGTGATCTGGAAAATGTTGATGGTCGCCGAACAGCGCTTCAGGCGTCTGAAGGCCCCTGAGTTGATCGAAGACGTCTATCTCGGTGCACAGTATGCGGATGGAATCGCCATTGAATCAACGGCTGAGAAGGTCGCCGCCTGATGTCGTTTACACACCTATTGACGTAACCTCCCGGAAAGATTGACACCTTTGTTCACCAATGGGGTATGATAGCATCACTGGCAGTGGCGGCATCTGAACTGGAGAGGCTTTATGCCCGATATACATCGCTACGCTCGATGGGATGGCACGCAGCAGGTCTTTGAGTTGGACGACGAGAAGCTCATGGAGGAGCTGTCCGAGGACCTTATGGCCCACGGAGATGTGGGACGGGCCTTGCGCAACCTGCTGCAACGGGGTGTCCGTGGCCAGGAGGGGGACAACCTGGAGGGCCTGCGGAAGCTCATGGAAAGGGTGCGGCAGCGGCGGCAAGAGAACCTCCAGCGTTACAACGTGGACTCTGTCTTTGACGACATAAAAGAACGCCTGGAACAGGTTGTAAAAACGGAAAAAGAAGGCATTGAACGACGCCTTGGAGAGGCCCAGGAAAAGGTAGCCCAAAGCTCCGAGGCTGACCAGGAACAGATGCAGAAGCTGATGGAGATGCTGGAACAGCGGGCCAACAAGAGCAAGGAGAGCTTGGACAATCTGCCCGAGAGCCCCGGCGGCGCCATCAAGGAGTTGAGTGAGTACGAGTTCATGGACGCGGAGGCGCAACGCCAGTTCCAGGAGCTCCTGGACATGTTGAAGAAGCAGATGCTGCAAAGCACATTCCAGAATATGAAACAGCAGATGCAGGGTATGATGCCCGAGGACATGGCTGGCGTTCGGCAGATGCTGAAGGACCTCAACGAGATGCTCCATGACCAGATGATGGGCCGCCAGCCCAATTTCCAGGAGTTCATGGACAAGTACGGTTCAATGTTCGGGGACAACCCGCCACAAAACCTGGAAGAGCTGATGGAACAGCTTGCTCAACAGATAGCCCAGATGCAGTCCCTAATGGACAGTATGTCACCTGACATGCGCCGGGAACTGGAAGGGCTGATGGATTCGCTTCTGGACCCGGAAACCATGGATGAGCTATCCGAGCTGGCCATGGCCATGGAGCAACTCTTTCCCATGGACCAAATGCGCGGCCAGTACCCTTTCATGGGAGAAGAGTCGATGACCATGGACCAGGCCATGGAGTTGATGGGCCAGCTTCAGGGGCTGGATGAGCTGGAACGGCAGGTCCAGGATGTTGCACAGACTGGCAACATTGATGACCTGAACACTGACAAGGTAGGGGAACTGCTGGGGGAGGAAGCGCGCCGTGCCGCGGAGGCGCTAAAGCGCGTGACAGAGATGCTGGAGGAGGCGGGATACATAAAGAAGAATGGGTCCAAGCTGCAGCTTACTCCCAAGGGAATGCGTAAGATTGGGCAGAAGGCCCTGCGGGAGGTGTTCGACCAGTTGAAACGAGACCGCCTGGGAGAGCACGGGATTCATATCCGGGGGAATGCGGGAGAGGACACAGGAGAGACCAAACTGTACGAGTTTGGCGACCCCTTCGACGTGGACCTGCGCCGCTCGCTGACCAACGCCGTTACCCGTGGTGGCCCCCAGGTACCTATAAAGCTGATGCCTGAGGACTTTGAGATTCATCGCCTGGAGGAGGTGAGCCAGGCATCTACCTGTTTGTTGCTGGACCAGAGTCGTTCCATGGGCATGTTTGGCAGCTTTCTTGCGGCCAAGAAGGTGGCCATGGCCCTATACACCCTTATTCACACTCAGTTTCCCAGGGACAAGTTGTACTTCATTGGCTTTTCCGACTACGCTATAGAGTTGAATGGGGAAGAACTTCCCGAGGTGAACTGGAACGCCTGGGTCTCCGGCACCAACATGCACCACGCCTTTATGCTGTCCAGGAAACTTCTCTCCAAGCAGAAGGTGGGCACCCGCCAGATCATCGTAATCACCGACGGCGAGCCCACTGCGCACATTGAGGGCAGCCAGGCCTACTTTGCGTATCCGCCCAGCTTTCGGACGCTGCAAGAGACGCTAAAAGAGGTGAATCGTTGCACCCAAGAGGGGATAGTTATCAACACATTCATGCTGGATAGCAGCTACCACCTCATGGACTTTGTGGATAAGATGACTCGCATAAACAAAGGGCGGGCCTTCTACACCACCCCGGAGAAGCTAGGAAAGTTTGTCCTGGTGGACTTTTTGTCCAACCGGCGCAAACGTGTGGAGTAGCTGGCTAGGCCTCATATCCTGGTTCCCATGAGCGACTTCTCCAGGAGCGCTCAGCCTGGAGGCCGCCTGGCTACAGCCATCGTCCCCTTTCCTGTGTGGGCATATTCCCTGAATGCCACCTTGAGCATCGTGCGGCGACAGGGGAAACAAGAGACCGGCGCTGCACCTGGCCAGGGAGCTGCGGAGTGAGAACAGTATGAAAGGTTCCAACCGAAGTCTGATAGTTATGGTGGCCGTGGTGGGTTTGTTAGCCATCGTTGCCCTGGTGGTGGGGCTGGTGGCGGCAGGCAAGGAAAAGGTATTGTCCGAGGACTCGCCCGAGGGAGTGGTGCAGGGCTTCCTCCTGGCTGCGCAGGCCGGGGACTACAAGAAGGCGTACGACTATCTCGGCAGCAAACTGAAGTCTAACTGCGCCTACGAACAGTTTCTGGAGCAGCGCCCAGGGGGCAAAATAGAGGAGATGCAGGCCACTCTGGCTGGCACAAAAACCTTTGATGGCCAGGCAGAGGTAAAGATAGTGGTTACACGGTTTCGGACCTCCGGGCCTTTCCTGGCTCCCTTTGACAGCCCGTCCAGCTCCTATACGGAGACCTATATACTGGTCCAGGAGGATGGTAAGTGGCGCTTCGCTCGGATGCCCTGGCCATTGTACTGGTGTCCCAGGGAGGAGCAAGTGAGACCACCGCCAGTGCATTGAGGTGAGGGGGTAGGACATGAGCAGCATCAAGCGTCTTTACTTTTACGGCGTTGCCTTCGTGGCGCTGATGGTGGTTGCCAACGGTTCAACAACCATGTTGGGCCCTCTGCTTGATCGCCTGCTCCCCAGTCGCCTCCTACTTGGCAGCCTTGCCACCCCCTTCAGCCTTGGCCTTGCCATGCTTATCCCCGGAGTGCCCCTATGGCTCATCCACTGGCGTGCCATCCAGCGCTACGCGGGAAGAGACACGGAGGAGGTAGGTTCGGCCTCGCGGAAGCAGTACCTGAACCTCTTGCTGTTCATATCCGCCGCAGTCGCCCTGGGGGCCACGCTCCGCATCTTCCAGGGGCTCCTTGGTGCTGAGGATGCCCGGTTGGACGGCTCCTCCCTGGCTTCGCTCCTGGTATGGGGCAGCGCGTGGTCATACCACTGGAGGGTGGAGTCCGGTGAAGGACAGCCATCTCCTGCCAGTAAGACACTGCGCCGCTGGTATCTATACGTGACATCTGGCTACAGCCTGGTTCTGATGCTGGCCGGCCTCGGCATAGTCCTGTCGGTGCTGCTGACCGGCGCGTATCGTGCCATCGCCCATCCGATAGTCCTGGGCGGCTCCGGCCAACTCTGGAGCGAGCCGATGAAGATGGGCGCTTCCATGGCACTATTAGGCGGCCTGTGGTGGTCCTTCCACTGGCTCTACGCCGCCCGGGGAGACCGGGAGTCGGTAGGTCGCCAGGTGTACTTGTATCTGTTCACTGTGCTGGGTGGTATTGTAACAGTGCTCTCCACGATCATCGCCCTCATCTTCCAGACCCTGCGGTTCATCCTGGGAGGTGTCAGTGCACCCGCCTCTGCCCACTTCGAGTTCCTGGGGTTCACCTTTCCACCGCTGCTCCTGGGACTAGCTCTATTTATCTATCATTGGCGTGTGGTACAAGAGGAGGGCACGGGAATGCCCACGCGGTTGCTGGGCGCTGGCCGGGCCTACCGGTACGTTTTGGCTGGGCTGGGCCTGGCCTCCCTGAGCGCCGGGATGGTCACCCTGGTGTACGTACTACTGGGGTTCCTGGTCGACCTGAGCGCGGCGGTCTTCCTGAGCAGCAACTGGTGGCAGGACCCCCTCAGCGGTGCCCTGGCCATGCTGGTGGTGGGAATGCCTGTCTGGTTCTACTACTGGACCGCCGCCCAGGCCAGCGTCATCCGGGGAGGCACGCAGGAAAGGGCTGTTCTGCCCCGGCGTATTTTCCTCTATGTGGCGCTGGCGGCGTCCCTTCTGGGTATTCTCGGGAATCTGTCCTTTGTGCTCTTCCAACTCCTGAGCAATGTTATGCGCGGAACGTTGTCCCTGGACGTGCTTCGAGAATCCCGATGGAGCATCGGCATTGTAGCGACAGCAGGTGTCTTCCTTGCGTACTACTGGGGAATCCTTCGGGAGGACCAGAGGGCGGGAGCCGAGGTTGCCTCCAGAAGGAAGAAGGTGATGGTGCTGGTAGGGGACGGTGCCGCCGAAATTATTCCTCGCCTGGAAGAGGTGTTGGGAGTACGACCCAAGGTGCTGCGCAACCTGACCAGCGACCAGGTGCCTGTGAGCCTATCTGATGAGCAGATGCGGGAACTGGCGGAGCAGGTAGCCACGGCTCCAGGGTCCCAGGTGATGCTGGTGGTCAGCGAGGGTGGCATAAAGGTGTACCCGTACAGAGAGTAGACCTCGAAGGGCCGGCGGCGATATGCTTTTTGCCCTGCTCATGGTGAGCCTTGTTAAACCGCTAACCTGTCATGCAGAGGGAGTCCCAAGGAGATCGGGACGACCGAAGCATCTAAGGCCTATGTTACCAAAGGCTCTCGCCTTAGACCCTTCGCTACGCTCAGGGTGACAGCCTTATCATGTCATTCTGAGCCCTTCGTACCTCAGGGTAAACTCTGCGAGGAATCTAAGACGCGGGCCAGACTACAGGCTCTGCTCCGATCAAGGTCCGCGTCTACTTCCACTCCCGTACGTCCACGAAGTGGCCGGCGATGGCAGCCGCCGCAGCCATAGGAGGGCTTACCAGGTGGGTGCGTCCACCAGGGCCCTGGCGTCCCTCGAAGTTGCGGTTGGAGGTGGAGGCGCACCGCTGGCCAGGCTGAAGGATATCCGGGTTCATGCCCAGGCACATGGAGCATCCCGCATCCCGCCAGTCGAAGCCGGCGTCCGTGAAGATGCGGTCCAGTCCCTCGGCCTCGGCCTGTGCCTTCACAGCCGTAGAGCCGGGCACCACCATGGCGTAAACCTTGGAATCTACCTTGTGTCCCTTAGCCACGGATGCTGCGGCTCTTAGATCTTCTATGCGCGAGTTGGTGCACGACCCGATGAACACCCGGTCAATGGCTATCTGCTGAATTGGCGTGCCGGGTTCCAGCGCCATGTACATCAACGCCCGCTCGGCGGCGCCTCGTTCGGCCTGGGTATCTAACGACGCCGGGTCTGGCACCCGTTCGGTAACTGGCACCACCATCCCTGGGTTGGTGCCCCAGGTGACAAAGGGCGAAAGACTGGCGGCGTCTATATCCACCACCTTGTCATAGGTAGCGTCGGGGTCGGTGGGCAGCGCTCGCCATCGCTCCACAGCGGCGTCAAAGGCGCTCCCCTGGGGCACCTGGGGACGCCCGCGCATGTATTCGAATGTCGTGTCGTCTGGAGCTACCATACCGGCCCGCGCGCCCGCCTCGATGGACATGTTGCAAACGGTCATGCGGCCCTCCATTGAGAGGTCGCGGACCGCCTCGCCGGTGTACTCCACCACGTGTCCCGTAGCGCCGCTGACGCCTATCCTGCCAATGATGCCCAGGATCAGGTCCTTGGCCGTGACGCCGTAGGGCAGCGAGCCGTTGGCACGTATCTCCATTGTCTTGGGCTTGCTCTGGCGCAGGCACTGAGTTGCCAGCGCGTGCTCCACCTCCGAGGTGCCGATACCGATGGCCAGGGCGCCGAAAGCGCCGTGCGTAGAGGTGTGGCTGTCGCCGCAGACAATGGTTTTGCCAGGCTGGGTATATCCCTGCTCCGGCCCAATGATGTGCACAATGCCCTGTCCGGGGCTGCGCATATCGTACAGTGTGATGCCGAACTCCTGACAGTTGCGCTCCAGCGCTTCCACCTGCTGCCGCGAGATAGGGTCCGCGATGGGCAGGTGCCGGCCCGTGGTTGGCACGTTGTGGTCCAGGGTGGCAATGGTCAGGTCTGTCCGCCGCACCTTCCGTCCGCTCATACGCAGGCCATCGAAGGCCTGGGGAGTTGTGACCTCGTGCACCAGGTGCAAGTCCACGTACAGGATGGCTGGCCCATCAGGCTCCTGGTACACCACATGGTCATCCCATATCTTCTGGAACATGGTCTTGGGCATAAAGTCTCCTCTTCAGGCTCTTATAAATCTACCAAGCGACCCGTCAACCGCCTTCTTATGAAGCCTGAACCGCTTCGGCGGACTTGGCAATGTCCCCCATGCTCAACAGGCGATTGAGCGCATTCATATATGCCTTGGCCGTGGCCACCAGCGTATCGGTATCTGCGCCCCGACCCACATATATTTGGTCGCCGCTCTGGATACGTATCGTCACCTCGGCCACGGCGTCCATCCCTTCGGTGATGGCACGGATACTGAACTCCGTCAATGTGTTCGGCACCTGGATTATGCGATTGATGGCCCTATATATGGCGTCCACAGGGCCGGTGCCGGTGGCGGCGTCGGTCCTGGCCACACCGTCGGGGCCTATCAGGCGCACCGTGGCCGTGGCGATCTCATGGGTACCACATGTGACATGGACGTGCTCAAGAGTGTAGGCCTCGTTGAAGCTGCGGCGCTGATGGCTCATCAGTGCCTCCAGGTCGCGGTCCGTCACCTCTCGCTTTTTATCGGCCAGCTCCTTGAACGCCTCGAACAGGCGGTTTAGCTCCGAGTCCGATGGCTGAAAGCCTAGCTCATTCAACCGCGCCCTGAGCCCGGCGCGGCCGCTGAGCTTGCCCAGGACAAACTCGCTGCTGGGCCATCCAATGGCTGTGGGGTCCATAATCTCGTAAGTAGTACGATCCTTCAGCAGGCCGTCCTGGTGGATCCCCGAGGCGTGGCGGAAGGCGTTGCCACCCACCACGGCCTTATTGAGCTGCACAGCGAACCCTGTGATGTCGCTGACCAGCTTGCTGGTGCGATAAAGCTGTTTGGCATCCACGTTGAGCCCTACCTGGAAGTAGTCTTGCCGCGTATGCAGGGACATGATTACCTCTTCCAAGGCGGCATTGCCCGCGCGCTCGCCCATGCCGTTGATGCACCCCTCCACCTGACGCACTCCCACCTTCACCGCGGCCAGGCTGTTGGCCACCGACATGCCCAGGTCGTTGTGGCAATGGACGCTGATAGTAGCCTTGGCGATACTCGGCACGTTGGTCTTGATCCCCTCTATCAGCCTTGTAAACTCTTCAGGCGTGGTGTAGCCCACCGTGTCCGGGATGTTCACGGTGGTAGCGCCGGCATCGATGCACGCCTCCAGCAACTTGTACAGGTAGTCCGGCTCCGTCCGCGTAGCGTCCATGGGCGAGAACTCCACATCCTCGCATAGCTTTCTGGCCCGGGCCACGTTGGAGACGGCCATTTCCATGACCTCCTCCCGGTTCTTGTGTAGTTGGTGCATCATGTGGATGTCCGAGCTGGAAAGGAAGACATGGATGCGTGGATGCCGCGCCTCTTTGACGGCCTCCCACGCCCGGTCTACCGCCGCGGCGTTGGCGTGGGCCAGGGCACAGATGATTGGCTTGCGCACCTCTCTGGCTATGGTCTGCACGGCGGTGAAATCCCCAGGCGAGCTTATGGGAAATCCTGCCTCAATGATGTCTACCCCCAGGCGCTCTAGCTGCCTGGCTATCTCCATCTTCTCATCTGCTGTCATGGCGGCGCCGGCGGCCTGCTCGCCGTCGCGCAGCGTTGTATCGAAAATGAGCACCTTCTCTTCTGGCATCGGAGTCTCCTTGTTTGTTCTATCCTGATAGTTGAAACGGTTTGCTCCCTGCCGTTCACCTGGCAACCGGATTACTGAAAGAGTACACCACCGGTGTCATAGGGAAAAAGGGTCGCCCCATTGGGCCATCTACTTCCGGGGCTGGTGTACCCACCGTTGCGATTACAGGGGAGCGACGGGAGAAAAGGGCCGGAGGGGTCACAGGGCAACGTAGTCCGTCAAGTAGAGCCCAGCTAGGACCCTACCTTGATGACGGACTACGTTAGTTGTCTCCAGGAAACGCATATGTGCTACCTTATCGGTCTTCGCGGACGTGAGACATCCACGCAAGTCATATCATAGCGGCTATGGCGTGGTTGTGCAAGGCGTGGTTGGGTAGGCAACGGACTCCGCTCGTGATGAGCCTGTCGAATCATGCGAACCGAGTAAAGGCACCCATAGCCCCTTACCCCTCCTCCCACTCCTCCTCGCGGGCGAAGCCGCGCACCAGTTTCAGGTAGGCAGCCTTGGTGTAGGGCAGCTTCGTGGTGCTGATAATCTCTTTGGCCTTGGCAGCGCCATCGGATAATAGGTCTATCACCGTCATCGCCATCAACTTGGCGGGCGTAATCACCGCCAGGTCATAGTCCTCCACCAGGAAGTCGACTCCGTGGGCCGTGCCCGTGGCTCCGCCGGCGTATGGCTGAATGGCCGGCATGATCTGGCTGATGTCGCCCATGTCCGTGGAACTTGTGCGGTGACCCGTGTATCCAATGTTCGCCTCGCCCACTATTCCAGCAGCGTTCTCACGGTACAGGGCTGCCATGGCCTGGTTGTTGTTCAGGGGCAGGTAGCCTGGGATGGTGGTGATGCGCACCTTGGCGCCCACCGCCATCGCTCCGGCACGCAGCGCCCGGTCAACCTTCCTGTCCCACTCCATCACCGCCCTAGTGGCCCTGGCCCGCACGAAAGTCTCCATGCGCACGTCCGCAGGCACCACGCTGACAGCATCACCACCGCGCGTGATGATGGGATGAACCCGCACCGTATCGCCGTCCCGGAATGTCTCGCGCAGGGCGTGGATGGCCTGAATGCCTAGGGTAGCGGCGTTGAGGGCGTTGATCCCCAGGTGAGGCGCTCCGCCGGCGTGGGCCGCCCTGCCTATGTACTGGATGCGCTTGACCACCAGGCCGTTGTTGGTGCCAGACATGGCTATCTTTTTGTCGTCCGGTGTGCTGGTGGTGTGGGTCATCATTGCCATGTCCACGTCGTCGAAGTGGCCCAAGCGCACCAGCTCAGGTTTGCCACCGATGAACTCGATCTTCCATTGCCTACGCAGGCCGTCCCGGTACTCCACCTCGATAAGCTCTTCGGCGGGCACGGCGAAGAAGACCAGCCGTCCGGTCAGGTGCTCCAGCACCCCCGACTGGGTAAGGCCCATGGCAGCGCCCAGCATCATCGCAATCTGGGTATGGTGGCCGCAAGCATGCGCAGCGCTTGTCCCAGGGACTGCTTTGACGTGGTCGGGGACAATCATAGAGTCCATCTCTCCTATGACGGCCACCGCAGGGCCGCGAGAGCCAGCCTCCGCCCACGCCTTGACTCCCGTAAGGGCCAGGCCATCCCTATGAGGCAATCCTAGCTTGTCGAACTGCTCCTGGACAAAGCGAGAGGTCTTCTGCTCACGGTAGCCCGTCTCCGGGTTGTCCAGGATGTACCGAGCAATTCCGGTGATCTCCTTGGCCCGCTGGTCGATGGCCTGGCAAACCAGAGCCTTGAGCTCTTCTGTGGTAGGCATACGAACTCCTTTCCTGGAGCGTATCAGGGTGATGAACAACTCTTTCGACCATCCCCCCTGGCCCCCTCCTGGCCAGACGGGAAGTCCAGTTTTCTAGCCATCGAACCCAACGGGAGTTATAGTGAGAGGGAAACACCCGCTAGCGAGACATGCTATATTACTGGAATTACAGGAGCAAGCGCGCTAATGGGGTTCGTTATTCGTTACATGTCGGGGATGGGGGATAAGCGGTTGAATCAGCGGCGAATCTTCTACGGCTGGTGGGTCGTCGCAGCAGGGATGGGGATCACCGCGCTGTCCTCCACCCTATATAGCTATGGCTTTAGCGCCTTCTTCATTCCCTGGCGTACAGCCTTCGGATGGCCCCGTGCGCTACTGGGTGGGGTGGTGGGTTTGTCCCGATTGGAGGGAGGGCTGGTGGCACCCGTAGCCGGGTGGTCGATCGATAAGTACGGTCCCCGGCGCATCATGTTTCTGGGCCTGAGCATGATGGGGATTGGGTTCATAGCCCTTAGCCAAGTCAGTTCCCTGTTAATGCTGTATGTCGTTTTCATTGGCTTATTGGCTACGGGGTCGAGCCTCGGCACCCACAGGCCAGTACAGGTAGCAGCAGCTAACTGGTTCGTGAGGCGCCGGGGTCGTGTAATGGGGCTCCTGGCGTCGGGAACCGGCATTGGCGGTAGCTTCGTTTTCCTATTCGCACTGCTCATAGAGAGATTTGGGTGGCAAGCTGGCGCTATCTTCGCAGGGATAGCCATCTGGGTCCTGGGAATGCCCCTGGCCTGGGTCATCCGGCACAAGCCAGAGCAGATGGGGCTTCTCCCAGATGGAGACAGGAGCCCCGAGGGGACAGAGGCGACTACAGTGGCTGGAGCTACCGGGTCAATACCCTTGGAGAGCCAGTCACAGGCATCTCCGGAAGCTACGTCCAAGGATGAAGCCTCAATGACCTCCAAGGCCATGAACCCACGTCGCTTCTGGATGAGTGATCCCCGTTCCGAGATTGACCTTACCGTCTGGCAAGCGGTGAGGACCTCGGCCTTCTGGCTGATGGCTCTCACCTACGCCATTTGGGCGGCAGTTCCTAGCATCAACACTGTTTACCTCGCCCCATTCCTGGCAGAAGAGTTGGGCATCGATTATGTGGCGGCCTTGGGGGGCCTCTCCTTTTTCATCTTCGTAAGTATGATTGGGCGCGTAGGCTTTGGCTTTTTGGCCGACTACGTGAATATCCGTCTCCTTGTAGGTGCGCTACTGGTTGTAGAAGGGGTAGGCATCTTCCTCTTCTCCCAGGTGCAGACCCTGGCCCAGGTCCCTTTCTACGTCATCATCTTCGCTATATCCCATGGCGGCATAATCCCCTTGCGGCCTGTACTACAGGGTTACTTGTTCGGGAGGAAGCACTTTGGTACCATCGGGGGCTTTCTCTCCTTCGTGGATCTGCCAGCCACAGTGGCTGGCCCTATCTGGATAGGATGGCTGGCAGACAATATTTCAGATGGCTACCGGGTAGGGTTTCAGATCATCGCCGCCACGTTGGTATTGGGGGCAGTCTCTATCCTCTTGGCTCGCCGACCTAGTGCCCCGCTCCCGGTGGACCGGCCACCACGGATGTTCCAAGCCTTCCGCCAACAGTGACGGACTCCGCCGTCACTATCATGGAGCCATGGCATTGGATGACAGCTTAGGTTGATGGGAGTATGTCATCTGCTCACGGTAGCCCGTCTCCGGGTGGGCCAGGATGTGCTGAAAGATGCCGGTGATCTCCTTGGCCCGCTGGTCGATGGCCTGGCAGACCAGAGCCTTCAACTCCTCTGTGGTAGGCATACGAACTCCTTTCCTGGAGCCTAGTCCGACGCCTTTCGCATGGGCACAAAAAGGGAGGCTATGGTGATGACGGCCACGATGATGGCCGAGTAGTAGAAGACGCCATCCATGCCGTAAATCTCCTTTATCCTGCCGGCGATGACCGGGGAGAGGGCGCCAAAGATAGCGGGCCCTGTGAACATGAGTGCCGTCCCGGAGCTCTCGGTGCCCCC
Source organism: Dehalococcoidia bacterium (assembly GCA_965248595.1). GTDB lineage: Bacteria > Chloroflexota > Dehalococcoidia > Lucifugimonadales > SHYF01 > SHYF01. The sequence continues at coordinate 902,985 of CBDFJM010000007.1, forward strand.
TTTGACTGCGTCCAGGGCCGTGGCTAGCATCACCGGGTTGACCGTATACAGGAACATCCCCAGGAGGGCCAGGATTACCGTAAAGCTCCACCCTGTCCCGAAAGGCAGCAGGAAGAAGATGAGAATGGAGATGGCGCTCAGGCCCACGAATATCACGGGACGCCGACCTATCCTGTCCGAGATCCAGCCCATGGCAGGAGCGGATAGTATGCCGAAAAGGGTCAGTAGCGTGACGTGATACCCTATCTTGAATGCAGAGAACCCCAGGTCCTCACTCATGTAGACGATGAGGAATATGGTGAGGCCATTGTGGGCCATGGCGCGTACGCTGGTCAAAGCCACCATGCTCAGTACGGTGCCATTGGTCAAGAGGGGCCGTGCCGACTGTATGTATGTCCTGAAGTTGGTGGCACCACCCCCGGCGCTTTTCAGCTCTCGGTTGGCCAGCAGGACAAGAGCGGCGCTGATCAGGGCAGGAGCCACCATTATCAGGGCAAGGGCCTGCCATTCCACCCCACCCCACGCCAGCCCCCAAAGGGTAAAACCACCCAGCAGCACGCCCATGACCAGAGGAGAGATGCTGTCCCCTATGGAGCCTCCCATCCTGTGCACCGACATAGCGAAGGCCCGTCTCTGGGGATAGAGCGCCGCCAGAGTCCCAAAGGCAGGCGCATGCCACAAGGAGGTCCCCAGCCCGGTAACGGCCACACCAAGGAGCACGAACCAGTAGCTGGGGGCGATGCCCATGAGCAGGTATCCCAGACCCAGAGAGGTGAGGCTGGACGCCAGTATCAGGGCGACCTTGCTCCGCCACATGTCGGCCACAATGCCCGCCGGTATGTTGATGGAGGCGCTGAAGATGGTGCGGGCCGTGCCCAGCAGGCCCACCTGTACGTCGGTTAGCCCCAGGGCGGCCTTAACCGATGGGATGAGTAGCAAGAACCCCTGCTGATAGAAGTGCTTGACGGCGTGCCCCGCGGAGAGGCCTATGAGCAGCCCCCATGAGCGCTCTTGCGCTACATCTCCTGGTGGCCCCGCCACGCCCTGGGTCGTCTCTCTCATTGCCTGTCCCGTCCTTCTTTTATGTTCCTATGGTGAAAACGCCTGAGACATACTATCAGCGCACGACATGGCTGCCAAGGCCAGCCGCACAGCGCAACCAGTGCCCCGCCGCTATAATGCACCCATGAAGATAGTTATTGCACCTCAGGCTTTCAAGGGCGGCCTGCGGGCTATGGAGGCAGCGCAGGCCATGCAGGAGGGTATGCGACTCGTGCTCCCCAGCACCGAGACCGTGCTGCTCCCTGTAGCCGACGGAGGCGATGGCACCCTGGAGGCCCTGGTGGAAGGCGCATCCCGCGGCGGTCCCGGGAGCCGCTACTTCCAGGCAACGGTCACGGGACCCCTGGGCGTTCCTGTGCAAGCCTCCTGGGGTGTCACGACTGTCGGCAAGACGGCAGTCATAGAGATGGCAAGGGCCTCCGGGCTGGCGCTAGTGCCACAAGAACGCCGCGACCCATTCACGGCCACCACCTACGGCACCGGCCAGCTCATTCGCGTCGCCTTGGACGCCGGATACCACGAGATCATCGTGGGACTGGGAGGCAGCGCCACCAACGACGGCGCGGCCGGCATGGACCAGGCCCTTGGTGCCCGATTGACGGATGCTCAAGGCCATGACATCCCGTGGGGTGGCGCAGCCCTCGCCCGCCTCCATCACATTGACCTGCGCGGCCTGGATCCTCGGTTGAAGGAGTGCCGCCTGCTTGCAGCCACCGACGTCCGCAACCCCCTGTGTGGGCCTGAAGGCGCTTCGGCGGTGTACGGCCCTCAGAAGGGTGCTAATCCTGTGATGGTGCGGGAGTTGGACGCCGCCCTGCTCCACTTCGCCCAGGTGATACTGCGGGACGTTGGAGCAGATGTGCTGTCCCTTCCCAGGGCCGGCGCTGCCGGAGGCTCGGGTGCCGGCATGGTGGCCCTGCTGGGCGCGGAGCTTGGCTCAGGAGGAGAGATAGTCTGTGACTCCCTGGGACTAGACGAGCATCTAGAAGGAGCGTCCCTGGTGCTTACGGGTGAGGGCCGTTTGGACGGCCAGACAATCTACGACAAAGCGCCCATAGTTGTGGCACGCCGCGCCGCTGCCCGTGGCATACCCGTGCTGGCCATCGCCGGCTCACTAGGTCCCGGATACGAGGCGGTGTTGAAGCACGGCATCACAGACGTGGAAGCCGCCACTCCAGAGTCTATGCTCTTGCAAGAAGCTATGCGGAGCGCGTACGAGCTGGTGCGCAACGCCACGGCGCGGGCAGTGCAGCGGTGGTCCGGCCTCCAGTCCTAGGCCCCAGCACCCAGAAACTCATCCAGGGGCATGGTGGGCAGGGTCATGATGTGGACGGTGCCCCTGGAGCTTAGCTCCAGCGAGACCCTGGCTTCGCTTTCAAGGTCTTGGCCCCTCCGTCGGTGAGAGCGGTCAGCAAAATATAAGTTGCCATGCTCCCCTTGTCTTCCGGAATGTGCCCCCTATCCGGCCTCGCTTTCCAGGATCACCATGTGCACCTCCACGGGGCCATGGACCCCGGTGACGATGGTCTGCTCGATGTCACCTGTGCGGCTGGGCCCGCTAATTAAGCTCAGGTAGCTCCCCATGTCGCCCCTGCCCAGCAGAAAAGCCAGGCGGCGCAGAGCAAACAGGTCATCCAGGCTCTCGTACACCTGGTCGGCCTCCACTATGGCCACATGGAGAGGCGGCAGCAACGAGACGACACGGCTGACTCCGCGGCGCGGCAACATAACGCAGGTGCCCGTCTCGGCGATGGCGTAGTCCACCCCAGTGACGCCAAGGTCGGCCCGCGCCATCTCCTCTCGCAAGTATTCCCGCCCTCGTGATCGGCTAACCGCCACGGTGGTCACCCGCGCACCCTCTTTGCGTAGAGCGCCATCTATGGGCACACGGCTGAACACAGGGTGGTCGGAGCGCACCACAAGCCTTGCCTTTTTCTCCTTGGCCAGCGCCACCACATAGCCCACCACATCCTCCCCAGAGGCAGCGCGGTGCACTATCCACCCCTGGTACGTGGCCGTCCGGGTGATTTGATTAAGCAACTCCGTACGACGCGCCTGGTTTCTCGCCTCAATGGTGACGGCCCTCTGACGCTGGCTTCCCGCCGCTGCTTCAGAGGCAGGTAGTCTGGCTCCTCCACGGGACCGGTCTTGCCCAGGGAGCGGCGCACGTTTTCCAGGAACTCTTCGCGGGAAATGCCGGCCATTGCTACCGCCTCACGATGAGCCGCCACTGTCCTTGCCCTTGAGCTCTTTTTCCCAGAGCTTATGGAAGGAACTGGGGGCAAGGCCAGGGAAATCCCGGTTACGCGTCCAACGCGAGAAGGGCGGCAGCGGGATGCGTCGCATTCGACCGCCCCTGGTAAGCGGCCGCTGTAGGAAGGCTGTCAGGTTGCGGATTCCAGCCAGGCGGCCCTCCGACGAGACAATGCGTGACCAGAGCTTTACCATGGCTCGCTCCCGCCAGGATACATTCCGCTGGGCCGGCTCCCCTTCAACGAGCTGGCTGCGGAGCTTCAGGAGCATGTGGGGTATGTTGATCTTCAGAGGACACACGTCGCGGCAGGCCCCACACAGGGTAGAGGCGAAGGGAAGGGCCTTGGCCCCGGGAAGCCCCGTGAGCACCGGCGTCACCACAGCGCCAATGGGGCCTGGGTAGACCCATCCGTAAGCGTGGCCGCCAACTTTCCGGTACACCGGACAGGTGTTCAGGCAAGCCCCGCACCGGATACAGTAAAGGGCCTCTCGTAGGTCGGGGTCGGCCAGGAGCTTGCTACGCCCGTTGTCCATAATCACCAAGTGGAACTCGTCCGGCCCATCCTCGTCGGAGCGACGGCGCGGGCCGGAAACCAGAGTAACGTAGCTGGTGATGCGCTGCCCAGTGGCCGCTCGCGGGAGAAGCCGCAGCATCACGACCAGGTCCTCCAGAGCAGGCACCACCTTCTCCATGCCCATGACGGCTACATGAATCCTCGGCAGAGAGGTGCACATGCGGCCATTCCCCTCGTTGGTGACTATAAGCACGCTGCCCGTTTCGGCCACGGCGAAGTTGACGCCGCTTATGCCCATGTCCGCCTTGAGAAACTTCTCGCGCAGGACCCGCCGCGCGGCCAGAGTCATGGCGGGAATCTCCGTGATGCGTTCCATGCCCAGCTTGTCGACGAACAGGTCCGAGACCTGCTCCTTGGACTTGTGCATGGCCGGCGCCACTATGTGAAAAGGCGTCTCGCCGGCGAGCTGGATGATATACTCTCCCAGGTCCGTTTCCACAGGCTCAATGTCGTTGGCCTCCAGGGCATGGTTCAGCCCCATCTCCTCCGAGACCATGCTTTTGCTCTTGGTGACCAGCTTCACGCCGCGACTGCGCGCCACCTCCACCACAATATCCGTAGCCTCCTTGGCGTCGCGGGCAAAGTGAACGACACCGCCGTTGCCCTGGACCCGGGCAGCCAGTAGCCCCAGGTAATAGTCCAGGTTCTCTATGGTATGGCTCTTGACCTGACGGCCCCGTTCCCTGTACCGCTCCCACACCTCCGGAGTCAACTCGTCTATGGCCTCCACGCGGGCGCTGTCAAAGTGCTCCATAACACGCAGCAGAGAGCGCTGTATCTGCGGGTCATCAATGGCCTGAGCGGAGGCCCTGGGGAAATCCTCGCTCCTAACCTGCATTGGCACCTCCCTGAACCAGGAGTTGTGCCAGGTGCATGGGCCGGGCTTTCATGCCACGGCGGCTCATGGCCCCGGATATGTGCATAAGACAGCCGGAGTCGCTTGCCACCACCACGTCGGCGTTCGTGGCTTCGATGCTACGCAGCTTCGACTCCAAAATGGCCCCGGATATCTTTGGGTACTTTACGGAGAAGGTGCCTCCGAATCCACAGCAATCGGCACTCCCTTCCAGCTCCACATACTTCACACCATGCACGGCCTGGATCAGTTTCTGGCTCTCCATGGCAGCCCCTAGCTCCCGCAGCAGGTGGCAAGAGGTGTGGTAAGTCACCTTGCCATAGAAGCGAGCGCCCACGTCCGTAACACCAAGAACGTTGACCAGGAACTGGGAGAACTCGTAGGTGCGGTCCGCCAGAGCACGGGCCTGGTCAGCCAGCCCCGCCTCTCCCTTCAGCAACTCCGGCATGAACACCTTGAGCATAGTGGCGGAGGAGCCCGATGGGACAACCACATAATCGCTATGGGCGAAGAGGTCAAGGAGGCGGCGGGCCAGGGATTTGGCCTGGCTGAGGAAGCCGGAGTTAAAAGCGGGCTGGCCGCAGCAGGTCTGGCCCGAGGGGAAGTCCAAATCCACGCCAAGGCGTCGCAGCACCTTAACCACGCTCTCACCCACTTCGGGGTAGAACTGGTCTACCAGGCACGTGGCGAATAGGGATGCTTTGACCACTTGTTTGCTGAGTTACCCCCGCATCATGAGTACCTTAGCAGAGATACGTTACCGTTGGCAAGCAGCAGGCTCAGGATGAGCGGGATTATTACCGAGCTCGTAAAGTAGGCATTACTAGAGAGCCGCCACCTTCGGCGCTACTTCCGAGGCCAGGTACTCCGGCACATCATCCGAGTCGAACTCCATGTGCTGGAACTGCACTTCGTTCATTCCTAGCTCAGCCAGGCGGCCCAACTGCTCCACCACCTCCTGTGTCTGGCCCACGATCATACCTCTCGACCTAGCCTGTTCCCTGAACTCCGTCAAGGTCCTTCGTTGGCCAGGCGGACGCGAGGCAATCATACGTTCGGTAGCCTGGTCAAGGGCTGCCTGCGTTGCGCCTACGATGCCAAAAGCCATCATGGAGCAGCGAATGGATCCAACGTCACGCCCCACGGCCTGGCAATGCTGTGCCAACACCGCCTTCTTGCGGGCAAACTCCGCCGTGGAAAGGGTGGTGCAGTTCCATTCGTCTGCGTACTGGGCCACCATGCGCAATGTGCGCCTTTCACCGCCTCCTCCTATCAGAATGGGTGGCCCTCCTGGGCTTGGCTTCGGCAGGCAATCCACATCTTCCACCTGATAGAACCTGCCTTGATACGTGGCCTTGCCTTGGGACCACACCGTCCGCATCAGATTGACGGCCTCATCCAGCCTGTCCATCCGTTCTGCTGCTGGCGGGAATGGGATGCCGTAAGCGTGATGCTCCGCCTGGTTCCAGCCGGCCCCCAGGCCCATCACGAATCTTCCACCGCTGAGCACATCTAGCTGGGCGGCCATGCGAGCCACATCCACCGGCCTGCGGAATGTCACCGGCGAGACCAGCGGCCCAAAGCGGATCCGCCGGGTCTCCATGGCGGCCACCACGAATGATAGGTACGGCTCCAGGGACTCCTGCTGTGTCCCTATGAAGTAGTGGTCTGAACGGAAGAGCGTTGGAAACTCCAGTCTTTCGGCTAGAGCCAGGATATGACTCCACCGTTGCCAGGTCAGTCCGAACTGTCCTTCGACCATCAAGCCTATGTTCATACACCCTCCTGGAAGAGATTATAGATAGAGCTGGTGATCATGTTGCCAGCCAGTGGCAGCCCAGGCACCTACGGCTCCTGGACGCCGAACACCGCCCGGTTGCGCGTATGAAGGTAGTGGGCGGCGATGAAGCTCAAGGGCTTGCGGGCGGAGGTAAAGTGCAGACGCAGGAGGCCAAATACGTCCGAAAGCTGGAGGGTACGGGCCGCCGGGTGTCCTTCCGCCAGGCCATAGAACCTCCTACCTTCCTGCTCATACTCTTCCACGCTCCGGCGCGCCTGCCTGGCGGCTACGGGACGTGTCTCGCCCGAGGCAGGGTAACGATGGCCCAGGTAGGTGTAGTCGGGGAAGACGCCGGATATGAAAAGACACACGTCGGCGATGCGCTTGTAGAAACCAAACCGTTGCTCCTCATCCACGTTGGCGCAGAAGCGCAACAGACTGTCAATATCCATATCGTTGTAACGGATGCGGCGACGGATGCCGGGCCGCACCCGAACGGGCATCACGTAGCTGTGGATGCGGGTGAAGGAAGCGAGCATCTGGGCCATGTATGACAGGACCTCCGGGCGGGCCAGAAGCCCCACCACCTCTTTCGTGTCGAAGACCGGGATGCTCTGCCTGCCCGCACGCTCCAGGGTATGAGTGGCCATCTCCAGCTCCCGGAGGGCCTTGCGGAGCAGGACCTCAAAGTATAGCGATGGGGAGACCTTGAGGAGTATCTCCTCGTCATTCATCACTCGTTGAAACACCTTCTCGTCCCCCACCAGGGCCTTGCGGAAGCCTTCGTCTTCCCGGAGTAGTCTCTTCAGGCTCTCCTTGTTCGATGCCGTCGGTGCCACCTCTCCCACCACGAAATCCAGGTCGGCCTCGACGAAGCCGGATGCTTCAAAGTTGCGTTCCAACATAATTATAGCCCCCAGAACCGGTATCTATCCTATACCTGCCGGCTACTATTCTACTATGTACGGGGCGTTGGGGCTTTGCACAAAAGCTCTCTTGGATGGCAAAAAGTGTCACCCTGAGCGAAGCGAAGGGTCTGGGGTGGGGCGACAGCCAAATGTGCAGTGACACCCCACCCCAGATTCTTCGCGGAGTTTACCCTGAGCCTTTGAAGGGTTCAGAATGACTTTTTGTGCAAAGCGGGGTGTTGGTAAATAGTAGACATAGACTGTAAACTACGGCCACTGAATGGACAAGCAAGTGGATCCCTGAGGAGGCAGCGCTATGAAGGTAATCAAGATGAGCCAGGTCCCTGAGGTAGATGGCAGCAGCCCTCTGTTTACAGGAGCCGTGACACGGCAGCCTCTTGTTACGGAAGATATGGGACGCTCCTTCAACATGAGCAACATAAACTTCGCCCAGGGTGTACGGAACAAGTTCCACACCCACAGCGGCGACCAGGTCCTGCTGGTGACCGCTGGCACAGGCATTGTGGCCACGGAAGGGGAGCAGCTAACGGTGATCGTGGGAGACCTGATATTCATACCGGCGGGAGAGAAGCACTGGCACGGCGCAACCAAGCAGTCTACCTTCTCCCACATCTCCCTAACAGCGCACGGAAGCAAGAGCGAGCAACTGGAACAGTAGCAATGCTGGACTTCTACGGTATGCTGGAGCTTCTTACTCCCGAGGAACGGCAGACTCAGGCCGCTGCCCAGGAGTTCCTGGAGGCCGAGGCCCAGCCCTTTATTCGCGACTGGTGGGAGGCAGGCAACTTCCCACGCAATCTGGTCAGGCGGTTCGGCGAGATGGGCTTCCTGGGCGCTAACCTGCCCACCCAGTACGGCGGCGGCGGCGTGAGCAACATTGCCTACGGGCTTATATCCTACGAGTTGGAGCGGATCGACTCCAGCCTGCGCAGCTTCGTCAGCGTCCAGGGGCCTCTTGCTATGTACGCCATCTACTCCTGCGGCTCTGAAGAACAGAAGCGGCACTATATACCCAGGATGGCCTCCGGCGAGGTCATCGGCTGCTTCGGCCTTACGGAGCACGAGGGCGGCTCGGACCCTGCCGCCATGAAGACGAGGGCTCGCAAAGACGGCGACTCCTACGTCCTTTCCGGCACCAAGATGTGGATCAGCAACGGCAATATCGCCGACATCGCCATCATATGGGCCAAGGATGACCAGGAGGTCGTTCGCGGGTTCATACTCCCTACCGACAGCCCGGGACTTCAGGCCAACGAGATAAAGCACAAGATGAGCCTACGGGCCTCCGTGACCAGCGAGCTGGTGCTGAACGACGTGCGGGTGCCTGCCGACCACGTGCTGCCCAGCGCCCAGGGGATGCGGGCGCCTCTCTCCTGCCTCACCCAGGCCCGCTACGGAATCGTGTGGGGCGCAATGGGAGCCCTGGAGGCGGTGTACGAGGAGGCGCGCTCCTTCTCCCAGGCCCGGAGCACCTTCGGCAAGCCCATAGCATCGCGCCAGTTGGTGCAGGCCAAGCTGGTGGAGATGGTGGCCAACCACACCAAGGGCCTACTTCTGGCCTGGCGACTGGGCAAACTGAAGGACGAGGGGAAGCTCACATACGCCCAGGTCTCCCTGGCCAAAAGGGAGAACGCACGAGCCGCACTGCACGCCGCTCGTGATGCCCGGGACATCCTGGGCGGCAGCGGCATCACGCTGGAGTACAAGGCCATCCGCCACATGCTGAACCTGGAAACTGTGGACACCTACGAAGGGACATACGACATCCATACCCTGGTGCTGGGCAGGGAGATTACCGGGCTGAATGCTTTGGACTAGGGGCGCAATGGGTATGGGCGAAAGATCCCGACTCCGGACGGGACTTCCGTCGGAGCCTTGCGCCCTTTACTTGTGAGACGGTAGGAGGGTAGCTACCATGTCTCAGGATGCTGAAGGGCAATGGCAGGCGGCAGAAGGAGTGCATGGCGACATCTAATAATCCTCTCCCAGACTCCCAGCGTTTCCCTGCCGTCATGGAGCGCGCCATCCAGTTGGTGGGCCAAAGAGTCCCCAGAAGCCAACTCCAGGAGATAGCCACTCTGTTCCATACCGTGTGCTGGGAGTTCCCCGACTACGGCTTCAAAAGCTACTTCATGATAAGTGACCAGGGAGAGGTGCGGAGCGCAACCAACTGGTTTGGAGAGGTGGATGGAGTTGTTACCCTGGATGCCAGCACGTTCCACGACGCCGCCTTCGAAAAGATCAGCTTCAGTTTCGCTTTGTTCACGGGCAAGCTCCGGGTCAGCGGCATCCAGCCCTTGAAGCTAGGCAAATTCCTGCCTCTGGTGCAGCCCTTCCTTGACAGCTACCAGCAGGCCTGCCAGGAGATACTATAACGGTACACTTCGGAAGTCGGAGGTTCTCCACGAAATGAAGCCGATACTAGGACTACTCAAGCAGTGGGATTGGGGCCTGTTCCTGGCGATACTCTTTTTCTTGGCCTTGCCTCAGGTCTACCGTTCGTACAGCGTGTTTTTGATCGGTAACGCAATACCGGACGCCAACGCCCTTGCCACCGTTGCTCAGTGGGGGTTCATAGAGCTCTTACTGGAGGTCGTGCAAGAGACCTTCGTGCTGGCAATCTTCTTTTTTGTCGGAAGGACTGTACTTACCAATGAGAATCCAGGACTTCCAATAAGGACTGCTTTCACAATCGTCTTCGTCGTCTCAATCGTCATAGCCGTAGTACTCTTCGTGCTGTCGGATAGTTTTGTTAATGTCATCGGAACACCGCAGGCGATACGGGAAACCACATCCACCTTCTTGAAAATCAAGACAGCGGCCATCCCCATTTTTCTAATGAGTGCCGCGTCTGTCATTATGGTTGAGACGGTCAACCGCAAAAAGTTCATCCTGATTACGGCGGTGCTAAATGTTTTCTACCGTGTGATCCTTGACAGCCTGTTCTATGGAGGGTATCCCTTTTCACTGGATTTGGGGGTTCTGGGCGTCGCCTGGTCGGACCTGCTGGCCAGTCTGGCTTTGCTTGCCACCATACTGTTTCTGCTCAAACCACTAATAGCTGAGGGCGTTGGAAAGTGGAGTTCGGTGTTCTCGTTCAAGGATTGGAAGACTTATCTAAGAGTAAGCTCTGGTTCCGGGCTTGACAGCCTGGTAAGAGGTCACGTCCCATAGAGTGGTGTAAGAGTACGTCATCCTGTTGATATCGTCTAGGCCGCTGCCTCTGCGAGTTCGGCTCTGGGTAGAGCTTCGTTGGAGGTGGTTACCTCCTGTGTCATGTATCGACGGCCGACGGCCCACTCGTCGTGCTGCTCAGCTAGGACGGCGCCGACCAGGCGACGGACAGCTGGGCGGTTAGGGAAGATGCCCACCACATCGGTGCGGCGCCGTATCTCCTTGTTGAGACGCTCCAGGGGGTTGTTGGACCAGATCTTCTTCCAGTGGGCGAGTGGGAAGCTGGAGAAGGCCAGGACGTCGGGTCCAGCCTCGTCCAGTCGAGAGGCGACCTGTGGGAACGGGTCCTGGAGCTGAGCAATCACCCGCTCGAGTTGGGCATGCACCTCCTGAGGGGACGGCTGCTGGTAGATGGTGCGTACCATGGTGGCCACCCAGGGCTGAGCGCTCCTGGGGACCCGAGTGAGCAGGTTGGTCATGAAGTGGGTGCGGCACCGCTGCCAACTGGCCCCACCGAAGACAGTTGCGATGGCATCCCTGAGTCCCTGATGAGCGTCCGATACCACCAGTTCCACCCCGCCGAGGCCCCTGGCCGACAGTGAGCGCAGGAAGGCTAACCAGAAGGCGCCGTCTTCACTGGTACCCACGTCCATCCCAACGATCTCACGCTTGCCCTCGCTATTGACCGCCGTCGCCACCACCACGCTGACGTTGACTATCCTACCGGCCTCTCTGACCTTCTGGGTTAGTGCGTCCAGCCACAGGTAGGGATATGATCCGCCGTCCAGCGGCCGACCCAGGAAGCTCTCCACCACCCCGTCCAGCTCCTGGCAGATACGCGACACTTGGCTCTTTGAGATACCCTCGCACCAAAGAGCCTTGACCAGATCATCCACTCGCCTCGTCGATACACCCTCCACATACGCCTGCTGGATCACCGCCAGCAGAGCTCGCTCGCTGCGACGCCGTGGCTCCAGCAGGCTCGGAAAGTAGCTCCCCTCCCTCAGCTTGGGTATCTGCAACTCCATGGTCCCTACGCGAGTGTCCCATGCTCGAGACCGGTACCCGTTGCGCTGGGTCACCCGCTCAGGGTTGCGTTCTCCATACCCAGCGCCGGTCCTCGATGACACATCAGCCTCCATGATCTCCTCGACCAGCACTCTCAGTGCCTCTCGTAGAAAGTCCACGTCACCGTCGACTCCCCTCTTGCGCATTAGCTCAAGCAGGTCCATCCTTTCCTTGACCACCGTTGTCCTCCTTTCTCAGGCTCGTCTTTGCCCGCTAAGGATGACGTGGTGGTCTCTCTTCATCCAGACCCTCTACTCTTTGCCACGTTTCTTAATCCCAATGTTGAGGTTGTGAATAATTCCACAAGAGCGATGTCTATACTCATCATCCCGTACATGTTGCTCGCACTCAATCTTGTCACCAACAGCATCTTCTACGGCATTGGCAGAACCAAGTATATGGCTTATCAGTCAATTCTTACGAACGGGACGGTCTACGTTGTGGCGTTCACAACATATGTCACAGGATTATGGGTGCCTACGTTTGACTCGATACTTGTCCTGTTCAGCATAGGGATCTTGGTCGATTCTTTGCTGACTGTTTACTACGCCTCTACCGTGCTCCGACTTGGAAGAAGATATGGGAAACCGATGAGCGCAATTGCCTGAGCTTCCCTGGCTAGCGGCCACTTGCTAGAATAGGCTGCATGGATACCCCTTCAGGCTCAGTCTCCCCGCCTTCGCAGATGCGGAGCATCTGGAGGTGGGCCGTAGAGGGGAGGGCCGGCCGTGGCCTGCCTCCGCTCCTCCTTCTCATTCTTGTAGTAGCGTTGGCGTTACGTCTTTACGGCATAAACTGGGACCAGGGCAACTTCTTCCACCCCGACGAACGTTCTATATACATGCGGGTGGACTGCATGTACCGCCTGCTTACCGAGGCGGCGGGCTACCAGGACTGCACCAGGGACGCCCCGTTCCAGCGTGTGGTCGCCGGTTTTCCCAGCCTTCCGGTGTTTCTGGACGCCGCCAAAAGCCCGCTGAACCCCCACTGGTTCCCATTGGGCAGCATGGCCATCTATGTGCTGCTGGTCATCAAGCTGTTGATGGCGCCTATCATGAGCCTGGACCTCCAGGACCTGGCCATAGCAGGCAGGGCCCTTTCAGCCCTGGCTGACGTTGGCACCGTGGCCCTAGTCTACGCGCTGGGCAGGCGTCTGTACGGCCGAGGTGCCGGCCTGCTGGCTGCCTCTCTTGTCACCTTTGCCGTAATCCACATCCAGCATAGCCACTACTACCGACCTGAGACCTTTACCAACCTCTTCACCCTGGCGTCCTTCTGGTTCATGCTTCAGGTGGTGGAGAAGCAGCGCCTGCGCGACTCAGCGTGGCTGGGGCTGTTCGTCGGCCTCGCCTTTGCCACCAAGGTCAGCGTCCTTCCGCTTTTGCTGCCATTGGCGGCGGTCTATGGCCGCCTGCTTTTCCTGGAAGTTAGGTCCTCTAACAATGGAGAGCGGGCCGGTAAGCAAGAAAGGTTGGCCCTGCGCGCCCTAGCTGCCGGGGCCATAACCGCTGCTACCTATCTCTTCTGGACTCCTTACGCTCTGCTGGACTTCCCTGAGTTTCTGGGTTGGAATCTGAGAGAACTAGACATCGTCAGGAACGCCGGCATCGTCCCTTACACGGTGCAGTACATGGGAGCGCCCAAGTTCCTGTACGAGATACGCCAGACCACCATGTGGGGCCTGGGCTTGCCTCTGGGCATCCTGGCATGGGGCGGCCTTCTGGCTACGGCGGCGCTCAACATCGTAAGGCCCAGGCTGGGGCAGGTGCTGCTGTTGCTATGGGTGGTCCCACTGTTGCTCACCGTGGGAGGTGTAGAGGTCAAGTTCCTGCGATACACGTTTCCTCTGATACCAGTAATCATTCTCATGGGGTCCGGCGCAGCGTGGGCAGGGATGCGATGGCTGGAGAATCACCACAAAGCCCTGGGTATGGCCGCCGCCGTGGCAATAGGCCTAGTCTTGGCGTTCACGGCCTTCTACGCCCTGGCCTTCCAATCCATCTACTCGCAGCCCCATACGGCCGTGCAGGCCGCCAAGTGGATCAACGCCAACGTGCCAGTCTCTACCCGCATCCTTACGGACAACCACTGGGACGAAGGCATACCAGACCTGGGCAGATACCGTGTGACGCAGCTTCCCATGTTTGAAGGCGACACGCCACAGAAGATGGGCTTCGTGGCCTCGGACCTGGCCAGCGCCGGCTACCTGGTCTTCTATAGCAACCGCACCTACGGAGCCGTTGGCAGGGTGCCGGAACGGTATCCGTTAAGCAGCAACTACTACCACCTACTTTTCTCCGGCGACCTGGGGTACGAGCTACTGGAGAGCTTTGACTCCTACCCGCACCTGCTGGGGGTTGCCTTTGTAGACGACCCCTTTGGACGGGCTGGCCTGCCGGTACCCGAGCCTTTGGCGACGCAATCCCCCGCGCCACTAAGCCTGAACCTGGGATACGCCGACAACGATGCCATCACCTACGACCATCCCCTTGTAATGGTGTTCAGAAACACAGCCCGCTACGATGCGAACCGCCTTGCCGCGATGCTCCTGAAGCCAAGTCTCACGTTGGAGCCGAAGCTGGCGCTGGTGCTCACCACAGAGGAGCTAGCCCTTCAGCAGCAGGGGGGCACGTGGTCCGACCTGTTCGACAATGATAGTCTGTCTAACCACTTTCCAGTCGTAGTATGGCTGCTTCTGGTGGAGGCTGTCTCTCTGGCGACGTTGCCCCTGGGCTTCGTTGTGTTTCGCGGCCTCTCCGACCGGGGCTACCTTCTCACCAAGACCCTGGCAGTGCTCTTGTTGGCCTACATCCCCTGGCTGCTAGCCGGGGCGAAGCTGATGGATTTCGGCAGGTTGTCCATCTACCTGTCGTTGCTTGCACTTGCCCTGGCCTCCGCCATAGTTGTCGCCCTACGCCGTCGGGATATCGTGGCCTTTGTTCGCAGCCACTGGCGGATTCTGGCGTTGGAGGAGGCATTGTTCCTGGTGGCGTTCCTTGCTTTTGTGGCAGTCCGGTGGGCCAACCCCGACCTGTGGCACCCATCCCGCGGCGGTGAAAAGCCCATGGACTTCGCCTACTTGATCGCCATTGTGCGCTCCACTGCCATTCCTCCCTACGACCCTTGGTTCGCCGGAGGGTATCTCAACTACTACTACTTCGGTCAGTTCATCGTCGCCACCTTCATCAAGGCCACCGGCATCCTGCCCGAGGTGGCCTACAACCTGGCCGTGCCGCTGCTTTTTGCCCTCACGGCGGGCGGCGCTTTTTCCGTTGTCTACAACCTTGCCTCCGCCATGCGTCAGCGGTCTGGAAACCGCCTGGGACCTGGCTGGGGCCCCGCCGCTGCGGGGGTTGTCTCCGTTTTCCTGGTGACGGTGCTAGGGAACCTAGGCAATGCCGTTCAACTGGTCCGCACCGCATGGAGCCGGGTGGCATCAACCCTGCCTCCTGAGGGCGACCCTTTCCACGTCTGGTTCTGGTTCACCAGCCGGATGATGCCCGGGCAGAACAGTATCACCGAGTTCCCCGCCTGGACATTCCTATTCGCAGACCTCCATGCTCATCTTATTGCCATACCCTTCGCCCTCCTGGCAGTAGGGCTTTCGCTGAACCTGGTCTTGGCCGCCGAGGAGCGCGGACTCCGGTGGTCTACGCTGGTGGTGCCCCTGGCTGCCCTTGCTCTGGCTGTCGGGTCGCTGGCCGCCATTAACACCTGGGACTATCCCACCTATATGCTGCTAGCGCTGGGCGCCGTTCTCCTGGCCGCCTACACCGTTCGCCGAAGGATGGATTCGAGGCTCCTGGCACTGGCGGCCCTAGGTATGGCGGCGGTGGCTGGGTTGAGCTACATCGCCTTTCTCCCCTTCCACCAACGTTACGTCACCTTCAATTTGGGGATACACTCCAGCGGAGAGCAGACCTCTCTTCCCAGCTACCTGGGGGTCCATGGCCTGTTCCTCTTCCTGGTCATGTCATACCTGGTGTGGGAGGCAGCCGGCAATCTGCGCACGGCGTTCCAGCGGAGGCGCTCCACGGATGACCCATCCCCTGGCCTGGTGAGCCAAACTCGTGGGACGCTAGCAGTCACTCCCCTTCTGCCGGTGGCTCTGCCGGCAGCGGCAACTCTTGTGGCCTACATGGTGGCGGCCGGCTATGCTACCGCGGCGCTGCTGGTGGTGGTGACACTGGCAGCCGTGATACTAGGGGTGCGGCATCTCACGAACGTGGGTGCCCAAGCGCCCCACCATCTCTTTCTCCTTGCCATGGTGGTTGGGGCTTTCGGACTGGGCATAGCCGTGGATCTGGTCACACTCAACAGCGATATTGACCGCATGAACACTGTGTTCAAGCTATATCTAGAATCCTGGGTGCTCTATGGCGTAGCCTCCGGCACTATCCTTTGGTATCTGGTAGCCTCTGGCCGCAACTCCATGCGTAAACTCCGTTGGGCGAAAAGCCTCTGGCTGGTTTTGTTGGTTGTGCTGGTGGCGGGGGCCAGCGTGTTCCCAGTGATGGGCACCCGTGTACGGCTGTCGGAAAGGTTCTCCTCTGCCTTCACGGGGCTGAATGGAGCGCAGTTCATGGATACGGGCGTCTACATCGACGAAGGCCGCCCCATTGACCTGCGCTGGGACTGGGTGGCCATCCAGTGGCTGCGGGACAACGTAAAAGGTTCTCCCGTAATAGCCGAAGGCAACACTACTCCCCATAACTATCGCTGGGGGTCACGGGTTTCCATTTATACTGGTCTGCCAACCATCGTGGGATGGGGCTGGCATCAGACCCAGCAGCGCGCTGGCGAGGAGTGGGCTGTGCAAAGGCGTTTGGTTGACCTGGCGGCCCTCTACAACACCACGGACATAGCGCAAGCAGAAAAGATTCTGCGCGACTATGGTGTGAAATACATCTACGTTGGAGAGGTGGAGCGCCTGTACTACTCCCTGGAGGGTCTTGCCAAGTTCTCACGCATGGGGGACAGAGGCCTGACGCTGGTGTATACCAACCCAGACGTTGACATCTACCAGGTTGACCTGGTGTTCTAAGTCGAAAGAGACCTGAATATCATTAAGCTGCCTTCCGCAAGTCCGACTCTGTCGAGCATCCTCGGCCACGTCGGGAACTCTCGACCTTCGGTCGGAGCTGAGGGCAATAGGGATTACTCCTCCGCTCGTGGTGAGATCCGACTAGGTCGAGCGCCACGATAACATCGGACTTGTCGAACCATTTTCAGTCGTTCTCAAAGCCACCACTAGCCGTTAGCAGCGACGTACCTGGGGTAGGAGCCGAAGATCTTCAGCATGGAGGCCTGGGCCTGTAGTTTATGGAGGGCCTCCCTTATTTCAGGGTCCTCCCTATGTCCGTGCAGGTCAATGAGAAAAATATACTGCCCCAGGCTTTGTTTGGTGGGTCTAGATTCCACCTTGGCAAGGTTGATGCTGCGCCTGGCGAACTCTCCCATGGCGGCATACAGCAGGCCGGGGTGGTCATCGCTGAAGGAGAAGCATAGAGAGGTCTTGTCGTCGCCCGTGGGCGGGTGGTCCGTATCGCCCAGCACCACGAAGCGAGTCACGTTGGCTGGGTTGTCCTGGATCCCGCGAGCCAGGACGCTAAGTCCATATAGCTCAGACGCACGCGCGGTCCCTATGGCGGCGGCTGTTGGGTAGTCGCTCTTCTGGACCTGCTCAGCGGCGGCGGCGGTGCTCAAGCTCGCCACCAGAGTGGCGCGAGGGAAACGCTCTTCTAAGAAGCCGCGGCACTGGCCCAGGGCCTGGGGATGGGAGTAGATTACCTCTATGTCTTCCTGCGTAGCGTCAGGCCGCACCAGGAGGCAGTGGACTATGGGCAGGGCCAGCTCTCGTTGGATGAATAGGTTGGACTGGTGGATGAGCAGGTCCAGGGTGTCCGTGACAGACCCCTCTAGGCTGTTCTCAATGGGCACCACGCCTTTCTGGGCTTCACCAGCCACCACCGCCGCTGCCACCGCGGCTATTGTAGGCCGAGGCACCAGTTCGCTCTGAGGGGCATAGCGCAGGGCCGCCTCTTCCGTGAAAGTCCCCGCCGGCCCAAAGTAGGCGACGCGTTCTGGCATCAGCCATCCACCCGGGTAAGGATGTTTAGCAGCGCCTCCTCGTCCGCGGGGGTTGTAACTACTACCACCTCGTCGTTGGCCTTGAGTACCTCGCCCTCCGTGGGGAGACGGGGTTCCCCCCTGGCGTCTATCAACAGCGCAATAAGGGTATCCGGAGGTAGCGTCACCGATTCCAGCGGCTTGCCCACCACCGCGGCGTCCTGGGGAATGGGAATCCCAACCAGCCGGCGGTCTGAGTCTGGAAGGGGAAACAGGTGCACCAAGGGATGTTCCGGAAGCTCTTCCTCAATATGGGCCAGTATCATGCTGGTATGACTGACGGTGACGTCCACGCCAAGCTTCTGAAACAGGCTCTCGTTCTCCGGGTTGTTCACCAACGCAATGGTCTTAGCGACCTCGAAGCGGTGCTTGGCTATCTGGCAGGCCACCAGGTTGTCGTCGTCCTCGCCAGTCACGGCTATGACTGCGTCGGCCCGGCCAGCGCCAGCCTCCTCCAGGACCGCGGCCTCTGCGCCATCACCACTTATGACCACGCTACCCAGGGCATCCACAATGGCAGCGTACTTCTGAGAGTCCTGTTCAATGGCCAGCACCTCGTGGCCGACGGCCAGCAACGCCTGGGCCAGATGATAACCAACCTTTCCACACCCTACAATAATGATATACACGTGGAATTACCGGTGAAGGGCTTGCACAATCATGTCCGATGCTGCCTTGGCAGGGCTTACTGTTTCCAATCCCAGCGCCCGGTACATCTCCTGGCGCACCGGGTCACCAATGTTGCAGATCACTTTGTTCACGTTGAACAGATGGCGGGCCTTTTGCGCCGCCAGGGCGTTTCTGGAGTCCCGCTCTTCCACCGCCACGAACACATCTGCTTCTTCTATGCCCGCTCGCCGCAGCTCGTGCTCAAGGGTCCCGTCTCCCAACAAGGTGGTGATCCCCAAGGGGTCCGGGAGTCTGCGCAGATTATCTTCACTGGTGTCCAGGACAGTGACCTCATGACCCTCCTCCGCCATTGTCCGGGCAACCATGGCGCCCACTCGGCCACATCCCATGATGACGATTTTCATATGCCCACGGCTATCGGTGCGTGGCGGATGGCGACCCAGTGCCGTTGACTGCTACTTCTCCTCGCAGAAGGAGCACTGGGCAGGGTGCGTTCTCCAGGATGTATGGAACCGCGTTGCCAAGGCTGAATACACCGTGGTGCCTTTTGTAGGGCACCGCAACGATTACTGCCTCCACATTACGGTCCACCGCCTCCTGGACTATTGCAGGGCCGGCGTCCCGCGCCTGAAGGATCTCCGTTTCAACAGTGCAATGGTAATGTTTGGCTATTCCTTCCATTTGCTGGAGCACATCCTCACCCTTGATGCTTTCGTCCCCTACATCCGCGTCCAGAGGGAGGTTACGCTGCACCTCAATGACGTAAACCATGTAGACTTTGCCCTTGGTTTCATGGGTCATCGTGTGGGCTAGCCAGAGGGCCTGGCCGTCGGACTCATCGCCATGCACTGATACCAGCACTTTCTTGACCTGCATATGAGTTTCTGGAACACCCCTTGGGTAAGTTGCCTTCCGATGTACTATCAGGGAGAGATTATACGGCGCGGACGGGAGAGATTCAATCAGCGGTTGGCCTTGAGTCCCTCTGTTATTCTTCGCTTCACTCAGAATCTAATTAGCTTTAATCGTGGCTCCTGTCGGTAGCTGGGGCTGGTAGGTAGTCTACATACAAGGTTCTTCGTCGTCCTCCAGGCAAGCCGGGTTCGGGACTCCTCAGAATGACACGAATTGAACTACATGGTCTGGCAGGACAAGCCACCACCTAGAAGCAAACAAAGCCAAACGGCCTCTAGTTTACGGTGGGAGTTTCCTCGGTTATTGACTGCGGTGCTTCCCCCCGTCGGATCCTATCCAGGCGATCATCCCTACAGGCTACAAAGAGGATGTCTCCAGCAGTGATAACCTCCTCTTTGGCCGGGAAGAGGATGGGTTCCCGACCTCTGCGAATGGCTAGAACTGTGATGCTCTGGCGGTAACGGAGCCCTCCCAGCCCCGCCTCTTCTAGAGACTGCCCTATGAGGTGCTCCGGGGCTGCGACCTTGCTGATCCCAAAGCTGGGAACTATGGACATGTACTCCACTACATTCGGGTCAAACAGGGTGTGGGCCAGACGCACGCCGGTCTCCTGCTCAGGAAAGACAATCCTGTCAGCGCCAATGCGCCTGAGCGTTTGCCCGTGCAGGTTGTTGTTGGCCCTGGAGATTACCTCTTTCACACCCAAGGTCTTTAGGAGCAGCGTGGTCATGATGCTGGCCTGGATGTCCGTGCCAATGGATACCACGGCCAGGTCGTAGTTGGATATCCCCAACTCTCGCAACACCGTTTCGCTGGTGGAGTCCGCCTGGACCAAGGAGGTCAACTGCCCCGATAGCTCCTGCACCACCTGCTCGCTCTTGTCAATGCCCAGGACGTCCCAGCCTATTTG
The DNA here is from genome assembly GCA_965248595.1 of Dehalococcoidia bacterium. Lineage (GTDB taxonomy): Bacteria > Chloroflexota > Dehalococcoidia > Lucifugimonadales > SHYF01 > SHYF01. The sequence continues at coordinate 923,266 of CBDFJM010000007.1, forward strand.
ATACAGCTCCCGGGCCAGGCTTACGCCAAACCTGCCCATCCCTATGACTACCGCTTGTTTAGCCATACTCTCCCCCTACCCTATTCTAACCCTTTCCTGGGCAAATCGGTATACGGCGGGCCGCTGCCCCTGTGCCAGAGCCAGAGCAAAAGTCAGAGGCCCAATGTGCCCCACAAACATCGTGATCAGTATGATAGTCCGTCCCCACGAGGAGAGCACTGGTGTAACTCCGGCAGAAAGTCCTACCGTCCCAAACGCCGATACCGTTTCAAACAGCAAATCGTCAAAGGGGACCTTTTCGGTCATCGCCAGCAGGAATGCTACGGAGAATATGAAGGAGATCCCCAGGAAAGCGACGGCCAAAGCCCGCTGGATCTGGGCGGGAGGAATCTCTCGCCCAAAGGCCGCCGCCTGGCTACGGCCACGGATGGAGGCCACCACGGCTACTAACAACACCGCCAGGGTGTTGACCTTGATGCCTCCCGCTACGGACCCCGAGGCTCCTCCGATGAACATCACTCCTGTGAAAAAGAGGTTGGTGTGTATCTCTGTCTGGGAGAGTGATATCGTGGTGAGCCCCGACGTGCGACCGCTCACGGCCATGAAAAGCGAGTTTGTCGCCCGGTCGACCAGGGGGAGCGCCTTTAGGGTATCTTCGTTGTTGAACTCCGACAGGAAAACAACCAAAGCTCCCAGCATCCACAGGATCAAGCTGACCACCAGCACCAGCCGGGTGTCCAGTGTAAACCTCTTGAATCTGCGGTAGCGCACCACGTCCGCCATCACGCTGTAGCTAATCCCTCCCAGGATTATCAGCATCCCTACTATGCCCAGGACCCATGTCTCCCTTTGGAACCTTGCCAGGCTGGCTGACTCTGGCAAGATGGTGAACCCCGCGTTGTTGAAGGCGGATACCGCCAAAAACAGTGCCTGCCAGACCGCCTGCTCTAGATCAAATAATGGGAGAAGGCGCCAGAGAAGAAGCAGGAATCCCACGAGCTGCAGGATAAGGGCTACCGAGGCCACCTGGACGGCCAGGCGCACCAGGCCACCCAGGTGGCTGACCCCTACGAACTCCCGCATGATCAACTGGTTGCTCAGGCTGATGCGCTGAGTCAGGATTACCAGCAGGAAGGTGGCTGCGCTCATGATTGCCACGCCGCCTACCAGGATAAGCCCCAGAATGACAGCTTTGCCAGCGGGGCTCCAGAAGGACGCCGTGTCAACGACGGTCAGGCCGGTGTCAGTGGCGGCGGAGGTCGCTGTAAACAGGGCCGTTAGGAACGGGGCGAACTTGCCCGTGGTGTTGAACCAGGGCAGCCAAAGGAGCAGGGTCCCCACGGCAACCAGGCTGCCGACTCCAAATAGCAGAATAAGCGGAGTTTCAAACCTAACCCCGGGCTGCCTCAGCGGGGGTGTCGGTATGTGCAGAGGTGTTAGCTCTTCCTGACGAGCGTGCCGCACCACCCGGTCGCCCAGCCTTCTACTCCAGCCTCGTCTCTCCAGTTTACACCCGCCTTGTCACTTCCTATCATCCCCAGCACCCAGGCCTACCGACGGCGCCGTGGGCCACGGTGCCAGCCGTCGGCGAATTCTATCCCTACCTATAGGGGGTGTCAAGGCGCTGCACTCGTCCAACTTATGAGTATCACTTGTCTAGATGTCACCAAATCTTGCACAAAAACGTTGCTGGAAGCAGGAAAGCGCCCCTTCACTGCTCTCCACTCCCCAAAACGTTCCAGGGCGGGAGGGTGGGAAGAAAGACCGATGTCTTAACGGACTGTTTACGCAAAGCCGGGTACAACGAGATGCTGATACAATGGGACTCCAAATTGTGCTCGTGAGGTGCAAGACAGAATGCTGATCCTGGGTATCGAAACCTCTTGTGACGAGACGGCGGCGGCCGTGGTAGAGAACGGCCGCCGGATATTGTCAAATACAGTTTCATCTCAGGTTGAGATACACGCCCGCTATGGCGGGGTGGTGCCCGAGGTTGCCTCGCGCCAGCACATCTTGCAGATCCTACCGGTGGTAAGCCAGGCACTGACCCAGGCGGAGGTTACGTTGGGGCAGCTCCACGCCATAGCAGTGACCCACGGCCCCGGCCTGGCGGGTGCCCTGCTGGTGGGCGTGAACCTGGCCAAGGCCCTGGCCTTCGCCCAGGGCCTTCCCATGTACGGCATCAACCATCTGGAGGGCCATATCTACGCCGCATGGCTCCAAGATGACGACCCGGAGTCGTCTCCCAGCTTCCCTTTGCTTTGTCTGGTGGCCTCCGGAGGCCATACCGACCTGGTACTCATGGAGGGGCACGGCGCTTACTCGCTTCTGGGGCGCACCCGGGACGATGCGGCGGGGGAGTCCTTTGACAAGGCGGCTCGGACATTGGGTCTTGGGTATCCAGGCGGTCCAGCCATCCAGCGCGCTGCCCATGGAGTAGTGCCAGAGGAGCGCCTGCCTAGAGCGTGGCTCTCGGGGTCTCTGGACTTTAGCTTCAGCGGCCTTAAGACCGCCCTGCTGCACCGCGCCCAGAGCCACGGCCTTACCTCCGGGGACGCCGGAGAGGTGACCTGGCGGGAGCCCCTAGTGAATGGACTGGCCGCCGCCTTTCAGGAGTCGGTGGTGGATGTTCTGGTAGCCAAGACAGTAGAGGCAGCCCGTCATACAGGGGCTAATGGCATCATCCTGGGCGGAGGCGTCACTGCCAACACCCTCCTGAGGGAGAGGATGATGGCATCCTCCGGCGGGCTGCCAGTGATGATCCCACCACCAGCGCTTTGCGTAGACAACGCCGCCATGATTGCGGCCTGCGCCTACTTCCACAGCCAGCGCCATCCGTCTGCCGGATGGGCCTTAGATGTCGTGCCGTCCCTCAGCCTCGGTTGACTCCATGGATGGGAGTGGGACGTCCGTACCGCCAGAGTCGCCTATTTGTCCAGCCTCTATCTGGTCAGCCTCAAGGGCACCCGGCCATGGCACCTGCTCTACCACCGGCAGGAGTGGAAAGGGGTCTCTCTCCTGCCCTGCCCTCGCCTGGAAGAACCTCATGGCTAGAGTATGGGCGTCCCTCTGCGCCTGGGTCGTTTGCAGGGGAAGTGTCACCTCCAACGTGCCCGCCCGGAATGTGATCATCGCTATATGCTGGGAGGTGAAGAAGGATGAGCCGGTGACGCCAGCCAGTAAAACCAGGGTGGCCACAATAAGCCATGACAGGACTCCCAGGGTGTTGAAGGCCAGGGCTAGCCACGTTACTACCAACGCGGCCAGGAGCAGAAGTGCTCCCTGCATTAGCGGCTTCATGCTCTGCACCGTGCTGCTGAGCTCCACGCCGTCCACTGTCTCCAAGGATAGGAGGATTCTCCGGTGACGGCCCTGCTCTTGCCAGAACCCCAAAAGCCGCTGACTGGTCAGAACTACACAGTCGCCCCGGTCGGGCGCCTCTTCCAAAAGCCCCAGACCGGGATGCAGCACCCCCCACACCTTCTCGTCTCTCAGAAGGTGAATATCCCTTATCTCTTGATGCCCCTGGTCCATAGCCCTACCTGCTGCCTCCCTGCTGGAAAATGAACTGATGCCGCAACGGCGATAGCATGGACTCAGCACCATGCCAAGTCACTTTGCCGTTGCAAGCCAGAGGAATCATACCAGAAACTGGCCAGAGGAGGGTGGGGTAACGCCCTGCCTGGTTCCACTTGGTTTGCTGGGATAGTGTGTGAGCCATCCAAGTTCTCTACCGGCGCGGGCTTTAGGGAGCTGCTGCACCCCAGAAGTCTCCAGAAGAACCTGGTACAGGTGAAGCAACCCCTGCTGGCGCATCGCACCTGCCCCACGGGTGGTGCCCGCCACTCCCAGCAGCTCCGCCATCTCCCGCGTTATCTCGTTGTCCGCCAGGCGTGGTGCTTGGCGGTAGAGGCATAGACAGGACTCCACCAGAGCCTGGTCTGCAACCAGACTTCCACAGGCGTAAAGGGCGGGCAGGACCACGTTTACCGCCACGTCCAGCGCCCTGTCTCTGCCTATCAGGGTAACTCCACCGTCCGCCACGGTCAGGGCGTTTCGCAGAGCCGCCACGCTTTTCTGTTGGGCCAGTGGCAAAAGTCCCGCCAACAGGCCCGTGTCCAGGTAGCCAGCCAGCAGCGCTGCGGCACCTGCCAGGCGGCGATGCGGCTGGTTGGAGGGCCGCACCCCGGCGAAGCACCACGCCCGCGGGTCCATGGGTGTTTCACTTATGGGTCGCACGCCTTCTGAATAGAATTCGCCTCTTTCCTTATCTTCTGGCATACGGCCTGGCAACCCTGCCACGGTCAGGAGCAGGCAGCGCAACGCTAGCCTTCTCTGGTGCTGCGGCGCACCCCAGGCTATATCTTGGACCGCGCGCCAGGGCAGACGCCGGGCCAGCTCCCGCATGGGGTCCCGGTTACGGCTGTAACCCAGGGCCTCCAAAATACCCTGGTACACCACCTCTTCGGCGTCCTCCCGTTCCATGTCCTGGAAGAAGCTGTAGCTCTTGTTCAGGAACCGCTCCTTCCCTGCCTGGTCCAGGATTCGCCCCAGTTGCTCACGTGAGAGGGCGCGCCACTGCTGGAGACGGGGAAGAGGAGATACCATGGAGTCTATTTTGTGGGAGTCCTGATACGGTTGCGCCGCTGCGGCCAACTCCGTGATCGGTACCGCTTGCCCGTCCTGCCGGTATGTGGTAGCCCCTGCATCCGGCCGTACCACCACGTGCAGCACCACGTTGTTGTACCTGGCGTCCTGGTGATGGCCGTGCTGGCTCCACCCAGCTGTCTGCAGGTGCACCTCAACGTCTCCCAGCACCGGGGGCAGTCCTTCCCTTTGGACCAGGGCGTCCTTGAAGTCGGGGCCTGGGCCACCGTTGGGCCGGCCCGGGTATAGCACCCGGAGGCGGCTTCCGTCCAGGGTGCGGTGGGCCAAGCGCCACTCCCGCTGGTGCCACAGGCGGGCTGCCAGGTGTTCCGGGATCAGGGGCAGTCTTTCTCTTTTCTTTGACATGCCAGAAGGTCTTTAGGAGGGGTTTGTAGGGGTTCCTTGTTGTCTCGCCTCGTAGCGGAAGTCCGCCCGCTCAGCGATGATGCTTAGCAGCTTTTGTGAGAGGCCCCTTGGCTGGTACAGCCCCGTTTCCCACTCGCTGATGGTCTGCTGGCGAGTGCCCAGCTCTTCCGCCAACGCTTGCTGGGTGGCTCCCATGTGCAGGCGCAGGGCTAGCACACCCTGGGCATCCCACGCCTTTTTGTTCTTCCTGTTGCCTCTGCCTGCCACGGCAAAATGTTACACTAAACCGTGTAACATTGCAAGGGTGGTTCCTTGACACCTTTGGGGCCTGTTCCTATACTGCATTGACCCCCTAATGGCCAGGGCGATTAGCTCAGTTGGTTAGAGCGCAGTCCTGATAAGACTGAGGTCCTTGGTTCGAATCCAAGATCGCCCACCAGGGGATCTGTCCGTGCCAAGTTCCCAGCCATCTCTCCTTTCCGTTGGGAAGTGTGTTATAATGCCGCAAGTCCGTATTATTGAGTACAAGCTAAAGCAACGACCTTTCCCAAAGATATAGAGATATATGCGCCAGCCAAGACCACAGCCAGAGGTTGACCTCGACCAGCTCATTCGCATGGTCCGGGAGTTCTTTCAGCGCACATTTGGAAGAATAGGTGGTGGTGGTGTGGGCAGCGTGGCTCTGGCGGCACTGACGTTGATCCTGCTGGTCTGGCTAACTACGGGCCTCTACCGCGTGCAGGCAGGTGAGCAGGGTGTTGTCCGCCAGTTTGGCAAGTTCAACACCCTAGCCCAACCGGGACTCAACTGGCGCCTTCCTTCCCCCGTCACAAGCCTTGTCAAAGTCAATACGGAGAGAATCCGCACCGCTGAGATAGGATTCCGCACCACAGAGGGGGGTGGCGTCACGCGAGACCTGTCAGAGTCGCTGATGCTGACCACCGACAACAGCATCATAGAAGCCCAAATGGTCATTCAGTACAGGGTTGGAGACCCCAAGGCTTTCGTGTTCAACGTCCAAGACCCTGAAAGTGTTCTCCACTCCACGGGAGAGGTGGCTCTGCGCAGCATCGTTGGCAGGACCCCACTCAATGCCATTCTCACCGTCGGTCGTGGCGCGGTGGAGGCAGACACCCGGACATTCATGGAGGCACTTCTGGACACCTACGGCACCGGCATCACGCTTACCGAGATCAAGCTCCAGGCCGTAGACCCACCGGACCAGGTGAAGGACGCCTTCCAGGAAGTGGTGCGGGCATTGGAGGATGAGACGCGCCTGGAAAACCAGGCCCGTGCCTATTTCGCCGATAAAATCCCCAGGGCTGAGGGCCAAGTGCAGGTGTCCGTGCGAGACGCCGCGGCCTTCTACCAGGTCCAAATCGAGAGGTCCAGAGGTGAAGGGAACCGGTTCCTGGCGATCCTGGAAGAGTACAGGAAGGCCCCTCAAGTGACCAGGGAAAGGCTATATCTGGAAACTCTGGAAGAGGTCCTACAGACCGTGAACAAGACCCTCATAGACTCACAGATCAACGTCTTGCCACTTCTGGACCTAACCAAACTAGGAGTGGAAGCGCCCGAAGTCACCGAAGAGCAGCCTTAGGCAAACGAAAATGCGCATAGTAGCAATTGGAATATTGGTCCTTGCCATAGCGGCGGTAATCATCGGGTTACAGTCCGTGTACACTGTAGACGAGACCAACTACGCCGTGGTCCAGCAGTTTGGCCAGATTCAGGTGGTGAACGAGGCGCCAGGCCTTCATTTCAAGACTCCTTTCGTTCAGCAGGTCTCCTATCTGGAGAGGCGGGTGCTAACCGGAGATACCCCCGAATCGGAATACCTGACCTCAGATGAGAAGCGCATCGTGGTTGACCATGTGACGCGCTGGAGGATTGTGGGGCCTGAGACCTTTTTCACGAAGCTCAACACGGAGAGCGTCGGAGGTGACCGCCTGGAGCGGCTAGTGAATGGCGCACTGCGTGAGCAGATCGCCTCAAGGCCGTACGATGTAATGATTTCGGCGGAACGCGACGCAATCATGAACCGGGTTAGGGACGCTGTGCAGGCGCAGGTGGATGAATCGGAATGGGGAATAAGGGTCGTGGACGTCAGGACCATACGAGCGGACCTCCCCACGACAGTGGAGCAGTCGGTCTTCGACCGCATGGCGTCGAACCGGAAAGTGGAGGCCGATAGGTTCAGGGCTGTGGGGCAACAGAGGTCCGACCAGATCACCTCGGAAACTGACCGCCTGGTAACCATTATGGGCGCTTGCGCCGACAGGGTCTCCCAGGAGGTTCGAGGGCAGGGCGAGGCGGTCGCCGTTGCTATCTTCGCTCAGGCCCTTCAGCAGGACCCCGATTTTTACTCTTTCCTACGCCGCTTGGAGGCCTATGATACCGCCTTCAGCAGCGATGACACCGTGGTAATGAGCACGGAGTCCAATTTCTTCCGCCTCCTTTCCGGTGAGGTCTTGCCTCTATCTGAAGCAGCGGCCAGCAGCGGTCCCGTTGCGCCTCTCAGCGAGGAGGTCATACGGGCTCTCACATCAGACGAGATCGACGGTCTTATCGAAGAGTGCATCCCTGAGTCGACGATTGTGGTTGAAATTCCATCACAACCCTAGAAGCTGTTCAGACATCCACTCCTCTGGGGGTGAGGTGCCTGTATACCTCCCGTCAGACTCAACGACATCGGCTAGCTTCGCCGCCAGAAGCCCCACCACTGTTTATTGAAGGGTTACCTTTTCCTCGTTGGCAAACGTGATGGATGGGAACAGTATTGCCGTAGGGTAGACCATAGCCTTGGCCTGCTCTGCACGTACCCCATGTAAGCAGGACGATTGATCGAGCCTGCTGGCTCGGGGCTAACTCATGTGATACTGTTGTCTTGTTAGCGCCATGGACACGTTACCACCCCGTTATGACTGAACCACTGGCCTTGGCAGCAGCAGTCGCCTATGGCTACCTGGTAGGCTCCATCCCCACCGCGTATTTGGTGGCGCGCTGGAGGCGCGGGATCGACATCCGCCGCTACGGCAGCGGGAACGTCGGAGCCTCCAACGTGGCTCGGCACGTCGGAAGATTAGCCTTTACAGGAGTAGCCGCCTTCGACGTGTTGGTCAAGGGAGCCGGTAGTGTGGTAGTGGCTCGGGCGCTGGGGCTGGACGTGCACTACCAGGCCCTAGCGGCGATCCAGGCAGTGGTAGGCCACAACTGGTCGGTATACCTACGGTTTAGCGGAGGCCGGGGGCTTTCCGTGGTCGCAGGCGGCCTGCTGCTCCTGGCTTGGAAGGAGTTGGTGGCATCACTGGCGGTAGCCTTCCTAGGATGGCTGGTGTTCAGGAGCATTGCTTTATGGTTTGGCATAGCCCTGGTACTGCTGCCTGTTTGGGCTTTGTTGCTAAGAGAACCGGCTGCCATCGTCCTGTTTTGCGTAGCGGCCCTTGCGGTGAGTGCCCTGAAACGGCTGCTGTCTAACCCTGGCACAGCGCCGCCTGGGGCTCGGTGGCGAGATATGGCCTTGTACCGGCTCCTGTACGACAGGGACACCCCCAAGAGTGGCGACTGGGCGGAGCGCAAGCCAGAGGACGCTGACCACAGAAGCGATGGATAACAAGCTGTACTGCTACCGTCATCCAGGCACGGAAACGGCCCTCCGCTGCGGCAACTGCGAACGGCCCATATGTGTGAAGTGCGTGGTGCAGCACCCTGTGGGCATCCGGTGTCCGGAATGCGCTCGGCCAACAAAGATACCCATCTTCGATGTGACGGGCGTATACTACGCCAGAGCTGTGACTGCCGCCGTGGGTATTGGCGTCGTTGGAGTGTTAGGCCTGTTCCTGGTCAGCGCCCTGCTGGTGCCATTGGGGCCTGTAGCCTTCTATCTAAGATGGCTGGCCCTGGTGGGCGTTGGGTATCTCATGGGATCTGGGATAAACCTGGCGGTAAGCCGCAAGCGCAGCCGGATCTTGCAGTGGATAGCCGGCGTCGGCGTGGTGGTGGTATTCTTGGTGGTGGCTCCTTTCGTAGGACTATCATTGAACGGCCTGTTTGGGCTGCTGGCCCTGGGAGCGGCGGTGTACGTGGCAGTTATGCAATTGCGCATATAGGGATTGCGTCCTTGTATTGGGAGAGTCCAGAGAGGGCGAAGCCCTGCTTGACGGCGGCACTGGGGTACGACGGGCAAAGCTCATCCCGACATGTCGGGGCGAAGTCGGAGGGGATGGTCGAATAGGAGGTCTCATGGACCCGGAGTTAGATGGGTATATCCGAATTCTTGACTCCATGCGTGACGAGATTAAGAAGGCCCTCCAGGGGATGAGCGCGAATGAGTTGAACTGGATGCCGCTGGAAAAGGACACCAACTCCGCAGCCGTGATGGTGACCCACCTTGTGGGCGCCGAGAGCTTCCGCATCCACCAGGTGGTGGGCGGAACAGACGTTGGCCGCGTCCGGGAAACCGAGTTCCTAGCCCAGGCGTCCAGTGTGACTGAGCTGGAGGCTTTGCTGGTTAGGACAGGAGCAAGGTCAACGGAGGTGCTGCGCAAGGTCTCCGCCAGGGACCTTGACCGAGTGGTCACGGCCCGCGAGGGAGAAGCGCCGGCCAGCCTTCGTTGGAACATCCTGTACAACATCCAGCACTACGGCCAGCATCTGGCTGCCATCTCTCTTACACGGCAGCTATATGCGACGAGGAAGTAGGGGTAGGCGCAGGCCAGATTGCCACAACGTAGCAGGATTCAGGCAAGCGTTCTAACTCCGCCGGCGGCTTCTACCTGCCCACTCTTGAGGGTCACATGCTCCCGTCAACAGGCTTAGGCGGGGAGAAAATCTTGAACCTCTGGCCGGGGAGCAGCTCCACGTAAGGGTCATTGATCAGCGCCATGTTGAGGACCCTTCTAGGGTTCTTCTGACCAAAATCAAAGTCCCGGCTGGCGATAAATGGGACCAACTCATCCAGCGTCCATCCATCCTCTTTCGCGATAGACTCAGCAAGCGTGTGGTAGGCTTCCCGCACGCCGTCATATATTCCCAGGGCAGGCAGTTCAAGATCAGGTAGCTTTTCCAGGCCCTCTGCCTTTGCGAGGCTTGGCCGGACCTCCAGGGAGTTTCGGATGGCTTGCCGCAGGTCCAGGATTCGTTCGTCGGCTTTGTCCCTCGCCTCGGTTTGAAACCGCAACTCTTCTGCCCACTGCTTGATCTGGTCAGTAGAGTCCCAGGAAGTGGTGTAACAAGAGTAGAGGGTCTGGATGAAGAGAGACCACCACGTCATCCTTAGCGGGCAAAGACGAGCCTGAGAAAGGAGGACAACGGTGGTCAAGGAAAGGATGGACCTGCTTGAGCTAATGCGCAAGAGGGGAGTCGACGGTGACGTGGACTTTCTACGAGAGGCACTGAGAGTGCTGGTCGAGGAGATCATGGAGGCTGATGTGTCATTGAGGACCGGCGCTGGGTATGGAGAACGCAACCCTGAGCGGGTGACCCAGCGCAACGGGTACCGGTCTCGAGCATGGGACACTCGCGTAGGGACCATGGAGTTGCAGATACCCAAGCTGAGGGAGGGGAGCTACTTTCCGAGCCTGCTGGAGCCACGGCGTCGCAGCGAGCGAGCTCTGCTGGCGGTGATCCAGCAGGCGTATGTGGAGGGTGTATTGACGAGGCGAGTGGATGATCTGGTCAAGGCTCTTTGGTGCGAGGGTATCTCAAAGAGCCAAGTGTCGCGTATCTGCCAGGAGCTGGACGGGGTGGTGGAGAGCTTCCTGGGTCGGCCGCTGGACGGCGGATCATATCCCTACCTGTGGCTGGACGCACTAACCCAGAAGGTCAGAGAGGCCGGTAGGATAGTCAACGTCAGCGTGGTGGTGGCGACGGCGGTCAATAGCGAGGGCAAGCGTGAGATCGTTGGGATGGACGTGGGTACCAGTGAAGACGGCGCCTTCTGGTTAGCCTTCCTGCGCTCACTGGTCGCCAGGGGCCTCGGCGGGGTGGAACTGGTGGTATCGGACGCTCATCAGGGACTCAGGGATGCCATCGCAACTGTCTTCGGTGGGGCCAGTTGGCAGCGGTGCCGCACCCACTTCATGACCAACCTGCTCACTCGGGTCCCCAGGAGCGCTCAGCCCTGGGTGGCCACCATGGTACGCACCATCTACCAGCAGCCGTCCCCTCAGGAGGTGCATGCCCAACTCGAGCGGGTGATTGCTCAGCTCCAGGACCCGTTCCCACAGGTCGCCTCTCGACTGGACGAGGCTGGACCCGACGTCCTGGCCTTCTCCAGCTTCCCACTCGCCCACTGGAAGAAGATCTGGTCCAACAACCCCCTGGAGCGTCTCAACAAGGAGATACGGCGCCGCACCGATGTGGTGGGCATCTTCCCTAACCGCCCAGCTGTCCGTCGCCTGGTCGGCGCCGTCCTAGCTGAGCAGCACGACGAGTGGGCCGTCGGCCGTCGATACATGACACAGGAGGTAACCACCTCCAACGAAGCTCTACCCAGAGCCGAACTCGCAGAGGCAGCGGCCTAGACGATATCAACAGGATGACGTACTCTTACACCACTCTATGGGACGTGACCTCCACTTCTGGCCATTTGACAAGTTCAGAAGGCATTAGTGAACATAGGGGCTCTTGAATTCAGCCACGCACAAATCAGTTGGGATTTGGCGTTGCCTCCAGCGCTGCGTCCTCAGGTGAATTTCAACATGACGCTGGTCGAACAGTTTACGACCCGTCGTCGCCTGCGCTATAGTCTGCCCATGCCAGAGAAAACGATATCCAATGGCGTTTCTGTCATATTCTTTGACGACATGCGGGGCAGCACCGCCTTGAAGGAGGCCATGGCCGAAAGCTCGGACGAGCAGGCGTTCCAAGATCTCAAAGTCGAGCACGATGCCTTGGTATCAGAGATCATTACCCGGGACGGCGCCGGCCACGTCATCAAGTCCACCGGAGATGGCCTTCTCGCCGTGTTTCTCCGGCCGTCCGTCGCCGTGGAACGCAGTTTGGAGATTCAGGAGCGGCTCCATGCTCACCCCCACCTCAGCGTACGCATCGGCCTGGACATGGGCGAGGTCCGAATCGAGTCCACGGGGAATGTCATCACGGATGTTTTTGGGCGGCACGTGGACTGGGCAGCCCGCGCCACCGCCCTCACCGATGGCGGCCATGTCTGTGTGACCAGGGCAGTCTATATGGATGCCTATAGTTGGATCACCAAGACTCGCATCGCTTGGCTGGAGCACGGTTTCTACCGGCTGAAGGATGGTGAGCCTCCACTGGACCTCTTCGAACCGTATAACGCCAATGTATCTCCCGAGCGAACTTGCCCAACTCACGAATTGGGTCTCGAACCTCCTTGAACGTGCGGTCCACGAAGGCCTGGATGCTGCTGCGGAGCGGCGTGAATAGGGATGCGACGACGAAGACGGTGATAATGATCACGGCGTCGGAGGTGACGCCGGCTAGTTCGGTGAAGACCAGCCGGGCGAGTTGGATGCCTCCGATGTAGAGACCTCCCAGTAAACCGGTGAGAGGGACGTACACCAGGGTTCGATTGATGACCACATCTATGTCATAGAGGCGATACCTGAGGACGGCGACGCCGATGAGGATAGGCATCGCCTGGACCCCCAGGATCACGAGGATGTCACTGACATTCCCTATTCCGGAACCCCGAACTGCTATTTCAACCTGGTTGATAACTGCTGCGCCTGCAAAGAGGGCGCCACCGTAGGCGACCCACTTCAACTGCTGTCGCTCAAGCGGCGTCGCAGTGTGCATATAACGAATGACGAGAGATGCGGCTGACAAGACTACCGATACCGCCATCGGGACAATGAAAACGTTGGGGATGACGGATAAGGCTTCGACGCCAAAAGGATTCTGGAGGGACGGGAAGCTACTAAGGGTCCCCGGTATCAGGGCGAAACCAGCGGCCGCCAGGGCGGTGCCGCCGAGGGCCAGCCAAGCCACGAGACGCCACCGCGGTGAGGGGAGACGCCCGTTGGGAAAGAGGAGAAGGAGAAGATTTCCGGCTATCCCCATGCCCACGACCCAGAACCAGTTATCAACCCAGGCGAAGAACTCGCCACCGGGAAAGTTCCCTGGTCTCTCCACCAGCGCCAAGACGGCATATTCGTACACCAGGCCCTGAGCTGATGCCAGGAGGCCCTCGGCGCAGAGGATCCAGCCGACGGCGTTCCAGGGGCGTCGCGAGGCGACGAGTGCCCCGGCCATGGCGAAGGTGATCCCAAATGCGATGGGGAACCCTCGGAAGCCCCAGGCCGGTGGTGTGGGGGTTGCACGGTTCGCGATGAGCAGGCCGAGGGCAGTAGCAGCCATTCCAAGTGCAATGGCAAAGAGGACCCACGCCAACCAGGATACCCATACGCTCCAGCCTGGAGCCGGCAGGGCGCTGGGCTCACTCGACGGGTCACGTGATACAGAGGCTCGCATGATACCCTTCTTCAGCTAGGATTGTCGTCCTGATTCGGCGACGTGCGCTCCTTCAGCCAGCCAGGGCATGTGTGGCTATTCTAACAAGCTTGGGATGGCCAGACAACTGCTCTAGGGCTTGCTGATCACTCAGGCTTGGACGCGCGGCGACCGAACGCTCGTGGTGTATGATTGTACGGAGGTTGCCGCGTTCGGAGTTCTATGTAGCAGGGTCCCTTTTTTCAATAGACGATCTCTGAAATGGAGTGACTGGATATGGGCACAAAAGTGGTTGGGATCCTCAGCCCCGGGGATATGGGATCGGCGACCGGACGGACCTTATGCGACCGTGGTATGGAGCTGACTCATCAGCGAGCCAAAGAGGCTGGATTACGTGTCGTTTCTTCCTACGAAGAATTGGTGATCGAGGCCGACCTCTTGCTATCTATTCTTGTGCCTTCCGAAGCTGTTGTTCTAGCTGACCATGTGGCCGACCGATTAGTCGCCACTGGCTCTTCGCTTGTCTATGCCGACTTCAACGCCGGAGCACCGGAGACTGCACAACACATCAACGCCGTTATCGGGCGAGCGGGCTCCCGCTTTGTGGATGGAGGAATAATCGGAGGCCCACCTCGTCCTGGCGGACAGACCCATTTCTATTGCTCAGGACCGGATGTTGGTATTGTGATGGAGCTCGGGGAGTTTGGACTGGACCTTCGTTATGTTGGTGAACAGGTTGGTCAGGCTTCCGGCCTCAAGATGGTCTACGCGGCTTCTACCAAGGGCACAACCGCATTGTGGACGGAACTACTTGTCGCCGCGCATGCCATGGGCTTAGCGGACGCATTGGAGCAGGAACTCGTCGGGTCGCCCATATATGGGATGATCAAAGGAAGTATCCAAACAATGCCGAGACGCTCCAGGCGATGGATAGGCGAAATGGAAGAGATCGCCAAGACCTTCGAAAGTCTGGGGCTTACTCCTTCCATGTTCACGGGGGCCGCCGAGATGTATCGGCTTGTTGGGAAGACCCCTTTGGGAGATCAGACTTCGCGACAGACAGACCCTAGCTACGAAGAGACGATTCGAGTTATAGCAGACGCGAACGCGCAGCCAAGACAGGGGAGCGCGTGAAAGGATGGATGCATGATCTCTAGCGTATCAGGGTTGAAAGTCTCAGCATAAGAGGAACTATCCGGAGACTCGCACAGCGTCCACTACATGCGCCATAACGTGGAGGCCCATAGCGGAAGCGGTGTCGCCAAAGTTCCGAGTGCTGTCCATAGACCTGCGCGGACATGGTGACTATTCTACGCCGTCCGAGTGGCTATTGTGGCCAATCCATTCACCTTGATTCCCGAGTGACATGTTGTAAAATAGCGCAGTCGGTTCGTGCGGACACAACAGACTAATGCAGAGCAAGGAGCTCAAGAAATGACCACTCGTACCACTGGTTGGCAGAGAGATCGTGAAGGGTTGGGAGTCTGGGAGCACCGGGGAAAGGTTGCGGTCGCGGGGTGGGGAGTGTCCCCCATGGACCGGCGCTGGGACGGCAAGAGCCCTGATAAAACCTTGGGCGCCTACGCAATCATCGCAGCAAAGAAGGCGATAGAAGATGCAGGCTTGAAGCCCGACGACATAGACGGCGTCATCACCCCCTCAGCTGGCGCCGTCGGGGTAAATGACACCTGGGCCCCGCGGCCGTTCTTGGCGCCGCCCTACGACTCCGAAGATGGCCTCACGGTGGTGTCAGCGGAGTGGCTGGCCAGGGGCCTGGGACTGAAGAACGTCAAATATTCCATCTCCAATGCAGGTGACATAGGGTCCCAAATGGGCCAGGGCGCCCAGGCCGTGGGTGACGGTCTCACCAAGACCTGTCTGGTCATGTATGCCATGGGCAATATAGAGGGCCGGTATGGGCAGGGAGGGGTGAACGCGGACGACCACGTTTATGGGAATAACACATTCCTATTGCCGTGGGGTGCCCAGTCTGGAGCGGCTATGAATTCTCTTATCGTCTTCAAGCAGTATTGCACAAAGTATGGAAAAAGCGTTGACGGGCTGGCCCCCTTTGCCGTGAACCAGCGAAGGAACGGCCTCATGGTCCCGTGGGGGTACTATACCCAGCACGAGCCATATCAAATAACTAAAGAAGATTACCTGAACTCGCGGTACATCGAGGAGCCCCTCAGGATCTTTGATGCCGACCGGCCGGTCAATTCTGCTTCGGCTTTCATTGTAACCACCGCTGAACGGGCCAGGGCTATGAAGCAACCGCCTGTCTACATTCTGAACCACAACCAGACCAGGTTCCATGTTCGGAGCACCTATTACACCTTGGAGGAGAACGTGGAGGCGACCGACGGACTTGCGCGGATGATGTGGGAGGGCTCTGGGCTCGGTCCCAAGGATGTTGACGTCTTCAACCCGTACGACGGCTACCTCCAGTTCACTCAGCAATACCTGGAGGGCTTCCAATGGCACGGTGTGAAGCGGGGAGAGGCGATGGACTTCTACGCCGGGGATATCAGAGTCGAAGGGTCGCATCCCTTCCTCTCCAGCGGTGGCAACATCGGGACCGGGCGCACCCGCTACTCCCTCTTCACTGACAGCATTGAACAGCTTCGTGGAACCGCGGGCAATCGGCAGATAAGGATACAGTGTGAGACTGCTCTCGCGGGTTCTACTGTACCCACGAGTAACGGTTTCGTCATGTTCAGTAAGCACACCAGCTAGACTATCGCTTGACACGGCAAATCCGCTCGCCGTTAGCCTGAGAACTCATGGTGGTTCGCAGGCTAACGGACGAAAAGGCGTTCGGTGGTCACTGATGACGTCCATTTGTTTGGTATAGCCAATCGGGGTCGCTCCAAAGCGGCCACACACCTGCTGAGTACGACACCAGGGAATTGTCCTATTGCCCGCAGGGACAGTTGGGACACGTGGACGCGGCTGAAGTCAGCCAGTGTTCAAAGCTGATAGCTCATTTTGGGACGCACCGTGAGTGTTCGGCACTTTCCAAAAGGACACCGATGCCGCGGCGTGCTGCTCGTCGGCGTGGTAGGAGCTACGCCCCAGAGGGCCTGCGGCCCTCTGGGAATAAGGTACCATACCAGCGACGCCACTGATCTTGGCATCCTCAGCGATGGTTCCGTAGAAGTAGAAGCTGTGGTGTGCAACATGGGCCTCATGGACATAAACACCACCGAAGGAGAAACCGCCATGACAAAAGTGCTGGTGATCCAGGGCGCAGGGATGAATATGCGGGGCAAGGCCCAGGTCGAGGTCTTCGGCACAGCCACCCTGGAGCAGATCAACAAGGCGATCGAGGGCTACGCCAAGAAGCTGGGCATGCAAGTGGAGTTCTTCCACTCCAACATCGAAGGGGAGGTCTGCAACGCCCTCTATGCTGCCCACGACCGCGACGTTGACGCGGTGATTATCAACCCCGCAGGCTACATCGCCGGCACTGGCCCCCTACGCAGTGCCATCACCGAGGTGGGCTACCCGGTCATCGAGGTGCACGTCACCAACCCCACGGCCCGCGGCACGGTCTCCGCTGTGCTGTCTGTGTGCAAGGGCTGCGTGTACGGCTTCGGGGTCTTCGGGTACTACCTGGCGCTGGAAGCCGCCAAGCACACCACTGCTCACTAGAGGCCATCCTGAGTGCGCTTGCACGGGTAGGGCGTGATTCCACTCATGGTGAGTGTGTCAAACCACGGGAGTGGAATCACCCGCTACGCCAGCACCAGCGATGCCGCGGCGTGCTGCTCGTCGGCGTGGTAGGAGCTACGCACCAGCGGGCCGGCCGCCACGTGGCGAAACCCCATACGCATCCCCTCGTCCCGCAGCCGGGTGAACTCCTCCGGCGTGTAAAACTTGGCAATCTCAATGTGTTTTGGGCTGGGGCGCAGGTACTGGCCAATGGTCAGCAGGTCGCAGCCCACAGCCCGCAGGTCAGCCATGGTCGCCAGGATTTCGTCCCAGGTCTCGCCCAGACCCACCATCATGCCTGACTTGGTCGCCATGTCTGGATCCATCTCCTTCACCAGGCGCAGCAGCTCTAGCGAGTAGTCGTAGTCACCCTTGGGGCGGACCCCGTGAAACACGCGTCGCACCGTCTCGATGTTGTGGTTCAGGACATCGGGACGGGCACGGACCATGGTTTTCAGGCCCTGCCCTTTGAAGTCTGGGATAAGCGTTTCTACCTTGGTTTCAGGCATACGCTGTCGTATCTTTATTACGCACTGAGCAAAAATTAAGGCTCCTCCATCGGGCAGGTCGTCCCGGTCGACCGAGGTTATGACGCAGTAGCGAAGGCCCAGGCGTTCCACGGTAGCGGCCAGCCTATCCGGCTCTTCCATGTCCACGCCCAGGGGCCGGCCAGAGGTGACCGCGCAGTAGCGGCAGGCCCTGGTGCATATGTCTCCCAGCACCATGAATGTTGCGGTGCCGCGCTCCCAGCACTCGCCCACGTTGGGGCAGTGGGCCTCCTCGCAGACTGTATGCAACTCGCCGGAGCGCAGCAGGTTGTTTAGCCGAATAAAGTTGGGCCCGCCAGGCATTCTGACCTTGAACCAGGGCGGAAGCCTGCGTTGTGCCTCTTGTCCTTCGCTTGTCTGCAACGTCTGTCCCCTTGGAGCTATGTTGGCCTAGTGAAAGAATAATACCAGATATGCGTCTCACCATGCATCAATGAGGAAACCACAGCGTCTTTGAAGGTAGGTAGTATAGTAGTGTAGGATAGTATAAGAGATGTTGTAGAGACGCGCTCATGGACAACCACTACGTCATAACCGCCAGGGACCTCACCAAGTATTATGGTCCCATCCGGGCTATAGATAGCTTGAACCTGGACGTGCGCCAGGGAGAGGTGTTTGGATTTCTGGGGCCCAACGGCGCAGGCAAGACCACCACTATCCGCATCCTGCTAGACATGGTCCGGCCCACCAAGGGATCGGCGCTGGTGTTCGGCCTGGACGTCCGCAGGGACTCGGTCCAGATACGCCGCCGCCTGGGGAACCTACCCGGGGAGGTGGCGCTTTACGACACCCTGAAGGGCATGGAAGTGCTGGAACTGCTGGGCAGCTTCCGTGGCCCGTCAGGTACCAGACGCGTAACCGAGCTGGCGGAGCGTCTGAGCTTGGACCTATCCCGAACGGTGCGTGCCTACTCCCACGGAATGAAGCAGAAGCTGGCCATTATTCAGGCCTTCATGCACGACCCGGAACTCTTGATCCTGGACGAGCCGACTCTGGGGTTGGACCCACTGATGCAGCGGGAGTTCTACAGTCTGGTGATGGAAGAGAAGGCCAGAGGCAAGACTGTCTTTCTTTCCTCACACATCCTTCCGGAGGTGGAGCGAGTCTGCGACCGCGTGGGCATCATCCGCGATGGGAACCTGGTGGCCGTGGAGGAGGTGGAGGCCCTGAAGCGAAAGAAGGTTCGGAAGATGGATCTGGTGCTTAAAGAAGATCCGTCAGATGCCATGCTGCGTCTTTCGGGAGCGCAGCTAATCAGAAGAGACGGACGGAGTCTGGAGTACCTCGTAAGCGGTGACATAGAGGCACTGCTGAAAGAGGTAGCCATGCTGCCAGTGCAAGACATTGCTTTCCCAGAGCCCACGTTGGAAGATGCGTTCATGGACTTCTACCAACCGGAGCCTGCGGAGCCGCCGGTATGAGCTGGGCACTGTTCTGGACAACGCTCCGACTCAGCCAGTGGGCAATAGTTACATGGGGAGTGGTCCTGGTCCTGTACGGCCTCCTGATACTGCTACTGTTTCCGGCTATTCAGGATAGCTCCGGCCCAGTGCTAGAAGAGTACATGAGGTCCCTGCCGGAGGGCTTGCTGAACGCCATGGGGCTGTCAGAAGAGGTGCTGGACAATATCTTGACAGGGGAAGGATTCACGTTAGGTGGCTTTCTAGGAACCGAATACCTCGCTTGGTGGCCCGTGATGGCCGGTATTTACGCATTCATAATCGGGTCAGGGGCTGTGGCCAGAGAGGTAGAGCGCGGCACCATGGGACTGCTGCTATCGCATCCCATTCCTAGGTACCAGGTGGTGGTCAGTAAATTTGCCTCCTTGCTGGCAATCACCGGCGTGCTGGTGGTTTGCACGTTAGCAGGAATAGCCGCTGGGCTTTTGCTGATAGACGGGGAGCTAGATCTGATGCGAGTGTTCCTGGCGATTGTCCAGGGAGGCATGGCGGTGATCAGCATCGCGGCCTATTCCCTATTGATCTCCTGCCTCATTCTGGACCCCAGGAAAGCCATGGCCCTGGCCGGTGGCACTATGGCCCTGCTGTATGTCTTGAACTTTATTGGACCCTTGCTGGACCCCTTCCAGTGGGTACAGAAGCTGTCGCTCTTTTACTACTACCGCCCCCTGGATGTCATAACCCAGGGGCAATTCGCCCTCTCCAGCGTCTTGGTCTATCTGGGCATCACGGCTATCTGTTTCACCGCTGCCTTGGTGGTCTTCGAGCGAAGGAAGGCGGTGGTCTGATGGCGATGTTGGTGGAACGAGGCCAGCACGTGAAGCTAACGTTAGATGGCATGGGCCGGCTTGGGGAGGCCATGGCCATGCTGGATGATAAGCCTGTTTTCGTCTTCGGTGGCATTCCAGGTGAAGAGGTGGTGGCAGAGGTCATCCGGGAGCGGCGGCACTACATAGCTGCCCAGGTAATAGAGGTGGTGAAGGCGTCGCCGCATAGGATACAGTCACCGTGTCCCTACTTCGGGCCATGCACCGGGTGCCAGTGGCAGCACATAGACTACTCGCACCAATTGGAACTGAAACGCCACACGGTTGAAGACGCCCTAACGCGAGTTGGTGGCATCAACAACGTGCCAGTACTACCCACGTGGCCCTCGCCTCAGGAGTACGGTTACAGGAACCACGCCCGCTTCACTATCGGCTCCCAGGGACGCCTCGGCTTCGTGCACAAGGAGCGGCGCCGCTTCGTGGATATTGACAGTTGTATGCTGATGGACGCGGGCATCAACGGTGCCTTGAGCCAGCTCCAGAGCCGCTGCGCCGAGACCACTCAACTGTCGGTCCGCTACAGCCCCAGCGGTGGGAGCTGGCTCATCCAGCCTGCTCTGGCAAACCCAGAGATTCCGCTGGAGTCGGGACAGAAACAGTACCAGGAAGTCATGGGCGGCGTTTCGTTCCGCGTTGCCGCATCCTCCTTTTTCCAGGTGAACATACCGCAGGCGGAAGCTGTGGCAAACCTGGTGCGCGAATCCCTGCAGCTTTCAGGCCGCGAGACGTTGGTGGACGCCTATGCCGGAGTAGGCACCTTCGCCGCGCTGCTGTCACCCCACGCTGCCAAAGTCATCGCCATTGAGGAGTCGGCCTCGGCCATAAAGGACGCTGGAGAGAACCTGGCCCTGTTTCCCAACGTGGAGATACGCCAGGGCAAAACGGAAGCGGTGCTGGGAGAGCTGGAGGGAGAGGTGGACGCCGTGGTGCTGGACCCTCCGCGCGCCGGCTGCCAGAGGCAAGCCCTGGAGTCCTTGATGAAGCTGGCGCCTACACGCGTCGCTTACGTCTCCTGCGATCCGGAGACTCTGGCCAGGGACCTGAAGGTGTTGACCACTGGGCCGTACAGCATAGAGGCCGTGCAGCCTGTGGACATGTTCCCTCAGACCCACCACGTGGAGTGCGTGGCCATACTCAGCCTTAAGGCCGGCCATCCCATCACCCTGGCCTCGACTTCGCCGCGCCGCAGGCAAATCCTGGATGATGGCGGCATCCCGTTTCGAGTGGCAGCCCCACTGGCTGATGAAACGATCTTGCATGGGACACCCGAAGCGCACGTTCAGGCCCTGGCCCTGGCCAAGGCCCGCAGCGTAGCCCCGTCATTGCGCCGAGGCCTGGTCTTGGCCGCCGACACTGTGGTGGTGGATGGCGAGACTATACTAGGCAAGCCGCGGGACGATGGCCATGCCCTGGAGATGCTGGAGCGTCTGCGGGGACAGCAGCATCGTGTTATTACGGGCGTGGCCGTGGTGGACACCGGCACTGGAGAGAGCATAGCGGGCGTGGAGACCAGCCTTGTCACCATGCGCGATTACACTGATGCTGAAGCCAGGGCCTTTGTAGCTTCGGGCGAGGCCACTGACAAGGCGGGGGCCTATGCTGTTCAGGACCCTACCTTCCAACCTGCGTCCTCCGTGGATGGATGCCACGTCAACGTAGTAGGATTGCCGCTGTGTCTGACAATGAGACTGCTGCGGCAGCTAGGTGCGGACATGGATACCCCTTCGGCACCCAAGGAGTGCCGGCGCTGCCTGCTGGAAAGTGAGCCCCTATGAATATCTTCGGAATAGGTCCAACGGAGCTGATCTTTATACTTGTAGTCGCCCTGTTGGTCCTGGGGCCCAGCAAGATGGTCGAGATGGCCCGTGACATGGGGAGGTACGTCCGGGACTTCCAGCGTTTCACCTCGGAAGTACCCAAGCTGTTATCCTTGGATGACGACCAACCACCAACGCCACCCGAGAGGCAGCAGGTCTCTGAGCAGCCGCCTGAGGACCCACCAGACCCCGCATCCCAGGGACCGGTTGCCAGAGAGTAACCTGCATGTCACAACAACCACAGGAACAGCCGCTTCGCGTCCACCTGGAGGAATTGCGCCGGCGACTATTCATTGCCGCCTTGGGGGTAGCAGCAGGGACTGCCGTCGCTTTCCTGTTCCACAGGCAGATCATCCAGATTCTAAGCCGTCCGGCCATCAAAGCGGGCTCGCCCCTCATCTTCACCGAAGCAACGGAGATGCTGGGAGTCTCCATGAAAGTCTCCCTGATGGGAGGGCTGATTCTGGCCCTGCCGTTGGTGGCGTACGAGGTGGTGATGTTCGTCGCCCCGGCGTTGACTTCCAGGGAGCGGCGATACGTCCTCCTATCCCTGCCGGCCATCACCATCGCCTTCATCACGGGCGTCGCCTTTGGTTACTTGGTGCTGGTTCCACCAGCCATGGGATTCCTGCTCACATTCAATGCCGACATCGCCGCGCCTATGATCCGCATAGGCCACTACATGAGCCTGATGGTGACGCTCCTGTTCTGGATGGGAGCGGTGTTCGAGATCCCTATTTTCATGTTCGTCCTGGCCAGGCTGCGGATAGTCAGCTACAGGAGATTCGCCCGTTGGCGCAAGTTCGCCTTCGTTCTTGCATTCGTTCTGGGTGCTGTAATCACGCCCACCTTCGACCCAATAAACCAGTCGTTTGTTGCTGCTCCAATCGTATTGCTATACGAAATAGGCATCTGGCTGGCCTGGTTAGCGCGTCCGAGAGAAGAACCGTCGGCTGCGCCCAGCGCTGACGCCCCCTAGCAGGGTGATAAAAAGGGGAAGCTCAGAGGGGCGCAGCCCCGGAGCTCCGACCAAAGGTCGAGAGTCTCGACGAAGTCGGACCTGCCCTGAGCCGAAGCCCTCGAACGAAGTGAAGGGGAAGCCGAAGGGGTGGGGGTCTGGGGGTATCCCCCAGATATCTCTATCACCCCCTTCCTGGCCAGAGCCTGTCCTGAGTAGGCCGAAGGAAGGGGCAAGGGGGATGGTCGAAGGGGTTTTTCAGCAACCTGTTAGCCGGGAAACGAAAAAGCGACCTCGCACTTACGGTGGAGGTCGCTAGAAGCCTAAGAATAACCCAAGGATCAGACCTTCGTCTTCTCCTCTGTCTCTTGTGTTGTTGTAGTGCCCTTCCCAACCCCTTCGCCTTCCTCATCTCCAGTCGTACCTTTCTTGAACGCTCTGATTCCCTTGCCAATGGCACCGCCAATCTCAGGAAGGCGGCCCACGCCGAACACAATGAGGATAATAAACAGGACGATGATGAGTTCCGTTGGCCCTATGCGTGGCATGGCAGCCTCCTCTCTGTATCTACTATTAAATTTATCATACCCCTGAACCCGCTACAGAGCAAGCCGAAGGTAGTGATATGCCCTGGCACTAAAGTGCGAGGTTTTAGGTAACCCAAGACTCTAGTCGGGGGTCATGAATACCAACCAGTACCAAACAGGACCTCGTTCCTTGACGCCCGTCCTGGGCTGTACCTATACTGAACGTGCGTGGGGCTGTAGCTCAGTTGGGAGAGCGCCTCCTTTGCAAGGAGGAAGTCAGGGGTTCGAGTCCCCTCAGCTCCACTTCTGGACCGGCTCTAAACTGTGCGTGTGTAACCTGGAGCTTTGGAGCCAAGGGTGCGGGGCGGTTTCTTGAGACTACCTTTCGGGTGGGGAGTAGCGATACCCAAACTCCCGGATCGTTTGGATCAAACGCGGTTGAGTGGGGTCGTCCTCTAGCTTCCGCCGCAGGTAGCCTATATACACTCGGACGTTCTCCGGCCCTCCAACCTCTCCCCAGCAGGCATCAATAAGGCGGTCTGTACTAAGGACTGTGCCGGCATGCCTAACCAGGGCCGCCAGCAGGCGGAACTCCTGAGGCGTAAAGTCCACCTTGGCGCTTTTGACATACACGTCGTGTCGGGCGAAATCCACACGAACGATAGAGTCCGTGTACTGGTCATCGATGGATGGGGTGGGATTGGCTTTCCTTAGCTGTGCCTCTACGCGGGCGATGAACTCTTTGAGCCGCACTGGCTTAACAACATAGTCGTCGGCGCCGCTACGCAATCCCTTGACAGCGTCTTGCTCCTGGCCCATCGCCGTAAGGATGATAACGGGGATCTGGGAAACCTCGCGTATGCGCTCCAATAAGGTCCATCCGTCCATCACAGGCATGCGCAGGTCCACAGTTACCAGGGAAGGCCGGTGATTGAAGAAACTCTTGACGCCCTCTTGCCCATTCCTGGCCACCACCACATCGTAGCCTTCCGTCTCCAGGAGTAGAGTCCCAGGAAGTGGTGTAACAAGAGTAGAGGGTCTGGATGAAGAGAGACCACCACGTCATCCTTAGCGGGCAAAGACGAGCCTGAGAAAGGAGGACAACGGTGGTCAAGGAAAGGATGGACCTGCTTGAGCTAATGCGCAAGAGGGGAGTCGACGGTGACGTGGACTTTCTACGAGAGGCACTGAGAGTGCTGGTCGAGGAGATCATGGAGGCTGATGTGTCATTGAGGACCGGCGCTGGGTATGGAGAACGCAACCCTGAGCGGGTGACCCAGCGCAACGGGTACCGGTCTCGAGCATGGGACACTCGCGTAGGGACCATGGAGTTGCAGATACCCAAGCTGAGGGAGGGGAGCTACTTTCCGAGCCTGCTGGAGCCACGGCGTCGCAGCGAGCGAGCTCTGCTGGCGGTGATCCAGCAGGCGTATGTGGAGGGTGTATCGACGAGGCGAGTGGATGATCTGGTCAAGGCTCTTTGGTGCGAGGGTATCTCAAAGAGCCAAGTGTCGCGTATCTGCCAGGAGCTGGACGGGGTGGTGGAGAGCTTCCTGGGTCGGCCGCTGGACGGCGGATCATATCCCTACCTGTGGCTGGACGCACTAACCCAGAAGGTCAGAGAGGCCGGTAGGATAGTCAACGTCAGCGTGGTGGTGGCGACGGCGGTCAATAGCGAGGGCAAGCGTGAGATCGTTGGGATGGACGTGGGTACCAGTGAAGACGGCGCCTTCTGGTTAGCCTTCCTGCGCTCACTGGTCGCCAGGGGCCTCGGCGGGGTGGAACTGGTGGTATCGGACGCTCATCAGGGACTCAGGGATGCCATCGCAACTGTCTTCGGTGGGGCCAGTTGGCAGCGGTGCCGCACCCACTTCATGACCAACCTGCTCACTCGGGTCCCCAGGAGCGCTCAGCCCTGGGTGGCCACCATGGTACGCACCATCTACCAGCAGCCGTCCCCTCAGGAGGTGCATGCCCAACTCGAGCGGGTGATTGCTCAGCTCCAGGACCCGTTCCCACAGGTCGCCTCTCGACTGGACGAGGCTGGACCCGACGTCCTGGCCTTCTCCAGCTTCCCACTCGCCCACTGGAAGAAGATCTGGTCCAACAACCCCCTGGAGCGTCTCAACAAGGAGATACGGCGCCGCACCGATGTGGTGGGCATCTTCCCTAACCGCCCAGCTGTCCGTCGCCTGGTCGGCGCCGTCCTAGCTGAGCAGCACGACGAGTGGGCCGTCGGCCGTCGATACATGACACAGGAGGTAACCACCTCCAACGAAGCTCTACCCAGAGCCGAACTCGCAGAGGCAGCGGCCTAGACGATATCAACAGGATGACGTACTCTTACACCACTCTATGGGACGTGACCCTGGGAACCCACTTGGCCCGTATGAGATGGAATCACCCCGGTCCGCGCCCACGATGTCGGGCTTCACCCTCCCGTCCGTAGTGGGCCCCTGGCTGCTGAACGGCTCGATGGTTGAAGTCGTACTCCAGTTGGCGGCGCCGACGGCCAGCATACCCGTGTTGGCGCTCTCCGCCGGGTTGCCGATGCTGGTTGCGGCCACAGCATATTGCAAGTCCTGGCCTCTGAACGAGTTTAGTTGGACCCACGTGGGCACTGGACCACTTACACCTAGTATCGCCAGGTAGTACGTGCCCGATGCCGGCGCTGTAAAGCTGAACCCCTCCCCTGGGTAGTGCGCTGGGCCGCCGGACTGCTCATCCTGGCTGGAGGCCACGATGGTACTCAAGGTGCTGTCGTATAGGTACAGGTCCAGGTTCGTTGCGGCGTTGCCCCAGGAATCTTGCCACCTGGCCTGGCCCAAGAACTCCTGCCCAGCGGTAAGCTGCACACCGTTCACTTCATCACCATTGAGCGCGAACTCTATCCAACCGTTAGAGTTGGCATCGGCGTAGCCACCGAACCAGTTGTCCAGAGCCGAGTTGCCCGCCGCGTTCACCCACAGGATTCCGCCAGCCACAGCCGTATCCACCGCCTTCAATAGGCTGTTGCTGAATGGCGACGTGCCATCGCCAGGGCCATCCCAAGTCGACCCTGCCGAGAGGTTGATGACTTGTACCCCCTGGGAGACCATCCAGGAGGCAGTGGCCTGGAAGTCGCCTCCAGATATAGGGTTGGCTATGTACAGGGTGGCGTTGGGTGAGACGTCCATCACGGCCTCGGCCACAGCACTGCCGTGAACACTATCGGTCTCGCAGCTCGCGAGGGTGGAGCTGAATGTGCCCACCGCTGTGTAGCACCGGACGGCCACAGGGGAGGGCAGCTCCGTGCCAATGAGACCGCTGTAGCCAATGAAGCCCCCGTCTATGATGCCCACCTTCACACCCGTGCCAGTGAAGCCGCCTGCATTCCAGTTGGGCGAACCATGCACTGCTGCGCCCTGGCTTGTGACATTCGGCTGGAGCGGGATGATGGTCTCCACACGTAGAACGCCTGGCTGTCCCTCCAGGGCCACGAGGAGTGTGACCGGCACGTACGCCTCGATGTAATCGGTGCCGAGGTTGGCCACGGTCGCACCGCCTTGCTCCAGGAAAGCAGCCACGGCTGAAGCATTGCCCGACAACCTTACGGTCACAGCGACGGAGGTGCCCTGATAGATAGGCGCTTCGTAGGCCAGGGCCTGCGCTGACCGCTGCCCCAGTTGCTCGACCATGCGGTTGAGCTGGGAGTCCAGTCTAGGGTACTTGGGCTTGGGAGGTAGCTGAACGTCCGGCCCAAGCTGCAACGGTGGAGTGTCCTCCGCTGATGCACCGCTGGCAAGCAAAACGAGGGCAGCCACGCCAATTGTGGCTATCAGCAGAACAAAGAGACCGCCAAGTTTCCCCAAAACGACCTCTCAACCCTAGGGTACAAACCGCCAAGGGCATACAGCAATGTAAGGACAGGCCTGGCCTGAGTTTGTCGAAGGGTCTCCTGCCAGGGGTCTCCCATCGAGGAAGATATCAGAACCCCATCGGAACTTCCACAGGGGGAAGTACTGGGTGTCCCCCTTTCCAAAAACGTTGCAGGGCGGGAGCGTGGGAAGAAAGATCTGGTACTAGCAAAGGTTTTTCAAAGCTACCTCATTCTAGCGCCGACTCCAGGGCCGCGGCGATCCACTCCTTGGGAGGCCGCCCCTCCGGCTCATCTTCTTCCACCGTGTAAATGCGGCAGGCAAGGCCAAATCCTGTGGTCGGAGCGTCTGGCTCCACGTCTTCGCCGTCCACTCGGACCGTTGGCGACCCTGGAAACGCCAGGTGTTCTGCCTCTTCAACGGAAGTAACTTTGATCAACTCTATCTCCACGGGCAGGTGATGTTCCTGAAGTACAGCCGCAATATCCTCCCAGGTATGCCGCCAGTTGGGGCAGCCGTCAAAATACAGGAGTTCGATTTTCATTGCCGTTCCTCCATAGTCACCCCGTCATCGGTTTCAGGATTCTGCTCCCAGCGTGCTGGCAGCCCAGAATGAGGTGCGACCTCATCATTCCCCGGCCTGCTGTCCCGGTGGCGCGCCCGGGGAAACAGCTTGCGAACGGCATCGGCCAGGGTAGGCGAGGCCACCAGTTCAAGGCCACTGCCCCGGGCATCTTCAAGCTGCGCCTGGGCGATAACGGCTCGCTGGAATCCCAGCCTCGCCGCCTCTTTGAGACGGCGTTCAAGCTGAGGCACGCTTCTTAGTTCCCCTCCAAGGCCCACTTCGCCCACGGCAACAGTGGCCGGGTCGCAGGGTGTGTTACGGAAGCTGGACACCAGCGCCAGGGCAATGCCCAGGTCGGCGGCAGGCTCCCCTACTCGGAGGCCGCCGGCAATGTTCACAATGATGTCCTGACTCCCCAGAGAAATGCCCAGGCGCTGGGTGGTGGCCGCGGCGACCAGGAGCAGTCGGTGAAAGTCCACTCCGGTGGCCACGCGCCGGGGTTGGGAAAAGACGGTAGGCGTTGTCAGCGCCTGGACTTCTGCCAGGAGGGGCCTGCTTCCCTCCATTGTGACGATGACCACGGAGCCAGATACATTCTGCAACCGGCTGGACAGGAAGAGGAGGGAAGGTTCCGTCACCTCTTCCAGGCCATGAGGCCCCATTTGGAACACGCCTATCTCGTTGGTGGACCCGAACCGGTTCTTGGCCCCCCGTAGGATGCGATAAGGGCTCAGAGTGTCCCCTTCCAGGTACAGCACCACATCCACCATATGCTCCAGGGCCCTGGGTCCAGCCACGGCTCCGTCCTTGGTGACATGGCCTGCCAGCAGGATGGGCACACCCCGCCCTTTGGCCCACTGCATGAGCCTCCTAGTGCACTCCCGCACCTGGGCGACGCTCCCCGCAGCCGATGGCGCCTCCTGTGAGAACATGGTCTGCACGGAGTCCACCACTACCAGGAATGGCTGAACGGATTCCATTCGGGCCAGAATCTGCTCTACCTCCGTCTCTCCCAGGAAGAAAAGCCCCTTCCCGGACACGCCCAGGCGTTCGGCTCGCAGCCGCACCTGCTGCGCAGACTCTTCGCCCGAAACGTATAACACCGGCTGTCCCTGCCCGGCCAGGTAGGCCGCCGTCTGTAGAAGAATGGTGGACTTGCCAATGCCAGGGTCTCCCGCTATGAGGACCAGGGAACCCGGAACGAGGCCTCCACCCAATACGCGGTCCAACTCCTGGAATGGCGTGCCTATCCTGACCAGGGCGTCGGTGGAAACGGATGACAGCTCCTGGACATCGGGCGAGTCTGCCTTCAACCACTGCTCGCGTTTCGACCGGGACGGTGCCTGAATGGCTGCCAGGGTGTTCCACTGGGTGCACTGGGGGCAACGACCCTCCCACTTGGGCGTCTGAGCGCCGCACTCCTGGCATACAAACGTAGTACGAGACCTTCCCTGGGTCACACCAGCCCCCTCCTGAACGTGTGCCGTCATTCTAGCACACGAATTATCCTTTTCTGGAATGGGTCACCGTCAGGGTGTTCTTTGCTTGTTCGCGGCTAACCAAGTAACAAGGCTCGGCCCAACACCGCATTACAGAGGTACATAACCAGACCAGGCCCTTTCCCATAGCTAGGAAAGGGCCTGGTCACGATGCGCTGTGTTGTATGAAGACCTTGTCTTACACAGGCGCTACAGGCGCCTCCACCCGGGCTACTATCTCGCCGTCACCGTCCACATCAATGTAGACAGTGCCCCCAGGGCCAAACTTGCCAGCCAGGAGATCTTCGGAGAGTCTATCCTCCACCCGCTCTTGGATAACCCTGCGTAGCGGGCGAGCCCCAAAGTTGGGGTCGAACCCTTTTTCAGCCAGCAACTCTTTGGCGGCCTGGGACACCTCCATAGACACGCCCTTTTCAAGCAACTGCTTGGCCACGTCCCGCAGCATCAGGTCCACAATCTGAAGGATATGCCCCTCATTGAGGGCGTGGAACACAACACTGGCGTCTATCCGGTTCAGGAACTCTGGACGGAAGAACTTCTGCACCTCGTCCAGCACCTTTCCCTTCATCCTGTTGTACCCCTCCACGGAGTTCTTGTCCTCTTCCCCTGGCTTGGTGAAGCCCAGGAAGCTGTCCCTCCGAATCAGGTCTGAGCCGATGTTGCTTGTCATGACCACGACGGTGTTGCGGAAGTCCACCTTGCGGCCCTTGGCATCAGTCAAGTGTCCATCATCAAACATCTGGAGCAGGATGTTGAACACGTCCGGGTGAGCCTTCTCGATCTCATCCAGAAGGATGCAGGAGTAGGACTTCCTGCGGACAGCCTCAGTGAGCTGGCCGCCATCGTCGTATCCAATGTATCCCGGAGGAGCACCCACCAGACGGGCAACGGTGTGCCGCTCCATGAACTCTGACATGTCCAGGCGTATCATGTGTTCTTCGGAGCCGAACATGAACTCCGCCAGGGCGCGTACCAGGTAGGTCTTACCTACTCCGGTGGGGCCCAGGAACAGGAACACGCCTATGGGCCGTCGCGGGTCCTTCAGGCCAGCTCTGGCCCTGCGTACCGCCTTGGCCACATTGGCAATGGCTTCGTCCTGGCCTATTACGCGCAGGTGCAGGTTTGACTCCATCTCCAGCAGGCGCTGGCTCTCCTCTGTGGCGAGCCGCATGACTGGGATGCCTGTCCACATGCTGGCCACCTCAGCTATGTCCTCGGTGGTGACCACGGGCAGGGACTGTTCCTGCTTTTCGCTCTCGGAGGTCCAATCCTTCTGCAACAGCTCAAGTTTTTCTGTCAGAGTCTGCTGTCGCTGGTGGAGCTCCGCCGCCAGTTCATACTGTTGCTGAGCCAGGGCCTCGTCCTTGTCCTTACCCACATTCTCCAGTACCTTCGTCACCTCGGCTACGGACAGAGGCATGGATGTCTTGCTGATCCGTACACGGCTGGACGCCTCGTCCATGAGGTCAATGGCCTTGTCGGGCAAGAACCGGTCAGCTATGTACCGGGATGACAGGTGAACAGCGGCCTCTATGGCCTCGTCGGTGATAGTCAGGTTGTGGTGGGTTTCATACCGTCCCTTGATGCCACGGAGGATCTCTACTGACTCCTCCACCGTAGGCTCCGCCACTTGTATTGGCTGGAACCGTCGCTCCAGGGCAGGGTCCCGCTCCACATACTTTCGATAGTCGTCCAGGGTGGTAGCGCCTATGCACTGAAGCTCACCGCGAGCCAGAGAGGGTTTTAGGATGTTGGCCGCGTCCACGGCACCTTCGGCCGCGCCGGCGCCAATCATAGTGTGCATCTCGTCAATGAAGAGGACGCAATTCCCCGAGGTTTTTATCTCGTCTATGACCTTCTTGAGGCGTTCCTCAAACTCGCCTCTGTACTTGGTGCCGGCCACCAGGACGCCCATGTCCAGAGTGACCACGCGTTTGCGCTGGAGGCTTTCAGGCACCTCGCCCTTGATTATCCGTTGGGCCAGGGCCTCCACAATGGCGGTCTTCCCCACACCTGGTTCACCGATAAGCACAGGGTTGTTCTTGGTGCGGCGGCTCAGGATTTGGATAACCCGCTGGATCTCCTTGCTGCGGCCTACCACGGGGTCCAGCTTGTCGTTCCGAGCGGCTTGAGTCAGGTCGATCCCAAGCTGATCCAGAGTTGGAGTGCGGCTTGTGGAACGCCCACCACGCTGCTCACCGCCCTGGGCGACGCTCTGGCTAAGAATACGGTTGGTCTCGCTGCGTACCTTGTCCAGTGTGACTCCCAGGCTCTCCAGGACTCCTGCCGCTACCCCTTCACCTTCACGCATCAGACCAATGAGCAAATGCTCTGTGCCAATGTAGTGGTGGTTCAATCGCCGGGCCTCGTCCACCGCCAACTCAATGACCTTCTTGGCTCTGGGCGTCAGGCCAATCTCCCCCGGGGAGGGCCGTTCACCCCTACCAATAATGAACTCCACGGCGGAGCGTACCTTGGTCAACTCAACGCTGAGACTGGTGAGCACTCGCGCCGCCATCCCTTCGGTCTCCCGCACCAGCCCCAGCAGGATGTGCTCGGTCCCAATGTAGTTGTGGTTGAACCTCTGAGCCTCTTCCTGGGCTAAAGAAAGGACCCGTCGTGCACGCTCTGAGAACTTTTCAAATCTGCTAGCCATTTTGGTGCTCCGTTAGCAACATTCTAAGATGGGTGGCCGCTTACTCAGGGGATTCTAGTTGTTCCTCCCATTGCTCCTCTGCCTGCTTCAAGCTGAGCCCCAGCCGGCGTCGCTCCGGTTCCATTTTGATAATCTTCAACCTCACCGCATCTCCCACGTGAACGACCTCCTTGGGGTGTTGCACCATCCTGTCTGTGAGTTCAGAGATATGTATTAGTCCTTCCACTGACCCCTCTAGCCGCGCGAAGGCACCGAAGTTTGTCAACTTGGTAATAGTGCCATCCACCACCTGCCCCACCTGATACCGGTCGGGAACTGTTTCCCACGGCTCGGGGTGCAGCCGCCGTAGGCTCAGGGCGATCTTCCTGCCCTCCCGATCCACCTTCAAGACGTACACATCCAATTCGTCGCCGACCTGAACTAACTCATCAGGAGACCGGACTGATTCCCAGGAAAGCTCCGAGATGTGGATCAGTCCATCCGCGCCGCCCATGTCCACAAAAGCCCCAAAGCTGGAGAGTCCGCTGACCCGACCCTTCCACACCTGCCCTTCCTCAAGCTCCGCCAGAAGCTGGTTTTTCTTCTCCTCCCTCTCTTGCTGTTGGGCAAGCCGCTCCGATAGGATAACGCGGTTGCGGCGGCGATTCAACTCCAAGAGTCGCATTTGAACGGATTCACCCACCCTCTGCGCCAAGACATCCTCTTGGCTGGTCTCCCCAGACCTTACTCCCAATGGTGCCAGTTGGGATATGGGCACAAACCCTTGGACCCCATCTACTTCTACTATAGCACCACCTTTATTGAATCCTCGTATGACACCCTCAATGGTAGTGTTGTTGTCCAAACACTTTTGAAGGTGCAGCCATCCCCATTCGCCCCGAGCCCGGTCCACGGATAGGATCGCTGGCTCCTCCTCGCTGTCCGGTTGGATGACGTACGCAAAGACCTCGTCCCCGGGCTGGAGTTTGCTCAGAGCCTCTATTGACAGCGAACGCATCTCTCTGCTGGGGACAAAGCCCTCCGATTTATGCCCCGTATCCACCAGAATACCATCATGGTCAATGTGCATAACCATGCCAGCTATTACGTCACCACGTTTGATGGTCTTGATAGGCTCGAACTGCTCCAGCAAGCGGGCCATATCGGGCTGCGAAGACTCTTGGACCTGATTGATAGGAGAAGACAAGACTACAACCACTTCCTTTGGGATTTCACCAACATAATCCATTATATAGACAACAGTCACAAGGTGTAAAGGATTCAATGTTTTGAGGTTCTATTTGCCTCTAGAGGGTTGCGAAAAATGGGAGTCAAAAGTCCCGACCTGTCGGGAAATAGTGGTAGGGGTCTTTCATCACCCTGCCAGGTGGTAGTGACTTGTCAGGGCACTAAATTGCCAGGTTTAGGTGTAGTTGCCCCCAGGACTTCAGTCGTGGGACTGGACAGCGCCTCAAAAGCGAACAGAACCGGTGTGCCACCATAAAGATGGGTGGCAGTAAGTAGAAGGGGTTCTTGGCTATCTCAGCCAAGAACCCCTTGCCTACTGGCAGCGACCTATTTTCCCATGCCCTTCCGAGCAAAGTATCGTCGGCGCTGGGGCGTTTCACGGCCGTGTTCGGAATGGGAACGGGTGGTTCCACCCCGCTCGAACCACCAGAAAGCAGTGGTATTATAACATGGCTGTGTCTGCCTAACAACGGCACTATTAAGTTCTCATGAAGATGGGTTCCAAAAGGGCCCAAGAGGAGAACAGGCCCTGGCAACAATCTCTAGATCAGTAGAGGAGCCGAAAACATGCCCGTGGACATCCCCTACCTGGTACAGCATGTGGACGTTCAGCGGTTGCGGTGGGACGTTTCCGCACTGGCCGTAGGAGAGCGGAACGGCCTGTGGAGTCCCAGCCACCACGGCGCTGTCCAGGAATACATTCGGAACGCATTTCTGGTGGCGGGCCTGGAGGGACGCCAACACACCTTTACCTACGCAGGCCGCTTGGGGATCAACGTGCTGGCGCGCAAGGTGGGCAGGAATCCGGCACTCTCTCCCATACTGGTCTCCGCCCACTACGATACCGTCCCTGGTTCTCCTGGCGCCGACGACAACGCCAGCGGCGTGGCAGCGATGCTGGAGTGTGCACGCGTACTGGCCTCAGCCCCTATCCAACGTACCGTAGAGTTCGTGGCCTTTGATATGGAGGAATCGCAGCCTGAGGGTGAAGGACTCATCGGCAGCGGCGCATTTGTCCGCGACCAGGCCTCTGCCCGGGACTACCAGGGCGTCTACAACCTGGAAATGGTGGGGTACACTTCCGGTCCTGGTACTCAGGGCTTCCCGCCGGGCTTCCAGTTCCTCTTCCCAGGGGTCTACCGCCACGTGGAAGAGCGAGGCTTCAGCGGCGACTCCGTGGCGGTGGTAGCCCAGGACAGGAGCGTTACCCTGAGCCAGCGCATGGCGGCGGCGCAGTACGCGCCGGACCTGGATATCTTATCCGTGGAAATCTCCGCTGGTATGCCCGTACCTTCAGACGTCTTCCATAGCGACCACGCCTCATTCTGGGCCGCGGGCATACCAGCTATCATGATCACCGATACGGCGAACTTCCGCAATCCGCACTATCACACACCCGGGGACACAGCCGACACGCTGGACTATACCTTCCTGTATCGGGTGACGTGTGCCCTGGTGGCCGCCGTAGCAGAGCAGGCGGCTTAGCACCGCAGCAAGTCCTACCATCGGTCTAACCCCAGTGACCACTCTTATCATCTTATCATTTGCTTCGGAGGAGACTTGACGAATCCACCCAGCCGCAGCGGGCGTATATATTCTATTAGACCCGAGGCCCCGAGTCTGGGCCGCACTTCTACTCGATTCAGGAGGTTCGATGAGAGCACGCAAATTGATTCTAGGAGCAGTACTTATCCTGGGGTTGGGACTGGTGGCATGCCAGCAACAGACGCCAACACCCACACCTACCGCAACCTCCACAACACCCGCGGCTATTCCCACGCTGGCCCCTACCGCCACGGCTACTAGCGTACCAGCCACGCCGACGGCCACTCCAAGGCCGCCCACGCCCACCGCGACTCCAACTGCTACACCCAGCGCGCCCGTGATAGAGAGCGCCGACTTGCTCATGATGCTTAACGAGCAGAGCGCCTCGGGACAGGCTGGGTGGGCTGCTCTCACCGCCGAGGGAGACCAGACGGTGGTGGTGCTTAACCTGACGGCGGGCACCATGGAGACGGAGATGGTGCACATCCACACGGGCTCCTGCGGCGACACCACCCTGGGCGGTGTGGCAAAAGGCCTGAGCAAGTTCGTGGATGGCTCCGGTTACTCGGTCACCACCGTGGACTTGCCATTGGACAGCCTCCGTAACGGCGACTTCGCCATCAACTCCCATCAGACGGGCAACCTGGGCACATACACCACCTGCGGGGACATTCCCATAGAAGCCGACTCCATCACCATCTCCCTTGAGGAGCAGAGCGCCTCGGGACAGAGTGATTGGGCCTCTCTGACCGCCCGTGGCAGCAAGACTGAGGTGGTACTCCTGCTATCCCCAGGCACCATGCAGACGGAGATGGTGCACATCCATACCGGCCAGTGTGGCGACACCCTGGGCGGAGTGGCAAAAGGCCTCACCAAGTTTGCCGGTGGCTCGGGCGGCTCCATGACATTAGTGGACCTATCCCTGAGCAGCCTGCGTAACGGTGACTTTGCCATCAACTCCCACCAGACGGGCAACCTGGGCACCTACACCTCCTGCGGCAACATCCCAGCAGGTGCTGGGGGGTCTGGAGGAACCGGCGGAACTACGGCTTCGACCTCAGACGGCTCTAGTTCAGACGAAGGGTCCGGCTACTAGGGACCCAATATGAGTATGATAAAGCTGAGTAACCGGCTTGTAGTTGTAGCCCTGGCGGCGTTTGCTTTAATGATCACCGCCGCCTGCGGCTACGGGAACGGCGCCGTGGATGGTGATGCCACTACGCCCGTTGTCGGCGAGGGGCCTACCGTCCAGGGGACCATCAAGGACTTTACTTTGCCTGACATCACCATTGCTGTAGGGACTACCGTGACCTGGATCAACCAGGACAGTGCGCCCCATACGACCACCTCGGGACAGGACGGTACATTCGACGGCGCGGGCTGGAACAGCTCATCACTGTCAAAAGGGCAGTCGTTCAGCCACACGTTCAACCAGGTGGGCACGTTCGCCTACACCTGTAACATACATCCCAGGTTGAGCGGCACCATTACGGTAGCGCAGGCGACGGGAAATAACCCAGGGACATCCTCTTCTAGCTCCGAAGACGATAGCCCGGCAACAGATGACTCCTACTATTAGGTGCCTCTTGCTCAGTCCAGACCGTGGTATCAGCCTATTGGGGCTCATCTCGCTAGTCGCCGCTATTTCTCTCACGGTCGCCTGCGGTGGAGAGGAGGCTACCCCTACTTCAACGTCCTTTCCAGACTTTACCGCTACCCCAACCCTAATTCCATCACTCGGCCCTACATCCACACCAACGATGACTCCCACTCTTAGCCCAACGCCAGCACCGACTACAACTCCCACCCCTAGCCCCACGTCAACTCCTATCCCAACACCTACCCCCGGGGTTTTGACGGTTGATATGTCCAACATCCAGTTCACTCCCAATTTACTGGATGTCGAGGCCGGCAAAACGGCCCGTATAGAGTTGATGCACTATGGCCTGGCCCACACCTTCACCATTCCGGACCTGGGGGTAGACGTCAGTATACCAAGGCAAAAAGGTGTCACCGTGGTGGAGTTCTTTGTCCCTGCCGGTGCCTCCGGCGACCTGGAGTTGGTCTGCGACCTACATAAAGCTATAGGCATGGTGGGGACCATCAGGGTGAAATAATGCGGCAGGAGTGGCTCCTTGCCAAGACTCCACCGTCGGATTAGCATGGTAGTATGTCTTCCGCAGGGGTCTAGCACCACCGTCCCCCTGAACCATTGGGACACGTGGGACACGAAATCCTGAACTGAAGCGCGTAGCGGCTTTTGGAGCGATCATTGTTATGGACCTAATCTTCGACCAGGGCAACCAGGCTCAACCCAGGGGCCATGCCATCCTGTACTATCGGTCCGGCAATGAAATTCTGGCCACGTATATGGTCATACTTCCCCTGAAGGTAGACTTCGCCAAGTACATCCCTCCTGTGATGGCCTCTCAGGTGAAGGCTCAGGGCATGGAAGAGTTCTCGGCCTTTGCCATACCGCCGGTGCCCGAAGAGGCGGAGGACTACCAGTTCCTGGAGGAACTGGCCCGGCTACGAGGCGACGACCTGATCTTTGGCGGAGAGTTGCCGTCCAACGACTTCCTGGAAGCGGCGCAAAGGGTCAGCGACGCCGTCCAAAGCTACACCAAGCTCTGCCAGCAGTGGTTCGAGTCGCAGCAGACCGTCGGTGCAAAGGCTGTGGAAACCTCCGGCCTCAGCGTGGACGAGGTCGTCTTCTCGCTGATGGGCGAGAAGGACAAGCTAGGGGAGCTAACCAAGCTGGTGGGAAAGCTCCAGTTCGCCGTGGAGGTGAAAGATACACGCCTCTTGGAGGAGGCGGATAAAGAGATCCGCACCCTGGCGCGATACCTTCCGGAGGAGTATCACGTTCACCGCATCATTGAGTCAGCGGAGAAGTCCGTGGGAAAGGGGCCACGGCTGGCCCAGTTGTACCTGGAACGTTGCTATAAGCTGGCCGACCAGGACTCCGCAGGGCTTCATGCCATTGACCAGGCCATTCTTGAGCTAGAGTAAGGCTGCTCTCATAGCTTCTGAGCAAAGTGTCATTGCGAGGGCGTCCTCGCCCGTGGCAGTCTGGGGTGGGGTTCCCGAGCCTGCCGAGTCCGGGATTTCCTTCAAAGCTCTCAGGCCATCTTTGGCTGTGGTTTTCTGGCTAGCAGCAGCACCACGGAAGACATTATCAATACCACCATAATAACCTTGAACGCAAAGTCGTAGTTGCCCCGCAGGTCGAAGAGGAGGGCGGCAATGAGAGAGCCGCTGGCGTTGCCTACTAGCTGAAACGCCATGGATGCTCCTCGAATGCTCCCAAGGTGCCTTCTGCCGAAGAAGTCGGCCCACACCACGTCTATTACCAGCAAGTACCCTCCCATCCCTGCGCCGAAGACAGCGGCTCCCAGATAGGCCCCCAGAGAGGAATGGGCCCGGGCAACCAGCAGGGTCCCCAAGGCAAGCATCCACAGCACTCCCAGCAGCGCCCGCTTTCCACCCAGGCGGTTAGTCAGGAAGCCCCACATGAAAACGCTGGGTGCCTGGAACACGGTGAACACGCTAACGGTAGCCGCGGCCACGGTGCTGGGGATTCCCACGTCGGTGAAGTGAGGCACCATGTGGAAGGTGACGCCCGTAGTGGACATCATGTTGACTCCCACCAGCAGGCACAGGACCCAGAAGGGGACTGTCCCAACTGCCTCCCGCAGCGTCAAGTTGGATTCGTTCGCGGCCGTGGCACCAGTGTGCGGTATGCCAGGGCTGCGGCTGGCCTTCCCTTCAACTCCTGCTCCCTTGGACAAAGAACCGCTAGCGGTTGAAGGCGAATTCCTTCTTCCATCGCCGTCAGGAAGAAGGCCCAGGTCTTCCGGAAGTCGACGTAAAAGCAACCAGGGAAGCAGCACAATAGACAAGGCCAAGAGGCCAAGAAAGGCCCATGCCTCGCGCCATCCGTAGCCGTTGATAATCAACTGGGTCACGGGTGCCAGGATGGTGCCTCCCAGGATACCTCCCAATGTGCCGAAGGCGATGGCGGTAGCCCTGCGCCTGACGAACCACTTGGAGGTCAATGTGTTGAGCATGCTGCGGCCCAAGGGCGACTGCATCATGGAGCGCCCGACGGCGTAGATCAGGTAAAAGGCCAGCAGACTGTTGACCTGTGACAGACCGATGTAAGCTGCGCCCATAAGCACGCCTGCGCCCGCTATCATCCACCGAGGCCCGTACCGGTCCAACACCCATCCCATGAGGAATCCGATGCTCGCCGCCGTGAGTGTGCCAATTGTCACCGCGCCGGTGGTCATGGCGCGGGTCCAGCCGAACTCCTGGGACATAGGCTTGAGGAAGATGGAGAATGAAGGCCCGTTGAACCCTGCCGTGGTTATCGCCACCATGAACACTGCGGCTACTATGTACCAGCCGTAGTAAATGCGGCCTCGCGCCAGACGTGCCACCAGGGAATCAGCAATACGGGTAAGGGAAAATGGTTGACGGGCTGCCGGAGGCGCAGCACGGCCTTGCTCAGGTTCGTTCATTCCGCCAGCATTCTATCACAGCGCACCTGGGCAATCTCTCAGCAGAAAGCATAAGACTCAGCTTTCTGACGCCTCTTGCCGACGACAATTTTTGTGCTGTACAGGCTCATATACGGATTCCGGCAAGCCTTATCATACTGGCGGCTATCACACTTCAGCGCCCTCACCCTCCTCCGAAAGGCTGGATGCGGTGCTGGGGCGGTTCTCCGCAAGAAGCTGTTTCCCTCCCGATACCGTCCCCTGAGTAGAGTCCCAGGAAGTGGTGTAACAAGAGTAGAGGGTCTGGATGAAGAGAGACCACCACGTCATCCTTAGCGGGCAAAGACGAGCCTGAGAAAGGAGGACAACGGTGGTCAAGGAAAGGATGGACCTGCTTGAGCTAATGCGCAAGAGGGGAGTCGACGGTGACGTGGACTTTCTACGAGAGGCACTGAGAGTGCTGGTCGAGGAGATCATGGAGGCTGATGTGTCATTGAGGACCGGCGCTGGGTATGGAGAACGCAACCCTGAGCGGGTGACCCAGCGCAACGGGTACCGGTCTCGAGCATGGGACACTCGCGTAGGGACCATGGAGTTGCAGATACCCAAGCTGAGGGAGGGGAGCTACTTTCCGAGCCTGCTGGAGCCACGGCGTCGCAGCGAGCGAGCTCTGCTGGCGGTGATCCAGCAGGCGTATGTGGAGGGTGTATCGACGAGGCGAGTGGATGATCTGGTCAAGGCTCTTTGGTGCGAGGGTATCTCAAAGAGCCAAGTGTCGCGTATCTGCCAGGAGCTGGACGGGGTGGTGGAGAGCTTCCTGGGTCGGCCGCTGGACGGCGGATCATATCCCTACCTGTGGCTGGACGCACTAACCCAGAAGGTCAGAGAGGCCGGTAGGATAGTCAACGTCAGCGTGGTGGTGGCGACGGCGGTCAATAGCGAGGGCAAGCGTGAGATCGTTGGGATGGACGTGGGTACCAGTGAAGACGGCGCCTTCTGGTTAGCCTTCCTGCGCTCACTGGTCGCCAGGGGCCTCGGCGGGGTGGAACTGGTGGTATCGGACGCTCATCAGGGACTCAGGGATGCCATCGCAACTGTCTTCGGTGGGGCCAGTTGGCAGCGGTGCCGCACCCACTTCATGACCAACCTGCTCACTCGGGTCCCCAGGAGCGCTCAGCCCTGGGTGGCCACCATGGTACGCACCATCTACCAGCAGCCGTCCCCTCAGGAGGTGCATGCCCAACTCGAGCGGGTGATTGCTCAGCTCCAGGACCCGTTCCTACAGGTCGCCTCTCGACTGGACGAGGCTGGACCCGACGTCCTGGCCTTCTCCAGCTTCCCACTCGCCCACTGGAAGAAGATCTGGTCCAACAACCCCCTGGAGCGTCTCAACAAGGAGATACGGCGCCGCACCGATGTGGTGGGCATCTTCCCTAACCGCCCAGCTGTCCGTCGCCTGGTCGGCGCCGTCCTAGCTGAGCAGCACGACGAGTGGGCCGTCGGCCGTCGATACATGACACAGGAGGTAACCACCTCCAACGAAGCTCTACCCAGAGCCGAACTCGCAGAGGCAGCGGCCTAGACGATATCAACAGGATGACGTACTCTTACACCACTCTATGGGACGTGACCGTCCCCTGCTACAATACCCTTAGCATGGAGATCGACTTCTATCTGCGACTTTCCCAAGGCCCCATCCTGGCTGACGGCGCTATGGGCACAGAGCTGCACCGCAGGCGCAACCTGGGGATAGATGTCTGTTTCGAGCACCTGAACCTCACGGCCCCCGAACTGGTCCGCGGGGTGCATCTGGATTACCTGGAAGCTGGCGCCGAGCTAATCGAGACCAACACATTCGGTGCCAACAGCGTCCGGCTTGAACGTCACGGCCTGGCCCATGCCGTTCAAGAGATCAACCGCCGGGCCGTGGAGCTTGCTCAGGAAGCCCGACAGCTCACAGGACAGCCCATATGGATTGCTGGTGCCGTAGGGCCGTTGGGAAAACCAGTCGCGCCCCTGTGGCCTGGTTTCCAGGCCGAGGCGCAAGCCGCCTTCCGGGAGCAAATCCAGGCGCTGGTAGAGGCAGGGGTTGACCTGCTCATTCTAGAGACCTTCCCTTCTCTGGCCGAGATTCAGGAGGCCATCGCCGCAGCCAAGAGCGTTGCCAACGTGCCGATCATCGCCCACCTTACCTTTACCCAGGACGGCCACACCATCACCGGAGAATCCCCCGAAGAGGTGGCCAGGGCACTGACCCCATTGGGCCTGGCCGCCATAGGGGCCAACTGTAGCGTTGGGTCGGAGCCCATGCTCCGCGTCATCGAGGCGATGGCCCCACATTGCCCTGTTCCCATTTCGG
Source organism: Dehalococcoidia bacterium (assembly GCA_965248595.1). Lineage (GTDB taxonomy): Bacteria > Chloroflexota > Dehalococcoidia > Lucifugimonadales > SHYF01 > SHYF01. The sequence goes on from CBDFJM010000007.1 coordinate 964,773, forward strand.
CGATGCCCAACGCCGGCTTCCCCGCCTACACGGATGGCAGGTTGGTCTACTTCTCGTCTCCCGCATATATGGCGGAGTACGCAGGCCGGATGCTTGACTCCGGCGCTACCATCGTTGGCGGATGCTGCGGCACAACGCCCGAGCACATTGCCACCATGCGTGCGGTGCTCAACAAGCCAAGGAAACGGCGCGCAGTCGCAGTCGCTGACCTTCAGCCCAGGGCCGCTACCTCCGATGCAACTCTTGCGACCAGACCTTCCGCCCCCGCGGAGCCTACAGGCCTGGCCAAGAAGCTGGGGAAGCAGTTTGTGGTCACGGTAGAGGTCCACCCGCCCAGAGGGTTCAACGTCAGCGATACCCTGTTGCAGTTGCGCAAGCTCATAAGTTCCGTGAGCGTGGATGCCTTCAACGCCACCGATAGCCCCCTGGCCCAGGGCCGCATGAGCGCCCCGGCCATGAGCACCCTCATACAAACTCGGCTGGGGGTGGAGGCCATCATGCACATCGCCACGCGATACAGGAACCTGCTGGCGCTCCATTCAGACCTGCTTGGCGCTCACGGCCTGGGGGTGCGGAACGTCTTTGTTTTCATGGGCGACCCGCCGTCCATGGGCGACTACCCCCAGTCGGTCAGCTTCTCCGATGTCACATCCTCCGAGCTTATCCGGCTCATAAGGCAGGCCAACACTGGCCTGGACCTCACCGGGCGGCAGATGGAGCAGCCCACATCTTTCCTGGTGGGATGCGCCCTCAACGTGGCGGCGGCGGACATGGACAAAGAGCTCCAGAGCCTGGAACGCAAGATTGCCGCCGGCGCAGACTTCATTGTCACCCAGGCGGTCTTCGACCCGGAGGCTGTGGAGCGGTGCTATAAGAGATTGGGGGGCTTTCCACTGCCCGTAATCATGGGGGTGCTACCTTTGCGCAGCTTCCGCCACGCTGAGTTTCTTCATAACGAAGTGCCGCAGATGTCGATCCCAGAACCGGTACGACTGCGTATGAGCGACGCCGGACGCAAGGGCGGTCAGGTGGGCGTGGCCATAGCGCGGGAGCTTTTGGAGGCGGTGCGCCCCAGGATAGCGGGCGCATACATGATCCCCGCCTTTGGCCGCTATGACGTTGTGGCAGAGGTGCTAGAAGGAATGGCCTCTACCCCTCCCCATCCAGCGGGTTGAACACCAGGCCCGTGGGCAGCTTGGGGTGGAAGTAGGTAGACTTGCGGGGCAGGCGGTGCCCTGTGGAGACCACCGCCTGGAACAGGTCCATCGGGAATGGCTTCAGAAAGAAGGCCATCTGCTGACGGCCGTGCACCACGCTCTCCCACGCCTCCCGCGGCTCATGGGTGTATGTCAGCAAGCTGTCGGCTGCGCCCAGGACAGGCTCCAAGACTGCCTGGTGGAGCACCCACCCCTCGGAGTCTCGTAGGGCTGCGCCCCCAGGTAGGCCCAGCAACTCCTGGGCTGCCTGCCCCTGGCGGAGCGTGAGCAGGTACGGCCCCTCGCCGTCGGGGCCGAGCAGGCCCAGGGAAACGCCCTTGCCTTCACGGGCCACAGCCTCTTCCAGCGCCTCGGGCGTCGCAGGCGGATGGGCAAAGGCTTGTATCTGGAACACCTCCAGCAGCCGGTTGCGCACCGCCGTCAAGGTGGGCGGGTCCATCCCGCCCAGGGTCCGGTGGTAGGGCAGCACCAGCAGGCCGGGGTCGTCGAAGTCTATGAGTGTCATCATCACGTAGTTGCTGGCGGCGTTCTCGCTCCATCCCTGGGCCCGTTCGCGGGCGCGCTCTCGGTACTGGAGCGCCGTCTCGTAACGATGATGTCCGTCGGCAATGTAGAGCTGCGCCTCGGCAAGCGTGGCTTGAACGGCGCTTTTCATCTCCGGAGCGTCCACAACCCACAGGGCCAGGTCCTCGTCGTCCTCGTAGGTGGCGGTGGCAGCGGGCGGCGACTCCACCATGCTCTTCATGGCGCTCCTGATTCGTTGCTGCGGGTCGCGGTAGAGCGCCATGATGGGGCTGAAGTTGGCGTGGCAGGCCTCCATCAGGCGGAGCCTGTCCTCTTTTGGTCCGGCTCCCGTCTCCTCGTGCGGCAGGACTATACGGCGGCTGAACTCCTCCAGCCGCACTCTTGAGACGAGGCCCAGCCGCTCCATTTCCAGGCCTCGATAGTTGAAACGGTGCCGCAGCAAATAGTAGCTGGGGCGCGACTCCAGCGCCAGGACTCCCTCTTGCCACCACCGGTCCAGGGCCTGCGCAGCCCGGTCGTACCGCTCCTGCGAGTCACCATCAGGTAGCTCCACACGGACGGCGTTGTAGGGGCTGCGTTTTTGAAGTGCCTGCTGTTGCTCCGGCGATATTACGTCATATGGAGGACACAGCAGGTCCGTGAGAGACCGTGTGTCCCCGGTAGAGTATCGCAGACCTCTGAATGGGCGGATTTCGGCCATGTTACGCTCTTGTTACAGGTATACAACAGTATAGTAGGTGTGGCACATCCCTTGCTATACTCTCAACAGGCCTACTTCTGATTGAGCGCGAAATGGTGAACCAGACAACCATCCAACGAGTCGAGGAGCTCCGCAAGGAGATCCATTATCACAACTACAGGTACCACGTCCTGGACGACCCGGCCATAAGCGACGCCCAGTACGACGAGCTGATGCGGGAACTGCAAGGGTTGGAGGAGCAGTATCCGGAGTTGGTCATGCCTGATTCGCCAACGCAGCGGGTAGGCGCCGCGCCAGCGGAGGGGTTCACCCAGGTGGAGCACCCCGTCCCCATGCTCAGCCTGGCCAACGCCTTCAACCCAGAGGACCTGCGTGCCTGGTACCGGCGGGCCCAGCAAACGCTGGAGGGCGCAACATTTGACATGGCTTGTGAGATGAAGATAGACGGCCTAGCCATAGCCCTGACCTATGAATATGGCCGCTTGGTACGCGGCTCGACCCGCGGAGATGGCGTACGCGGCGAGGACGTGACCATAAACCTACGGACCATCCGCAGCATTCCCCTGATAGTCGCCGGCGACGGTGTGCCGCGGCGCTTCGAGGTGCGCGGCGAGGTCTACCTGCCCAAAGCCGCCTTCCAACAGTTGAACTTGGAACGCGTAGCCCAGGGGGAACCTCCTTACGCCAACCCCAGGAACACCGCTGCGGGGTCGCTGCGCCAGCTAGACCCCCGGATAACAGCGGCGCGGCCTCTGGACATATTCGTTTACGCCCTGGGCTACGCCGAAGGCGGGTCAATGCCCGATAACCACTGGGACACAATGCAGCACCTGAAACTTCTTGGCTTCAAGATAAACCCAACCAGTGTCTTATGTAGCACCCTGGAGAAAGTGGAGGCATACTACCAGCGGTGGTTGGAGGATAAAGAGTCTCTCCCATACGCAGCCGATGGCATGGTGGTGAAGATCAACCCCTTCTCTTACCAGCGACACCTAGGTATAGTGGGACGAGAGCCCCGCTGGGCCGTTGCCTACAAGTTTCCGGCCACTCAGGCGGTCACACGCCTCCTGGATATCGGCGTCAACGTAGGCAGGACAGGCACACTGAACCCATACGCCATCCTGGAGCCTGTGAACGTGGGCGGCGCTACAGTGAAGCTGGCCACACTGCACAACGAGGACGACATTCGCCGCAAGGACATCCGCATAGGGGACTGGGTGACGGTGGAGCGCGCCGGAGAGGTGGTGCCCCAGGTGGTGGCCCCTGTGGTGGCCCGTCGCACAGGCCAAGAGCTAGAGTTCCGTATGCCAGACCAGTGTCCCGCCTGCGGCGAGCCCGTGGTGCGGCCTCCTGAGGAGGCTATGACTTACTGTGTGAACGCGGCCTGCCCCGCCCAATTTGCCCGGCTGTTGATGCACTTCGTGAGCCGTGGCGCCATGGACGCAGAGGGAATGGGTGAGAAACTGTCATTAACTATGATCGAAGCGGGCCTGGTGAAGGACGTGGCGGACGTCTATACCATTACTAATGACCAGCTCCTTTCCTTGGAGCGCATGGGAGCTAAAAGTGCCGCCAATATCCTGAACGCAATCGAGAATAGCAAGGACAGGCCCCTGCCCAACGTGCTCTTTGCCCTGGGCATACACCATGTTGGCCTCGAAACGGCCGAGGCGCTGGTGCGACGCTTCGGCAGCCTGGAGGTGCTGGCGGAAGCTGCCGAGGAGGAGCTGGCCGTCGTGCCCGGCATAGGCCCCAAGATAGCCGAGAGTGTAACGACATACTTCGGGCAGGAGAAGAACAGACGTGTGCTGGAGAGGCTGAAGCTGGCCGGAGTCCGTATGGAGGCTCCGGTGACCGTACAGCGGGACATGGCATTGCCCCTGGAAGGTAAGCAACTGGTGGTCACGGGGCGGCTGGCGTCCATGAGCCGCTCCCAGGCAGAGGACCGCATCAAGGAGTTGGGAGGCTCGGCGGGGAGCAGCGTTACCCGGAAGACGGCATACCTGGTGGTAGGTGATGACCCTGGGGCCAAGCTGGACCAGGCTAACAGTCTGGGGACGCAAGTCCTGAACGAAGAGCAGTTCCTGAAGCTGCTGGAAAGGCAATTACCTGACCTGGAGCAGGAGCCACAGTGAGCACAAACCCTCTCAGCGCCCGGGGGATATTCGACCTTCCCATTGGGCAACTCACTCCAATCGCCGTCCCTTACCTTGGCCTGGAGTACCCAGGAGAGGTAGTCCTGGCAACCACCTGGGAGCCCGAGCTGGGCGAGACGCTCCAGGGAGACCGATTCTTCCGCGTGGTGTTCCTCCAGACTCATGCCCCCATAGACGCTCAGGAGCTACAGGACGCGCGCATCGTCGTGTGCCTCCCACCCCAGAGCGACCGCCAGAGAGAGCGTACCCTGGAGCGAGAGCAACAGGTTCTGAGAGAGTTGAGGGCACGCTATATGATGCCGGAGTCGGAACTGGCCCTTCAGGAAACACAACGTGAGCTCTACGCCGCTGGCGCATTTGTGACCCGTGCCGGGCTGGACCTTCACCCCCAGGCGGTCTTTCAGGGGCCATCCCTAGAGGCATGGGTCTCCAGCCTGGGCCAGGCGTTGCCGGCCTGGACATACCCGCGGCTGCCGTTCGACCCTTCCTCCTTCCCACGACCCTTGAGTGCCCAGGACGCTGGCCTTCTGTTCAGGGGTCTGGTTGTAGGCGACACCACACCGGAGGCAACCTCGGCGGTAGCGGCCTTTGGCCCCGGACTGGAATTGGTCCCTTCCCAAGACACCCAGGGGCTCGGCGTACAGGAGTGCCAGGTGTTCCGCGTCCTCCAGGACGAGATGGCGCAGCAGGGCGGGGCCTGGCCCTGCGCCGAGCTTTACCAGCGGATGGCCCACATCTACGGGATGCCGTATACCATCGTTAGCCTGTACCTGCTGGCGTTCGTGCACCGCGGCCAGCCACCGGTGGAGTTCCACCTGCGCCCGGGGCATAGCCTGCGCCTGCACGACGGTCAGGAGTACCCAGGCCGGGTGGTGCTGGCGGAGACCATCGCCGGACTAGGTTTTGTGCCACGGCTGGACATGGAAGGCGAACAGTTGCGTTACGCCACGCCTGCGTCATGGAACACTATAGCCCTTTACTTCTCCACCTTGGAGCCTTCTCTGGCGTCGGAGGAGCAGGCAGAGGAACAGGGGGCGGCCCAGAGGCTTATGGATACATTGAAGGGCCTTCAAGGGGATGTGCAGCGGGTGGAAAGGGCCATGGAGCGGCTGGTGGTGGCACTGGGTGAGGAGATACCCAGAGAGTCCACAGACCTGGTGGCTCGCTTCCGTCGCCTGAGCCGGGCCAGGACCACGGAGGATGCTCTTCAAAGGGCGCGGCAGCTCTTTGGGTCGCCCCAGGGGTTGGCGCAGTCCATAGGCAGGTACAGGCCATTGCGCCAAGCCGCCGGTATGTCCAGCCTGCTGGCAACCAATGCGCGCTATCTCCAGGAGGCGCATGTACCGGAGGAGCTGCAGAGCCTGTCCCTGCAACGTCAGGCCCTCCAAGCGATGCTTCACATGAGCGAGTTGACCACCTCATTCTCGGCCCAGGCAATACAAGGGCAAATCCAGCACTTCCGTGAGGAGTATCTGAAGGTCTACGAAGTGTCCCACGATGCCTACCACCGCACGATGGCGGCGCTGCTGGCCAGACTTCGGGAAGCCAAGGTAGACGCGGATGCGCTGGAACGGCTGAACACCATCTCTGAGTTGGGGGCGCCAGCAGAAACAGAAGCGCTTGATCAGCAACCGCCTTCGCAAGAGATAAGTTCCGCACTCCAAGGGGTTCAGCGAGGGCTGAGGGAGCAAAGCAGGCAATTGAGCTTACTGGTTGTGCAGCGCGTCCTCCGCGGGCCTATAGACAGCCGCATAGCCCGATTCATCAGAATGGTGGAGGCTAGCAATGTCTCTGGGCTGGTGCAGGTTCTGGACGACCAGATTGTGGCGTTTCTACGGGAGGTCCTTAAGGGGCCATGATGATAGTCTTAGGGCTAGGCAATCCAGGACGTTCCTATGCCAAAAGCAGGCATAACGCGGGCTTCTGGTGCGTGGAAAGGGTAGGCCGCCAGCACGGGATTCCGCAGGACAAGCGCCTTCGCCACGTGGTGCTGGGGCAAGGCCATATCTTGGAGACCGATGTGGTCCTGGCCCGGCCCCGCACATACATGAACCTTAGCGGCGTGGCGGCACTATACCTGCTGGACCGCTTCCGCACACGCCCGCAGGAGTTGCTGGTGGTGTGCGACGACATGGACCTACCTCTGGGAAAGCTGCGCATAAGAGTGGAAGGAAGTTCCGGAGGACACAACGGTCTCAACTCCATCATTGCCGAGCTGGGCACTCAGCAGTTTCCACGCTTGCGCATTGGCATTGGCCACCCCCAGGAGCAGGGCACCATATCCTTTGTTCTGGGCAGCTTCACGCGACAGGAGGCGGAGGTGATGCGTGAGGCTACGGACCAGGCTGCGGAAGCGGTGGTATGGGCTCTCGAGCACGGCGTGGAATCGGCCATGAACAGGTACAATTAGGTGAAACTCAATCCGACCCCCCAATCTGTCAACGGTTCGACAGACTCCCCACGGACGGATTTCGAGGTTCTAGTTCGTCCTGAGCTCCTACCGAAGGTCGAGAGTCTCGGCAGAGTCGGACTTGTCGAAGGACGACGCCGAATATCTTCGAAATGAGTCCAATGAAACTCCACATCGCTGTCATCCTGGCCATTGCGGCGATAGCGCTTGCCTGCTCTGGGCCGTCGGCAAGCGATGCCACGCCTTCAGCCACCGCTCCGGCCTCCCAAACGGCAACGCCAACTACTATCTTTACGCCTACCCCCACCGGCACACCCATACCCACACCCACAGCTACTCCCACGCCCACGCCTCAGATAGACCGCTCATTGCCCCCGGACCGGGACCTTTACGCCTTGGCGCAACGGCTGGTGGTGAAAAGCCGGGAGCCTATTCCTCGCCTGCTCCCCCTACCAACAGAGAGCTACAAGGAGGGAAGAAAGGACACGTTCAACGTTACGGACGTTCTGGCAGGCCGGGTATACCAGGTAAGCGCCACCCTGCATCTTGTGACCGATCACGCCTACTGGTACGTGGACGATGATGTCACCTTCGATGCGAAGGCGTTGACGGAATCTGCCAGGGTCTTTGAAGAGAAGATCCGCCCAAGGATAACTCAAGTCCTGGGCAGCTACGAGGCTTCTGAACCGGGCGGCAGTGCTCGGCTCTCCGTTCTGCACACGCCGTTGCGAGGAGTGGCCGGCTACTCCTCCTCCGGAGACCAATACCCTGTTCAGGTCCATCCCCACAGCAACCAAAGGGAGATGCTCTACATGGACACCGCCGCCCTTGCCCTGGGCAGCGACAGCTATCTTGGCACACTGGCCCACGAGTTTACTCACGCCATCCAGTTTTGGGCTGACCCCACGGAAGAGACATGGGTCAACGAAGGGCTCGCCGAGTTTGGAAGAAGGATAGCAGGTTACTCTCCTGTCTTTGAAGCGAGCTTCCTGTCGTCTCCTCAAACTTCCCTCACGGTGTGGCCAGTCGTCTTGGCCGGCGGCGCAGTCCACTATGGAGCTGCCAGCCTGTTTATGGACTACCTGGCGGACCGCTACGGAGTCGACAGCCTGCGTTTTCTGCTGGAGGAACCCGCCAACAGCACCAGGGGCGTGGATGAGTACCTGAGGAAGATGGACGCAGGCAAGAGCTTCCAAAACATATTCGCCGACTGGATCGTAGCCAACTACCTGGATGATCCAGCGGGTGGCATCTTCAGCTACCAATCGAGGGATGTGCGGGTGGCAGGTGGCGATGTAGTGACAGTGCCAGGGACGGCCACCCACCAGGTACCCCAGTATGGTGCCCTCTACCTGGAACTGCCTTCGCAGACCCCACGCGTTACCATACGGTTCCAGGGGGGAAAAGACGCCTCTCTTTTTGCCCAGGACCCCCCAGGCACCGGCTCATGCTGGTGGAGCAACAGTGGTGACTCCATAGACACGACTCTCACCAGGGAACTCATGCTCCCAGCGGCGAGCCGCCTCACACTGGAGTACTCCCTGTGGTACAGCATTGAGCAAGATTGGGACTTCGCCTACGTGGAGGTCTCGGTGGACAATGGGGCGACCTGGGACATCCTGGAAGGAGAGCACACCTCTCCGAAAGGCACCGGCATCAACTCCTATGGGCCGGGATACACAGGCAGCAGCGGTGGGTGGCTTCGAGACCTGGTGGACCTGAGCCCGTACGCAGGCAAGGAGGCACTGCTGCGGTTTGAGTACATTACCGATGAGTCCATTCACGGCCCGGGCCTGTGCGTGACAGGCATCGCCGTTCTGGAGGGCGGCCTCTCTCCCGGAGCCGTGGTTGGAGAGAATGCATGGGATGCGTTGGGGTTCGTCCAAACCAACAACCGTGTGCCCCAGAGGTACTTGGTGCGGCTCATAGAACAGGGTGCCGAGACACGGGTAAGGACTATCTCTTTAGACGAAAACCAAGCTGCCACCTTTACCATTGATGGGCTTGGTGACCGGGTTAAGCGGGCCACCCTGGTCGTGTCGGGAGTGGCGGACTACACCACGCTGCCCGCCTCCTTCCAGCTAGAGGTTACGGCGCTCACGGGCCCATAGCGACCTCGCCGTTATCTACAACGCACCTCCGTGGAACAATACGCCTTGCCTTCCGTAGCCATTGACAGACACCCTCTGAGGTGTAAAGTAGGAATACTTTCAGGAACGAGCATTCCATTCCCCAGCGCCGCCTGCCAGGGCGTATGAGCACCAAGAACACACCACCCCTCTCACCAAGCTTTCCTCCGTCGCTGGCCAGGTACACCGATGTGTTGGAGACAGCTCTTCGCTCCGCCATTCCTCAAGACGATTTACCGCTGCACAGGGCGCTGCGCTACCACATGGGCTGGGCAGACCCCCAGGGTACCCCCATAACAGGGACAGGAGGCAAAAGGTTGCGCCCCATCCTCTGCCTCATGACGTGCGAAGCCGTGGGAGGGTCACCTCTAGAGGCGATGCCTGCGGCTGTGGCCGTGGAACTTGTGCACAACTTCTCTCTGGTGCACGACGATATTCAAGACCGGGACCGGGAACGGCACCAGCAGCCGACGGTGTGGACGTTATGGGGAGAACCCCAGGCCATGAGTGTGGGAAACACACTGTACGCCCTGGCGGGCAAGGCAGCGCTAGACCTGGCCCGCCCCACCCCGGTGGTCCTTCAAGCACTGGCGAAGCTCATGAACAGCAGCCTGGCAATGCTGGAAGGCCAGTACCTTGACCTGGAGTTTGAACAACGCCTGGATGTCACCCCTCAAGAGTACCTGGATATGATATCACTCAAAACCGGAGCCCTTATCGCCTGTGCCATGGAACTGGGCAGCCTGGTGGGTTCTGATGACCCTTCTATGGTATCCCTCTTCCTTCAGAGCGGCCGACACATAGGACAGCTTTTCCAGCTACGGGACGACGTCCTTGGCATATGGGGAGATGCGACCAATACAGGCAAAGCAATGCATAGCGACATCCAGCGCAAGAAGAAGACCTTCCCAGTGGTATATGCCTTCCAGCACGCCACCGGCGCCGGCGCGAAAACCTTGCACAGGTTGTATCAAAAGGAGCAACTGCACGGGGAGGACGTCCGGCAGGTAGTGGAGGTGCTGGATGCCACCGGCGCTCGCCAGGAGGCTCACCGGCGGGCCAGCACGCTGGCGGACCAGGCCCTGGACTCTTTGCGTACGGCTGAACTTTCTCCAGGTAGCCGCAGGGACCTGGAGGACCTGGTCTCCTTTCTTCTATACCGGGAGCGATAGCACCCAGCCTGACGCCCTGGCCTACTCCTTAGCCTCTGCTGTCTCCGCCTCTTGGCCTGGCTCGTGGTCTAGATAAAAGTTGTTCTTGTATAGCTCGTCAACTTGGGCCGCCTCTTCCTGAGAGATGTCAGGCGTCTCTGTAGCTGCTACGTACTCCATCAGCTCCTGCTCGCTGGTGATGTTGGGCAGCACCGCGGCAATCGTGGGCTGGGCAAGCGAGAACTTGATGGCCGCCTGCGCCAGGGTACGGCCCGTGTCCTGGGCTAGAAACAGGAGAGCCTTGCGCTTTTCCATGGCCTGGGCAAGCCACTGAGCACGCCGCAGGGCCCGGTGATCCCCAGGTTCAAAGCTGGGCACCTCAGTAAACTTATCGGTGAGCACCTCTGAAGCGTGAGGCACTCTGGCCAGCAGGCCCGTATTCTCCCCAGCGGCGATAGGGAAAAAGGCGCGGGCCGGGTCCTGCTCCAGCAGGCTGTAGATGATCTGGATAGACGGGAGGTGCCGCTCACGCATGGCCGCAGCCCCCTCATCGAACCAACCGATGTCCGGGCCCAGGCCTGCGCCGTAGTGCCGAATCTTGCCTTCCGCTACCAGTCGATCCAGCAGTTCGAATAGATCATCCTGCTGTATAGCGGACAAACGTGGGTTGTGGAGCTGGTAAAGGTCTATGTAGTCGGTGTTCAGCCGGCGCAAGCTCTGTTCGCAAGCATAGCGCACGAACTGTGGGGTGAAGTTTTGCGGGCGCTCCCGGTGTCCTTCCCTGGGCTGGTATGTGTAGAAGTCGTACCCGAACTTGGTGCCGATGACTATCTCGTGGCGGTTCTTGGGGAAGGCCTTTGCCATTATGGTCTCCCCCAGGCCCTCACCATAGGTGTCGGCGGTGTCAAACAGATTGACCCCCAGGTCAAAGGCTTTCCTGAGCAGCAGCACCCCTTCCTGCTCGGTACTCTTGCCCCACCAGCCTGTGCTGACCGTCCAGACGCCAAAGGCAACCTCACCAACCTCCATCCTCGTGTTCCCTACCTGTCGAAACTTCACTATGGTCTCCTTTGTTCCTTGGAATGCGCCGCGTTCTACGGTGGGAGTGACCATTATACGTGTAGCTACCTAAGCCCGTCGAGGCCGCCGTCGTTGACACTATGGCAGGCAAACGTCAATATGGTCGAGATACTTCATGAGAGGGAAGGTGCATTGATCGGACGCATACTCCGGGCGGCACGCTTCGATGCCCGGCTATATCAGGAGCTTCAGGCCGACCCAACGGCTACAGTGCAGGCCTTCGGCATAATCCTACTGAGCGGCCTCTCCCTGGGTTTCGCTCTCGTTTTCGGGTTTTACGGGCAGGAAAGCCTGGGAACGCAAGTAAGAGTCCTGGCCAGAACCCTCACCGCCAGTCTAGCCGGGTGGGTAGTATTGAGTCTGCTAGGGCTGCTGGTAGGACAGTTGCTGAAAAAGCCGACTACGTTTCCATCCATGTTGCGCGCCATCGGGTTCGCCAACGCACCTGGAGTCCTGTACATCTTGCTCATGGTAGGTGGCACCCTGGCGCTATCGATCAATACCGCCATCCTCCTCTGGACTCTGATGGCCATGACGGTGGCGCTGCGCCATACGCTCCTTGTGTCGCTGGTGCCCAGCTTCTTGCTTTCTTTCATAAGCATAGTCATTCACATTATTCTGCGCAACCTGATTGCATAAATGTCATCTTGTGTGAGTCCCGATTCGCCGGTACTCAGTATGACAACGTAAAGGCGCCACCTTCACGCCGCCAGTGCCCCAAAACCTCCAGTAGAGGTACGTCCAGCCGCCCTGTCGGCAGTGGCCTGGTCAATACCCTTGGGCCACTCCCGCTTGAGCGGGTCATTGACGTGGACCGTCAGCCTCTCCAGGCCCTGGATCTCCATTTCGATGAGGTCTCCGTCCTGCATGGCGCCAAGGCCCTGGTGGTTGGTGCCAGTAGATATGATGTCCCCAGGCTCCAATGTGGTGACGCCCGAGACCCACTCCACGCACCTGGGGATCTTGTGGCCCATGTCGCTGGTGGGGAAATCCTGGCGGAGCTGGCCGTTTACCCATAGCTTCACAGCCAGGTTCTGTGGGTCCCCGACCTCATCGGCAGTGACCAGGCATGGCCCCATGGGGGCGAAGGTGTCCCAGGACTTACCCTGAAAGAAGCTGCCGTTGCCCAGGCCCCGGGCTGAGGCGTCAATGAAGTTCACGTAGCCGAAAACGTAGCTGTAGGCATCGGCGGCGCTGACGTTTCGGGCCTCCTTGCCTATGACTACGCCCAACTCGGCCTCGTGGTGGAAAATGTTGGCTTGGGCATCTGGCAGCACAATGGTGTCACCGTTGCCGATGACGGCCTCGGGGGACTTGATGAAGGCGTTTATGGGGGCCGGCTCCTTGCGCGCGCCAAACTCCATATAGTTCACGGCAATGGCGATGATATGAGCTGGCCTGGGCAATGGCGGGCGAAGCCGCACCTGACCCACAGGTACGCCAGAAGAGCTACGCACCAGGTCGTCAATCGGCTTGCGCAAGCTGCTGAAGTTGACGATGACGCCCTGGATGAGGTCCTGGGGCGTGATGTGCGGTACATCCTTGAGTAGAGTCCCAGGAAGTGGTGTAACAAGAGTAGAGGGTCTGGATGAAGAGAGACCACCACGTCATCCTTAGCGGGCAAAGACGAGCCTGAGAAAGGAGGACAACGGTGGTCAAGGAAAGGATGGACCTGCTTGAGCTAATGCGCAAGAGGGGAGTCGACGGTGACGTGGACTTTCTACGAGAGGCACTGAGAGTGCTGGTCGAGGAGATCATGGAGGCTGATGTGTCATTGAGGACCGGCGCTGGGTATGGAGAACGCAACCCTGAGCGGGTGACCCAGCGCAACGGGTACCGGTCTCGAGCATGGGACACTCGCGTAGGGACCATGGAGTTGCAGATACCCAAGCTGAGGGAGGGGAGCTACTTTCCGAGCCTGCTGGAGCCACGGCGTCGCAGCGAGCGAGCTCTGCTGGCGGTGATCCAGCAGGCGTATGTGGAGGGTGTATCGACGAGGCGAGTGGATGATCTGGTCAAGGCTCTTTGGTGCGAGGGTATCTCAAAGAGCCAAGTGTCGCGTATCTGCCAGGAGCTGGACGGGGTGGTGGAGAGCTTCCTGGGTCGGCCGCTGGACGGCGGATCATATCCCTACCTGTGGCTGGACGCACTAACCCAGAAGGTCAGAGAGGCCGGTAGGATAGTCAACGTCAGCGTGGTGGTGGCGACGGCGGTCAATAGCGAGGGCAAGCGTGAGATCGTTGGGATGGACGTGGGTACCAGTGAAGACGGCGCCTTCTGGTTAGCCTTCCTGCGCTCACTGTCGGCCAGGGGCCTCGGCGGGGTGGAACTGGTGGTATCGGACGCTCATCAGGGACTCAGGGATGCCATCGCAACTGTCTTCGGTGGGGCCAGTTGGCAGCGGTGCCGCACCCACTTCATGACCAACCTGCTCACTCGGGTCCCCAGGAGCGCTCAGCCCTGGGTGGCCACCATGGTACGCACCATCTACCAGCAGCCGTCCCCTCAGGAGGTGCATGCCCAACTCGAGCGGGTGATTGCTCAGCTCCAGGACCCGTTCCCACAGGTCGCCTCTCGACTGGACGAGGCTGGACCCGACGTCCTGGCCTTCTCCAGCTTCCCACTCGCCCACTGGAAGAAGGTCTGGTCCAACAACCCCCTGGAGCGTCTCAACAAGGAGATACGGCGCCGCACCGATGTGGTGGGCATCTTCCCTAACCGCCCAGCTGTCCGTCGCCTGGTCGGCGCCGTCCTAGCTGAGCAGCACGACGAGTGGGCCGTCGGCCGTCGATACATGACACAGGAGGTAACCACCTCCAACGAAGCTCTACCCAGAGCCGAACTCGCAGAGGCAGCGGCCTAGACGATATCAACAGGATGACGTACTCTTACACCACTCTATGGGACGTGACCCATCCTTGACGGCGCTGGTGATGTCATGCACCTTTCCGTCCGCGAGGACGCCCAGTGTAAAGTCGTTGAAGAATACCAGTTTCATGGCTGCTCCTTTAGTGCTTGTGCCTGCTTTACACGAAAGCCCCTGCTGTGGCAGCTAATGTTACCCTGAGTCCCGACGCAATCGGGACGAAGGTCCGATTTCATCGAGATCAGATGTATCGAGATTCCCGATGGAGTCGGAGGTCTGGTGTGGGGCGTCAGCCAGATATGAGGCACCACCTCTACCCCAGATTCTTCACTCCATGCAGAATGACTTTTGCCAACAGCACCCCCCTGCTAGCGCTCCTTCAGCGGCAGGGGTGATAAGTCGTTGACTATCTCAGTGTCCGCTAGGAGATTCTGACTGCCTGGGGAGGCAGGCCCTTCTGCTCCCGCTCCAGGTGGGTCTCACGCACCCACTGGCGCTTCAGGTCGTCCTGAACTTTAAGGTGCATGTGGACCAGGCCCTCAATCTCTATCTCGACGGTATCGCCGTCGTGCAGGGGGCTTAGACCCCGGTGGTTGGTGCCTGTAGCCAGGAGATCGCCGGGCAGCAGGGTAGCGATGGAGGATGCCCACTCCACGCATCGCGGTATCTTGTGGGCCATGTCGCTGGAGTTGTGGTTCTGGCGCAGCGTTTCGTTTACCCATAGCTTGATCGCCAGATTCTGTGGGTCCATGACCTCATCGGCGGTAACCAGGTATGGGCCGATAGGGGCCGATGTGCTTTGGGACTTGGTTGGGAAAAAGCTGTCCATGCCTTGAGCGCCTAGGCCGCGGGAGGAGACGTCTATGAAGTTGACGTAGCCGAAGACGTACTGCTTCCAGTCTGCGGCATTCACCTTGGTGGCCCGCTTGCCAATGACCACGCCCAACTCCGCCTCGTGCTCAAACACAGTGGCGTTGTCCTTGGACAAAACCACTGTGTCGCCAATAACGGCCGTGGGGGACTTGAGGAAGGCGTTGATAGGAGGTGGCTCCTTGCGTGTGCCGTCCTCCATATAGTTCACGGCCATGCAGACCAGCTTGGGTGGCTTGGGCAAGGGCGAGCGGAGGCGCACGCTGCTCAGGGCCACGCCTTGGGAACTGGCGACCTTTTGCTCCAGCTTGCCCCGGTACTGCTCAAACTGCTCAATGAGGCCATTGATAAGCTGGTCGGGACGGATGTGAGGAATGTCCTTGACCACGTCCATAACATTCACCACCATATCACCCTTCAATACGCCCAGCTTGTAGTCATCAAAGTAGACCAGCTTCATAACTCACCTCCACGAACTATGGGGCTATGGCTCATCACCTGGACAAGAAAGGATGGCTACCGTCTTCGCGGGGGGCAAAGATAGGCCGAATGTTGACTGTTTCCTCCCTCTTGGGGCCGGTGGAGATAACGTCTATGGGAGCCCCTATCAGCTTTTCCAAGCGCTGCACATAATGGCGAGCGCCCTTTGGCAGGTCCTCCAGGTGTTGTGCCGAGGCCGTGGGTTCCGTCCAGCCAGGGAACTCTTCATACACCGGCTCACACCGCTCCAACTCTAGGGTATTGGTGGGGAACCTTTCGATGGTCTGTCCGTCCAAGCGGTAGGCAACACAGACCTTGATGGGAGAGAAGCCATCCAGCATGTCCAGCCGGGTAAGGACGATGGATGTGAACCCGTTGACGGCATTGCTGTACCGGGCCGCCACGGCGTCAAACCAGCCGCAACGTCGTGGCCGGCCCGTGGTAGTGCCGTACTCCCAGGCCCGTTCCCGGATGGCGTTACCCACCTCGTCGTCAAGCTCAGTGACCAGGGGCCCGGCCCCGACCCTGGTGGAGTAGGCCTTGAATATACCCACAATCCCATGAATAGCCTGGGGCGGTATGCCCACCCCTGTCATAGCACCCCCGATGGATGGAGAGGAGGAGGTCACGTAGGGGAATGTGCCGTGGTCTATATCCAAGAGCGCCCCCTGGGCGCCTTCCAGCAGGACTTTCTCTCCATTGGCCAGGGCATCCTGAAGGATAACCTCCGTCTGCCGGATGTATGGCCGCAGGCGCTCAGACCACTCAAGACAGCTCTGATAAATGGACTTCACGGATATAGGCTGGCCGCCGTACACCTTTGTGATAATGGCGTTCTTCTGCTCCACCACATGCTCCAGCCGTGGAAGGAACGTCCCCTCATCGGACGCGTGCAGGAGGTCGCCCACACGAATGCCAATGCGCGCCACCTTGTCCACGTAGGCGGGCCCTACACCCTTGCCGGTGGTGCCAATGGCGCCCGCACCCCGTGCGGCCTCTTCCAGGGAGTCCAGGGTTACGTGATACGGCATTATCAGGTGGGCACGGTCGCTAACGAAGAGGCGGCTTGTGTCCACACCCCTTTCTTGAAGCCCCTGGATCTCCTTGAGCAGCACGTCCGGGTCTACCACCACGCCGTTGCCAATGATGCAAGTAACGTGGGGCCAGAAGATGCCCGCGGGCACCAGGTTCAGGGCAAACTTGCCCATATCGTTCAGCACTGTGTGTCCGGCGTTGTTGCCCCCGGAGTACCGGACCACGTACTGGCTGTCCCGGGCAAGGAAGTCCACTATCTTTCCCTTGCCCTCGTCTCCCCACTGGCCACCAATCACGGCGTAGGCCGGCATAGCATTTCCTTACCTAATTTGAATACGACCCGCAGCAATAGCGGACGCGGGGGGGAGTATAACATGACGGCGATTGGCTATGGAAGGGCTGGGGCGGGGGCGGGGGAGGCAAGTCCCTAACCCGCCTGTGCTACAATACCGCTAGCGCAATCTGGGAGCGTGGCTCCTACATCGGCCAGCGAATCCAGCAGGGCGCGCTGCCAACAAACACCAGGTCCCTGTGCTGTCGCTGGACCTGCCAAGTGGCCTGGAGGCTACTGCCGGCACAGTACACACACCCACTATCCGGGCAGCCGCAACGTTGATGCTGGCGCTCCCGAAACAGGGGTTACGCTCCCCGCAGGCAAGACCATTCGTAGGTGAACTCTGCCTTGGCGACATCGGGGTGCCTCTGGAGCTATACAGTTCGCCACAGCTGGGACTCAGGGTTGGGGCCGTTTTTTGCAATGGATGATATTCTTCGACTATGGTAAGTCGATGTGGCAAAGGCGTGATGAACGCCATCGCGGCCGTTCCGGGCAGGGCCAGGCAGCCTCCACAATGTGGACCTCCCTGAGCCACGTCTTTACGAGGTTCTTGATAGGCAGGGAATCTTGGTCATGACGATGGCGGTGCTCATGTGCCGCAAGGCTGGTACGGCGGCCGGCGTCTACGTTGATATGGGGAATGTCAGCTAAAACGGTTTGAACATCATAAGCCACAAAATGGCTGCTAATCCTAGGAATCCGAGAGTGATGGTTATAAGTGGCTTGCGAAACCTGAGTAAACTTTCCAGTTCCTGAGCATCTGCCAATTCTTCTCTCAATGTCTCACCGCGCTTGGAGTGGACTTTCGGTAGACCCAGTGCCGCCCGTACAGCATCATAGTGCTCAGTACCAAGAACGCTCATGACCAAGCCTATTGCTATTAGTAGTCCCAAGGAAATCCATATCCAGAAAGTCCCCCACAAGCTGTTCATGAAACCAGCTACGACCCCAGTAATTAACAGCATGAGGAGAGCCAGCATCGAAGCGGGTTCATATTGCGCGACAGCTCTAATAGCGCCTTGACCTTCTCCGGCTGACGTTCTTTTCGAAGCATCAGCGTCATAGCGAATGAGGCGCCATGAAACAAAACGAAAGCAAAAGCTGAGAGTACATGGAGAAAGACAACTGCTGAATACATTTCGGTCACCCTCCATAGGAAGTCCGGTGTTTCTACATTGATGATCGGGGCGTGTAACGCTTCCTTCTCACCAGTCCAGCTGGCCCGCCACCATGCGGCGATAAAGGCTGCTGGGCAGGAAGGCCTTCCTGTGCACCGCGCTGGAGTAGTACCTGGTGGGCACCTTTTGTGGCCGGCCTGGCCTGCGAAGACCGTGGGTCTTGGAGGCTATGGAGAATGTCCACCAGTTTCCTGCGTAGGTGGCCAAGGGCTGAGTGTAGCAGTCGGTAATAGGGAAATGCTGCTTGAGCCTCCGCTGGACCTCTGCCACAAAGGATAGGTGAAAGAGCATAGACTCCGATTGAGTCACCATGATCCCCTGGGGTGTCAGGGCATTGCCCACCGCGCCGTAGAACTCCGCTGAGAATAGGATTTCGGCGGCGCCCACCGGGTCGGTGGAGTCCACAATGGCAACGTCATACCGCACTGGCGGGTCCCGCACAACCTTGGCGCCATCGTCCAGGAGCACCTTTACTCTGGGGTCGGCAAACCCCTGGCTCAGGCTAGGAAAGAACCGCTTGCTAGCCTCTATCACGTCTCCGTCTATCTCTACCAGAGTGACAGCCTGCACCTCCGGATGTTTAAGGGCCTCACGCAGGCTTCCTCCGTCTCCGCCACCTATGATAAGGACCTGGCGTGGCGCGGGATGGACATGGAGCGCCGGGTGCACCAGCATCTCGTGGTAAAAGAACTCGTCGCGCTCAGTAAGCTGTATCACACCGTCCAGCGCCAGCATTTTGCCAAAGTACGGATTCTCCAAGACGGTAATCTCCTGGTAGGGAGTGCGCTCCTGGTGGAGAAGCGTAGTGCCAGGATAGCTGTAGACGATGGGAGAGAAAGGGTCCCTCTCTTGGAAGTCGAAGGATGGCATGAAGACCTACGCCAGCACCACTTTTGGAATGGCCGACCCGTTGAATGTTGAAGCGTAGGCGGTAGTATAGGCGCCGCCAGGGAAAATCAGGATACGCTCACCTACCTCTGGCTCTCTAATGGACACGCCCCGGGCAATTACATCGAAGCTGTCGCAGGACGGCCCCGCTATAGTCCACTCCTTGGTAGACATTCTGGACCTGGTTGGCCGGAAAGAGTAGTGAACATTGCCCACAGCCTCCATAAGGCCATTGAACACCCCTAGATCAAGGTACAGCCAGTCGCCGTCCTCCCGTTTGGCCTTGCCTATGACGGTGGTTACCAATACACCTGCGTCTGCCACCAGGGCACGCCCAGGCTCCGCCAGCAGTTCCACGTCCTTAGGGAACAGCCGGTCAACTTGCTGGAACACGTACTCAAAGATGGCCTGTACCGAAGGTATCATCGCATCATGGTGCGCGGGGAATCCGCCGCCTATGTTCAAGATTCTTAGGTGGATACCCGCCGCGGCTGCCTGCTCCCACAGCCTGGATGCTCGCTCCAGGGCCTTCTGCCATGAGTCCATCTCCATGCATTGTGAGCCTACATGGAACGTAACGCCGGCTGGGACCAATCCCAGCGTGCGGGCGAAAAGAAGGATGTCCACAGCGCACTCCACCCCGACGCCGTACTTGTCGTCCAGAGGCCAGGAGCTTCCGGAGTTGTCCACCGACAGCCTTAGGATAACCTCACTGCCGGGAGCGTGTTGGGCCAGCTTATGGGCCTCGGCCTCCGAATCAAAGACGAACCGTCGGATACCCAGGCTGTGCATAGCCTTAATGAAGCGGGGCGACTTGATAGGATTGCTGCTGACGATTCTTTCTGGGCCAATGCCCAGCCTCCTTATCATCCTCAGCTCGGGTTCCGTGGATATTTCGAAGCCAATGCCCAATGCGCCCAAAAATTGCAACACACCCGCATCACTATTGGCCTTGGCGGCATAGAAGACCGGGCACCGGCCGGCAAACGCCTGGAACACACGCGCATTCTCTAGGAGAAGGTCGCGGTCCATGAGTAGGAAGGGCGTCCTCACCCTTTGACGTTGTTCTACAAGCTGAAGGAAACGTTCCATGCGGGAACACCTTTCAAACGGCTCTTTTGGGGCCAGGGAGCTTCAATCCAGGGGCCAAATCAGCACCAGCAATGGGAACGGGCGCAAGTCCGGGACGACATTACGCATTCCCTGACTATTGTACGTCTTGGCAAAACGCAAGGCATAGCATATCATCTGTTAGATGTGTCACACAACGGCGAGTCTGGCCTGCAGCGGACGGACCTTTGGTCCCGACGGTGAATCCTTGTGTAATCACTCTCTTTGGGGGCAGCTAAACGCATGAGTATTGAGACCATGATAGAGGTAGACCACCTCACCAAACTGTACGGGGACTTCCCTGCCATCACCGACATATCCTTCACAGCTGCAAAAGGGGAAATCTTGGGGTTCCTGGGGCCCAACGCCGCAGGGAAGACAACCACCATGCGCATTATTACTGGGTTCATGCCGCCAACCAGCGGCACCGCCCGGATTGCCGGCTACGATGTTGTAACAGAATCCCTGGAGGCACGCAGACGTGTTGGGTACCTTCCAGAGACCGTACCCCTGTACACGGACATGACGGTCAAGTCTTACCTGGCCTTCATGGGCACCATTCGGGGGATGGATAACAAAGCCATCCGGCGGCGGACTGGCGACGTAGTACAGGTATGCCACCTGGAGGATTATTACAATTCCATTATCGGTAAACTGTCGAAAGGTTTCCGGCAGAGGCTGGGGATTGCCCAGGCCATCCTCCACGAGCCCGATGTGCTGGTCTTGGACGAGCCTACCATTGGAATTGACCCCATACAGGTGGTGGAGACCAGGCAGCTTATCAGAGACCTGGGTGGCCAGCACACCGTCATACTTTCCACACACATACTGCCCGAGGTCAGCATGATCTGTAAGCGGGTTATTATCCTCCACGAAGGAGAGGTCATAGCCGTGGACACTCCAGATCATCTGGCCGAGAGGCTGGAGGCCAGTGAACGAATATTGCTGGAGGTGCGCGGCCCCACCAACCAGGTTACGAAGGCTGTCAGGGATATACCCGGCGTCCAGGACGTTACCTATGGTGAAGAGGGCGGCAATGCAGCGTTCACCATCATAAGCCGACGCAGCGAGGATATGCGAGCAGAGATAGCACGTACAGTGGTGGAGCACGGGTGGCAGCTAATGCGCCTGGAGTCCATGACCATGAGCCTGGAGGAAATCTTCCTTAGGCTCACCGCGGTGGAAGGCTCTTAAACATGCGTGTCATCTTTTTTATCGCACGTAAAGAGCTAGCAATCTACTTCGCTTCACCCACGGCCTACGTAATAGCAGGTGTGTTTCTAGCCCTAACAGGGGTCTTTTTCATCGATAGTATTGACCGCCCATTTGCCGAATCAGCAGTACGAGGGCTTCTGCTAACTAGCGTCTTCTTTCTGATGGCACTGCTCCCGCCTATCCTCACCATGCGCCTGCTGGCCGAGGAACAGAAACTGGGAACCCTGGAGTTGTTGCTCACTGCGCCGGTGCGGGACTTTGAGGTAGTCATTGGCAAGTACCTGGCCAGCTTTGCAATCTTGTGTGTCACCATACTGTTCACCCTCTTCTACGTGGTAATCCTGTTCTACTATTCTGCTCCAGACCCCGGCCCAATCTTCAGCGGTTATCTGGGGTTCCTGCTTTATGGCAGCGCCGCTCTGGCCGTTGGTATGCTGGCGTCGTCACTGACGTCTAACCAGATCGTCGCCGCAGTGGTTGCGTTTGGGATCACCCTCCTTTTCACGGTCATTGACCGCGTCTCCACTGTCCTGACGGGGACGGTGGCCACTATTCTGGATCAGTTCTCCCTCACCACCCATTACGACGCCTTTTCCAGAGGCGTCATCGCCACCAACGATGTCGCCTACTACCTGGTCCTGACCTTTGTATTCCTTTTCCTTGCCACCCGGTCCCTGGAGTCCAGGAGGTGGCGCTAAATGTCCGATGCTCCCCAGCGCCAATCGCGGACCTCGTTACCACTACGGACCGTCCTGACAAGGGGCACCATCAGTGCCATCATCGCCATCTCAGGAGCAGTCAGCGTCTTGGCGGGGCTATTCCTTTTCCTATTCCTGCTGGAGCTACGTGGGGCCGCATATACACTCCTGTCCGTGGGAGGCGTCATGCTCTTGGCCTCTCTCTTGATGTCCTTTCCCACTGTGCGAGAGGCCATTGTAGGACGGCGGGGACGGTACGGCGCCAACACCGTGGTAATGATCATTGCCTTCAGTGCCCTGGCAATATTGGTGCAGACCCTAGCGGTACGGAACTCATACCGGTGGGACACCACCGCCACACGCCAGTTCACCCTAGCTGAGCAGACGCTGGGGATACTCGATAACTTGGAGAATCCCATACAGGCCACCGCCTTTTTCGTGCCCAACTCCGTCAGTCAAGAGCAGTACAGGGTACCCGTGCAGGACCTGCTGAGCGAGCTTAAGCATCGCTCCGGCGGCAAGTTCAGCTACCGCTTTGTGGACCCCGACCTTGAGAGATCATTGGCCAAACAGTACAACGTTACCCAGTACCCAACTATAGTATTTGAAGACCAGACCACCGGAGTCCAGCAGCGGATAGCCGCTCCTTTCTTCCAGGAGCGTGACTTCGCCTCGACGTTGCTTATTGTTACCGGGACACAGCGCAAGCTCATCTACTATCTGGAAGGCCACCAGGAGAAAGACCTTTTGGACAGGGAAAGCGAAAGCCACCAGGGGCTCGGTTTCGCCGCTGGTAGCTTCGCCAGGGACAACTACGATGTGATCCTGTACTCTCCATATTCCGAGGAGAACCCCTTTATCCCTGTCACCGGGGAGGGCGCTGTGGCTGCTGTAATCATCGCTGGGCCTAGTCAGGACCTCATCGAGAGAGAGATAATAGCCCTGCACGACTACTTGAAGCGTGGCGGACGTCTGCTGCTTCTCCTGGAACCCGATTCGCCAAAGAGCTACACGGACTTTCTCGCTCGCTGGGCCATCATAGTCAATGAGGGTTTTGTAGTTGACGAGGGCAGCAACGTGACAGGGCAGACCCAAACTCCGCTCATCCGGAGGGGGCAGTACTCTGAGCAACCTCCAATAGATGTTATCACCAAGCCCCTGGACCAGGTCTATTTCCCAGGTACGGCCTCCTTCCGGCAAGCGTTGCCCCAAGAGGAGATGCCAGCCACCATCACCGTTTTTCCCATAGCGAGTACGTCCTTCTTCAGTTGTCTTGCTCCAGACGCTGAGGCCGCCGATTGCCGGGAAGGTGGAATAGGCCCCCAGTTCGCGGCCGTGGCCGTGGTAGCCACCGCTCCGCTTGATGAGCCGCCTGACCTCAATGCAACTCAACTGACCAAGATTGTGGCCTTTGGTGACTCCGACTTTGCAAACAACTTCCACCACTTCAGCCTGAGCAATAGCGACCTGCTGCTGAACTCCGTCAACTGGCTTACCGAGGATGTCACCCTGGCCTCGGTCCGGTCCAAGCCCATCGCCTTTCGACGGTTGGTGGTCACGGGCCGGGAGATGCAGCTCATACGGGGCCTGAGTTGGTTCGTGCTGCCGGGGTTCATGGCATTGCTGGCAGGCGTAGCCTGGTGGCGTAGACGGTAAGCAATGAGCTTCCGCATATCCTTCATATTGCTGGTGTTGGTGGCCGTGGTGGGAGGCTACGTCCTTATCTTTGAGCTGCAACGCCAGCCCACAAGGGACCCTGAGCCACCCTTCTTCTACGATGTACAGCCCGAGGCCATAGCCCGCGTTAGTATTACCTACCAGGGTGTGGAGCAGGTCTTTGTCAGTAAGGATGGCGTCTGGCAGTTTGAAGCTAGTGGCGACCCAGTGGACATGGACCGGTGGAGCGGCATGACATTGCTGCTATCCGGCCCACGGTCATCACGCGTGCTCCAACCGGAGTTCGACAACCCTGAGGAGTATGGCCTGGACCCGCCCGAGACTAATATCCATCTGACCTTGGACGGTGGACAGGCCATAGCAATACTTGTGGGACACCAAACAGCCGACTCGTTTTCCGCCTACGCCCAGGTGATAGGCTTTCCCCAGCTTTTGCTTGTGAGCTCAAGCTGGAGCGACGTCATAAACCGGCTGGTCATAGAGCCGCCAGTGGTTACTCCTACCCCCGAAGAGGCTGTGGAGATTATGCCGTAGCGAGCGGGACGTTTGCCCCCCCCTGGTGGGCCTATGGTACTAAGGCCAACAAGAGCCTTCGCATTACCTCGTTTACTCAGGTTAGCACCTGCCCAGCCACGGCGTGGCAACATCAGAGCAAAGTAGTAGAATAGTTGGAATAGCAAGGACGATGGGAAAGGGGTCCCTCTCCTGCAACCCCTTTGGGAGGTCTTATTGGATGACACAGGAAACTCATGAGGAGCCGTACCGCCGGGGAATGGTGGTGGTGGCCCATCCAGATGACGCTGAGTTCGGATGCTCCGGCACGGTGGCCAAGTGGTGCCGCGAGGGGATGGAGGTGGTGTACGTCATAGTCACCGATGGCAGCAAAGGCACCTCCGCCCGGGAGGTTACACCAATAGAGCTGTCGGAGATGCGGCGTCAAGAGCAGGCAGCGGCTGGCAAGGTCCTGGGACTCAAGGATGTGGTGTTCCTGCGCCATCCCGATGCCTACCTTCAGCCTACCCTGGAGGTGAGAAGGGATATCGCTCGCGAGATCCGACGTTACCGCCCCGACATCCTGATCACCACCAGCCCGGTGCGTAGCTTCAGCGGCAACGCCTATCTTGGGCATCCCGACCATTTCGCTGCGGGGGAGGCAACCCTTTCAGCGGTCTACCCGGCGGCGCGGGACCACCTCACATTCCCAGAGCTGCTGAAGGAGGGGCTGGAACCCCACAAGGTGCGCGAGGTGCTGATTACGGGATACGAGCAGCCGGACAAGTGGATAGACGTCACCGATACCGTGGAGATTGCCATCCAGGCGTTGAAGACCCATGTCAGCCAGGTCGAAGGTAGTGAGATAGAGGAGCGGATGCGTGAGTGGCGCAGGGAGGCGGGCAAAGACCATGGCATGGAATATGCTGAGGCATTCAAGCAGTTTATCCTGAGGCAATAGGCATAGACTTGCGCCAATGGTGGCCCGCTCATGTAGGTAGACACGTCCGACTTTACCGGCACTCTAGCCCGAATCCACCGAAGGAGGGCGTCGGGTCAGTGTCCTGAAGCGGCAAGAGGGTGCTCCGTGAATCTGGGATAATGGTTTTGAAACAGCAAAGCCGACCCCAGAACAAGGAGCACCCAATAGATGCTACCACGCAACCATCCCGATCGCATCCAAATCGCGTTTGACGACCACCGCCTCGTGGCCAATGCTGGGCTGCTGCTCCCGGTGACCCTAGCCCAGCACCTGGGCCTGCGTGAAGTCGTCGACAGCCACGTCGACCTGGGAGACGCGCCGGGGCGGGCGAACCCGGGAGACAAGCTGCTGAGCCTGGTGGCCTCGGCGCTGGCTGGGGGCGACTTCATTGACGACGCCGACGTGTTGCGTACCGGCGGGACAGCTGGCGCCATCGGCTGCGTAGTCAAGGCGCCATCCACCCTGGGAACTTTCCTGCGCAGCTTCCGGTGGGGCCACGTCCGCCAGTTGGATCGGGTGAGCCGGGAGCTGCTGTCCCGGGCCTGGGCCGCTGGTGCGGGACCCGGTGAAGGGCCGTTGACCATCGACCTAGACTCCACCATGTGCGAGACCTACGGACTGGCCAAGGAGGGGGCGCGTCACCATGGTTACACTGGCCAGCGGGGCTATCACCCGCTGCTGGCCATCGCCGCCGGCACCGGCGACGTGCTGATGTCTCGGCTTCGCGAGGGCCGGGCCAACACCGTTCGTGGCGCCGCCCACTTCCTGCGGGAGACCGTGGGCCGGGTGCGCCATGCTGGGGCTACAGGACAACTCACGGTGCGGGCCGACAGCGGCTTCTATGCCCACGCCCTGGTCGTCGTCTGCCGCGAGATGGATGTCCGCTTCTCCATCACCATCCGCCAACACGCCCGCCTCAGGGAGTTGATTGAGGCGATTCCCGAGGAGGACTGGACGCCCGTCCCCTACTGGATGGACGGCGGCGCCGACGTGGCCGAGACCACCTACACTCCCTTCCAGGGTGAGCCCGAAGCCGCCCCAGTGCGGCTCATCGTGCGGCGGGTGAAGCCCACGCCCGGTTCCCAACTGGCCCTCTTCGCCAGCTACAGCTATCACGGCTTCATCACCTACCGGGACGGGGAAACCTTGGAACTGGAGGCCGACCATCGCCGCCACGCCGAGATCGAGAATGCCATCCGAGACCTCAAACACGGCGTCGGCCTCAATCATTTCCCCTCGGGCCGCTTCCCCGCCAACGGCGCCTGGCTGGCCGTTCAGGTGCTGGCCCATAACCTGGCCCGCTGGACTGCGCGCATCGGTCTGGGCGAGGGGGTGGTGACCACCAGGACCCTCCGGCGGCGCTTCTTCTCCCTGGCCGGACGGCTCACCCGCTCGGCCCGCCGCCTCACTTTGCATCTGCCACAGGGCTGGCCTTGGGAAACCCAGTTCACTCGCGCCCTGGCTCGATTGCGAGCCCTGCCATTGCCTGCCTGACGGCACCGACGGCGCCTGACACGTCCACCAGACTACTCAACCACCCCACAGAGTCGCACCGGCCCGGTCCGCGATTGTCTTCCCTTGCATGCTGTCCCGCCGACCCCGCCCCAGCGCCGCTGCCCAGGACCGCCATCGGCGCCACCAACTCCAACCAAAGGCCGCCACCGGCCCCATTTATCGGAATCGAGCGCGGACCGTCGCGTCCCACGGCCCTCACCCCTTGTTCCAACCCCAAGGCCGCTCCGCATCGGTGGATTCGGGTCTAGACGCCGACCCTGTCGAGCGTCCTCGATTTCATCGGGACCTTCAGTCGGAACTCACCATGCGTGAGTGTATCCAAACCCTCGCCTTAAGGCGGGGGTTTGGATACATACCCGTTAGCCCTAAGAATGTCGAAGGGCGTCCCCACGGGATTCAGCTTGGTTTCGATCCTGGGCACTAGCGCAGCGTCAGGTCAAAGTCCTCCAGTTCCCCATCATAATCCAGGGACGCCTCTTTCCTCTCTTCATACTCATCGTTCTCCAGAGAGGCCAGTGAAGGAGCATCGTTCATGCGGAGGGACAGGCCCAGCCGCTCCCGCCCTTCGGTGGAAATGTCCAGACGGGCCGGTATGAGGCGTCCGATTATCACGTTCTCCTTCAGCCCCTGGAGACGGTCTATGGCTCCGTTCACCGCCGCTTCCGTCAGGACCCTGGTGGTCTCCTGGAAGGAGGCAGCAGCCAAGAAGCTTCTTTCCGTGCTTAACGAAGCCCTTGTGACTCCCAACAGTACAGGACTGCCAGTGGCAGGTTCGCCGCCTTCTGCCAGTATCTTGGCATTGATCTCTTCAAAGGTGAACCGGTCCACTAGCTCCTTGGGAAGCAACTCCGTATCACCAGTTGAATCCACGCGGACCTTGCGCAGCATCTGCCTGGCTATTATCTCAATGTGCTTGTCGTTAATGGTGATGCCCTGGGAACGGTACACGTTTTGGACCTCGTCTATCAAGTACCGTTGCACCGCATCCTTTCCAAGGATACGGAGGACATCCTGGGGATTCAAGGGACCTGACGTGATAGAATCGCCGGCGCGCACTGTGGCACCATTTTCCATCGCCAGGTGGGCCGCTGGTGGAATGACGTACTCCCTCTGGTCCTCCTCCTGCCATCGTACGGAGATGATGCCATCCTGTATTCCTACTCGCCCGGCAACACGGGCGATGATCTCCTGCGCAGGGGCCGTGGCGTCCTCTTCGGCGCCCCCTTCCGACTCCTTAAGGCGGGCCAAAATGTCGCCCAAGTTTACCCAGTCTCCCGACTCGACTGCCTGGCTGTAGCCGGATGGTATGGGATACTCCTCCTGGTACTCCTCACGGCTGACTATTCTAACCCTCCGGCCCTCGGTGGAATCATCTACCTCCACATTCCCATCCAGCTCCGCCAGGATGGCCATGCCGCGAGGTGCCCGGGCTTCAAACAGCTCCTCTACCCGGGGCAGGCCGCTGGTAATGTCTAGGCCCGCAACGCCTCCGGTGTGGAAGGTTCTCATAGTCAACTGAGTGCCGGGCTCACCTATGCTTTGTGCTGCAATGATGCCCATAGCC
Organism: Dehalococcoidia bacterium; assembly: GCA_965248595.1. GTDB lineage: Bacteria > Chloroflexota > Dehalococcoidia > Lucifugimonadales > SHYF01 > SHYF01. Next base: position 993,048 of record CBDFJM010000007.1, read on the forward strand.
TCTCCCAGGAGCGCGGGTTTGCCGGTAGCCAGGCTCTGCCCGTAGCAGAGGCGACAAAGCCCTTTCCGGGCGGTGCAGGTGAGGGGTGAGCGTACCTGTACCCTCTGTATGCCCGCCTGGGCAATAGCCGCTGCTTGATTTTCATCTATCTCCTGGTTGGGTTCTACCAGTATTTCCCCGGTATTGGGGTCCGCCACTGAGGTGACTGACACCCGCCCCTCCAGGCGGCCGGGCAGGGGTGGCGTCAAAGTATTGCCTGACTGGTTTTCCACCCAATAGCCTGTGATAGCACCGCAGTCCTCCTCCAGGATAATCACATCCTGGGACACGTCAATGAGCCTGCGGGTAAGGTAGCCGCTGTCAGCGGTGCGCAGCGCCGTATCGGTCAGACCTTTGCGGGCGCCGTGGGTGGATATGAAGTACTCCAGGACGGTAAGCCCTTCCCTGAAGCTGGATTTGATTGGAAGGTCTATGATTCTGCCCCTGGGGTCGCTCATAAGGCCGCGCATTCCCGCCATCTGCTTGATCTGGGCGATGTTACCTTTAGCGCCGGAGGTGGCCATCATGTAGATGCCACCGTAGTTGGAGAGTGTTTCGGTAATTACTTGGGTCATGCGGTCGCTAGCCTGGGTCCAAATGTTCACAGCCCGGTCATACCTCTCGTCTTCGGTGAACAGGCCCGTCTGGAACTGCTCCTCCAGGTTCTCAATCTCCTTATCGGCCCACTCCATGAGGTCCTTCTTTTTCGCGGGCACCTCCACGTCGTTGATGGCGATGGTGGTGCCGGAGCGGGTGGCGTAGTGGAAGCCCAGGTTCTTTATGGCGTCCAGTATGATTGTGGTCCCCTGGCTCCCCAAGAGGTTGTAGCACTCGGTTACCAGCTTGCTGAGGGCGCTGGAATCCATCACCTGGTTGTGGAATCCAATCTCTGCTGGGAGCACGTCGTTGAATATAAGCCGGCCAACGGTAGTCTTTAGCCAGCCGCCTTCCTGCTGGGCGTCACGTATCAGCGCCTCCGCTTGCAGGTCCAGGTAGCCGGAGTCGAAGGCGAGACGGGCATCATCCTTGGAGCCGTAACGGATGCCTTCGCCCAGCGCTCCTGGAAACGCCAGAGTCAAGTAGTAGCAGCCCAGGACAATGTCCAGAGTGGGCGAGACTATTGGGTCCCCAGAGCTGGGGTACAGCATGTTGTTGGAACTGAGCATGAGCTGCAATGCCTCTTGTACCGCCTGGCGGGATAGAGGAACGTGCACGGCCATCTGGTCACCGTCGAAGTCGGCGTTGAAGGCCGTGCATACTAGAGGATGAATCTGTATGGCACTGCCCTCTATAAGCACCGGTTGAAAAGCCTGAATTCCTAGGCGGTGAAGGGTGGGGGCACGGTTCAGCAGCACCGGTCGGTCCTTGATGACGTCCTCCAGGATGTCCCAGACCTCTGGGTGGACCCGTTCCACCATGCGTTTGGCACTCTTAATGTTGTGGGCGTGCCCCTGAAGGACCAGCCGGTTCATTACGAATGGTTTGAACAGCTCAAGAGCCATGCGTTTTGGCAGGCCGCACTGGTGCATCTGCAGCGTTGGCCCCACCACAATCACGGAGCGTCCGCTGTAGTCCACGCGCTTGCCCAGCAGGTTCTGGCGGAACCTCCCTTGCTTTCCGCGCAGCAGGTCTGACAGTGACTTCAGCTTGTGATTGTGGCTGCCCGAGATGGCCCGGCCCCTGCGCCCGTTGTCTATGAGGGCGTCCACGGCCTCTTGGAGCATCCTTTTTTCGTTCCTGACAATGATGTCGGGCGCTCCCAGGGTCAGAAGTCGCTTCAGTCGGTTGTTCCGGTTGATGACGCGGCGGTATAGGTCGTTCAGATCGCTGGTGGCAAAGCGGCCGCCATCCAGTTGCACCATGGGCCTCAGGTCTGGCGGGAGCACCGGAAGGACCGTTGTGACCATCCACTCCGGCTTGCTCTCGCTCTTGCGGAATGCTTCCACTACCCTGAGCCGCTTGATGGCCTTGTTACGACGCTGGCCTGTTGTGTTGCGCACGTCGGCGTGGAGGGACTCCCTGATTTGCTCCAGGTCCAACGTTTGGAGGATGTCCAGGATGGCCTCTGCGCCCATGGAAGCGCTGAAAACGTCGCCCACCCTTTCGCGGAGCTCACGATACCGGCTTTCGGCAAGGAGTTGCAGGGGGCGCAGATTCTCCAGGTCGTCTATTCTGGCCTGAATATCCTCCTGGATGTGTTGTGCTACCTTTTCAAGACGTTCTTTGACTTCCTGTACCTCTCGCTCTGCCTCTTCAGTGCTTGTTGCGGGTTCCTCCCCTGTCGGTGGCGGCTTGCTTTCAAACTTCTGACGCGCCTGGGCTATCGCAGCTTCCATAGCCTGCTGCTGGCGCTCCATCTCAGTCTCCTGATCGGTCTTCAGACGGTCCAGGCTCTGCCGGCAGGCCTCATCATCTACCGAGGTGATGAAGTATTGGGCAAAGTACAGGACTCGCTCCAGATTCCTGGGCGACAGGTCCAGGAGCAGGCCAAGCCGGCTGGGGGTGCTCTTGGCAAACCAGATGTGCGCTACAGGAGCGGCCAGTTTGATGTGGCCCATGCGCTCTCGGCGCACCTTGGAGCGCGTTACCTCAACGCCGCACCGGTCGCAGATGACTCCCTTGTACCGGATCTTTTTATATTTGCCACAGTAGCATTCCCAGTCCTTGGTGGGGCCAAAGATCCTTTCGCAGAAAAGGCCGTCCTTTTCGGGGCGCAGTGTTCTGTAGTTGATGGTCTCTGGCTTGGTCACCTCACCATAAGACCAACTCTGGATTTGCTCCGGAGAAGCCAGGGAAATCCTGATAGCGTTGAAATCAGTGCTTTGGGTCATGCCTGTTTTAGTCTCCTTGCCTGTTGCTGGATTGCCCAGGACAAAATTGGGTCAGGGCGTTCTTGGTGCACGTGCCATTCCGTAATTGTTACTTTTCCAGGTCTTTCAGAGCATCCGGGGCTTCAGGGGCATCTTGGGCTACCGGAGCTTCCGGAGCTACCAGGACCTCCAGAGCTTCAGGGGCTTCTTGGGCTACCGGAGCTTCCGAAGCTACCAGGACCTCCGGGGCTTCAGGGGCTTCTTGGGCTACCGGAGCTTCCGAAGCTACCAGGACCTCCAGAGCTTCAGGGGCTTCTGTGTACTCCTGAAGTGCCTCCGCCGGCATCAAGGATGCTGCGGCCTGCACTGCCAATTCCACAGGCCAGGCGTCCTCAACCTCTGGCGCCAGGACTACGTTCTCTTCGGCTTCGTTCAGAAGCTCTACGGAGAGCCCCAGGCTCTGAAGCTCCTTGAGCAGGACCTGGAAAGATTCGGGTATACCTGGCTGAACCACATCCTCACCCTTGACAATGGACTCGTACACCTTCACCCTGCCCACCACATCGTCAGACTTGACCGTGAGCATCTCTTGTAAATTATAGGCCGCGCTGTACGCCTCCAGGGCCCATACCTCCATCTCTCCAAACCGCTGGCCGCCAAACTGGGCCTTGCCCCCCAAGGGCTGCTGGGTAATAAGAGAGTACGGGCCGGTGGAGCGGGCGTGGATCTTGTCCTCCACCAGGTGAATCAGCTTCAGCATATAGATATAACCCACAGTGACTGGTTGGTCAAAAGGCTCTCCCGTGCGGCCATCGTACAGTACGCTCTTTCCAAAAACTGGGGGTATGCCATTAGTTCCCTGGCCATGCCCCTGGTTCATTTGCCGGGCGTGTTCCCTTACCTGTTCTGCCGACATGTCCGCCGTATCTAGCTGCGTCTCCTCCTTCAGCCATATGCGCAGACACGCCTCGCTGGCCTTGCCTGTTGACTCATTCGCAAACAGCTCATAGGCATCGTACCCGCGGTCCGCCAGCCACTGCTGCACACGAGAGGAATCGTAAGCGCCGTTGCTGTTGTTACCGCTATGGCTTTCCGCCCCGGAGCGCCGGACAAACCAGGCCCGGGCCAGGGCATCTTCGATGCCCTGGTCTTTGGCGCCATCGAACACAGGGGTGACCGCCGAAAAACCGAGGGTTTTGGCTGCCCATCCAAGGTGGGTCTCCAATACTTGCCCCAGATTCATCCTGGAAGGCACGCCTATGGGGTTGAGTATGATGTCCACAGGGGTCCCATCGGGAAGGAACGGCATGTCCTCCACGGGCATGATGCGGGAGATGACTCCCTTATTGCCATGCCGGCCTGCCATCTTGTCCCCTTCAGCTATCTTCCTGGTCTGTGCTATCCAGGTCCGGACCAGTTTGTTTACGCCTGGGGGTAGCTCGTCCTTGTTTTCACGCGTAAAGACCCTGACGTCAATTACCTTGCCCCGCTCTCCGTGCGGGACCCGCAGGGAGGAGTCCTTCACATCGCGTGCCTTTTCGCCAAAGATTGCCCGCAGCAGCTTCTCCTCGGCGGTCAACTCCGTTTCACCCTTGGGGGTAATCTTGCCCACCAAGATGTCACCCGGGCCCACCTCGGCGCCCACTCGTATAACCCCCTCCTCATCCAGGTCACGCAGGCTATCCTCCCCCACATTGGGAATGTCCCTGGTAATCTCCTCTGGACCCAACTTGGTGTCCATGGAGTCGCACTCGTACTTTTCGATGTGAATGGAGGTGAACTTGTCTTCCTGGAGCATGCGATCACTTATGATGATGGCATCCTCGAAGTTGTACCCTTCCCAGCTCATGAAAGCCACCAGCGCGTTCTGTCCCAAGGCCAGATGGCCTTGGTCTGTGGATGAGCTATCGGCCAGGGGGTCTCCCGCCCGGACGGCGTCTCCATTCCTGACTATGGGGCGCTGGGTGATACAAGTGCCCTGGTTACTGCGCACGTACTTCAGAAGGGCGTGAACGTGTTCCTGTCCCTCCTGGTCTGTAACCACGACGCGGTCTCCCGAGACAGAGGTGACGATGCCGTCACACTGGGCCAAGAGCACTTGGCCCGAGTCTATCGCCACCCGACGCTCCATGCCGGTGCCCACTATGGGGGCCTCCGGACGCAACAGCGGCACCGCTTGCCTCTGCATGTTGGAACCCATTAGGGCGCGGTTGGCGTCATCGTGCTCCAGGAACGGGATCAAGGCTGTAGATACGCTTACAATCTGCATTGGGGATATGTCCATGAAGTCCACCTGCTCGGCAGGCTCCATTGCAAACCGCTCTCCCTGTCTTATCTCAACCCGGTCTCCAATGAACTGGTTCTTGTCATCCAGGGATGAGTTGGCCTGGGCTATGACGTATTTCTCCTCTTCATCGGCGGAGAGATAGTGGATGTCCTCCTGCCCCGCGGACACAAAGGCATTCACCAGTATGGGCCTCGGAGGAATGGCACGGATCTGGGAGGCCGTCCTGCGGGAAATGACGTTGCCGGACTTGGAGATGGTCTTGCCATTGGTGTCTTTCACGGCTTCTCTAAGGGTACGCCCCTCCAGGTCGGGGGAGTCGTTAGGAACCTCGTGGAGCACCTTACGGTAGGGCGTCTCTATGAAGCCAAAGCCGTTGGTCCTGGCAAAGGTGGCCAGGGAACCCAGCAGTCCAATGTTTGGCCCCTCCGGAGTCTCAATAGGGCAGATGCGTCCATAGTGGGAGTGGTGGACGTCACGCACATCAAAGCCGGCCCGCTCGCGGGAAAGGCCTCCTGGGCCCAGGGCTGAGAGCCGTCGTTTGTGCGTCAGCTCCGCCAGGGGGTTGGTCTGGTCCATGAACTGGGATAGCTGTGAGCCTCCAAAGAACTCTCGCACGGCAGCTACTATGGGGCGGACGTTTACCAGGGCGCTGGGAGTAGCCTGCTCAGGGTCAACGAGCGTCATTCTTTCCCTCACAACTCGCTCCATACGCAGCAACCCCACTCTAAGCTGGTTCTGGATAAGCTCGCCCACGGCTCGCACGCGGCGGTTGCCCAGGTGGTCAATGTCATCCACAGACTGTTCCCCGTTGTTTATCTGAATGATCATCTTTACAACGGCCACAATATCCTGCTGGGTAAGGACTCGGTTATCTGGTGCTACGTCCAGGTTCAGTCGGCGGTTCAGTTTGTGGCGACCCACTCTACCCAGGTCATAACGACGAGCGATGAAAAACAGGTTGTCCAGAAGGGTCCGAGCGTTCTCAAGGCTGGGGGGCTCTCCAGGACGCAGGTGGCGGTAGAACTCCACCATCGCCTCTTCGCGCGTCTTTACCTGGGAGTCGCGGTCCATAGTGGACTGGATGTACCGGTGGTCAGGATTGGAATCCACATCCGCAAAGGCTTCCAGCAACGCTTCGTTGGTGCTCAGGCCAATGGCCCTCAATAGAGTTGTCACAGGGATCTTCCGTTTCCTGTCCACCTTTACGGAGATCACGTCTCTGGCGCTGGTTTCAAACTCCAGCCAGGCCCCACGGTAGGGAATGAACTTAGCATAACCCAAGGAACGGCCTGTGGCAGGATCCTCCTCCGCGGTGAAGTAGACCCCAGGCGACCTAACCAGTTGGCTGACCACCACGCGCTCCGCACCGTTGATAACAAAGGTCCCGTTGACAGTCATTTGGGGAATGTCCCCAAGGAAAAGTTTCTGCTCCTTCTTCTCTCCTGTCTCCTTAATATCCAGCCGCGCTATGACGTACAATGGGGCGGAGAAGGTGCTTTCCCGCCGGCGGCATTCCAGTTCGGTATATTTGGGAGCCTGGAACTCGTGCTCCAGAAAGTGAAGCTCAAACCTCCCCCCTGTGAAGTCCAGGATGGGAAAAACCTCTTGAAACAGTTCTCTGAGGGCTTCCCCTTTGAACCAGTCAAAGGAGGCGGTCTGCATTTGTATCAGGTTGGGTACATCCATCACTCCTGGGATGCGTGAGTAGGACTTTTGCATGGGGGTTAGGGCCACGGTGTTAGAAGGGAACAATGCAACCATACGGTTCACGCTCCTTGCGCAGCTAAAGAAAAAACGGCCTTCTATCCTATGGACGAAGGCAAAAAGGCAACAGAAGATGCGGAGTTTGCTTCAAACAGTGGAATAGCTCAATGGGCCTTTAGGACATAATTAGACCAATAACAGAGTTTACCACTCTGCCAACCATTTGTCAATGCGGTTTGGTCAAACCGGCACACATTGACCGTTTATCCCCAATCCACTAGAATCCTTCTACATTTCATACCAGTGTTGGCCGACGGTATTGGCGAATGCGGAGGGTGCCAGTATAGCTGAATCCCTGGGACAAGGTACACTTGGATAAAGGAGCCAGCTTGCAACCAGAAGAGGTGGGGCGCATTGCCGCCACGGCAAGCCGCCTTCAGAAGAACGTTGAGCGCGTTATAGTGGGCAAGGGCGACGTGGTTGCCCTCACGCTGGTGGCGGTTCTTTGCGAGGGCCACCTCCTCATCCAGGATGTGCCGGGGACTGGCAAAACCATGCTGGCCAAAGCCATCGCCCGTTCTCTGAATTGCTCGTTCCGCCGGGTGCAAGGTACGCCAGACCTTCTGCCTTCGGACATCACCGGCACCTACGTGTTCAACCAACAGACATCCACGTTCCAGTTCCGGCCCGGCCCCATCATGGCCCAAACCCTCCTGGTAGACGAAATCAATCGCGCCACACCGCGTACTCAGGCGGCCCTGCTAGAAGCTATGCAGGAGCGGCAGGTGACGGTGGAGGGTGAAACCATGGCCGTGCCCCAGCCCTTCCTGGTAATGGCTACCCAAAACCCCATTGAACTGGAGGGCACCTTCCCGCTGCCAGAGGCCCAGCTAGACCGGTTTCTTATGCAGGTAAGCCTGGGATACCCATCCCAAGAGGAGGACCGCCTTATTTTGCGGCGCTTTCGTGAAGATGACCCGCTGGAGGAACTGGAACCTGTTGCCCAGAGCGATGAGCTTGTGGAGCTTCGGCGCCTGGTACGTAGAGTCCACGTTGCCCCGCCGGTGGAGGACTACATCATCGCTCTGGTGCATGCCACGCGCTCTCATCCCTGGGTAGACCTGGGGGCCAGCCCCAGGGCTATGCTTGCCCTGTACAGGACTGGCCAGGCCCTGGCCGCCATACGAGGGCGTTCATTCGCTACTCCCGACGACATCAAGGCCCTGGCTCCATACGTTATGGCGCACCGCATTATCCCCAAGACCCAGAGTCATCTCCGAGGGCACACCGTCTCGGACATCCTAAAAGAGGTGTTGGAAAGCGTGCCGGTGCCCGTGGAAGAAGAGGTGAATGTGGCGGATGTCAGTCCGCAATAAAGCGTCATGGGAAAGTTCTGGCTGTTTGCTGCGGTTGTGATGGTGCTGGCGGGTGCACCCTTGGGCTCGGCGCCGTTGTTGATGGCGGGGTCGCTAGTATTTGTCCTGGCGGCGATTTCCAACCTGTGGGCTAACTATTCCCTTGCCAGGGTGGAGTACCACCACTCGCTAAGCTCTTATCGCGCTTTCACGGGTGAGGATATCCTGTTCACAACTAGCTTGACTAACGGTAAGTTCCTTCCGTTACCATGGGTCCAGGTGACCGACGAGATCCCCAGGGAGGTCAGGCTCAGTCGAGGCCGCACCACTCCAGTTTCGTACCCTGGGAGGATTGGTCTCACCAGCCTCCTTTCCATGGGCTGGTACCATCGAGTGACCCGCACTTACACGCTACGCTGCGAACATAGGGGCCTCTTCTACCTTGGTCCCGTGCGTATCCGCTCGGGCGACCTATTCGGGATGTCCAGCAGCGAGATGCGCATTGAGCGCGACCTCATCCTCACCGTGTATCCTCGGGTATTGCCCCTGGTGGACTCCAGGCTTCCTTCCTGGGAACCCTACGGTAGCGTCCGAGTACGCCGGACCCTTATTGACGATGTGACCATGCCCGTGGGAAGTCGGGACTATGTGGTTGGCGACAGCCTGAGATACGTCCACTGGAAGTCGACCGCCCGCTTGGGGCGCTTGCAGACCAGAGTGTTCGATGCCTCCACCACCTCGAATTTCGTCCTCTTTTTTGGCGTCCGCACCATGGAGCCCCCTCTCCAGGGGACTGTCCCCCAAATGCTTGAGATGGGTGTTCTGACTACGACTGCCTTGGCCAACTACGCGCTGGAGCAAGGCTACCCTGTGGGACTCTACGTCAACCAGACCTCTCGCCTCACGTCGCACTTCTTGGAGGTGCATCCCGCCAGACATTCAGAACAGCTCACCCGCATCCTGGAGGCGATGGCCCAGGTCCATCCCGAGGACTCCATTCCCCTGGCGAACCTGATACTGGAGCAGAGCAGGCATCTGCCCTGGGGAACGACCATCATGGTGGTGACATCGATACCCGATGCTGCTACGCTCGATGTCCTGGGGCGACTACGACGCGCTGGCTGGGGGGTCTCCCTGGTGCACATAGGCGGGTCTGCGGGCAACGTTGCCGGTGGCATTCCCACGTACACCGTGTCCGACCCAGTAGATTGGCAACAAGTCCAAGAGGTGGCGTTACATTGAAGGACGTATCGGCTCCCACCAGACAAGACACTACTGAACCGGCGGGCCTGGCTGGCCTGGTTTTGTACTGGGTCAGCTCCGGTCACCTGCTGCTCCTGGCCGTGTTGCTTGTGGAAGGGATGTGGTTCTATGCGTGGATGGTTTGGGTAGGTCTGTGGGGTGGATTTGGATTTGGAGACGTGCCCTTGGGTGTATGGTCCATACTGTTTCTCCTCTGGAGCAGCTTTCACGCCGTTCAGATTTTGGGGCAACAGCGCTGGAGCACCAAGAAGGCACGCTATGTCGCTGGGTTCATCAGCGTCGTGTTGCTGGCCGTGGTGGCCAGGCTGGAAAACGGCGGCGGCTATGGACTATTAGACCTGGAATGGGTCAGATTAGCAGCTTATGGCCTGGTGGGTACTTTCCCTTCTGCCCTCCAGGTGACCCTGCTGGGCAGCGCCTACCTGTGGTGGCGCGGCTACCAGCTGGCCAGAGAGGGCCTTCACCAGGAGCAGGTACGTCACTCCTTCCTGGTGGGATTAGGAGGCTTGCTCCTGGGTCTGCTGGTGTGGGAGGTGGCCTTCAGGTCCGGCGTAGGCTTCGCCACAACTCGGTGGCATGCCCTCGCCATCATCGTAGTATTTTTCGCCGCCGCGGCCATAGCCCTGGCCATGAGCCACCTCATGAAGGTCAGGGCCGAAATAACAGAGCTAGAGGAGGCTTCCCAGGTCTCCGGTCGGCGGTGGTCGGCGGTATTGCTTGGGGTGGTGACAGGAACAGTGATGGCTGGGGCCATTCTGTCTGGGGTGTTCTCCGTGAACTTCTGGGCTGTATTTCTGCGCTTGATTTCCATGGTTTCATATGTTGTGGCGTACCTGCTTTACTACCTAATGTTGCCCATCGCCTATCTGATGGAACTGCTAATCTATGCCGTCCGGTGGCTGATCGCCAGGCGAGACCCCACTGAACAGACCACCATTCGCCTCCCCGACATGAACTATCTTAGAGAAATAACTCAGGAGAGTGTTGACGTTGCTACCCCTCTCTGGGTCATACTGCTGAAATGGGGTCTGCTGCTCCTTATCTTGGCCGTGGCAGTCCGGTTTCTTGCTCACCTCCTTCTGAAGAGCCGCCGGGGAGCCGTCCGGGAAAAAAACTTCACGGAACTCCACGAGTCTGTGGGATCTTGGAGGGATTTCGCACGGGACCTTCTCCTGGGCCTCTTTCATCTGCTTTTCTGGTTCCGGGACCAGGGGCAGCGCGCACGGTCCCGGATACCCACCCTGGTGCATTCCAAGCCCGACTCACCAGAGCATGATATGGAGGTGCGGGAGATGTACGCTACTCTACTGGATGAGGCACGTACCGCCGGCTTTGCTCGCAGAGCGAAAGAGACGCCCAATGAGTACCTGGACACGTTGAGACGCCATTTCCCCACCGAAGAAGATGCCCTGGAGCAGATCACCCAGGACTACGTGTCGGTGCGCTACGGTGAGCAGGCAGTCTCCACAGCGGAGAAAGGGCTGCTCAACCAGATGTGGCGCCGCATCTACGCCATAATACGGGAGTTGGCCCACGCAAAGGACGGCACCACTAAAGACAAGTAAGGTGCGATAACCCTCGACTTGAGGTTATCAACAATACACCTTAGCTGATAGTCAGCCAGGTGTTTCACCCCCATCCTAACCTCCGACTCTGTCGAGGATCTCGATTTATCGGATCTCGATGGCCTCTGGCCATCGAACCTCGCCTATCAAGGGGGAACGTGTTTTCTCCTCTCCCACTAGACGTGGGAGAGTTAGAGAGAGGGTGAAGCAAGCGCCAACCTGGTTAGCATATGACCATAAGCCGGAGGTTGGACACATATCCGTTCACCATGAGCGGGCTAGATCCTGTTCGCTTCAGCGGAGAGCCCGCCAACTCCTGTCAGGATTTCTTGCCCTCCCTCTTGCCAGCCCGCCTTGGGTAGCGTCTACAATAGGCTAGGCTTCAAACAATGTGGCCTTGTCCTCCTAGGTTCAAGGCGAGACCGTAAGAGCTAAGGCAGGGTATGGAAAGCTATCAGTGGATTCACCCAATCGTAGCCCTATTGACCCTTGGGCTTCTAAGCGCGACGGCGTTATCCAAGATGCGCCGAAGAAAGTACTTTCGTCTGCACTACGCCCTGGCATTGTCGACCGTTGTGGCTGTTTTCATCACATTGGGACTGGGAGTAGCCACCGTGGCCCGCGTATTTGATGAGTGCGACTGCACTGATGCTCTCCCCGCTATCCTTTTCGTCCATTTGCCACTGGCGCTCCTGCTCTTCATATTCATCTTCGCTCAAGCCGTTATGGGTATAAGCATGATACTGGTTGGCCGCAAACGCCGACTGCTCAGAACCCACCGGTTCAATGCCAGGATCGTACTCTCCCTGGCGGCAGTAGTGCTCTTGGCGGGCGTGACAACCGTTGCCTTCCTGTTAATTTAGCAGCCCATGTTCACCCACCTCCACGTCCATACCGAATACAGCATACTTGATGGCCTCAGCCGCATCATTCCCCTGGTGCAGCGGGCCAAGGAGCTGGGCATGGATAGCTTGGCCATCACCGACCACGGCGCTTTGTACGGCGCTGTGGAGTTTTATTCGGAATGCAAGAGCGCCGGGATAAAACCCATCATTGGCTGCGAGGTGTACGTTGCCCAGGGCAGCCGTCACTCCAAGACGCCAGCAGACAAGAGCCCTTACCATCTGACCCTCCTGGCCAAAGACAACGCAGGATACAGCAACCTCATTCAACTGGTCAGCAAAGCCCAGATGGAAGGGTTCTACTACAAGCCGCGTATTGACCAGGAGCTTATTGAGGCTCACCACCAGGGCCTCATCGCCCTGTCCGGGTGTCCCAACGCCGAGGTCCCACGCCTCATCATCCAGGGCAACCTGGAAGAGGCCAAGAAGCGCGCCCTGTGGCACAAGGAGGTGTTCGGAGACTTCTACCTGGAGCTCCAGGACCACCAGCACGTCCCCGAGCTGGAGCCACTGAACCGTGCCCTGGTGTCCATGAGCAAGGAGCTTGACATTCCACTGGTCCTCACCAACGACTGCCACTACGTGAGCAGGGAGGATGCGTCCATCCAGGACCTGCTCATCTGCATCCAGACCAACACCAACGTAAACGACGAAAAGCGACTGCGCATGGAGGACGACTCCTATCACCTTCGCTCTTCAGAGGAGATGGCAGCGCTGTTCCCGGACTTGCCAGAGGCGTATCAGAACACCCGCCGCATTGCCGAGGCTTGCAGCGTGGAGATGGACTTCTCTCACCACCACCTACCTGAGTACACCCCGCCAATTGATATGGCCTCCGAGGAGTACCTGGACAAGCTGTGCTGGGAAGGGCTGGCAGAGCGCCTGCCATCGGCCAGCGATCAGTATCACACGCGGCTGCGCTACGAGTTAGAGGTGATACGCGAGACCAACTTTGCCAACTACTTCCTGGTGGTGTGGGACATAGCCGCCTTCACCCGTGACCGGGGCATCCTGTTTGGGGTAAGGGGCAGCGCCGCCGCTAGCCTGGCCCTGTATGCCCTGGGTGTGACAGACATAGACCCTCTGTATTATCGCCTGGTGTTCGAGCGATTCCTCAACGTAGAACGCAAGGAGATGCCAGATATAGACATGGACTTCCAGGACGACCGCCGGGACGAGGTGCTGAGGTACGTAACGGAGAAGTACGGACGGGAACACGTAGCCCAGATCATCACCTTCGGCACCATGGGGCCCAAAGCCGCGCTGCGGGATACGGGCCGCGCCTTAGCCCTCTCCTACGCCGACGTAGACCGTGTGGCCCGCCTGGTGCCTTTCAGGGCCCGGACCCTGGATGATGCTTTGGAGACCGTGCCTGAGCTACAGGAGTTGCACCGGGCCGACGACATCCTGAAGAACCTCATTGATAAAGCCAAGCGACTAGAAGGCGTGGTCCGCCACGCCAGCACCCATGCCGCGGGCGTGGTCATTTCCAAAGAGCCCCTTGATCAGTACGTCCCATTGCAGCGCCCGATCAAAGGCGACGATGGTGACGTGGCTATGACCCAGTTCTCCATGGATCCCATAGCCAAACTTGGGCTGCTGAAGATGGACTTCCTGGGTCTGGCTAACCTTTCCATCCTGGACAGGGCTATTCGAGTGATCGCCGACCACCGGGGAGAGCGCCTGGACCTCCACCAGATTCCCCTGGACGATGCCAACACCTTTCAACTGCTCTCCTCCGGGGAGACCACGGGCGTCTTTCAACTGGAAAGCCCGGGAATGCGCCGCAATATCAAGGAACTGAAGCCCACATCCCTCCTGGACATCTCAGCCATGATCGCCCTCTACCGGCCCGGGCCTATGGAGCATATAGAGACCTTCATAGACGCCAAGCATGGGAAGACCGAGGCACGGTACCCCCATCCGGTGCTGAAAGACATCTTGGAAGAGACCTATGGCGTCATCGTTTACCAGGACCAGGTTCTACTCATAGTTCAGGCCCTAGCGGGATACAGCCTGGGTGAGGCGGATACCGTGCGCAAGGCAATGGGCAAGAAGGTGCACGCCATAATGCAGGAGGAGCGCCAGCGGTTCATCCAGGGCGCTCTGGGCAAGGGGTACAGCCAGGAGCTGGCGGATGAGGTGTTTGCGCTCATAGAACCGTTCGCGGGATACGCCTTCAACAAAGCCCATAGCGTAAGCTACGCACTCATCGCTTACTGGACTGCCTACTTCAAAGCGAACTACCCGGTGGAGTACATGACCGCGCTCCTTAACTCCTACATGGGAAACCTGGAAAAGACCCCTGCCGCCGTGGACGAGTGCCTGAGGCTGAAGATCAAGGTATTGCCTCCGGACATCAACCAAGGAGGCGTATCCTACACAATCGACCAGGACTCGGAAGGCGGGCCGGCCATCCGTTTCGGGCTGGGGGCCATCAAGCACGTGGGATCAGCAGGAGTGGAGGCTCTGGTGGAGTCGGTGAAAGCCAGCGGCCCCTTTACTACATTGGAGGAACTTTGCCGCAAGGCCGACCTCCGTTTGGTGAACCGGCGTGCCATGGAGAGCCTCATCAAGGTCGGCGCCCTGGACGCCTTCGGTCCCCGTGGGTCTTTGCTGGCCAGCGCGGACCGCATCCTTTCCATATCTCAACAGGAGAGCCAGCGCCGCCAGTCGGGGCAGACCACCATGTTCGACCTGTTCGGTGAGGCCGTGGCTGCTCCTATGGGTGCCCTGGAGTTGGTCGTAGCACCCGACGCCACCACTAGGGAGAAGCAGGCGTGGGAACAAGAGCTTTTGGGCGACCAGATTTTCGCAAACCCCATGAGCGCCATCGCCTTTGACCCCCGCGTGGCTGACACACTATCCCACGACCAGCTAGAAGACATGGTGGGGCAGAAGGTCCACATGATGGGACAGGTGAATACCGTTTCGAGACGGAATACTCGCGAAGGACGGCCTTTTGTCACTGCCGTCCTGAAGCTCCTGGGAGGAAGCATAGAGGTGGTTGCGTGGTCCGCCGTTTATGAACGCGACCCGGATGTATGGGAAGAAGGGGAGATTCTGCGGGTGGTAGGAAAGGTGATCAGCCGGGAAGGCCAGCTATCCGTCCACGCCGATGAGGCCAAAGTATACACCATCCCCAGCGAGATCGAAGAGCCGAAGGCCGCCCCAGACATTGGTTCGCAGCCGGTCCCTTCTTCTTCTCCGGCCCTTCTTGGGGAATCGCCTTCTAGGGGACAGTCACTAGATCGTCAGCGCCTTCCCTCGGCTTCTGCCGTGAATGGTGAGCTGCGTTCGGTCGGCGGCAACGCAGGTAACGGAGCGCGGAAGAACAAGACAAATGGAAGTGGCCAGGACGCTCCGTTGCGGAGGACCGTGGTCATCAACCTGGCAGACTCTGGCGACCCTGCGGAGGATACCTACATGCTCCGTTCAGCCATGCAGCTTTTGCTGGAGTTTCCAGGCCAGGACGCCGTTCGCGTGGAGATCCTCAACAACGGCCAGACCACCCGCCTGGAGATGCCACTGGTGAGCACCCAGTTCTGCCCAGAGCTGGAGGAGCGGCTAGTCGCCCTCATAGGCCCAGGCAGGCTTAGGGTGGCATGAGGACCATGCCCTCTCGCCCTCGTCTGGCATATCTGACCACCGCTCCGGACCAGCTCACTGCGGAGATGTGGCGAGAGCTACTGCGCGGCGAGGGCATACCAGCAGTGGTCCGAGCGGGCGATACAGCCTCCTACCTTGGGATATCCAACGCTCCGTGCCGCCTGATGGTTCATCAAGAGCGCCTTTCCGAAGCGCGGCAGACGCTGGAGGAGCACTTGGGACCTGCGGCCCTCAACTAGGCCTGCATTCTAGTTGTCATGCTTCGGGAGTCCCGACACAATCAGGACTCCCGAAGCATCTGCGGTGTGGTTGAGAGCATGAGAAAAACCTCACTACCCCAGATCCATCGTCCTTCTGCGAAGAACTCGGGGCGACAAGGTATCTGCACTTTGTAATGAAAGCCGCAAGGCTCGCCCCTCCGCCAGTTTGCGTGTGCCCCAAGCTGAGGAATACAATCTACCTATGCTGGTATGGCGCTGATGATATACCCCCCTGTTCATACGCCATCTCACATCTCAGACCGCCATGTCCGTGGCCGCACGGCAATACGGAACTTGTAGGGGACATGCATGCGAACTCTCTGGCGCATAGCCAAACTGGCAGCCAGGTACAGAGTTAGGCTAACACTGGCCTACCTTTCTGTGCTGGGCGTCTCCGCCTTATCCATGGCGATTCCCAAACTCCTGGGCAACGCCATAGACACCGTGATATTGGTGAGCGACCAGGCAAGGCTGCTTTATCTGGCCGGGGCCATCCTCGTGGTCAGCTTGCTCAGGGGCGTATTCGCCTTCGGCCAGCAGTACCTTGGCGAGTCTGTGGGTCAGAGGGTGGCCTACGACCTTCGCAATGAGTTCTACGACCACCTCCAACGTATGAGCTTTGCCTTCCACGACAAGGAGCAGACGGGCAACCTCATGTCCAAAGCCACCGCTGACGTGGAAGGGGCCCGTATGTTCGTTCAAACCGGCCTCATTCGCTCGGTGTACATGGCTTCCCTGGTAGTTGGAGTTGGGATAATGATGTTCCTGCTCAACCAGCAACTCGCGCTGCTGAGCTTGGCCTTGGTCCCCTTTGTCATATGGCGTGGAGGGTCCCTGGTGCTGCGTCTCAGGACAGAGTGGCTGGCCATTGAGGATGAAGCGGGGCACATGACCACCGTCCTTCAGGAGAACCTGGTTGGACAGCGCGTGGTCAAGGCATTCGCCGCGGATGAACACGAACGGCGCAAGTTCTACCACCGGGCCGCCAACATCTTCTATCACTCCTACCGTGCCGAGAAGTTGGAGGCGTCCAACGGTGGACTTATGACCCTCTTTTACCTGGGCACCACACTCTTGATCCTGTATGTGGGTGGTCGTTATGTAATCCAAGGCACCATGACGCCCGGGGAACTGGCGCAGTTCATCTTCTATATGGGGTTGCTGGCCACGCCGGTGCGCATGGCTGCCTGGATGGTCAACTCTTTCGCCAGGGCTATCTCCTGCGGGCAGCGCATCTTTGCCACCTTGGATGCCGAGTCGCCGGTGCATGAGAGGAATACCGCGGTGGCGCTCCCCAGGGCCAGAGGCCACGTGCAGTTCAAAGATGTCTCCTTTGGCTATGACACCATATCGCCTGTCCTCAGCCGCATAAACTTTGAAGCGGAGCCGACGAAGGTCATTGCGCTGGTAGGAGCGCCCGGCAGCGGTAAGAGCACCATAGTCCACCTGCTCCCCCGCTTCTACGATGTGACGGCAGGGAGGGTGACCATTGAAGGCGTTGATATCAGGGACGCAACCCTTGCTTCTCTCCGGGCGAACATAGGCATTGTGCAGCAGGACGTATTCCTTTTCACAACCACAATAAGGGAAAATATCGCCTATGGTGCGGTGGGTGCCTCCTTTGAACAGGTTGTCCGTGCCGCCCGGATAGCCCAGCTCCACGACTTCATCGTTTCCCTTCCCGATGGCTACGACACCCGGGTGGGAGAGCGAGGCATCACCCTCTCAGGTGGCCAGCGGCAGCGTCTCGCTATCGCCCGCACCATACTCCTGGACCCGCCCATCCTCATCCTGGACGACTCTACCTCCAGCGTGGACACGGAGACGGAATACCTCATACGCCGGGCGCTGGTGGAGGTGATGAAGGGGCGTACCACCTTTGTGATCGCCCACCGGCTAAGCACGGTGGAAAGCGCGGACCTCATCCTTGTCCTGAGAGATGGGCAGATTGTCCAACGAGGCACGCACCGCGAGCTGTTGAGCCAGCCTGGGCCGTACCAGGAGATTTACGAGCTTCAGCTTAGGCCTCAGGAAGCCATGCTTGCCAACGGCGCTTCCCAGGAAGACCACCAGACAGGGATCCCGGTGGAAGTGACCAGCGACAGCCCGGGGGAGGACCAGTAATGTGGTCTGGCGGAGGGTGGTACGACGGCCTCGATGACGAAGAGCTAGGCAAGGTCTACAACCACCAGGTGGTCAGACGGCTGCTCCCCTACCTCAGGCCCCGCTTGGGCTCGCTCATGGTGGCCACAGCGGCAATGCTGGCTTACATCGGCACCATGGTCTTCATTCCCCGGCTCATTGGCGATGCGATAGACACCTATGTCATAGGCAAAGACCTGGACGGTCTTGGCCGTGCCGCTCTTTTCCTGGCCGGAATCTTGCTCATCAACTACGTTGTGGACTATACCCACTTGCGCCTTCTGGCCAAGATAAGCGAGGAGGTCCTATACAAGCTGCGGACCGACATGTTCGACCACCTCCAGAGGCTCTCGGTGCCCTTCTTCGATAGGAACGAGGTTGGGCGCGTCATGAGCCGGGTCCAGAACGACGTTGACCAGCTTGACGAGTTCCTGTTTGGCGGGGTTCTCACTCTGGGGGACCTGCTTAGCCTGGTGGGAATAGTTATGATGATGGCATCCATGAACCTGAAGCTGGCCGCCATCACATTAGTGGTCATACCTATACTCCTTATCATCATGGCCGTGTGGCAGCGGACCGCAAGGCCCGCCTTCGTCCGGGTACGGAACGCCATATCCGCCGTAAACTCCCGTCTCCAGCAGAACATCTCCGGCGTGCGGGTAGTCCAAAGCCTCAACAGGGAAGAGATAAACCTCAGACAGTTCGACCAGGTAAACCAGACTCATCTGAACGCCAACCTGGGAGCAATCCGCCTCTCGGCGTTCCTCATGCCCACCGTCGACCTGGTTACGGCGGTGGCTCTTGCGCTGGTGGTCGTGGTAGGGGGCACCATGGCGCTCAACGGCGAGATCATGCCCGGTGCTCTCATCGGTTTTGCCCTGTACATCCAGCGCTTCTTTGACCCCATTCGCAACCTGACCATGCAGTACAGCCAGTTCCAACGGGCCACGACTGCGGGCGTTCGTATCTTCCAGTTGCTGGACGTTGAGCCCGAGGTGGTGGACCGCCCGAATGCCCCTGAGCTTCCCACCATCCAGGGGGAGATCCAGTACGACCACGTCTCCTTCCACTACCTTGGGGGAGTGCCTGTCCTCCAGGATGTCAGCCTGCATGTGCGGCCTGGCCAGACCGTGGCGCTGGTAGGCCCTACCGGCGCTGGAAAGACAACTATGGTGTCGCTGCTGGCCCGCTTCTACGATGTTGCCAGCGGCCGCATTATGGTGGATGGTCACGACATCCGAGAGGTGACCCGGGACTCCCTTGCCCGCCAGATGAGCATGGTCCTCCAGGAGCCGTTCCTCTTTTCTGTATCGGTGGCGGACAATATCAAGTATCGCCATACAGAAGCCCCTATGGAGAAGGTGGTCGCCGCTGCCAGGGCCGTGGGTGCCCACGACTTCATAATGAAGCTGGAATACGGGTACGACACGGTCTTGCAAGAAAGAGGTGTCAACCTCAGCGTGGGGCAGCGCCAGCTCGTCAGCTTTGCCAGGGCGGTGCTTGCCGACCCTCGCATCCTCATCTTGGATGAGGCCACGGCCAACATAGACACATTGACGGAGGTGTTGATTCAGAGGGCTTTACGAGAACTCCTTCAGGGCCGCACAGCCGTGGTCATCGCACACCGCCTTTCCACCATCCAGAACGCTGACATGATAGTGGTGATGGACAAAGCTAGTATCATTGATACAGGCACCCATAACGAGCTGCTCCGACGGTGCGCCCTCTACTCGCGGCTGTACAACCTCAACTTCCAGGATGAGGACGGCGCGGAGTCTGAGGCCGGCGCTGCGGATGCCTTGTCCCGTTCATTCCCTACGACGGGCTAAGGATGAGCCTGCGACAGACCCTTATCTTGGCTCAAGGAGTTGGGCTCAGAGCCTGTGAAGAAAGCCTAGACTCGACATACGAGGGAACCCCACCCCAGATTGCCACGGGCAGGGACGCCATAGCAATGACAATTCCCTCACAAGCTCTCAGAATGACATGGCAACCCAACAATTGCCTTGACCTGCACGACATCAAGGTATGATTCCCTTTTGACACACGGACAGCAGTTCGTATCCCCTATGGTGGGCCGGACTGGACGAAATCGAGAACCGAGGCCGATTCCTTAGTCACTCCATCCGACGGCATGGGTATGGTGTACGTCAGTGTGGCCTCGTCTCCAACCACCTCAATGCCCTCCACGAAGTTGCGGATGAGCGCCTTGCGCTCAGGGAACGTCCCTTCTTGCAAGAACTCCCGGAAGTCCGCCACGTACCCCTTGATGTCCTCGGTGGTGGGAAGTTCCACCCTCCGCTGCTCCAACTGAGTGGCGGCGTCGTCTCTCGCAGCCTCAAGCTGCTCCTCTCGGTGCCTCAGAGAGAAGATGCGAGGCGACAGGACCTCCAACGTCAACTCGCTCGTCTCAAGGGCCTCGTAGAGCCTCTCAAGCCGCTTCCTCACGTCCCCTAGCTCGGCGTCGATGACCTCCAGCCTGCCGGCCAACTCACCGGCCATAGCGTCGATCTCCTCGGCCACCAACGTCACCAACTCAACGATGGTCTCCTCGGTCAGAATCCGCTCCCTGATCTTCTCGACGACGAACTCCTCCACCCTGGGAGCGTTCAGGTAGCGTGCGCTGCATGTCCCCGCGCCTTCCCTGAACAGTGTGCCGCAGATGTAGTAGGCGAACTGCCCGCTCTTGGCCCCCTGGCCGGAGTAGGGCCTGCCGCACACTCCACACTTCAGCAGACCGCTCAGCAGGAACCTGCTCCCCACTCTCGCGGGTCTTCGCACCTTCGGTGCTCGGTCCCGCATCGCCTGCTGAACGGCGTCGAACAGCTCCCTCGACACCAGGGCGGGCCACGCTCCTTCAACTCTCACCGGGTCCTGGGTCTTCTCTCCCTTGCTGTTTCTGCCCCAGACGGAGGTTCCGGTGTAGGCTTCGTTGGTCAGCAGGTAGTAGAGCCCTCCCTTGTACCAGCGTCTTCCCCTATTGGTGATGCCCCGGTCGTTCAGCTCCCTGCATATCTCCTTGAGGCCGTTGCTACGCAGGGAGCTCTCGAAGATTCCCTTCACTATAGGAGCGGCGGTAGGGTCCACCTCCAGAGTGGGACGCTCCTTGGCTCCGTCATTGACCTTGACCCGTTTGTAGCCGAAGGGGGCCTTGGAGCCGAGGAAGAAGCCCCGGGACGCCGCCTCACGCATCCCCCGGACGACCTCCTGCGCAAGGTTTTCTGAGTAGAATTCATCGACGCTCTCGATGATGGCCTCCATGAGCTTGCCCGTGGGAGAATCGTCGGCGTGCTCGGTGATGGAGACCACCTTGACACCCTTTCTCCTCAGCATGGACTTGAAAGCCACGGCGTGCTCCCGCTTGCGGGTGAACCGACTGAACTTCCAGACGAGGATGACCTCAAAGGGAGCCTTCGGCCTGCTCCCCTCGTCGATCATCTCCCTGAACTGAGGCCGGTCGGCGACACGCCCGCTCTCGGCCTCGTCCACGTACTCGCGGGCGACGGAGTATCCATTAGCTTTGGCATAGTCTCGTAGAGCCCGTAGCTGGGCCGCTACCGAGAGGTCCACGTCCTGCCGGTCGCTGGAGACCCTGGCGTAGAGTGCTGCTGGTGTGAGTGGTTGTAGGTGCTTCTTCATGCTGCCCCCTGCTGTTACCGAGTCTTACTCCGTATCTTGAGACATCTGACAGGCCGTTGTCAAGGAGTAGCTACCCTGTGTCCAGGCATCACAACTGCCCTATCCCTACCGGACCTCCGCTGGTTCCGTTTGCTTTCGGGGTTTGGGCCATAGGGCCGCTATGCTCGCCGAGACGACTAATACCAGCGCCGCGGGGAGAAAGAACACCCCAATGAAACTGATGTCCACCTCTTCAACGAACCAGATTGGGACCGAACAATACCCCAGGCAAAGCACTCCCAAGCCCCACTGCGCCAGTTTAGCCCACGCAGACCAGATGCCCCGCGACCAAGCCAGCCAGACTGCCAGGCCAGTTAGCGCCACCGGTATCAGCAGTAGCATTACTTCTTCCGGTCCCAAGTATCCCTTGAAGGGCCCCGGGAGTGCGCGAATACAACCCTCACAACGTCGCCCGGGAGCGCGGTTGTGGTGGTCACGGAGTATCCAAAGGGCCAAAACACCACTCCGAAAAACGCGGCCCAAGCCAATACATGAGCTATCATAGGCGGCACCCGCAAACGTTTCATCTGGAAGACAGTTCCTTGATGGGGCTCATCCTCCCCTTCCACGAACTCTTGAGATTGTGCACGCCCTCATGCTTCTGCACCCCGGTCCTCTCAAGGTACGCTGGCAGCGAGTTGTCCGACCCCGTGCGTATACCTTGCCAGGGACCTTCCTCCCACGAACCTTCGGGCAGGATCCAGGGATATTGATCGCCGTGCCATCGTCCAAGTCCCGTGGATGCCACATTAGCTTTGCGCCACTCGATCTGGTGGAGGTTCATCCACTGGTCAAAAGGTTCCATATCCTTCACTCTTTGTTAGACGACGTGTTACGTCGCGGCCGGTTCACCCTTCCAGCGCCAACAGGAACCGGGGGGCGTTGAGGATTCTCGCACCCTGACGTCCCTCAATGAGCAGCAGATGCCTCCGGTCGCCAGTCACCAGGTAGTCAGCGGAAGCCTCCACCGCACACTCCAAGATGCGGTTGCCGGCGTGGTCGCCCTCTATCGTCTCCGCGAGCCGCCGGGGTTCAATGACGGTGGCAGCACCTCCCAGCGCTCTGAGAGCCTGGGACGAGCGTTCCTCGTCCCAGGCGAACTTGCGCCCAAGCACCTCGGCAACCTCTTCCAGGATGAAGGGAGACAGGAACAGCTCGAACCGTCCCCTGAGAGCAAGCTCCAGGACAAGACATTCGTTCCCAGGGAAGTTCAGACCGGAGACGATGGCGTTGGTATCGAGGACGACTCTCATGTACGGGAAGAGTTGACCTCGGCCCGGTACTCTTCCACCAGACCAGCCACGTCCTCAGGACCGATACCCTTCTCCCTGGCCCTCTCCTCTCCGTACTGGAGCAGCTGTCTCCACTCGCACTCCTCGATGTAGCGGAGCACCGCATCCCGAAGGAACTCGCTCCTGGACCGTCTTTGCTGCTTCATCACCTCGTCCACCCGGTCGGCCATCTCTGGCGGCAAGGAGAAGGTGATGGTCTTAGTGGTTCGTGGCATGCCCACCTCTTGTTATCGAGTCTTACTAGGATATTACAGCATCACCTACCCCTGTCAATCGTCTCATGCCGCCCATCGGACGACTTGGGTCTGTGGAGCAGGTAGTGGATCTGTCGGAGTCCCCGATGTGGTCATGTTCATGTGGCTTGGACGCCCCGGCACGGCGACGGTCCTGACACAGGCTCGTGCCCAGCCCCCCTCACGGGGCGGGAGGTTCCTGGAGATGTTCGGGATGTGTTACCCGTGTACAGGAGTTTGAGTTTGTGGGCAAGTTGCAATCCGGGGCGATTTCGTAGCTGAAATCGGAGTGAACGGAGATGCCTGCCACATCGGAGCAAGCAATCTGATTCCAGTGCTCCTTCCACGCCTATTGGACAGTCGTAGCTACGAAAGTGGACAAAACGCCGGTCGGCAAGCCGGACAGGTGTGGACAGTCGTAGCTTTGGAAATTGCACATTGTCAACGGGGGAAAGCCCTTCCTAAGCAAACAGACGCCACGCCACAAGGATGCCAACGGCCAGCAACGCGAACAGCGCGACCGCGACCAGACCGAGGGTCCAGGCCATCCGTTTGGTTCTGAGGTGCGCGGCGTACTCCTCGTCATAGGCTATCTCCAACTTACGATGCGCCCCTTCGCTGGCGGATGCGACGGTCTTGGCCTTGTCCCGTTCCCGCTCCAGCTCGGATGCGCTCCGCTCCAACTTCCGCACGGTCCGTTCCAGCTCGTCCTCCCTGATTATGGCGCGGCGCAGCAGCTCCTCGTCGTCCGGGTACTCCGGCCCGTGCATCCGCACGTAGACCCGGCGGCCCTCTCTGACCACCTCGATCTCCCCCTTCCTGATCATCCGGTCGAGGGTCGAGAGGGATACCTCCAGTTCCTGCGCCGCCTCCGCTTTCGAGACCCAGCGGACAGGCTCAGTCATCACTTATTCCTCCCAATCGGCTGACACGTCAACCTTCGTCATGGGGTTGCAAAAGGGCAATTGTCATCGCCATTTATTTTAGCGCAGGTTCCCATATTCCGGCATGTGCAAGTCCTGACCGGTCAGGCGATGTGTCAGCCCGTTTCGTAGCTAAAGCAGGGTGTTTCCGGTGTCGGCAGACCTCGAAAATCGCGCTGGCGCCCGCAACTTGCGGCCCCCATGCAATCAAACGGGCGGTAGGGACGCATCGGCCCTATCTATCCCCCTCTACAGGACGCATCCGGTGGTAGAGGGAGTCCCATTGGTAAGCGCTCAGTTCGGACAGCACCAGTCGTGGGGATTCCGGTTTCCAGAGCGGGTGCCAGGACCGTCCTAGTATCCCTGTGACGGACAGAACGGGCATGCACGACACGAGGATCGGCAACGACATCAGACTCATCCTGGCCGCCGTGCGCACGTAGGTGGCCTCAACGTCCTCACTGTCCACGACGAACAGCGTGGTCGGGAACGGGGGCTGGTCTTCCTTCGGTGCAGGCGACCAGTAGTAGCTCTCGTAGGGACTCAGGCGGGCAAAGATGCCCTTCGGGTGACGGGCGCGAAGCTCGTACTCGAAGTAGAAGGGGATGTGAATGCCGCCGGTGATCATCTCCCCCACGGCGTCGGGGGCGATGGCAGACTCTCCCCAGTTGTAGGATCGGTCGGAGCGGGTGGTGGGGATTGACCACACCAGCTCGGAGCGGGGATCAGCCCTGGCCTCGGCCTCAAGCTTGGACAGGAACCACGTCACACCGTCTGCGTGCTTCGTCTGCCGCACCCAGGTGTCGATGCGGTGGCCCACGTGCCGTCTGCGGCCCTGTTTGCTGGTGGTGAGGTTGGTGCTCCAGATGCCCCGTGTGGTCGGAAGCTGGGCGCGGTCCCTGTGCGTGACGTAGCGTATGCCCTCGGCGGACAGCGTGTAGCGGGTGTCTCCGCGTTTGCCTCTCTGTTCGATCAGGCCCCAGGTGTTGACCAGGCTGTGCATCACCTGGCTGACCCGGCCCTCGGAGACTCCGAGCCAGAGGGCCAGATGCTCGCGGGGGATCATCGGGTGGTTCGTCACGAGGTCGAGCGTCCGCTTCTCCGACGGGCTCATGCCGAAGGCCGACGCAGCCTGAACCATCCGCTCAGGACGGGGCAGCGACGCCCGTTTTCGGCTCGGCGACTCCGTGCGGGCCGCTCCGCCGGGGCTGTTCCGGGAGATGACGGCCTCCAGCGAGAAGAAACTGTTGCCGATCACCCACGAGGTGCAATGCCAGAGGCGAAGGTCCCGTCTTTCCAGCGCATCCCTAGACTCCACGGCAACGTAGCAGTCACGGAGGTTCCGTTCCTCGCAGAACCTCGTCGTCAGCCTCTCCTCCCATATGCTCGGAACTAGGATCAAAACGGTGTCGGGGCGGCGGGTGTAGTCGTACTCCGCTATACCCCGCAGCCGGTCGTAGAGCGACCGGCGACGCAGGGCCAGTCCCTGGCGCACCACGCCGAAGCTGCGGCCATCGTGGAGCGTAATGGTGGCGTCGAAGCGGCCCCTGCGGTGGAACTCAACTTGGGACGTGAGCCCATCGATGCCGGTGGACATCGAGGCGGCGAGACGGTAGATGCTGGCCACCGCGTCCATCCGGCGGATGAGCAGCGTGAGCCATTCTCGGGACACAGGGTAGCCGCGCACGAACTCCGAGGACGTCTCGAATCCGAGCACCCGGGCAGCTTCACCGATGCCGCTGGTCGTGAGGTGGTATCTCTGGCTCGATGGCAGGTGGGTGGTGCCGTGGCTCACGCGCCCGCTGATGCCGTCGGCCAGCAGGTCGGCCAGGGCACGGTGGACCGTGGCGTGCGGCTCGCCCAGGATGAGCGCCAGCTCCACCGAGTCGATGAACGGCATCCGGCTGAGGAAATGGAGCATCTGTCGTTGGGAGAGGGTCATACTAGGGTTCTCATTCCACGCTGCGCCGTACTCGCGCATTGCTCTTGTAGGCAATTGCCCAACTATCCATTGTCGCTAGGAGATACGTCGCATGTAATGCCTTGCAAGCCATTGTGTCGAATCCAATCTTGTGGTCGGGGCGAAACGGTCGCCGGGTCTGCTCAATGCAACCCAGATTGGTTCGGCATAAGCCCTGGGACGGTGGCCTCGGGTATGAAGACCGGAAGGCTGTACTAGCCCGTGGCGGCCATTGTTCAGGCGCGGCCCCTGTTGACGGGCGCACCCTTTTTCATCATAATGATGAATGTAGCATCAGGTAGGTAGAGCATGTCTTCTGACAATTCCACCGCAGCCCAAGCCCGTCTCACCATCACCCTAGGCCCTGGCCAGCGAGGGGCCTTAGAGGAGATAGCGATTCGCAACGACACGACGCTGGCGTTTGTGGTGCGCTACGCCTTGCGTAGATTCATAGAGGACAGTGGGCAAGGGCGACTTCCTCTTGAGTTTCCCTCAGGACAGGAGTCATGACATCTTATCCCCTCCGGGAACGGCAGAGGCGTTTCAAGGTATGACAGGAATTCAATGCCGGACGCCGATTGAATCTCCTAACGGTGGGAGCGTTGAAGAACGCCGGGCCCTGCACACGCGTTTTGAGAAGAGACTATCTGTCGATTCAAACTTGACACGCAGAGTGGTCTCGTACCAGGGAAACCGAGAGGTCCCGGGGTTTCGCTGGCTAAAGTACAAGGAAGGGTTCTCTCTGGAACTTGTGGAGCGAATGTTGGACGAGGTCCAACCGAGTGCCGTCCTTGACCCTTTCTCCGGTATTGGCACCACCCCGCTCATCGCGGCTGGCAGGGGCCTGAAGGCAACTGGCATCGAGATAATTCCCGTGGGAGTATTGACTGGCAACGCAATCGCCCATGCTGCCAATGGGTTGCGCCGGGAAGCATTTGGAGTCGCCGCTGAATCCCTGCTCAACCATGTGGCATCAGGTAAAGCAGCGGATGGCAGGCACGCGTTTCGACACGTTCGCATCACGGAGTCCGCCTTCCCGTCGGAAACCGAAAGGGGGCTCGCCAGGGCCCGAGAGTACATCAGTGCCGTGGACGATCCGGGCATTCGCTCCATGCTCAATCTGGCCTGTATGAGTGTCCTCGAATCCATAAGTTACACGCGCAAGGATGGGCAATACCTTCGGTGGGATTATCGATCGGGACGCAAGCTAAGGGCTCGGATACACAAGGGCCCTATCTTGCCGCTTTTGGACGCTCTCGAAACTCGCCTCGCCGAAATGTCGGAGGACATAAAGCCCATCAAAGAGAAGTTCGGCAGGGGAGTACCTGAGTTTATCACCGGCTCCAGCTTGGAACGTCTCCGTCTGCTGCCCAATGGCTCCTTTGACATGGTGATCACATCTCCTCCATACGCAAATCGGTACGACTACACCAGGACTTACGCTCTCGAACTCGCGTGGCTTGGCTTTGATCAGGAAGCGTTTTCTGCACTCCGCCAGAGCATGCTGTCTGCAACGGTCGAGAACAAGCCCAAACTGGAGCTCCTAAAGACTGCATATGATGGCTCGGATCTCCTAGATACGGCAACAAGTCTATACAAGAACCAAAGTGCTATTCATGAGGTCTTGGCTATCCTGAAAGCACGAGCGAAGGAGCTTAGCAATCCGCACGTAATACGTCTCATCGAAGGGTATTTCCTTGAAATGGCCGTAGTCATTGCAGAGTTGGGCCGACTTGTACGCCCTGGTGGTACTGTGATCATGGTGAATGACAACGTCCAATACCATGGTGAAGAGGTGCCCGTCGATCTGATTCTATCGGACTACGCCGAACAAAGTGGATTCACTTGCACGGACATCTGGGCGCTGCCTCGCGGCAAGGGGAATTCCAGTCAGCAGATGGGGCGCTTCGGACGAAGAGAATTGCGCAAATGCGTCTATCGGTGGGTACGAGAAGATGGCTAAGCTGGACGATGCCCAGAGGCGCTCCGCCGTAATCGCGGAGAGAATCCGGCAGAGAACTGATCTAGCGTTGCGCAGGTCCATCGCCACCTTTGAGGGAGCATTGAGCTTTCTTCCTATGGCAGACCTCATGATAAGCGAGGAGGCGTGGAGACACGTCACGTCATCCGACATCGACCCAAAACTTGTATTCGCACATCCTCTTCTGTTGCGTCAGAATCCTCGCGCCTCCGAATATTACCGGGGTATCGCGCTGTTGCCACGAAAGCGTGTGGCCGAAATAGCGGGTGCCGTCGATTCCTGGGAGGATGAGTCCAGAAGGACTGTCCTGCGTGAGGAGCACATAATCCGCGTAGCCCAGCTATACAACGCAGTGATCTCCTCGATTATTGAAGGCTCCGATGGTTGGACGCTTAAGAATGGATATCGAAACATCATTGCGAACATGGGCATCGGACTGGACGGAACGGTTCGGAATCTGATTGGTCAGGATGCCGAACGACTGATCAAGGTGAGGATAAGAAAGTGGTTGGACAGCCAAGAACTAATAATTCGTCGCAATGGTGAAGAGACCCAGTTTGATCTGCCCGACGGATATTCCATGCGCTACGGGTCGGAGCCGGACATTGAGTTTAGTCGTACCGTAGGGGGCGAATCGACGACAGTTGCGACGATTGAGATCAAAGGGGGCAAAGACCCGGCAGGTGCGCTGGAGAGACTAGGAGCCATACAGAAGAGCTTTGAGGCGACTCCTCCCGGTTGCGTAAACATGCTGATCGCCGGAGTCATTACATCGGAGATGAGAGACCGACTGAACAGGCTAGGGATTGGAAAAACCTTCTTGCTCGACGATCTCGCGCATGATGGCGATCCATGGGCAGCATTCCTGAATGAAGTCTTTCACTATACGGTCCGCATTACCGCCTCGAGGATTACCATGCAGGAGAAAGCGTGAATACCCGTCGTCTCCGTGACCTCTTGCCTAAGACTTAAGCCGAGGACTATCCCATGGGGCCAATCACCCTCTTGCCCCTCCGCAATGCTAGCTGGTCAGATGATGTGGCGGAGTCGCAGCCCGCCTATTGCGAATCGGACCCGCTCGCCGGTCCGTAAGCGACGAATCCTTCCCCGGTGTCCTCGAAATTGGTCGCGCGGGGATAGGGGACCAGCTTTCGCATCATGAGCATGTCTCCCGCCGACCCCATTACGTTTAACAGGAGGGCCCATGCGACAACGGAGGCGAGCAGGTCGTTTTGGGCTACAAGCGCTAAGGCGACGGCCAACAACACCGTCAGCAGCACTGCCGGCGCAAGGCCCGAGGCCGCGTACTCGAGCTTGGTGAGGTAGCTTCCAGGCGCGGCCGCGTAGAAGACAGGCCCGAAGCGCGGGCGGCCGCCGAACGCGAGGAAGAAGGCGCCGTGGACCAACTCGTGCAGTACTACTCCCATCACGGCCCCCGGGACGATTCCAATGATCAATGTCCCCCCGCCGATGGTCACATCCGAGTCGTCTGGCCCGCCCAGGAGGCTGCCCAGGATGAGCAGCGCGATCGGCACGCTCAGGCCGACGACGATTGCGAGCAGGATATCGGCGGGTGTCGCCTGCTTCAGGCTCCACCGCCCCGTCTCGACGTAGCCCTGCGGTAGATGCCTGCCGCCCATCGCCGAATCTCCTCTCCCAACTCGGCCTTACAGCGCTAACTGGAATGTCAACGTGAAAGTTCTTGATTTCGTCAAGTCTGGTGGGCCTACGTGTACTGAATTGAGCCTGTCTCAGAAGGACATTTATAGACAGGTTCACCCTGACGCGAAGGTCTGATGCAAGACGATGGAGTGCTGTCACCGTCTCAGTTCACGAGACAGGACAAGGCTTCGGACCGTGAAACGTATGGCTGAAGGAGCGGGAGGAGCTCCACACCCGATAGAGAGTGCGCAGGTTGAAGGCGGTGGCCAACATGGTCCACTCTAGCGACCTTCCCTTGAGCGATGAGCCTCCCCTTGGAGAGAATGGCCACGCTGTCGCACACCTGCTCGACCTCGTGCAGCAGGTGACTGGACAACAACACGGTGTGCCCGCCCGTGCTGAGACCTCGAATCATCTCCCGTACCTCGGCCATGCCTGCCGGGTCCATGCCGTTGGTCGGCTCATCTAGGAACAGGAGCTCGGGGTCGCCGAGCAAGGCGTAGGTCAACCCCAGGCGCTGCTTCATGCCCAGGGAGTAGGTGCGAAAGCGACTCTTTGCCCGATCGGCAAGGCCCACCTTGCTCAGCAACTCGTCCAGCTCTTTCCGGTCGCCTCTCCCTATGATCCCCTGGTAGTAGGCCAGGTTGTCTCGGCCTGACAGGTACGGGTAGAAGGAGGGGGGTCTCCACTATGGCGCCGACACGATGGAGCGCATTCTGATGCGAGGTACTTCCACCAAACAGGCTGAAGCTGCCCGCGGTTGGCTTCACCAGCCCAAGCAGCATGCCCATGGTGGTCGTCTTGCCCGATCCGTTGGGACCGAGAAGACCAAAGACCTGTCCTCGGGGCACCTCCAGTGAGAGGTCGTCTACGGCAAGGATGTCGCCATATCGCTTGGGCAGCCCATCTGTCCGAATCACGCTCTCATTCATGTATCTTCCTTTCGCACGCAAAGTATCGTGGCTCCCGGAGATCGCCTGGTACGCATATCTTCTGCTGCTGGCGATGTTCCTCTTTGGCTCCGCCCTATCGATACTCAGCGCGAGCCCCACAGTGTTCGACGGGCTGGACGTGCCGATGGCTGCCACAGCGCTGGTCGGCGTCTTCGGGTTCGTCTCCCGGATGCGTATATTGAGCCCTGTTTTCTGGCGGGTCTTCATGCCGGCACTTCTCGCTTGGGACATCGCGTACAACTTCGTCTTGGCAGGACAGCTGGACCTTGCCATGCAGTCGGTGGAACCCATGGAGGGCTTTCCGTGGGACTTGGTTGCCGGGGTGACATTCCTGGCCCCGATGTACGTGGCACTGTTCCTCTACGGGTACCGGTCCAAACCGATATGGGACGTGACCATCGTTGACAACAAAGACAACAAATGCAAATCAGCGTACATTTTTGACATGGCACAGCATGCGTTACCTGGATTCCAGAACTATATAGATTCCTCCAACCGCTCAGGTGCTCCAAGACGGTGGAAGAGGCGATTTATCTGGGTCGCAGTGGTAATGGCGGTCGCTGGCGTGCTGTCCGGCACCGCCGCATATTTCGCGTCCGGGGATCACCGGTTCGTCGCATTGATGGAAGACATCGGCGTGTTCGAGATTGGCGACCTCCTATGGCGATTCGAAACTAGGCATCAGGTGACATCCTCCCCTGCGGTTGCGGATGGCGTCGTGTATGCGGCGTCTTTCGACGGTCACCTCTACGCGGTGGATAGGGACACAGGCGACCTTCTATGGCGATATAGAATCATTACATCAGAGTATGCACATCCAACGACCTCTCCTACAGTCGTAGGCGGCGTTGTATATATCGGAGTAAATGGAGGCCCCGTGTATGCGTTCTCTGCGGACACCGGCAGCTTACTATGGCGGTCACAGCCCGAGGGCGGATTCCGGTCCCAGCCAGCTGTCGTGAACGGCGTGGTCTACGTAGGGTCAGATGACCACCACGTATATGCGTTGTCTGGGGACACTGGAGACGTCCTCTGGAGATACCAGACCGGCTCCGATGTGGTGTCCTCGCCAGCGGTTGTCAACGGCGTCGTCTACATCGGGTCGGTTGACAATCATCTGTATGCGTTGTCTGCCGACACCGGTGAGCTCCTGTGGAGGTACCAGACCAACGGCGCTGTGGCGTCTTCGCCAGCGGTGGCCAACGGTGTCGTTTACGTGGGGTCTTGGGACCATCACGTCTATGCCCTGGATTCAGCCACTGGCGACCTCCGGTGGCGATACAAGACCGACAGCTGGACACGCTCCTCTCCGACCGTGGCCAACGGCATCGTCTACATCGGCTCTGGTGACGGCAACCTGTATGCTCTGATTGCAGACACCGGGTGGTTCCTGTGGCGATATGGGACCGGCAACTATGTCTTCGCCTCACCGACAGTTGCCAACGGCGTTGTCTACTTCGGATCGGCTGACAATCATCTATATGCGTTGAACGCTACCACAGGCAAGCGCATTTGGCGGTACGAGACGGGTAGCTGGGTGCGCTCCTCCCCAGCTGTGGTGGACGGGGTTGTGTACGTGGGTTCATGGGACCGTAGCCTCTATGCGCTGAGTGCAGTCACTGCTCCCCAGTAACCACCTCGAAACCGGCTTCATAGCCTGGCTTGCTGAAACGAGACCGGTCAGGATTTCATCCAGTTAAGATGTCAGGTCTGTAATCTCGCTGTCCGGCCACTCGTCCGGTGGCCTAGGACCAGGCAACAATTCCTGTGGGGAGGATGGACCTGCCGTGGGTGCGGGAGCGAACTCGACCGGCATGGGAATCTGAGGACGTAGTATCGCTAAAGATACGTAGGTGCCCACCCGGCTCACGCATTGGCGGATGGAGAGGGCCAGCGTCCTACGGCTCGCGCGCAAACTGTCCCTTCGTGCTAGCAGGACCCGATGGGCTCGGTCAACTCGTGGAACGAAGGTAATCCAAGGAAACCGCGTGGCTGTACGTCCAGAGGAGGGTCGTGGCAACAGTTGTGATACAATGAATACACCCATCACAACTACGGAGGATAGCGACATGGCGACCTCGATTCGATTGTCGCCCGACACCGAGCGGCGGCTTGCTCTGCTGGCATCGCAGACCGGGCGAACCAAGGCCTTCTACCTGCGTGAGATCATTGACCGTGGGCTCGAAGACATCGAGGACTATTACCTGGCCGCGGACGTTCTCGAACGCATCCGCAAAGGCCAGGAAGGAACACATGCCGCCGCGGACGTGAGGGCAGAACTTGGCCTGGAGGATTGATTACACCGACACGGCCAGGA
This sequence comes from Dehalococcoidia bacterium, assembly GCA_965248595.1. GTDB lineage: Bacteria > Chloroflexota > Dehalococcoidia > Lucifugimonadales > SHYF01 > SHYF01. The sequence continues at coordinate 1,025,983 of CBDFJM010000007.1, forward strand.
CGAAACTTCGGAGGCTCGACAGAGATACGGCTCGGCGCATCATCAATTACATGGACGAGCGGGTTGCGGTATTGGACGACCCTCGGAGCATCGGGCAAGCGCTCACAGGCCCACTGGGCGGGTTATGGCGTTATCGAGTAGGGGATTGTCGCGTTATCTGCGACATTCAGGACGATGCCCTGCGTGTCCTGGTGATCAGGGTGGGGAGACGTGATCGGGTGTACCGCTGAGGGGCGACCTTCCACCAACCTATGCGTAATGGTCCTGGGTTCATTTCTCTCCAGAGACTCTTCCCGCAGAGTCCCGCCACCCACAGCCTGGGAATGTTCCACTCGCTGTAGCTCAGAAGTGCGCTGACCTCACGCCCCCGCTCCTCGCGGTTCTCTCCATGCTTGGCTTTGTGGCCCCCGAGGTTCACGGACTCATCATGTGTTTGCCCGATGGTCAGTCTCCTCGACCGCACAGCGGCGGGGCTTAGGTTTGCCACTGTCCGAATCCGCTCCTCCGAGGCGTGTACTCAGGGCAACAAAAAAGGGCTTCATATGAGCCTGTCCCAAAAGCGATGTTGCGACCAGCTTGGGTCAACGATGCTCACCACACGGGCTAGCCTGTAGGGCAAAAGCAAGTGGTGGGACTGCGACCAGTGGGTGCCCGCTGCTATCGCGACGGTTTAGGAAGCGAAGTGAGGCTTTGGGCCGCGAAGTAGTTCGGCAAAGACGCCGAGGCGCCAGGCCCGCCAGAGGGTGCGCAGGTTGAAAGCTGTGGCCAGTACGGTCCACTCGGCTGCCACGTTAACGAGGCCGCGCAGCAGGAACCTCCGTGCCCCCTGCTGCTCTTTGATGATTCCGAAGACCGGCTCGACCAGTTGCTTTCTCAGCTTGTACGCCTCTTTAGCTGCTGAGGTGGCCATCCAGGTGCGATGACGGCGCAGCACCGCATCGTGCGGCCCTATGGCCAAGCTTCGGCCAATCTCTCTGGCCCTCGTACACACTCCGAAGGCTGGACACGCCTGGCAGACGGCACCAGAGGCCCGGTACAGTCGCAATGGGACTCCGTTCGCATGCTGTATGCGGACGAACGCGAGCGTCTGCCCCTGTGGGCACGTAAAGCTGTCGCTCTGCTCGTCATAGGTGAATCGGTCCTTGTGATACGGGTCCTTGAGGAACCGTTGTCTTGCCTCTGACACCACCACCTGCTGACCGCGACTGGAGCACTCTGCCAGGTGACTCCCGGCGAAATATCCGGCGTCGGCCAACGTCGTCTGTGATTTCGTCCCGGTCGTCTCTTCGGCCCGTTCCATCATCGGTGCCAACATGGCATTGTCATTGGCTTCGTCCACCACGTCCACGGCGGTGACCAACATGCCGGTCCCTCCCCCAGCCATCTCCACGGGTGAGACCATTGCCTGGGCGTTGTAGCCAGCCACAATGCCCTGCCTGCCCTTCATCAGCCGTGCCTCTCTGTCGGTCAGATTGATGCGCTTGTGGCGTTCCTGATTCGCAAGATCGTCCATTGCCTGCTTCATCTTCTCTCTCAAGACCTCCTTGTCGGCCAGATGGGCAGCAGCAGTGTCTTCTCCCGCTTCGTTCTGAGCCTCAAGGTCGGCTATTGCCCTCTCCAGACGCGCCAACAGCCCGCTCAGTCCCTCGGCATCGTAGCTCCTGTTCACTGATGCGTTCGCGACCACCTTTGTGCCATCCACCGCCTGAACCGCCAGGTCCACCAGCTTCATCGTCACCGCCGTACGAACCGTCCGCTCAAACAGCTTCCTCATGGCCTGCCTGTGTCCTTTGTAGAATCGCCACAAGGTGTTGTGGTCAGGATGCTGCCACCCGGTCAGCCACAGATACGATATCTGGTCCCGGCAGGCCGCCTCCAGCTTCCGGCACGAACGTACTCCCGTCATGAAGCCGTACAACCATACGCTCAATAGCGCACGAGGGTGATAGCGAATCGCGCCGGATGGTCCAGCGGCAACAACTCGTCAAGCGTCGGCGGCAACATCCACATCTGCTCTCGGTCCATATCTCGAAGCGGCATCTCAACATCTCCTCAATTGTTGTCGCCCCGAATGTACACCTAACAACATCCCATCACCAGCCCAGACTTCTGAGACACGCTCTACTATGTCCTATTTTACCCGGAGGACTCTCTTTGCCACTGTTACTGTTTTCGGGGGTAAGGTCACTAGCGCAGGTGGATAACGTCAAGGCCACCACTCCAACTACGATGGCTGCTAGAAGTCGCATGACGCCACCCCCATTAGGTCGAGAATCGAATACCTTCTCCAAGTGAGACGCTCTGGCCGAAGGAATAGTTCCCCGTGAGTATAGTGCTCCTCCTTTTTCTTCAAGCCAATTCTGTACTAGCGAGGAAGCTGCCCTGACGCACGAACCCTCCAACTCCTTCTTCAACGACCTGCCTCCAGCCGGACGGCATCCGCCTAAGAGGCCGTGGACTGAGGTGGACCCCAAAATTCGGACAGGTGGCTAAGAGAGAGTCCCGCTCCTAAAATAGGACGGAAAGAAGGAGCAGGACATGAAGCAAACACGTAAGAAGCACAGCCCAGTCTTCAAGGCCAAAGTGGCTTTGGCCGGGCTCCATGGGGAGCACACCATTGCAGAGCTGGCCAGCCGGTTTGAAGTCCACCCGAGCCAGGTCCATGCCTGGAAGAAGGCCTTGACTCAGGGGGCGCCGCACCTCTTTGAAAATGGTGCTGGACGCCAGGAGAAGGACCAAGAGGTCCTCACTGCCCAGCTCTACCAACAGATTGGGCAGCTCAAGGTGGAACGGGATTTTTGTCACGGAGCTTCGGGTTGTGAGCCGGTCCCAACGCAGGGCCATGATTGACCGAGAAGAACCGAAGCTGTCTCTGGTGCGCCAGTGCGCCTTGCTGGGTATCAGCCGCTCCTCGTTGTACTACCTGCCAACCGAGGCCGGCGCCGAGGACTTGGAGTTGATGGCCCTCATAGACCAACAGTACCTGAAGACACCTTTCTACGGATCCAGAAGGATGACTGCCTGGCTCAGAAATCACGGACACCAGGTCAACCGCAAGCGGGTCCGCCGGCTGATGCAGCTGATAGGCCTGGAGGCCATCTACCGGCGTCCCAACACCAGCAAGCCAAACCCGGGGCATAAGGTCTATCCGTACTTGCTCAGGGGCTGGAGATCAACCGGGTCAACCAGGTGTGGGCCACCGACATCACCTACATACCCATGGCTCGGGGTTTCCTATACTTGGTGGCCATCATGGACTGGCACAGCCGCTACGTGCTGGCCTGGCGGCTGTCCAACACCCTGGAGGTAGACTTCTGTGTTGCGGCTCTGGAAGAGGCCTTGAGCAAGGGTCGGCCACAGATCTTCAACACCGACCAGGGCAGCCAGTTCACCAGCGAGGCCTTCACCAGCATGCTGCTGGCGCAAGGCGTTCAAGTGAGCATGGACGGCAGGGGCCGGTGCATGGACAACGTCTTCGTGGAACGGCTGTGGCGCAGCATCAAGTACGAGGAGGTGTACCTGAATGCATACCAAAATGGGACTGAGGCCAGAAAGGGGATTGGGGCTTATCTGGCCTTCTACAACCAAGAGCGGCCCCATCAAGCCCTGGGCTATCGGTCACCGGGTCAGGTGTTCCATGCAGTGAGCCCACAAAGGTGTTTACTGGAACATCCACAAGCCTTACAATCGGATGAAGGTTTACGAGACACCCCAGCGGTAGACTCTCTTATTTTAGCCTCGCCACTGTCCTGATGATGGGGTCCACTTGATAGACCGGCAGCAGGGCAATCGTTGTTGATCAGAGGGTGACGATGTATCACATGAAATGTATTGAGGAGACGAATCTCCTTTGCATTCAACCCGTTCATCCTGGTTGGCAAATGGCATCAGCCTGAGGAGGAGGAAAGGTGTTCAAGATCGATAAGTTCCGTTTGGTGGTAGTTGCTCTGCTTGCCGTTTTGACTGTGGCAGTGGCCGCTTGCGACAGTGAACCCGAAAAGGCGCCTGATCCGTTGATTGTCGGCCACCTCAACGCCCTCACCGGGTCGCTGTCCTACTTCGGCGAGTCCCACTCAGACAGCATCGGCCTGGCGGCGGACCACATCAACCGCGCTGGCGGCATCCAGGGCGGCTCCGTGGTCTTGGTTCACCGCGACACCGCAGTGAATCCGGTCCAGGGTGTGTCCGCGGCTGAGGAGTTGGTGAATGTCCAGGGAGTGGTGGCGATCGTGGGGGCGTTGGCGAGCGGTGTAACTATACCTGTCGCCACTTCGGTGACCGTCCCCAACGGCGTGCTGCAAGTTTCCGGCGCATCGACCGCGCCCGCCATAACCGTGCTGGAAGATAACGATTTCCTGTTCCGTACTTCACTGTCCGACGCCTCTCAGGGCGTGGTTCTGGCGGATTTGGCCAAGGAGTTGGGCTACGAGAGCGCGGGCATCCTGTACATCAATAACGCATATGGGGAAGGGTTGGCGGCCCAGTTCACGGAATCGTTTACCGCATTGGATGGCACGGTAATCGCTTCGGTGCCTCACGAAGATAGCCAGCCTACCTTCGCTTCCGAGTTGGCGAAGGCCACCGAAGGCGACCCTGACGTCCTGATCGCTATCAGCTACCAGCAGGCCGAGGTTTACCTACGCGAGGCCCTGGAAGGCGGTTATGCGGACACCTTCCTGTTCGTGGACGGCACCAAGATCCCCGAATCTTTCGCAGTCATCGGCTGGGACCTTCTGGAAGGCAGCTATGGCACCGGGCCGGGCTTCGAGGCCAACCCGTCAACCCAGGCGTTCATCGACTCCTATGTGAGGACCTACGACATGGAGCCTGAGCATCCCTTCATGAACGAAACCTATGATGCGATGATCCTTATCGGCTTGGCTGCGGCCAAGGCCGGCACCACCACGGACTCTGCCGCTATTCGCGACGCCCTCCGGGACGTGGCCAATCCCCCCGGCGAGGTGGTGAGGCCCGGAGAGGAGGGCATCAAGCGGGCCATGGAGCTGATCGCCGATGGCAAGGACATTAACTACGAGGGAGCTGCGGGCTCGGTTGACTTGGACGAGAACGGTGACGTCATCACAGGCCACATCGAAGTGTGGAAGATCGAAGGCGGCGAGATCGTTTCGGATCGCCAAGTGCCGGTTGACTTGGGCCAATAAATCCAGCGCGGGCCGAAACTAGACTCCTAGCGATTGCGCCGGGACGCTGAGAGCGGATTCTCGGCGACCCGGCGCATGTTATTCGACGTGAGCACATCGCCACGGATCAAAAGAGTTTGACCATCGTAGCATTCGCCACACCTAGCCAGGAGCGTCTGGAGGGAACCCGCGTCGGGCGACATGGCGCTGCTCACCCAGGATGCCGCTGGGGCGCAGCAGGATCACCGCCACGATGAGCGCGCCTATCAAGAAGAGCCGGAAGCTGGGATCGGAAAGTATGCCGGGCAGGGACTGCGTGCCAGTCCAGATTCCCCACACCACGAACGCTCCCAGGATTGCCCCCTTGTTGTTGGCGGAGCCGCCCACCATCAGCATGGCCCAGATCACGAAGGTAGCGAGCAGCGGGTCGAAGGTTAGCGGGGAGAGAAAGCGGATGTGGTGGGCATAAAGCGCGCCGCCGATACCCATGATCATCGCGCCCATGATGAACGCCTGGAGCTTGAACTTGAATACATCCTTACCGCTGGCTTCGGCGGCCGTCTCGTCCTCGCGAATGGCCCTCAGCACCCGTCCCCAGGGAGAGTTGACCGCCTGTTGCACCGCCAGATAGAGCGCCGCCAGCGTGACGATCACTACCGCTAGATACAGGTAGTTGTAGATGTCCGGCGCTATCCAGTCGCCCAGAAACTTTGGGATTCTGTACAGCCCCTTGGAGCCGTTGGCCAGCCACTTTTCGTTCAGGAATAAGAGGCGTACCGTCTCGGCGATTCCCAGCGTGGCTATCGCCAGATAATCGTCGCGCAGCCGCAGAGCAACGTAGCCAATGACCAGCGCAAACACTCCGCAGCACAATGCTGCCGCCACCAGTCCAAAGACGAACCAGACGTCGATGCCCAAGTCCAGATAGCTCAGACTGGACCAGTTGCCGCCGAACTTGAAGTCCTCGAACAGCGTCGGGTCCGGCGACGAGGTGGTCAACAGCGCCGATGCGTAGGCGCCCAGCGCAAAAAATCCGGCGATTCCGATGTTGAATAGCCCGGTGAACCCCCAATGAACGTTCAGCCCCAGGGAGAAGACGGAATAGATGCCCGCCATGATGGCAAATCCCACCAGGTAATCGAGGATGCCGATTACTTCCAATTCAGCTCCGTGCTCCTCCCAAAATTCCGCGCGGCCGCACCAGCAGCACCATAATCATCAGCGCGAAGGCTACCGCGGGTTTGTAGCTGGGGTTGATCCATTGAGTCGAAACTTCAGACGTTACTCCGATGACGAAGGCACCCACCAGCGCGCCGTATGGGCTTCCGATGCCTCCCAGGATTACGGCGGCGAACAGAGGGATGAGGAACTTCCAGCCCATTATGGGCAGCATGTTCGCCTGAAATACGGCCAGCAGGATGCCAGCGGTGGCGGCCAACGCCGCGCCCATTCCCCAAGTCCACCATATGACGCGCTGGGTACCGATGCCGCTGACCAGGGCTAGGTCGGGGTTGTCCGCTGTGGCGCGCATGGCCTTGCCCATTTTGCTGCGGCTCAGCACCAGATACAACGCCACCACGAGGATGACGGCCACGATGGCGATGAAGATAGCGTCCGGCGGTATCCGCACGTCCATGGGTAGGTGAAACACCTGCCGGGTCTCCCTCGGCAAGCGCTGGACATCTCCTCCCCAAATCAGCTGCACCAACCCGCGCAGCGCGATGGCTACTCCCAGCGAGGCCATTGAAACCACTACGGCGTTCACGCCTCGGTTCCGCAGCCGACGGTACACTACCACGTCCAGAGCGATCGCCGCCGCGGCGATGACCGCCGCCGCTATCGGCAAGGCAATGAGCAGAGGGTAGCCGAATGTGAATGGCCCCAGACCCTCGCCCTCAACTCCAATCTTCGGAAGCAGGCTGCCGATAATGAACAGCGCGGCGTACGCTCCCAAGGTCATATAGTCGCCGTGAGCGATGTTGGCGAAATTGAGGATGCCGTAGATCAGGGTCAAGCCGATAGCGCCTAGGGCGATGATGGCCCCGAGGAAAATGCCGTTGACCACCAGCCCCATCTTGACGAAAGGCAGGAAGCCAATGGCCAGCGCCGCCAACACTATGACGGCAGTGGTGTGCGCTGGCGTCCAGGCCGAGCCGATTTGTCGGGCGGTATCGCGCAGGGTAGTCATCTCTGACTTTCTGAGCGCACGTCTTGATTAGCCTCCTAGGTACAGACTGGCTACTTGCGGGTTGTCCAGCAGGTCAGGGCCGGTGTCGTCCAGCCGGTTTTCCCCCGCAACCAGAACGTAGCCTCGGTGCGACATTCGCAGCGCTTCGCGGGCGTTTTGCTCTACCAGCAGCACGGCTACGCCGCTTCGATTAATGTCCCTGATGCGCTCGAAGACCAGGCCCATCATCTCTGGAGAGAGCCCGGCGGAGGGTTCGTCCAGCAGTATCAGCGCAGGGTCCAGCATCAGCGCGCGGGCGAGGGCCAGCATCTGGCGCTGGCCACCCGACAGGGTTCCCGCCTTGCGGCCCGGCCGCATGGCAAGGTCTGGGAAGATTTCGAACATCTCGTCGATGCGTCCCCGGTAGTCGTCGCGACGGATGAAAGCGCCCATATCCAGGTTCTCCCGGATGCTCAGTGAAGGAAAGACGTTGCCGGTTTGGGGGACATAGGACAAGCCAGTGCGCACCGCCTGATCCGGTTGAATCCCAGATATGTCCTCGCCCCGGAACATGATGCTGCCCGATCGCATCCGAATCAGACCTACAATGGCCTTCATCAAGGTGGATTTCCCGCAGCCGTTGGGGCCGATGATCGTGACGACCTCGCCCATGCCCACGGTAATAGACACACCGTGCAGTATCTCGGTCTCTCCATACCCGGCCACGACACCGGAGGCATCAAGCAGCGTCACCGGCTGAGCCTCCTAGATATGCTTCCAGCACCTGCGGGTTTTGCCGCACCTGTCGCGGCGTTCCTTCCGCAATTACGGCACCGTTGGCCATGACGATAATCGGGTCGCACATGGTCATGACGAATCTCATGTCGTGCTCAATGATTACGAACGTGATGTCCCGCTCGACGCTGGCCAGAAGTATGTTCTGCGAGATGCTTTGAAGCAGCGTACGGTTGACTCCGGCGGCGGGTTCGTCCAATAGCACCATCTTGGGCTTGGCCATGAGGACGCGCGCTAGCTCCAGCAGCTTCTTCTGGCCGCCGGACAGATTCCCGGCGTACTCGTCGGCCAGGTGAGATAGGGTGAGCAGCTCCAAGACTTCCATCGCCTGTACCTCGATCTGGCGCTCCTCACGGGCCACTTTCCGGGGCATCAACCAAGATGCCCAGATGTGTTCGCCCGTCTGTGGAGCGGGTACCAGGATAAGGTTTTCCAGCACCGTCATGCGCTTCATCTCCCTAGGGATCTGGAAGGTGCGCACAAGGCCCAGACCGAAAGTCTGGTGCATTCCCATCTTGTCGATGCGCCGGCCGTCGAAGATGACTTGCCCGCTGGTCGGAGACATCGCGCCGGAAACCAGGTTGAACAAAGTCGTCTTGCCCGCCCCATTAGGGCCGATTATCCCCGTGATCGCGCCCCGCTTGATCCGCAGGGAGCAATGGTCAACGGCCCGCACTCCGCCGAAGTCCTTCACCAGGTCGTGAACCTCAAGGATAGGCGCTGTGTTCGTCAAACTGCCTCCATGCTATGGGCGGCCGGTACGGAAGTGCCGCCGGTTTCCGACATTTCCTTCTTTAGAACTCTGGTAGCTGAGAGGTGCCAATGCCTCTGCCACGATCCTTGAGCCGACGTGCCTGCAACAATGGTGACCAGTTGGCGCTTGCAACTCCCTGCTGTGCCGCTCCAGCGTCAGTGCTTCTACAGTATATAATAATGGAATCGAGCGGCCAACGCATCCATAATTTTGGGGCAGACCCTGGAGCGCCAGGTCGTCTCAGCCGAACCCACTCCCGTAGTGGTTCGGGGGATCGGCACTGCCAACCGAATGAGGTGACGTCGCCGCCATTCACATGGCTATACTGGCTATAAGGTAGGTCGAGCGCTTACGCTTACAGTGTTTGAGCGGCTGCCGCCGCCTCTGAACGACAGACGCCCAATCCTTCCACCTTTGGCGTCCAGAACGGCTGCCGTGGACGCCTCCAGAACTGGTAGGTTCGACATATGGCCCTCTCTGTAAACCGTCAGGGAAAATGGGACACCTGAGAGGGGTGGAAAACCCGAGAGTCTGAGAGTGGTGTGAGCTCCTGAAGCGAGGGTAAAGTACCTCATGAAAGGAGCGGACCGTGTCCCAGTCACAAGAGAGCAAGGCAGATGCTGCCCAGCAGCGGAGCGAGGAGACCAGGTCTTTCGTCCGCACGGTGAAGGCGGCAACCCGACGTAGATACACCCCCGAAGAGAAGATCCTTGTCGTCCTGGAGGGCTTTCGCCGGGAGGTCACTGTCAATGACCTGTGCAGGCGAGAGGGGATCAAGCCCCACTCCTACCACGCGTGGACCAAGGAGTTCATGGAGGCTGGCAAGGAGAGGCTTACCCGTGAGACGGTGCGGGACGCCACGGGCCAGGAGATCCAGCAACTCAGGCGTGACAACGACGAGCTCAAGCAACTGGTGGCCGACCTGTCCCTGGAGGTCTACCGTATCAAAAAAACGGCTATCCCAGTGCCTGCCGACGACGTCGGTACCAACGCATGAGCGCGTCCGAGAAGACGACGGTCCTGGCCAGGGTAGCTTCGTCCACGCTTCCAAAGCGTCAGGTACTCAAGGACCTGGGTGTCCCCAAGAGCACCTACTATCGGTGGCTGACGCGCGAGCAACGGTGCCAAGGGCTTGAGAATCAACCGGGAGGCGGCCTGGCACCCTGGAACCGCCTGAGTCAACCTGAGGAGCAAGCGGTCCTGACGGTGGCACGTCGAGCGCCTGAACTGAGCTGTCGTCAACTTGCTGCCTGGATCACCGACAACCAGGGCTTCTCTGTCTCCGAGTCCACGGTCTACCGCATCCTGCGCAGGGAGGGTCTGGTCAAGTCACCCAAGATGCAGCTCAAGGCCGGCAAGGAGTACCACCGCAAGACCACCGGTCCCAACCAGATGTGGGCAACCGACGCCTCCTACTTCAAGGTCATCGGGTGGGGCTACTACTACTTGGTGACGGTGATGGATGACTTCTCCCGCTTCATCCTGGCCCATAAGCTCCAACGCGACATGACCTCAGACTCTTTCATCGAGGTGGTCCAGGATGCCGTGGACAAGACCGGCATGACTGAGATCCCGGTGCAAGACAGGACCAGGCTACTGAGCGACAACGGCTCTGGCTACGTCTCCCGTGCCTTCAGGGACTACCTGCACCTGGTGGGCATCAGGCACATCCTGGCGGCACCCTTCCACCCTCAGACCAACGGCAAGCTGGAGCGCTATCACCAGACTATCAAGCAGGACGTTAATCAGGTCCCCTACGAGGTGCCGTCCGACCTCGAGGAGGCAATCGCCGCTTTTGTGGGCTCCTACAACCACAAGCGCTATCACATGGCCCTGGGCAACGTCACGCCTGCTGACGTGCTCAACGGGAGGCGGGAGCAGATCCTACAACGGAGGAGTGCAGGTCCAGACGATCGAACGGAGAAGACGCTATAACAGGACCCTCAAGGAGCTCGCCCGACACTCCTCATAACAATAACCTTCTCGGGTCTCAAAGTGTCCCATTATCGCTGACGGTCTACACATTCGTTTGCAAACCCTGAGGAATGAGACGAGGTATCTTCAAAAAGTGTGTAACCAGTCAGGCGGTGTACCCTCTCTCTGAACAAGACGGGCTCGAGGCCCAAGAGAGGAGATAGACCGCCCATGAGGAAGGAAAGCACTGAGAGTAGGTCGGAGTCAAGGCCGGAGTGGGAGCAGTTGGAGGATTGGGTGCGAAGCCAGGTCCAGAGGCTGATCCAGGAGTTGCTGGAGGAGGAGGTGACGGCGTTTCTGGGAAGGGCGAAGTCGGCGCTCAGATCCGACTCGGACAACGATACCGGCTATCGGAACGGATACGGCAGAGCCCGGAGGCTTACGCTGAGTTCGGGAACGATACAGCTGAGGCGGCCACGAGTCCGCGATACCGAGGAGCAGTTCGAGAGCCGGCTGCTGCCGCTGTTCGTCAACAGGACCAGGAAGGTTGCTGAGCTGATCCCCGAGCTGTACCTACATGGCCTTTCCGAAGGCGACTTCGATCTGGCTTTGCGGGGGCTGCTGGGAGAGGACGCACCGGTATCGGCGAGCACGGTAGCCCGGTTGAAGGATAAGTGGAACGATGAGCTTGCCCAATGGCGCAGCCGGCCCCTCGATGACCTGGAAGTGGTCTACATGTGGGTGGATGGAGTCTACGTCAAGGCTGGTCTTGAGAAGGAGAAGGCGGCGGTACTGGTGGTGATGGCGGCCCTGAGCGCCGGGAGCAAGGTGGTGGTGAGCGCGATTCCCGGATACAGGGAGTCCACAGAGAACTGGTCCGAGGTGCTCAGGGACATCAAGCGCCGGGGCTTGAGCTGCCCGAGGCTGGTGGTTGGAGACGGACACCTGGGCGTCTGGGGAGCTCTGCGCAACGTCTATCCGCAGGCAGCAGAGCAACGCTGCTGGAACCACAAGATCGTAAACGTGCTCGCCAAGCTTCCAAAGCGACAACAGGACCAGGCAAAGCTCATGCTGCGTACCATCCCCTACGCGCCGACTCGGACAGAGGCTGAGCGGCTCAGGACGGAGTTTACTAGATGGTGCCGCGACCATTCCTACGAGGCGGCCTCAGAGGCCTTGGAGCGGGACTGGGACCGCATGATCACCTTCTATGACTTCCCCAAGGAGCACTGGGGGCACCTTCGCACGACGAACCCGGTGGAGTCACCCTTCGCGGCGCTCAGACTTCGGACCGATGCCGCCAAGCGCTACAAGAGGGTCGATCGGGCGATAGCGGTGATCTGGAAAATGTTGATGGTCGCCGAACAGCGCTTCAGGCGTCTGAAGGCCCCTGAGTTGATCGAAGACGTCTATCTCGGTGCACAGTATGCGGATGGAATCGCCATTGAATCAACGGCTGAGAAGGTCGCCGCCTGATGTCGTTTACACACCTATTGACGTAACCTCAATGAGACTCCCGTCGAAGAGAGTGGTTCAAAGTGGTTGATTAGCATCGCTAGATGAAATTGAGCACTTCAAATGGTGATGGGCGACGTCAGCAACGGGATATGCAGCTTGCGCCATACCGGAGTATAGTGTTTACGAAGGGGCTGAGTTCCCTTGTGGAATTCCGGATCACAAGGCACGACCTTAACATGCACAAACGGGAGTTCTCCGAACGTGTCCAAGGACAGCGACTGTGCAACCATTTCGACTGACTAGCATATTCATACTCATCTTACTGCTGGGGACGGCCGTAGCAGCAGCCTGCACCAACGACGGCGATGGGGCATCAACTGCCGCCGAAACGCCGCCCCCAGCGGCGCCCACGCCGGATGTCGAGGCCATCGTTGAAACGGCCGTGCGAGAGATGTTGGAAGCGATACCCACCCCGGCCCCAGCGCCCACGCCGGACATCGAGGCCATAGTCGAAACAGTCCTTCAACGGACAATGGATAGCCTGTCGGAGGGATTGCTCACCGTACTCGATGTTGAAACTGAGACTAGTGAGGATACGGAATTGCCTGCGGGGCCGACTTCAGTCGATCGGCCGCAGAGCCAGGTGGTCGAGGTCCAGGATGTGCTTGCGCTCGGGCCTGCAACATTTCTATACAGCGGTGTTGATGGCTTCAACGCACTGCCCATCTCACACGAGGTCAGCGAGTCTGGGGGGCTCACTGTTACAGCCAACGGCTCGGTGACGGTATCGGCGGACGAGGCCTATGTAATCGTGATTCCCGATCGGTTTTACGGCCCCGGAGGCCCAGAAAGGACATCCCACGAGGACCGAGACGACGTCTTACAGAATCTGATGGACCTCGGCATCTACGAGGATGATATCGAGTTCGAGTCTGGGCAGGAGTATGACCCGGAGACTATTTCGGTAGAAGTACAGATCGAAGACCTGCCAGAGATCGGTGACCTCATCCTCGATGCCGTGGAGGATGTGATCAGACGCTCAGAGCGCAGTGGAGTTCATTTTGGCGTCTCGGGGGAGAATTGCGACCGGGCACTCGCGGCGGCCCGCCAAGAAGCGATTACTCAGGCCGAAGGAGGCTCCCTCGACCTAGCCGAAGCGCTCGGTCTGGTCCGAGGCGGAATCATAATCGCGGTCGAAATCCCGGCCAACAGTTTCGGCCTAGGGCTCCGTAGCCTAGACAAGTGTGGAGGCGGACAGTTTCACCCTTACCAAACGCCGCTAATACCGTTCGACGCCGACCCCGAGGTCGAAGTATCACTACGGATGCGGATTACCTACGGCCCCGAGTCTGAACAAACCGGAGGTATCACGGCTACGGCTAATGGCTCAGTGATGTCAACAGCAGACGAGGCCTACATAGTCGTAATCCCCGAACAGTTCTACGGCCCCGGAGGCCCAGAAAAACTCTCCGGTGAGGACCGCGACGATGTCGCGCAAAATCTGATGGACATGGGCATCGGCGAGGATGATACCCAGTTCGAGTCCGGGCAGCTGTATGGCCTGGAAACTATTTCGGTGGAAGTGCAGATCGGGGACCTGCCGGAGATCGGTGATCTCATCCTCAATGCCATAGAGGACGTGATCAGACGCTCAGAGCACAGTGGCGTCCGTTTCACCCTGTCGGAGGAGAATTGTGACAGGGCACTTGCGCTGGCCCGCCGGGATGCGATTTCCCAGATCGATAGGAAGGCCGACGACCTGGCTGCGGCACTTAGTATGGTCCGGGGTGGAGTGGTAGGTGCGGTTGAGGACCCGTTCAGTGACTTCCGATACGGCCCCGGCAGTGCCGATAGGTGTGGAGGATTATCCCAGGACCCTTACGCTTTGCTGTCATTCGACGCTGAACCGAGCGTCGACATCGTCTTACCTCTACAACTCACTTATGCCCCGCAGTCAGACGAGACCGCCGGTCTCGTGGCGGTGGCCAGCATCTCCCAGACAGTAACAGCCGACGAAGCCTACGTGGTTGTGATCCCACAACGCTTCTACGGCCCTAGAGGTCCGGAGCCGCTCTCTATGGAGGATCGTGCGGACGTGATAGACAAGCTCACAGAGATAGGGATCGCCAGCGATGACATCGAGATCGTTTCCGGGCGGCAGCCCTACGAGCCGGTCCAGATATCCGTAGAAGTAGCGGTCGCGGACCTGCCTGAGATCGGCGAACGTATCCTTGACTCGGTCGAAGAGGTGCTCAGGCGCTCCGAAAACAGCGGGGTACGTTTTGGCCTATCGGGAGAGAGTTGCAACGCAGGTCTGGCACTGGCCCGCCGGGATGCCGCCTCTCAGGCTGACAAGGACGCAGATGGTGTGGCTGAGGCAATTGGTGTGGTCCGTGGTGGCGTCGTGAGTGTTGCAGAGTATTCTCTCGGCGGCTTCAACTATGGCTCAACCAGCACCGAGGCGTGCGATGGGCAGTTCCAAGACCATAATGCGCTGCTGCCGTTCGACGCAGAGCCCAAAATCGAAGTAGCTGTACAGATACGGATTGGCTACGCTATCTCAAGGTAAGGCAGACTAACGCCAGACCTTGCGGGCGTCGAACAGAAGTGCGCGCCAGAAGGTCTTCAGCAAGCATTGGCTGCCCGACATTTAAAAGTTCGAATCAATGGTATTCCGACTGGCTTGTAGATGAGTCATTGGGAAATCAGAAGCGCGGGACTCGGGCAGCGGTAGTTGGTGGCGCTTCAGGCCTAATTCCCGCTGTCGCGCTTGCGACTGTCCCCGCTCGTTGCATCCAAATCGACGGCCCACGAATACCGCAGTGTTTTGTGTCGATTGGATGACCGATATCCTGGCACAGGAAGTTGTCAGGGGATGCGGGAGGCTGCTTCTAGAGGCTTCTGGGTCGCCAGCCGCGTGCCGTATGGCTACCGCAAGCTCATGGTGCAGGACGGGACCAAGAAGCGGCCCACCCTCGAACCCGACGCGGCGACCTCCGCCGTGGTGGAGCGCATCTTCGGTATGGCCGAGGTAGGCAGAGGAATCCTGGACATCACCCGCACCCTCAACGACGAGGGGATCGCCAACCCCACTGGCAGGCTCTGGTCCAAGAACGGCGTCCATATCATCCTCTCCAACGAAGCGTATACAGGAACGCTGGTTTGGGGCGTCGATGCCAAGGACGGAGCGCCGCCTGTGCGGGTGGAGGACGCATTCCCCGCAATAGTCACCAAGCAGGAGTTCCGACGCATCACCCGCTCCCTTCGCTCCAAGGCCCCTGCCAGGGTCAACCCCAGGCGGGCATCCAGCCCCTACCTCCTCAGCGGCTTGGTGAAATGTGAGAAGTGCGGAAAGGCGCTCACTGCGGCTGAGGCCAAGAGCGGCAAGTACAGCTACTACGTCTGCCACTCACTGCTGAAAAAGGGCAAGGGAACCTGCAAGACGCCTCGCCTCAACTCAAAGCGCTTTGAGAAGCTGATGATCGACCAGATTCGCGCAAACATCCTCACGGAAAGCAACATCCGGGACCTGGTTAGACTGATGGACGAGGAGATGGACGGGGTGGCTGCCGAGCAGCGGGAGAGGCTGGAAAACATCGAAGCGGAGCTTATCGAGGTGCGGCGGCGCTTGGACCGGGTGTGGCACGTCATCGAGAACTCGGACCTCGACATATCCGACGCCACCTCCCGCATCAGAGAGCACCGGGAGCGTCAGGAGAAGCTGGAGATCGCCGCAGAGGAGGCCAGGGCATTGCTCTCAGAGCGCCGGGCCGTGCTGGACAACGTGGACACCATCGCCGCCTTCGCCGAGGACATGAGCGACTTCCTGATGACCAGCGAAATCACCGAATCGAGGGCCTTCATCAAGTCCTTCGTCAAGGAGATCAAGGTCAAGCCAGGAAAAGCAACGGTCTACTACACCATCCCAATTTCTCAATCGACTACCAGCGCTTTAGCGTTGGGAGGGACCTCCAGGCTGGGTACAAATGGATTACGACAGTCAATCATGTATTTATTGGAACTGCACTGCTGGAGATACAACGTCCGGTCTGCCAGACGGCCGATATTTGATCACGTACTGCCATCAGATGAGCTCTCCAACTTCTGACTGGCCTTTCCATTGTGATAGCAAATACTACCTCAAATGAGTCGTGCCGTACCAGGAATTGCTGCATTGGCTCTAGAGGCTTGAACTGTGTTCGATGCACTGTGGATGCTATGGTTTTGAAGAATTAGTGCTGCGGTAGGCGGAATATGGAGACGACACGACCACCAGAAGAGATTTCTAGCATGTTACGAAAGCAGATTGGTGACGCCCGCCATAAGCTGAGTGCCGTTGAACTTCAGGTGCTTCA
Source organism: Dehalococcoidia bacterium (assembly GCA_965248595.1). Classification (GTDB taxonomy): domain Bacteria; phylum Chloroflexota; class Dehalococcoidia; order Lucifugimonadales; family SHYF01; genus SHYF01. The sequence continues at coordinate 1,042,567 of CBDFJM010000007.1, forward strand.
ACTAAGGCTAGGTCTTGAAGACGGTCTAAGCTGGACGCTGGAAGAGGTAGCTCAAGAGTGTCGAATTACGCGCGAGGATGTGCGTGAGATTGAAGCGACCGCCTTCCGGAAACTACCTACATACGGTCATGAGAAACGAGCCCAGTCCCAGGACCGTATGCAGAAACTGATTGACGACGCCCGCAATAGATTGAGCGCCGTTGAAGTTGTTGTGCTTCAACTAATGCTATGCTCCGAAGACGGCCGAAGCCGGACAGTGGAAGAGGTGGCTAGTCATTTGGGAAGAACACAGGACGAAATCCAACAGACCTTTTCCGCAACTCTTCCAAAGCTGTTTCCGCACGGCCCCACCGAGTACGGGCTTCACTGACGACCGAGCTATCTGAGATAGGATGGGAAAAACGGACACCAAAGTCGGATAAGATAGAGCTACGGAGGTGTCAGTATGAAAGGTGTCCCTCAAGGAAGATACACGAGGGAATTCCGCCAGGAAGCAGTGAAGCTGGTAACGGAAGAGAGGCTATCATTGCCGGAGGCAGCCCGCCGGTTGTCCCTGGCGCCATCGACGTTAGGGTACTGGGTGAAGGCACAAAGGGCCGGCAAACTGGGAGATGTCGGCAAGACGTACAGGCCCTTGACTGAAGTAGAGATGGATTTGGCCCGGACTAAGAAGGAACTGGCGGAAGTGAAGATGGAGCGGGACATACTAAAAAAAGCGGCCGCGTACTTTGCCAAGGAGTCGCTGCCCGGTACGCGGCGATGAATGAGTTGCGGCTCAAGTATCCAGTCCGGATGATGCGACGGATTATGAATGTATCGGCCAGCGGCTACTATGCGTGGGTGGACCGGCCGCTGTCCAAGCGGGCACAGGAGGAAGTGCGGCTGGAGCTGGAGATAATGGCGGCCCACCAGCGGAATAGACAGACCTATGGCCCGGAACGGTTACAGCGCGATCTGGCGGAGCATGGCGTTCGGGTGGGTGTTTGCCGGATCAAGCGGATCCGGCAAAAGCTCGGCATACGCTGTAAACAGAAGAGGAGATTCAAGACTACCACTAACTCCGCGCACAGACTGCCAGTTGCGGATAACTTGTTGGGCCAGCAGTTCAAGGTCAGTCAGCCCAACGCCGTGTGGGTGAGTGACATCACCTATATACCGACTGATGAAGGCTGGCTATACCTGGCGGGCCACAAGGACCTGTTCACCGGAGAGCTCGTGGGCTATGCCATGGGAGAGCGGATGACCAGGAATCTGGTTAGTCAGTCTCTATTCCGGGCGCTGAGAGCCAAACGCCCCGCGAGGGGACTGATGCATCACTCTGACCGGGGCTCTCAGTATTGCTCCCAGGAGTACAGAAATCTTATGGAGCGCTCTGGCCTGAGATCATCCATGAGCGGGAAAGGGAACTGTTTTGATAATGCGCCGATGGAGAGCTTCTGGGGAACACTCAAGCAGGAGCTAGTCCATCACCGTCATTATCAAAGTAGACAGGAAGCAATTCGAGATATTACAGAATATATCGAGATCTTCTATAACAGGCAGCGCCGCCAGGCCAGGCTGGGATTCCTGTCACCTGCGGCCTTTCAACAAAGATTCTATGCAGGATTACTCGCAGCTTGAAAGGTTTGGTGTCCACTATTGCCATCCGACCCCAATCTAGAAGTCTGCGCGTCGCTGCCTTCTACACGGTAACCTAGTCCTCCGGGCCCGCATCGCCCACTCTTATCGGGTTGGGACGTTGTGGGGCCTCTTGATACGGTAACACCCGCCGTGGGGCATATGGGACGTAGTGAACAACCTAGGCGTTCTCGACATCGATGATGATACCGAGTTGCGTAATGCTGGTCCACGTCGAAGAAAATTCAAGCGCTCGGGTTCCCTGGCAATTGTCACCGTCTAGCCACGGACCCGAGTATTCTACCGGCTGCTCCCAGGTAGCTACAAAATGAACTCCCGTGGTCTAGCCAACAGGCCTTCGGTAGAAATCAGAGGCAGTCCAGGCCTGAGGGCCTGCGATGCGGTCGAACCGCTTCACCATGTCTTCGACGTCCCAAGTGGGCCGAAAAACCGAAGGTCCTCACCACTGTCTCGCCCTCTGAGACTGTTGGTGCAGCAGTTTGGCCATCCCCTGAGCACCCGGCGCTCAGGGCAGCTAAGAATAGCATGAACACCCCTACACAGGCGATGATGTGTACTCGTCCAGTAGATTAGTGACACTCGGGCTCCTTTCGCTGAGATTGCTGCTGGCGGAGGAACTGTTGTGGGGTAAGGTAGCCCAGGGCCTGGTGAGGACGCACTGTGTTATAGGTAAGCTCCCAAAGGCGGAGTTGCTGGTTCAGGGGAGCGATCTCCACGGGAAAGGATCTGATCGACGTGTTCGCGGCCCCGATATATCACCCTTCAAGTGATCCGAGGCGTACGATCTATGTCTTTAACGCGTTCTACCCTGCGATGAAGGCGTTCTATGAGTTACCTGGCTCGTGCTTTGTCGCATTCTTCCCTCGAGGCACTCCCGATCAGGCAATGAGCTGGTCGGAGGTAGAGGAGTCTCTGGTGAGCGGCAAGTTTGGGCTTCGCAATGAACTGTACTGGCCAGGTTTGCTTCGACTTGTGCGCCCTCATGGAGGCCACTTCGGCTGGGAATGCTCGCGTAGTCTAATCGAAAGCTTTAAGAATATCACGACGTGGGCACAGACTGACGATGCTATTTCTTCAGACAGCATCACTGGGAAGCTTCTCAGGAAGGAGGGCTTCGACCTGAAGCACATCACTTGGATGCTCAAGGATCCATTGGTAAAAAGTAATGGTAAGAAACAGACGCTCTTCAGTCTCTTGAGATACAAGGAGCCGGCTGAAGCAATACAGATCTTGAGGACGTTGTCGTAGTCGGAGCACCGAAATACGGTCACGTCCCATAGAGTGGTGTAAGAGTACGTCATCCTGTTGATATCGTCTAGGCCGCTGCCTCTGCGAGTTCGGCTCTGGGTAGAGCTTCGTTGGAGGTGGTTACCTCCTGTGTCATGTATCGACGGCCGACGGCCCACTCGTCGTGCTGCTCAGCTAGGACGGCGCCGACCAGGCGACGGACAGCTGGGCGGTTAGGGAAGATGCCCACCACATCGGTGCGGCGCCGTATCTCCTTGTTGAGACGCTCCAGGGGGTTGTTGGACCAGACCTTCTTCCAGTGGGCGAGTGGGAAGCTGGAGAAGGCCAGGACGTCGGGTCCAGCCTCGTCCAGTCGAGAGGCGACCTGTGGGAACGGGTCCTGGAGCTGAGCAATCACCCGCTCGAGTTGGGCATGCACCTCCTGAGGGGACGGCTGCTGGTAGATGGTGCGTACCATGGTGGCCACCCAGGGCTGAGCGCTCCTGGGGACCCCCTCGACGCCATCGAGGCCGACAGTGCCACATTGAACGGCGGCGGCAGAGTTCGCAAGCCTCCGGCATCGCCACGCAGGAAACCCACGCCACGACAGAGGGTCCGGTGGAAGGCCGTGCAGCAGGCTAAGCTTCGGGGCCTCTCCATTCGGGCAATCGCCAGGGAGTTGGGCATCCACAGGAACACGGTCCGCAAGTACGCCGAAGCCAAGAGCCCGCCCATGATGCGCACCAGGGGCAGGTCCCGCGTATCACAATCCGATGGTATGACAGCGGCCTAGATGGACATTTTCCCTCACCACTTAGGCGGACATAATCGCTGGACATCGACACAGGTCAGTCCATACCGACTGGCCAGCCGAACCACCGCCATCGTCAGGGCCTCCTCGTCGTCAGCCATTGTTGCAGTGTACCTCTGTGTTGACCGGGGGTGCTCAAGCGCCCGGCAAGCGCGCCGCTCAGAGATGCCATACCGTTCCCGTGCCAACTCCACGCATCTCCGCCGACGAGCCGGGCTCAGAAGTTTCCCCGTGCTGCCTCCTTTAGAATCTGGTTGTCCAACGTCAGGTCCGCTACCGCACGCCTGAGTCGTCCGTTCTCCGCTTCCATCTCCCGCAACCGCATCGCCTGGTCTATCCTCAGCCCCCCATACTGCTGGCGCCTTCGGTAAAACGTATGGTCCGATACCCCGATACCCCTGCATGCCTGGGCCACCGTCTCCCCTTGCGCCAGGGCCACCTCCGCTTCCCGAAGCTTCCCTATTATCTCCTCTACACTGCGCTGCTTACTCGCCATTGACTACCCCCTTTCAGCATGTCCAGTTTACGAGTCTATTACTGGACCAGTCTTTGGGGGGCAGGTCACTAAACCATACTCGCAGCATACGTTCCAAGCTGGGTGTCCGAGACCGCATAGGCACTGTTGTCGCCGGGCTACGTCTGAGATAGGATGGGAAAAACGGACACCAAAGTCGGATAAGATAGAGCGACGGAGGTGTCAGTATGAAAGGTGTCCCTCAAGGAAGATACACGAGGGAATTCCGCCAGGAAGCAGTGAAGCTGGTAACGGAAGAGAGGCTATCATTGCCGGAGGCAGCCCGCCGGTTGTCCCTGGCGCCATCGACGTTAGGGTACTGGGTGAAGGCACAAAGGGCCGGCAAACTGGGAGATGTCGGCAAGACGTACAGGCCCTTGACTGAAGTAGAGATGGATTTGGCCCGGACTAAGAAGGAACTGGCGGAAGTGAAGATGGAGCGGGACATACTAAAAAAAGCGGCCGCGTACTTTGCCAAGGAGTCGCTGCCCGGTACGCGGCGATGAATGAGTTGCGGCTCAAGTATCCAGTCCGGATGATGCGACGGATTATGAATGTATCGGCCAGCGGCTACTATGCGTGGGTGGACCGGCCGCTGTCCAAGCGGGCACAGGAGGAAGTGCGGCTGGAGCTGGAGATAATGGCGGCCCACCAGCGGAATAGACAGACCTATGGCCCGGAACGGTTACAGCGCGATCTGGCGGAGCATGGCGTTCGGGTGGGTGTTTGCCGGATCAAGCGGATCCGGCAAAAGCTCGGCATACGCTGTAAACAGAAGAGGAGATTCAAGACTACCACTAACTCCGCGCACAGACTGCCAGTTGCGGATAACTTGTTGGGCCAGCAGTTCAAGGTCAGTCAGCCCAACGCCGTGTGGGTGAGTGACATCACCTATATACCGACTGATGAAGGCTGGCTATACCTGGCGGGCCACAAGGACCTGTTCACCGGAGAGCTCGTGGGCTATGCCATGGGAGAGCGGATGACCAGGAATCTGGTTAGTCAGTCTCTATTCCGGGCGCTGAGAGCCAAACGCCCCGCGAGGGGACTGATGCATCACTCTGACCGGGGCTCTCAGTATTGCTCCCAGGAGTACAGAAATCTTATGGAGCGCTCTGGCCTGAGATCATCCATGAGCGGGAAAGGGAACTGTTTTGATAATGCGCCGATGGAGAGCTTCTGGGGAACACTCAAGCAGGAGCTAGTCCATCACCGTCATTATCAAAGTAGACAGGAAGCAATTCGAGATATTACAGAATATATCGAGATCTTCTATAACAGGCAGCGCCGCCAGGCCAGGCTGGGATTCCTGTCACCTGCGGCCTTTCAACAAAGATTCTATGCAGGATTACTCGCAGCTTGAAAGGTTTGGTGTCCACTATTGCCATCCGACCCCAGTCTCGGGCTGTTGTGAAGGCTTCGTCCAGGACATGGCGATAGTCGATTCCGACTCAGAGTCTATGGCGAGTGTGAAGGGCCCGGACCTCATGTTAGTCCTCCTTCGGAAAATGCAGACCACCCTCGTCAACTGTCGCTCACCACAGCAGTGTAAGGAACCTATCGTCCCAATGGCCTGTATATTCCTAATGAAGGCCGCTGGCGACCAGGAGAGAACGTGATCAACGAGCAGGATGCGGTCCGGCGCTGCCAGAGCGGCGACCGCGAGGCATTCCGTCCGATAGTGGAGTACTACGGGGACGTGCTGATGGGTACGCTCTATCTCATGACACATGACAGGGCGGTCAGCGAAGAGCTCGTCCAAGAGACGTTCGTGCGAGCCTGGAAAGGCATAGCAACGTTCCGTCTCGGCGAGCCCGTGAAACCTTGGTTGGTCCGCATCGCGGTCAACCAGGCGCTCAACGCGAAGGCTCGCCATCAGCTGTCAGTCGAACCGTTATCCGAGGCTGATCAAGGCAGCACGGACCTAGCGTTCGGCTATGTGGACGACAAGGACGAGGTTCGGCGAGCGCTCAGCCAGCTGTCCGACGGTCACCAGCGAGTAGTTGCTCTCCGCTACTTCACGGACCTATCGACGGGGGAAGTGGCGAATGCCCTCGGCGTCCGTGAGGGAACAGTCAAATCGCGCTTGAGCAGGGCGCTTGAGCACCTGCGAGAGATACTGGCAGACTGCGAGGATGAGACATGAGCGAACAAGACGAGAAGACTGAACGCAGGCTGCGGACGGCGCTCCACGCGGCGGGGAGTGAGGCGCCCGCCCCTGCAGACCTGTGGGTTCGCATCGAGCCGCGGCTGGATGGATCCACCACAACTTCCACCTGGTGGCAACGTGGATGGGCCTCCCTAGCGGTTGGCGCCGCTGCTACCGTCGTGCTGGCCGTCGGCGCCACTGGTATCGCGCTGGTCGCCGCTGGTCTGACGGCAGGCAACGGCGATGGGCTGCTCGTCGCAGGCGATGAGAACTCATTCAACCTCGCCATCAGATCAGATGACAGCGCTGGACTCTTCGAATTAGATGTTGACGATGGAGCAGACACGCGCCGGTTGCGGGCGTTGGAGGAAGAGCAGTCGGGCGCGCTCGCGGTGCCGGCATCGCAGCCCACCGGGACACCAGCGCCGTCGATTGTCTGGGGTCCTAGTGGGGGTGCAGGGCCTGTGGGCACGCGGGGCCCAGCCCCGAGTCCCTCGGCCGACGGCCAGGACTCGCAGGTCTTCAATAGCGAGCGCCAGGTCATCTCGCAGGCATCGCTGACGGTCGAGGTAGCAGACGTCGGCACGGCCATCACCGAGCTCCGCGTCTTCGTGGAGTCGGTTGGAGGCTTTATCGAGCACGTCTCCACGTCAGACGGCCCTCAGCCCAGACGCGGCTCAGCCACCATCCGCGTGCCTGCCGAGCAGTTCAACCACACGATCGACCGCATCGAGGCGTTTGGCGAGGTGCTCGGACAGAGCCTTGGTCAGACCGACGTCACAGGTGACGCCATCGACCTCGCAGCCCAGCTTCGGAGCGAGCGGAGCGCTGAGGCGAGCCTGCTGAAGCTGCTTGACCGGGCCGTATCCGTCAGCGACGTGCTCACCGTGGAGCGGGAACTCGGGCGCGTGCGGGCAAACGTCGAGCGCTTGCAAGGGCAGCTCGACTTCATCGAACGTAGCGTCGCGCTGGCGACGATCACGGTGACCTTTGCGCTCCCTCCCGACCCAACGGCCTCCGCTCCCTCAGCGTCCCTGCGGATCGAAGTGCGCGACGTGGAGCGTTCGGTCAGGCGCATCCGCGACCTGGTCGACCAAGCCGGCGGGACGATGGGCCAGGTGGTAACAGTCTCGACCCAACAAGACGGCCAGGAGGCGTTCCTCAGCTTCCTGGTGCCCGCATCCGCCTTCGACAGCGTCCTCACTTCCCTGGTGGGAGACGGAGTCGTCATCCACCAGGAGGTGCGGAGCGACGGGCGACTACCCAAGGACAAGCCTGACGAAGACGCACAAGCGAGGATCACCACGGAGCTCCAAAGCCCGGAAGAAGCGGACCCCTGGCGTTCCATCGGGATCCCTGTGGGTGGAGCGCTCGTGGTCCTCAGCCTGGTCGGCGCTCTAACGCTCGCGTTCCGCGCGAGGCGCCGGGTCTAGCCAGTTCCGCAACGCTCGGCAACTATGGCTCATGCAGGATTGGGGTGTCGAGCGTATACCCGGTGGAGGCATTAGCGTACGAGTCGTGCTAGGGAGCGTCAGTTCGAATCGCTGTTCCGTGTCCGGTTGATCACCGGCTTCTTCTGCCTTTGGGAAGGCTACGGGAACATCGACACTCGACTCTACAAGGTGAGCTCTCGGGTGAGAGCTCTGGGGCGAGACTACCTGCTATTCCGCGGTCCCATCGATGCAATCATGGCCTTCCTTGCCGGAGACGGCCCTTTCTGGGGGGACTCACCGAACATCTGGTGGCCGGAGGACCGGGCCTGGTGCGTAGCAACTGACATTGACCTGTACGACACCTACGTTGGTGGGAGCCTAGAGTGCATCGAGGCGGTCCTGAGCAACCCGGACCTGGAGGTACTGCCCACAACCCTAGACGCTCGGCTGGGCCTAGATGGGGACACCATCAATGCCAGGTACGTGGCCGGAGGGTGTGGCTAGCGACTAGACTATGTGAGGCCGTAGGAGCGTAATGACCATTACCGTCATATCGGCGTGGACGGCCCATCTATTGGCCTGGGCAGCCAGTGTCTGGTTGGTGCTCGGGCCGGCGTACCAAGGTGTGTCGGTAACGATCGAGGGGACCACACGGGTCAGCGCTACCTTCATCGAGACAAACGGTCTGCACGTTATCTGGGTGCCGATCGTGCCCGTCCTGCTGAGCGGTATCGTGTTGATGGCCGTCAGGCGAACCGGCCTAGGGCCGACCGAACGCAGGCTGCTCCTTTGGACAATCTCTGTCGTGTTCCTGGGGTTCTGCGCGCTGGGGTTATTTTCTTTCGGCTTCCTCTATCTGCCGGTGGCGCTCGCACTGATCATCGTGGCGGTGACCGACTTGGGTCGCTCGCGCGGGGCTCGGGCCGCCGGTCGTCGGGGCTGAAGAGAATGATGTCCAGATGGAGGCAAGGCGGCGAAAGAGCCGCGTTGAGTGATTCGTAGTCGATGACAGTATTGCTGTGGCTTCTCTCAATGGTCCCGCCTTCCGCGTTATTCCTGATTGCAGGGATCTGAGTGGTCAGGAAGAAGTACGATGGTGTGCGTCACGTGCTCGGGATCGTAGCGATTGTCGTGGGGATGGCGCTGGTTGCGATTACTCCTGTTGCGCTGCCGGGAGTTGCCACGACCACCACGTCTGAAACCACGGTAACCTATTTTCGTTCCTCATCTCTGGAGCATGCCTTTGGTGGGAAAGGAGCAGGCACGGAAGTACGCTAGGTCGCAGAACTGCCGGTTCGTCATCCTCTCAAACGGCAACCTGCACTACTTCTGGGACTTGGAGCGGGGCAACCCAAACATTGTCACCTCGTTCCCGACATCGGAGTCGATCACTGGTTACGGCAGGGTCATGCCGGACCCAAAACGTTTGACCTGCGAGCAGGTCCAAGCCGACTACATCGTTCTCAGCCAGCGGCCCAGCTACGCCTCCGAGGCTGCATGGAAGAACGAGGCTGAGCGATCCGGCTTCATTCGTTCCAACAACCTGCGTTTTCTCCGAGACTACCAACTAAGGACCGTTCACTCATTACAGCGGACGGTGAAAGACGGCAACGACCGGTTCCTGTTCGAGATGGCCACGGGCACCGGCAAGACGCTCGACTCCCAGGGACTACCTCAGTGAATGCTACAATACATATTGATGAATCGACGTCGACCAGAATTCCTGAACATCACTTTCGGTCTGGGGATTTCCGTACCGGTCGCGGTACTGCTGTTGGGCATTCAGATGGTGGCCCACGACGCGGTCCAGCTTATACTAGCCATTTCGGCCGGAGCTATAGTCATGGGAGGGACGCTGTTGGCCCAAAACGCCCTTCCCTTGGATTTGCGGGGGGCGGCTAACTTCGAGTTCCCTAGGTCGTTGAGACCCATACCTCCGTTACAGCTCATTTTCGCCGCAGGGCCACTGCTCATTGTCACTCTCTTGACAGACCCCCCTGCCTCACTGGTCGGCGGAGCCCTTTTGGGGGCTCTGGCACTAGGGACAGCCCGATCCTGGTGGAGGGTCTTGTTTCACAAGCGCCGATACTTGCCGGTTGGTCCCCGTCTCCAAGAGGTCCCTGATTGGGGATATATGAAGTTTTCTGAGGGAGCCCATAGCGTGTTGTCGGATGCCCAGCAGGAAGCGCGGCTCTTGAACCACAACTACATCGGCACCGAGCACATCCTGATGGCGCTGGTGCGGGAGCCCAAAGGGGCCGCTGGCCAAGTCCTTCGCAACCTGGGACTGGACCTTGCCAAGGTCCGGTCCACCGTGGAGTTCGCCATCGGCAGGGGTGACAAGATGCCCCTCGGTCTGGCAATCCTTACGAACCGGACCAAGAAGGTTATCGAACTGGCAGTGGATGAAGCCAGGCACTCAGGACGTCACGTCATCGATGAGCATCACTTCCTCATTGCTCTTATCCGCGAGGGGGAAGGAGTGGCTGCTGGAGTCTTACACAGTATGGATGCAGATGAGCAGCGTGTCAGAGGCGAAATCGCCCGGCTTTCTCTGAACGGCTGATAGGCCAGCCTAGGCATCCTCTTCTAAAGGACCAATTGACCTTACATAGTTCGATGGCCCGCGTATACTAGCAGCATGGCGTTCCTACAAAAGCTATTGCGGCCACGGCGTGTGTACTTCATCACAGCTGGGCTGATACTTGGGGCGCTTGTAATCTCCCTGGTAGTAGAGGCCAAAACCTACTATGTCCGGGACCTACTCGCTGAGGAATTGTGGGGTTCGAGGCCTCACAGGGTGCCCTGCGACAAATGGCCCACACCTGACGAGGTTCAGCGAGTCATCGATCAACAAGCGCAAGCCGTTAGACAAATTGAGGCCGTTAACCCTGGATTCACAGAAGTGATCATCAATACCATGAGTTGCCCAGGCAGAGCAGACATCCGAATCTGGTACGCATCGTACAGCGATAGGGACGCGATCAAGTCTATTATAGGAGATGGGAAGTACTTCTTTGGAGTCCCTTATCAGCTCAGGAACACTTAGCGCTGGCGGTCTTGAGTTCCACTCATGAGCCGCCTGAGACCGTGCACTGAGAGGTGGTCTCGTTTGTCTGAACAGCGCTGCCCGGTTTGATAAGTGGAATCGCGCTGCCGTGCGTTAGGCCGCCGCGGACTCGGCAGGCGCTCTGTCAAAGAACTGGTCCGGCGTCATTCCCCCAAGGCTCGAATGGGGCCGTCCGGCATTGTAAAACTCGAAGTACCGCCCGAGTCCAGTTCTGGCTTCCGGGACCGATTCGTAGGCTCTCAGGTACACCTCCTCGTACTTGACGCTCTTCCACAGCCGTTCGACGAACACATTATCCTTCCAGCTTCCCTTCCCGTCCATGCTGATCTGGATCCCATTGGCTTTCAGCAGGCCGGTGAAGGCGTCACTTGTGAACTGGCTTCCCTGATCTGTGTTGAATATCTCCGGCGCGCCGTGGCGTCCCAGGGATTCTTCGAGCGCCTCCACGCAGAAGTCTGTGTCCATTGTGACCGATACCCGCCAGGCCAGCACCTTGCGGCTATGCCAGTCCATCACTGCGGCTAGGTACACGAACCCCCTGGCCATCGGAATGTACGTGATATCCATTGCCCACACCTGGTTGGGCCTGCTCACCTCAAGCCCGCGCAGCAGGTACGGATACACCGTATGGCCGGGCCGTCGCCGGCTGGTGTTGGGCTTGCGGTACAGCGCCTCGATGCCCATACGCCGCATCAGTGTGGCGATGTGTCTACGCCCGCAGGAGAGTCCCTCCTGGCGGAGCAGGCCTCGCATCATCCTACTGCCTGCAAACGGATACTCAAGGTGCAGCTCATTGATGCGGCGCATCAGTCCGAGACCGGCTTCGCCCACCGGCCGTGGCCGGTAGTAGATGCTCCCGCGGCTGATGCCCACTGCCTTTGCCTGGAGGGCGAGAGGCAGCTTGTGATCGCGGTCGATCATCGCCTTGCGCCCGGCAATCCCGCCTTCGTGAGCGCGGCCTCTAAAAAATCGTTCTCCAACGCAAGCTCACCGATCTTAGCGTGAAGGACCTTCATATCTACCGGCTTTTCAGCCTGCCCTGTCCCGGCCCCAAACAACTGCGCCGCCCGATCCAGCAACTGGGTCTTCCATTGCGTGATCTGGTTCGGGTGCACATCGAACTGGCTTGCCAGCTCCGAAAGTGTCCGGTCGCCGCGCACTGCGGCAAGAGCCACCTTCGCCTTGAACTCTGCCGAGTGGTTACGGCGGGGTCGTCTGCTCATCTCTCGCTCCTGTCTCCGAGAGCACTATCATGCCCTCAATCAGGCAGCGATTCCACTTATCCCCCTGTTCAGATTTCCGGAACCACTTCTCTGAGATCCATTAGCGTACACATGGCATCTGCCTGGGTGGGACATGTCCTTGCTTGGGCCGCGGGGCTCTTCTTTGCCTTCGGGCCTGCGTACCAAGGTGGGTCAATGGCTCCAGACGGGCAGGCCTGGCCTGGTTCTAGTTCCAGTTTGGTAGCCCAGAACGGGCTGTACGTAGTCCCATTGCTGCTTGTGCCTATCCTACCGGAATTTCATTGTTGGCGATCCGTTTCGTCAATAAGAGGCCCATCGTGCGAGGAGTTCTTCTGTGGCTTCCGTCTATCTCGCTCCTGGGATTCTGCTTCGTGGCGATAATGTCCATCGGCATCTTGTACATGCCTTCTGGGGTTGCGCTTCTCGTTGCAGCCGTCGCCGACATGGGAGGTCAGCCTGCGGATCCTTTAAGGAGTTATCTGTTGCCACCCTTGACGTAGAACGGAGGTCGGTGAGAAGGCTTATGCCTTGACCCGAATCCACCGATGCGCGACGGTCCGCGCTCGATTCCGATAAATGGGGCCGGTGGCGGCCTTTGGTTGGAGTTGGTGGGGCCGGTGGCGGTCCTGGGCAGCGGCGCTGGGGCGGGGTCGGCGGGACAGCATGCAAGGGAAGACAATCGCGGACCGGGCCGGTGCGACTCTGTGGGGTGGTTGAGTAGTCTGGTGGACGTGTCAGGCGCCGTCGGTGCCGTCAGGCAGGCAATGGCAGGGCTCGCAATCGAGCCAGGGCGCGAGTGAACTGGGTTTCCCAAGGCCAGCCCTGTGGCAGATGCAAAGTGAGGCGGCGGGCCGAGCGGGTGAGCCGTCCGGCCAGGGAGAAGAAGCGCCGCCGGAGGGTCCTGGTGGTCACCACCCCCTCGCCCAGACCGATGCGCGCAGTCCAGCGGGCCAGGTTATGGGCCAGCACCTGAACGGCCAGCCAGGCGCCGTTGGCGGGGAAGCGGCCCGAGGGGAAATGATTGAGGCCGACGCCGTGTTTGAGGTCTCGGATGGCATTCTCGATCTCGGCGTGGCGGCGATGGTCGGCCTCCAGTTCCAAGGTTTCCCCGTCCCGGTAGGTGATGAAGCCGTGATAGCTGTAGCTGGCGAAGAGGGCCAGTTGGGAACCGGGCGTGGGCTTCACCCGCCGCACGATGAGCCGCACTGGGGCGGCTTCGGGCTCACCCTGGAAGGGAGTGTAGGTGGTCTCGGCCACGTCGGCGCCGCCGTCCATCCAGTAGGGGACGGGCGTCCAGTCCTCCTCGGGAATCGCCTCAATCAACTCCCTGAGGCGGGCGTGTTGGCGGATGGTGATGGAGAAGCGGACATCCATCTCGCGGCAGACGACGACCAGGGCGTGGGCATAGAAGCCGCTGTCGGCCCGCACCGTGAGTTGTCCTGTAGCCCCAGCATGGCGCACCCGGCCCACGGTCTCCCGCAGGAAGTGGGCGGCGCCACGAACGGTGTTGGCCCGGCCCTCGCGAAGCCGAGACATCAGCACGTCGCCGGTGCCGGCGGCGATGGCCAGCAGCGGGTGATAGCCCCGCTGGCCAGTGTAACCATGGTGACGCGCCCCCTCCTTGGCCAGTCCGTAGGTCTCGCACATGGTGGAGTCTAGGTCGATGGTCAACGGCCCTTCACCGGGTCCCGCACCAGCGGCCCAGGCCCGGGACAGCAGCTCCCGGCTCACCCGATCCAACTGGCGGACGTGGCCCCACCGGAAGCTGCGCAGGAAAGTTCCCAGGGTGGATGGCGCCTTGACTACGCAGCCGATGGCGCCAGCTGTCCCGCCGGTACGCAACACGTCGGCGTCGTCAATGAAGTCGCCCCCAGCCAGCGCCGAGGCCACCAGGCTCAGCAGCTTGTCGCCCGGGTTCGCCCGCCCCGGCGCGTCTCCCAGGTCGACGTGGCTGTCGACGACTTCACGCAGGCCCAGGTGCTGGGCTAGGGTCACCGGGAGCAGCAGCCCAGCATTGGCCACGAGGCGGTGGTCGTCAAACGCGATTTGGATGCGATCGGGATGGTTGCGTGGTAGCATCTATTGGGTGCTCCTTGTTCTGGGGTCGGCTTTGCTGTTTCAAAACCATTATCCCAGATTCACGGAGCACCCTCTTGCCGCTTCAGGACACTGACCCGACGCCCTCCTTCGGTGGATTCGGGCTTAGCTGAATCCAGCCACAAGCTGGCGGGTCCCAACCATCGCCATGGCGATAGCCAAGAGCAGCAGCACGCCCTTGGGATTGATCCGTGTGCTGAGGTAGACTCCTAGCTGCGCACCTGCCAGAGCCCCAAGACCCAGAAGCCCGGCCCTTCGCCAGCCCTCATCAATCGCTCCCGAAAGGAAGAGCGTCAAGATAGCACTCAGGGACGTGACCACCAGCACCAGGAGGGACGTTGCGCTGGCAACTCTGAGGGGCACCTTGAGAATAAAGGTTAAGGCTGGCACATGAATGACGCCTCCGCCTAAGTCCAGCCGAGCGTCTGAAGTTGTAGGAAGGGCCTCCAGGTCCGGGTGGCGCAGGACTGTCTCGATACACTCTTTGCTCCCGCCAACGTAGGTGTCCAACAGGTCGATGTCAGTTGCTACGCACCAGGCCCGGTCCTCCGGCCACCAGATGTTCGGTGAGTCCCCCAGAAAGGGCCGTCTCCGGCAAGGAAGGCCATGATTGCATCAATGGGACCGCGGAATAGCAGGTAGTCTCGCCCCAGAGCTCTCACCCGAGAGCTCACCTTGTAGAGTCGAGTGTCGATGTTCCCGTAGCCTTCCCACAGGCAGAAGCGGCAACTCCCAGGGGTCGAGATGAAGCCCCTCAGCACCTCCACCAGGGCGCGGCACTCCCTTTCGGGGATGGACCCGCACTGCGGAAGAAAACCCCATGGCGGGTCTTAGTACATGTCTTGAGGGCCTTCACTCAGATTTGCGATACGTTCGAACTGCATCAGCGGATGTACAGTACGTCCACTCCATGAGGCCACCGTAGACCATCGGACCGGACGCTCTCGATTATCGTCCAGGTTGGCCGGATGAAACACCCGGGCGTATGCCGGAAACCCGTCGGGCAGCAAGGCGCGCAGCGTCCCAAAGTCTGACAGGCTCTCCTCCACCCACCGGGCACCCGACACGTCCTCCAAGAACTCGAGACCATCCGGCGCCAGCTTCGTCTGCTGGATGGGGATGCCCCCTCCAGTGGAGAGCATCGCCACGCTGGACATGCCGGCTCGGTTACTTCCCAGTGCTCGGCGCAGTCTTCGAATCCATGATTGTCGAATGTGCTTCTTCCGCATTGTCAAATCCGCTCGGAGCGTCGTCGTCGGCCGTCACAAGCTAGGACCTACAGTGCCAACCTGAACCTCAAGGTGAAAGTTCTTGATTTTGTGTAGTTTGGTGGAAAGCAGCGTGCTGGCCTCCCTCCGTCGCCGCTGTCCTACATCATCAGGAACAACACCGAGTCAATTCGCTAGTGAACGAAATTGACACTTCGTAGAATCCAGCAATACACTGCGACCCAGGGAAATTCTTTAACCTTGAAAGTAGGGTGAACCATGGGGAGCCCAGTAGTGCACTTTGAAATTGCCGGCCCGGATGGGCCTGCTTTGCGGCAGTTCTATACCGACCTATTCGGATGGAAGATTGACGTGCAGGGCGAAGAGATGGGCAGCTACGGTATAGTGCCGGCAAGTGAGGGCGGCATAGGTGGAGGCATGTTACCTACAACTGAGAATATGCCGGCGCGCAGCTATGTCACCTTCTATGTGCAGGTTGACGACCTTCAAGTGGCGCTGGATAAGGTGGCCGGTATGGGTGGGAACGCCATCATGCCACCGATGGAAATAGCGCCCGGCATGGGCTCCATCGCTTTGTTCGGGGACCCTGCCGAAAACACTATAGGGTTGTATGCACCACCGCGGGAATGGGACGGACAGATGCCCCCCAAGGGGGACGGTCCACCGGTGGCGCATTTCGAGGTTGGAGGCAGCGACGCCGCGGTGCTCGCCGAGTTCTACACCGGGATGTTCGACTGGAAAATCGACCATCTCGAGGAGGCCAACTACCGCTTCATCCAACAGGAATCTGGAGGGATTGGCGGTGGCATCTTCCAGCACATGGAGGGCATGCCGCCCAACCATCCTTCCGTCGCCGTTATTGTCAACGACCTCCAAGCGTATCTTGACAAGGCCGTAAGCCTGGGCGGCAGCGCCCTCATGCAACCCACAGAGATTCCCGGAGGATTCGGCTCCATTGCCATCTTCTATGACATCGCTGGCAATCGCATAGCGCTCTTCAAGTCCTCTGAGTAGAAACCGAGACGCTGGCTGGATTGGCCCGCCACGCGGCGCATCTGAGCCCTCACAAGGGTGGGCTGCCAGTCTACAGGGCTAACCTGAACCTCAATACGAAAGTTCTTGATTTTGTCAAGTCTGGTGGGCCTACGTGTACTGAATTGCGAACTTTTCGATTGGCCGTCGCCTTATGACTAACCGCCGAGAGTTCTGCATTACATGTGCGTCTCCTAGGGGGGGTGGCGCAGCACACGGGCGATCCGCTATCATCCCCAGCCGCGCCGAACTCCGCGTAGGAGAGCGGCTGCCGTAGAGATAGCCATTTACTGCCCCAATATCGTCAATTATCTTCGTGAGAGATTAGGAAACAGTCAAACCAACCATGGGTTTTCTTAGACGTTGATGGTATCGGCAGAGGCGTCTACACGGGCACCCAGACCTAGAGGGAGCGCCTCTAGGTCTGGGTGCCCAAGAACTCGCTCTATACAAGCTTTGCTACCGCCAATGTAGGTATCCAAAGAATCTATTTCGGTTGCAACGCACCAGGCCCGGTCTTCTGGCCACCAAATGTTCGGCGATTGCCCCCATCTTCCCCCAACATGCTTGTAAAACGACATGATGCTGTTTAAAGGGCCACAAAAGACCAAGTACTCCTCCCTGCGTGGAACTTTCAACTTAGCTACCCTCTTGAAGTAGCGGTCATCAAGGAATCCATAGCCGTGCCAAAGGGAGAAATAGCAGCGTTCGGGTGTGGAAGTGAACCCTTTGAGGACACTGATCAGAACCTGGCACTCGTCCTCGGGTAGCATCCCATAGAACGGGCGGCGGCCCCACGAAGGTTTTTCGTGTAAGTGTGCGTCAAGGTTTGCGATTCGACAGAACTGCATCTGTGGATGAACGACTTTCCCGTTCCACGACGCCACAGTGGACCACCTCACCTGTTCCCAACTTCGGTCAGCTTTCCAGAGTTCGGCCGGGTGAAAGACTCGTGCGTAGGCTTCAAATCCCTCTGGAACTAGTACTCAGTCAACTCGGTTTTGGTAATTGTTTAAGAAAACGTCTAAGGTTGCTACCCTTTTTTAGGAGTGTTGACGTAGGAGGGTGGCAGCCATGGGACGAGAACGGTATGTGGTCCGGTTGGAAAGGGAAGAACGAGACCAGTTGGAACGACTGATTCGCGGGGGAAAGAGCCCAGCGCGAAAGGTTGCCCGGGCCCGTATTCTGCTAAAGGCAGATACGGGCTGGGGGGTGATGCGCATCGTGGAGGCGCTGGACACGTCTGCGGGTACGGTGTGCCGTACCAAGCGGCGATACCTGGAGGGAGGACTGAAGCGGGCCTTGGAGGAAGATCCTCGGCCAGGACATCCGACCAAACTGGATGAGCGGGGGGAAGCGCACCTGATTGCCCTGGCGTGCAGCGAGGCCCCCCCAGGCCATGACCACTGGACCCTGCGGCTCCTGGCAAACAAGGTGGTGGAGTTGGGGCTGGCGCCCTCCATGTCCCACGAGGGAATTCGCAAGCGGTTGAAAAAAACAGTCTCAAGCCGTGGCAGAAGAAGGAGTGGTGTATTCCCCAGGTGAGCGCCGAGTTTGTGGCGTGTATGGAGGATGTGCTGGACCTTTACGCGGAACCCTATGACCCAGAGCGCCCGGTGGTCTGTTTCGACGAGACCTCCAAGCAGTTGCTGGCGGAAAAGAGGTCTCCGATCCCGCCCAAGCCGGCACGACGGGAGCGATACGATTACGAGTACCAGCGCAATGGCACCCGAAACCTGTTCATGCTGTGCGAGCCCCTGGCGGGCTGGAGGCATGTGGCAGTGACCGAACGTCGTACCATGGTGGACTTCGCTAAGCAGATGCGGTGGCTGGCCGATGAAGCTTACCCAGCGTCCGAGAAGATCCGGGTGGTGCTGGACAACCTCAACACCCACAAACCAGCTTCCCTCTACGAAACCTTCGAGCCCAAGGAGGCTAGGCGAATACGCAAACGCTTGGAGTTTCACTACACTCCCAAGCACGGTAGTTGGCTCAACATGGCAGAGATCGAGTTCAGTGTCTTGGCCAGGCGAGTCCTGCGCCGGCGTATTGCCGATGAAGAGACTTTGAGTGGCGAGATCGCGGCCCTGGAGGCAGAACGAAACCAAGCCGGAGCAACCATTGACTGGAGATTCTCCACTGTGGACGCCCGAGTCAAGCTTCACCATCTCTATCCTGCCAACAATTAGGTTGACTGAGTACTAGAGATCCTACGAACCTTCCCTTCTCTGAAGCCCAGTCTCCAAGCCGTTCCTCGATCCAATTGGCCGGGTAGGGAGCGTTCATCAACTCGACACCGTCGGGTTGATGGTTCTTGCCCTGCGGCTGCCTTTGCCCTACAGATACCAAGCCGAGCACACGGGCAGTAGCTTTCAAAAGCCCGTTTACGGACATTTACTTACCTTCCGGCTATTCGATGTAATCCCACCGTATGTGTTGCCGTCCGCATCCCGGGAGCCACATTGCTCTGGGAGTGCCTCGTGCCGCTCCAAGGCAATCCCCACGGATTGCAGCAGACCCAAGGGAACTGACTATCCGACTTACATGCCAGCACGGGGCTGTCCTGGACACCGGCGGGGCGTGGGAGCCACGTCCATTCAGCTCAAGGCTCCTAACGCCAATCGTGCCTCTAGTGGTTTCGCCTCACCATTCGAACCACACCTCGGACTACGGTTGCCACGTCGTGAGCTATGGATGTGAGCGCACTATCCAACGCCCATCGCACCGCTGTCCGCACGGCTGTAGCTACGGTGCGGGCTATGGATGTGAGCGAACTATTCAGCCAACGCACTGC
Organism: Dehalococcoidia bacterium; assembly: GCA_965248595.1. GTDB lineage: Bacteria > Chloroflexota > Dehalococcoidia > Lucifugimonadales > SHYF01 > SHYF01. The sequence goes on from CBDFJM010000007.1 coordinate 1,061,805, forward strand.
CGTGGCTACGCCCCAGGCGATCACTGCTGGGGGACTGTCGGCCCCCCATAAGAAGCTCGTCCAGCCCCATCGACGGTATACCCCAGCTACTACGATGCCTCCAGCGATTGCTCCGATCGCCAACCCTCCAATAACCATCAGCGCCACTGCTAGGGCCGAAAGCTGTGCCCCTCCTTTGTCCGTCTCCGGGGGCCTGGGGTTCACGGCTGGTTCCGCCACAGCAACAGGCGTCCCTGCCTCCGTAGAGGACCATGGGCCTTCCGCGACACCGTTCACCGCCCGTACCTGCACCTCGTACACAGTACCGTTAGTGAGCGACCGTATCTTGTATCTGAAAGGCGGCGTTCCGGTCCCTCGAGTCCAGGCGTCGTCCACTAACTCCCACTCCGCGCCTCCGCTGGGCCGGTATCGCAGGTCGTAGGCGATGATCGCAGAGCCGCTGTCTCTGGTGGGCGCGCTCCACGGCACCGTCAATTCTTCATTCCCTATTGTGATCGTGCCGATGATGGGCTCGGAGGGTAAGGCGATAACGCTGATGGTGACCGAAATGATGGCGGAACCACCGTAGGAGTCATCGGCCCTCACGGTCACCGAATAGGAGTCCTTCGTCGCCCTGTCCAGTGCAGCCTTTTTCTTCAGTTGCCCGGTCGACGAGTCGATTCCGAAGGATGCCGCGTCATTCCCCAAGAGAGAATAGATGAGTGAATCGTTGTCGGCATCGGTCGCTTCGACGGGGTTTCCGATGTCGTGGTTGGTGTTCCAGTTCTCGACAACGATCCGGGTAGCAGGGCCACTTTCACTGAAGGTGGGACTGGCGTTGAATGCGCTGCCGCACATTTCATCGGTCGAGGTAACCGTGACTCCGCCAAGAGCCGGCAGGGGTTCGGTGAAGTGGTTTCCACCGATGGTCAGTGTAGTGAGGAAGGCAGCGTTACCCAATTCAGGTGGGACAGCGCCCGTCAACGTGTTGCAATGGAGATTGAGAACCGACAGTTTGATGAGGTTGCTCAACTCTGGTGGGATGGAGCCGGTGAGTTCGTTGCCGTTGAGGTAGACCTCCGTCAGGACGTTCAAGTCACCCAGCTCTGAGGGGATGGAGCCGCTGAGTTTGTTGCCGCCTAGATTGAGAACCGACAGTTTGATGAGGTTGCTCAACTCTGGTGGGATGGGACCGGTGAGTTCGTTGCCGTTGAGGTAGACCTCCGTCAGGACGTTCAAGTCACCCAGCTCTGAGGGGATAGAGCCGCTGAGTTTATTGCCGCCTAGATTGAGAACCGTCAGTTTGATGAGGTTGCCCAGCTCAGTTGGGATTGGACCGCTCAGCTCGTTGCCGGAGAGGTAGAGCTGCGCCAGGTCGGTGAGGTTGCCCAGCTCTGGGGGGATGAGACCGGTGAGTTGGTTGTCGTGAAGGTAGAGGATTGCCAGGTCGGTGAGGTTGCCCAGCTCAGTTGGGATTGGGCCGCTCAGCTCGTTGCCGGAGAGGTAGAGCTGCGCCAGGTCGGTGAGGTTGCCCAGCTCTGGGGGGATGAGACCGGTGAGTTGGTTGTCGTGAAGGTAGAGGATTGCCAGGTCGGTGAGGTTGCCCAGCTCAGTTGGGATTGGGCCGCTCAGCTCGTTGCCGGAGAGGTAGAGCTGCGCCAGGTCGGTGAGGTTGCCCAGCTCTGGGGGGATGAGACCGGTGAGTTGGTTGTCGTGAAGGTAGAGGATTGCCAGGTCGGTGAGGTTGCCCAGCTCTGGGGGGATTGGGCCGCTCAGCTCGTTGCCGGAGAGGTAGAGCTGCGCCAGGTCGGTGAGGTTGCCCAGCTCTGGGGGGATGAGACCGGTGAGTTGGTTGTCGTGAAGGTAGAGGATTGCCAGGTCGGTGAGGTTGCCCAGCTCAGTTGGGATTGGGCCGCTCAGCTCGTTGCCGGAGAGGTAGAGCTGCGCCAGGTCGGTGAGGTTGCCCAGCTCTGGGGGGACGGGGCCGGTGAGTTGGTTGTCGTGAAGGTAGAGGATTGCCAGGTCGGTGAGGTTGCCCAACTCAGATGGGATGGGGCCGCTGAGATCGTTGCCGGAGAGGTAGAGGATCGTCAGGTCGGTGAGGTCGCCCAGCTCTGGGGGGATGAGACCGGTGAGTTGGTTGTCGTGAAGGTAGAAGATCGTCAGGTCGGTGAGGTTGCCCAACTCAGTTGGGATTGGGCCGCTCAACTCGTTGCTCTGAAGATAGAGGTGGGTCAGGTTGGTGAGGTCGCCCAGCTCTGCAGGGATGGGGCCGCTGAGCTTGTTGCTATGAAGATAGAGGCGGGTCAACGCGGTCAGGTTGCCCAACTCAGCGGGGACGGGGCCGGTGAGCTTGTTGTTGGAAAGATAGAGGATCGTCAGGTCGGTGAGGTCGCCCAGCTCTGGGGGGATGGGACCGGTGAGCTTGTTGCCGTTGAGATAGAGAAGCGTCAATGCGGTCAGGTTGCCCAACTCAGATGGGATGGGGCCGCTGAGATCGTTGCCGGAGAGGTAGAGCTGCGCCAGGTCGGTGAGGTTGCCCAGCTCTGGGGGGACGGGGCCGGTGAGCTCGTTGCCATAGAAATAGAGGCGGGTCAACGCGGTCAGATCGCCCAGCTCTGGCGGGATGAGACCGGTGAGCTTGTTGTTGTGAAGGTAGAGGATCGTCAGGTTGGTGAGGTCGCCCAGCTCAGTTGGGGTTGGGCCGCTGAGATCGTTGCCGGAGAGGTAGAGCTGCGCCAGGTCGGTGAGGTTGCCCAGCTCTGGGGGGACGGGGCCGGTGAGCTCGTTGCCGTTGAGATAGAGAAGCGTCAATGCGGTCAGGTTGCCCAGCTCTGCAGGGATGGGGCCGCTGAGCTTGTTGCTCTGAAGATAGAGGTGGGTCAGGTTGGTGAGGTCGCCCAGCTCTGCAGGGATGGGGCCGCTGAGCTTGTTGCTCTGAAGATAGAGGCGGGTCAACGCGGTCAGGTTGCCCAACTCAGTTGGGGTTGGGCCGCTCAGCTCGTTGCCGGAGAGGTAGAGCTGCGCCAGGTCAGTGAGGTTGCCCAACTCGGCGGGGATGGGGCCGCTGAGCTTGTTGCTATGAAGATAGAGGCGGGTCAACGCGGTCAGGTTGCCCAACTCAGCGGGGATGGGGCCGGTGAGCTTGTTGCCGTTGAGATAGAGAAGCGTCAATGCGGTGAGGTTGCCCAGCTCAGCGGGGACGGGGCCGGTGAGCTTGTTGCCGTTGAGATAGAGAAGCGTCAATGCGGTGAGGTTGCCCAGCTCCGACGGGATCGAACCTGCAAGCCCTTTCCCATTGGCGGTGAGTCCAGTGACCCGGCCATGCGAGACGGAGATGCCTTCCCAGTCAGTGATAGGCGTGTTGACGTTCCAGTCCAACACATTGCCGGGGTCAAGAGTTGCTTTGGCGTCAAGCAACGCTTCGCAATCGGCGATTAGGCCGGAATTGGCGGAAGGGTCGGGTACGGCAACGCTGTCGTCGCACCGCGACTGCGCCTGTGCCGTACTAGGTGATGCAATGGCAAGCGCCAATGTCAGGAAGAAAACAGCGATGAGCAAGACCCGTCCCCGGCTGGGGTTGGGTTTGCCGAGGCCAAACTCGGGGAGGGTAGGTATGTTACAACTTGTCACCAAGGTCTTCCTGTTCCGTAGTTTCACTCCGACGGATGCGACAGTAGCTTCCTCTCCTATCTCCGGCTACGTCGCACCACAATTATGAGAACGACTCCAGCGACTACCCCAATCACTACCACGACGATAGCCCACCAGGGGAATCCTTCGTCCCCGCCGTCCGCCTCGGACGGCGCTGGCTCCGCCGTGGGTGCAGGCGTAGGCTCCGCCGTGGGTGTAGGCGTAGGCTCCGCCGTGGGTGTAGGCGTAGGCTCAGCCGTGGGTGTAGACGTAGGCTCAGCCGTGGGTGCAGGCGTAGGCTCCGCCGTGGGTGTAGGCGTAGGAGTAGGTGGGGGCGGCGCTTCTTCAGTCTCGCCTCTGCCTGATTCCGACCAAGGGCTGACTCCCTCGGCGTTGATAGCCCGCACCTGCACCTCGTAGCCGGTCTCAGGCTTAAGATCGCTCAGGGTCATGGATATGCCGGTGCCGCCGTACCCGACGTCTTTGAACTCCCCGTCAGCTTCACGGTATTGCAAGTCGTAATCCGTGATCTCCGGTCCCTGGTTGTCGGGCGCCGTCCAGTTTACTGCCAGGGTAGAGTGGCTGGTGGCCTTGAGGTCGGGTGCTGCTGGACGTGCCGGTGGCTCATCAACGTTCTCAACGCTGATGGTAACTATGATCCCATCGACACCCCCTCGGCGGTCCCGGGCACTCACCCGCACCGAGTATTCGTTCTTGACCTCGTAGTCCAACGCTGTCTTGGTGGTGAGCTGCCCTGTGCTAGGGTCCACGTCGAAGGAGGCTCGATCCATTCCCCACAGCCAGTACTCCAGCCGGTCATTATCCGAGTCCCTGGCGTTCACTGGGTCCCCCACAGCCATGCCCACTTCTGCGTTCTCCGGGACGGTGCGGGTGGTGTTGAGGCCCTCGTTGAACCTAGGCGAGCGGTTGGCAGGTTCGTCGTCCACCGCAGTGACGGTGACGGTGACCGTACCGGTGTCCGTACCCCCGTTCCCGTCGCTCACTGTATAGGTGAAGGAGTCGGGGCCATTGGTGTTGGCGTTAGGGGTGTAGGTGACGGTGGCCCCGACGCTCGTGATCGCGGCGCGGCCATTGCTAGGTACGCTCACCGCAGTTACGCTGAGGGCGTCCCCGTCCGCGTCCGTGTCGTTGTCCAACACCCTAATGACGATGGCCCTGTCTTCGTCAGTCGTGGTGGAGTCACCCATCGCCACAGGCAGGTCGTTAACTGAAGTGACGATGACGGTGACCGTAGCGGCGTCTGTTACTACTTTTCCGTCGCTCACCTTGTAGGTGAACAAGTCGGAACCGTGGAAGTTAGCATTAGGAGTATAGGTGACGGTGGTCCCGGCGCCTGTGATCGCGACGCTCCCGTTGCTTGGTGTGCTCACCTCTATGACGCTGAGGCTGTCACCGTCCACGTCGGAGTCGTTGTCCAACACCCTAATGACGATGGCCGTGTCCTCGGCAGTCGTGGTGGAGTCACCCATCGCCACAGGCGGGTCGTTGGCTTGAGGGATGGCTTCCCCTTCTGCCTGGGGCCCTGGGCTGCGGAGGTTCACCGCGCGGACCTGGAAGTCATATACTCGGCCATTAAATAGATTTTCCACCGTGTGCTCGGTGGGAAGTTGGCCTCCGATTCCGGGGACGGACTCCCAGTCATGGATGTCCAGCACGTGGGCCGAGCCGGCCCCCACCAAGGCGGTGTGACCAGCAGTGTCCACCGCTACGGAATACCCGAACCAATCGCCCGCCTCGCCGTCTTCGTCGGTCAGCTCTTTCTTCTGGCTCCATTCACCGTTGGAATCCCTGGTGAAGACGTAAGCCGAACCTGAAGCAGAGCCGTTGTCGTCGTCCCCGTACGCACCAACCACCACGGTATCAACGTCCACCGCCACCGAATACCCGAAGTAGTCGAGAGCATCGCCATCGTCTGCAGTCAGCTTTTCCCCACCGTCCCACACGCCTCCCGAATCTCTGGTGAAGACATAGGCCGCACCGGCATCCAGAAGGTACAAGGGTGAATCGGGGTCTGAATGGGGGTCAATGGGGTCGTGCTGATACGCTCCCACCACGACGGTGGCAACTTCCACCTCGGCACCACTAACCTCCACGGTATCAACGCCCACCGCTACGGAATACCCGAAGTTATCCTGCGCCTCGCCGTCGGAGGCGGTCAGCTCGTCGGTCTCATTCCCGTCGGCCCAGGCACCGGAGGGCTTCACGAATACGTAAGCCGAACCCGAGTCAATGCCTTTGTCATCGTCCCCGGACGCCCCGATCACAGCGGTGTTGCCGTCCAATGCTACGGAAACCCCGAACCAGTCGTCATCGGCGCCGTCGGAGGCGGTCAACTTGGCCGTCTCAGTGTCTTTCATGGGGTTCCAGTCGGCCCAGCTGCCACTGCTGTTGGGTTTGGTGAATATGTAGGCCGAACCAGAATCTTCTGAGTCGTTTTCCTCGTCGTCGTCCTGGTACGCTCCTACTAGGACGGTGTCACCGTCCACCGCCACGGAATACCCGAAGTAGTCGAGGGCCGCGCCGTCGGAAGCCGTGAGCTTGGCGGTCTCAGTACTGGTGGCCCAGGCCCCAGTGGGCTTCACGAATACGTAGACCGAGCCGGAATCAGCGCCGGCGCCGTCGTTCCCAGGCGCCCCAACCACGACAGTATCACCGTCCACCGCCACGGAAATCCCGAAGTTGTCGTAAGCCGCGCCATCGAAGGCGGTCAGCTTGGCCGCCTGGGTCCACACACCCTCATTCCTGGTGAAGACGTAGGCCGCGCCGGAATCAGCGCCTTCGCCATTGTCCTGATAGGCCCCGATCACCGCTGTGTCGCCGTCCACCGCCACCGCATACCCGAACTTGTCGCCCCCCACGCCGTCCAGCTTGCTGGTCTGGAGCAAGTGCAATACCTCGTATCTGAGTATGGTCTCTTTTGTCTCAACGTGGGTGTAAGCCCATTTCAGCTTCACCTCACCATTGCCCTCCTCCGGGGGCTCCAAGGTAGGGCGAACTAGTTGAGGCGGCAGAGGCTTGGCGTCGATCGCCGAGGCAGGGCCAACGTCGGTTGCGTTCTCCGCCCAGATTTGGAACGTGTACGTGGTGCCGTTGGTGAGGCCGGTAATGGTGTATGTGGTGGCGTCGGCACTGATGTTGGTTGAGTTCGTGACTCCGTCGATGCTGTAATGGTATTTATCGATCGAAGCGTCGTCGGGGTCGCCCCAACTCAGACGCACCTCTTCGTGGCCCGGCTCCGCCGCGAGATTCAACGGCGAGTCTGGTAGCGTACCCGCCGGTGTGGCAGTGACGTCCGAGGCATCGCCGTATGGCTGAAGAGCCTGGTTGTCCACCGCGCGGATATGGAACGTGTACTCGGTGTCGTTGGTCAGGCGGGTGCCGTCGGTCAGACTGGTAACGGTGTAACCGATGGTGTTCGCGACGCTGTAGTCGATGTCTTCGACGTCGATGTCGATGAAGCTAGTGCCGCCGTCGGTGCTGTACTGGTATTTATCGATCGAAGAGTCGCTGGGGTCGGCCCACTCCAGCTTCACCTGGGTGTCGCCCGCGGTTGCGGAGAGGTCCGGCGCGGCCGGTGTCGCACTTGCGGGCTTGGCATCTTTTGTGGCCGCAGGACCCTCTCCGATCACGTTCACCGCCCGCACCGCAAACGTGTACGTGGTGAGGTTGGTCAGGCCGAGCACCGGGTAATTGTCGGTGCCCGGCCCGCTGTCGGGAATACTCGTGAAGGTCGTACCGCCGTCGGTGTTGTACTCGTACTTCGTGATAGGGGCGATAGTGGCGTCGGCGGTGGCCGCAGTCCAGCTCAACGTCACCTGGCCGTCGCCCGCCTGTGCGCTCAGGACGGGCGCGACCGGCTTCCCCAACGGAGTGGCGCTGGCTCCGTCCGAGGCAGGACCAGCGCCACTTCGGTTCAGCGCCCGGATTTGGTACGCGTACTCTGTTCCGTTGGTCAGGCTGGTCACTGTGTGATTTGTGGTCTGATGGTCGCTGAGGCCAATGTCCATCCAACTCGGGATTCCGAGCACATAGACCGAACCGGAATCCACAACAGCTACGTTGTCGTCACTGTACGCCCCAACCAGTGCGAGATCACCGCGTTGATCATCCAGGTCCACTGCCACTGACCATCCGAACCTGTCGTTGGCCGCGCCGTTAGGGGCGGTGAGCTTGAGGGTCTCAAAGGTGCTGGCCCAGCCGAGGTCAGGCTTCTCGAAAACATACGCCGAACCGGAATTTCGGCCGTTGTCGTCGTCTTGCCACGACCCAACTACGACCGTGCCATCCTCTACCGCCACGGACACTCCGAAGTTATCTCCAGCTGCGGCGTCGGAGTGGGTGAGCCTGGCTTTCTCGCCCCACACACCCGATTCCCTGGCGAAGACATAGGCAGCACCGGAACCGGCGCCGATTTCGGGGTCGCTGTGCTGACTTGCTCCGATCACCGCAGTGTCGCCGTCCAGAGCTACGGAAAACCCGAAGTAGCCGCTCGGCTGGCGGTCGGAGGCGGTCAGCTTGGCAGTCTCATTTCCGTCGGTCCAGCCTCCGGGAGGCTTGTCAAAGACGTAGGCCGAACCGCTTCCTAACTCACCGAAGACCGTGTCGTCCCCGTACGCCCCTACCAATACAGTGTCGCCGTCCACCGCTAACGAGTACCCGAGATAGGCGAGTTGCAAGCTTGTGGAGGCGGTGAGCTTGGCCGCTTGGCTCCACACACCGGTACCCGAATCCTTGGTGAACACATAGGCCGCACCGGCGCCCAAACGGCCCCCGGCGTCATAGAGGCGAGACCCAATCGCCAGGGTGTTGCCGGCCAGAGCTACGGAACCTCCGAAGAAGGCGTACTCCTCGGGGACAGTGGGGGCCAGCTTGGCCGTCAGCCCAGCCCTGCCATCGTCATCCAGAGAGTTCCAGTCTGTCCAGTCTGTCGAGCCGTCGCCGTTGGCGTCGGTGTCGGGCTTGGTGATTACGTAGGCCGCACCGGAATTTACCAGGGTAGTATTGCTAGCGTCTTCGCCGTCGTATGCGTGGGCTCCAACCACTACGGTGTCCCCGTCCACCGCAACGGACCACCCGAACTGGTCGCCCGTCTCTTCGCCGTCGAGCTTGACCTGCTGGGTCCAGTCACCGGTGGAATCCCCGGTGAATATATAGGCCGAACCCCTCCTATCATTTGCCCGGTCCGCCCCTACTACGGCCGTGTCGCCGTCGATTGCTACGGAAATCCCGAAATGGGCGCCGGCCGCGCCGCCGGAGGCGGTGAGCCAGTCCTCCGGGATCACCTCCGCTAGCTCGTACCCGGTTATCGTCGAGTTGCCGGGGTTATCCCAGCTCAGCGTCACTCGGTGTCGCTAGCCACCGCTCCCAACCCGGTCGGCTTGGCTGGCTTCGGAGCCCTGGAGTGGCGCTGGCGCTGTTTGAGGCCGGCCCTTCGCCGGAGGCGTTTACCGCGCGGATTTGGAACGAATACTCCTGGTAGTTGGTCAGGCCGGTGACGGTGTATGCAGTGGTGGCCGAGTTGCTGCCGCCGTCGAAGTCCGAGAAATTCGCCCCCCCGGCGGTGCTGTACTGGTACTTCGTGATTGTGGCGTTGCCGGGATCGGCCCAGGAGAGCGCAACCTGGCCGTCACCCGGCGCGGCCGACAGCTTCGCGGGGGCGACCGGTACCATCAAGGCGCTTACGGTGGAGGGCGCGCCGTTGCCGAGATCGTTCACGGCGCGCAGCGCCAAGGTGTGCGTGACGCCGTTGGTCAAGCCGGTCACGGTGTAGGTGGTGGTGGTAGCGCCGCTGCCACCGATTTCCGCGAAGGTCGTGCCGCCGTCTGTGCTGTACTTGTATCCCGTGATTGTGTCGTCTTCGGGGTCGTCCCAGGACAGAGCGACCTGCCCGTTCCCTCCCGCGGCCGACAGGTTGGTCGGGGCGTATGGTACAGCCTTGGGCGTGGCGTCGAGCCTGTCAGAGGCCAGGCTGTGGCCGCTGGCGTTCAACCCGCGGAGCTGGAAGGTGTACACGACGTCATTGGTCAGGCCTGTCACCGCG